>JAJEET010000129.1 GCA_022820835.1 Candidatus Poribacteria bacterium
AAAAATAGAGGTAACTCATCAGAGAAGCCCAATATCTTTTATTTTTCCACCGATGACTTGTGGAACCGAGAAAAGAAGTTTAATTTTCTCAATGAACGCCAACACACAGGAAACGTAGAATGGAACGCAATTCAACCCAATCAGCAATCCACATGGTTAACCGAAGGACTTCACGCCGAGTTTGACACCTTTATTCCGATAGGAACGAAAGAAGCGAAAGCACAAAAAAGTATAGCAGAAAATGTAGTTTTCAAAACTTACAGTAATGGTATTAAAACCAATCGTGATGCATGGGTTTATAACTTCAATCGAAAAACCCTCGCTGAGAATGCTCAAAGAATAATTGACACTTACAACATAGAGGTAGATAGGTGGGAACGTCGAGACAATCAGCGGATAAATGCCAGCGATTTTGTAATTTATGATGACTCAAAAATCAAGTGGGATCAGGAACTACGTCGGCACTTGCAACGTGGCAAATATGCTGAATGGACACATGACAAAGTGCGCGTCTCACTCTACCGTCCATTCACAAAATTCAATCTGTTCTTTGACCGCGTTCTAAACAATAGAGTCTACTTGTTTCCCTCCATTTTTCCGACACCTGAGACCGAAGAAAAAAATAAGATAATATGTGTTGCAGGAATTGGTAATAGAAAAAGTTTTGGATGCCTTGCGACCAACAACATCCCCGCCTTAGATTTGGCATTTGAGAAGGCTCAATGCTTCCCTTTCTACATCTACGACGAGGACGGCACAAATCGCCAAGAGAACATTACCGATTGGGCATTGGCAGAATTCCGAAAACACTACGGCGATGACACGATCTCCAAGTGGGACATCTTCCACTACAACTACGCACTTTTGCACCATCCGACGTATCGTGAGAAATACGCAATGAACCTCAAGCGCGACCTCCCACATATCCCCTTCGCCGAAGATTTCTGGGGATTTGCGAAGGCAGGTGATCAGCTAGCGGATCTCCACGTCAACTATGAATCCGTTCCGAAATACGATAAACTCCGAAAGGTTGAAACCCCCGGCATGCAGGTCAATTGGGATGTAGAGAAGATGAAACTTTCTAAAGACAAGACGCAGTTGAAATACAACGACTTCCTCACACTGGACGGTATTCCTGCGGAGGTTTATGAGTATCGGTTAGGCAACCGATCAGCGTTGGAGTGGGTGGTAGATCAGTATCGCGTCAAGGTGGATAAACGGAGCGGGATTGTGAATGATCCGAACCGTGCGGAGGAACCTCAATACATTGTGGATTTGATTGGGCGTGTCATTACTGTGAGTCTGAAGACGGTGGAGATTGTTGGAAATTTGCCTGCGTTGTAGGGACAAGAATACTAAACTCTCACCGCAATTAATGCAGACGACACCTCCGGCTCATTTTGAACAGGGAGGCTTGACGACGGCTGTGGGACGACTTCGCCATCTTCCCGTAATCCTTCAATATGAAACTCGATGGCTTCAGCGATTAACTCTCGGACTTCTACCATCGTCTCAGCGACAGCGATGCATCCCGGGAGATCGGGAACAGAAGCCCCGTAACTATTTTCGCCCTTTTCAAAAATAACGACGTATCCCATGCTGATTTCTAACTTTAGGTGGGTCCGGTTTGTAAATGCACCATCGGGTCAATTTTAGGAAAAACTCATCACAGCATTGTAGGTTGGGTTGAGCGGAACCGAGAAAAGCGATACGGACAATCCAGCACAGATCAGCACCCTACACCATCACATAAATGAAAATTATAGCGAAACCCAACGTTATACTGCTATGCTTCCACGGTTCGGCGAAAGAGCGTTGGGTTTCACTCGGTTCTTGGATATTTATACGCGTATATTAGGGCTGATGTATTTTGGCATACTGGCCTTTGATTTTCAATGCCGTTCAACCCAACCTACTTTTACACCGCTATGTTTATTTTCAAGTTCAGGTTATATACATATCGTCCCGCTGGGGCTAAGGATACTATACCACCAAAACCTCTCAAAATCAGCGCAATCCGTGTCATCCGCGACGATCCGAGATTTGCGGCGTACTCGCCTAAATGCGACGTGCATTCAGACAAGAATATAAACATGCCGCCCCTACAGGGCTAAAAACGGGAGCGGGTATTTTTCTATAAACATACCGTTCCTACGGAACTCAAGAGGTTTTTTGTGGTCTGAGAAATTTGTGTCTAAGCTCCGGTTCGGTTGCAAACCGAACCTACCGGGTCTGGGTCTGAGAGGTTTGTTGTTTCTAAAATTGACACTTATGGTGGTACAAAAGAGCATCATGTGTAAGTCCTAATCACTTCACACAATGCAAAGAATTTGACATAATCTGAAAATATGCTAAACTTTATACAAAGGAGAAATATAATGAATAAACCGATTCGTTTAGGACTGATTGGCTGTGGCGGTATTGTGGAAAGGACGCATGCCCGTGCTTACCGCGCCCTCACAGATACCGTTCAGGTCACTGCGCTGGCAGATGTTGTTCCAGGAAACCTACAAAAAGTTGGCGAAATGTTTGATGTGCCAACGGAAAAACGATATACAGATTACCGCGAGATGCTGGAACATGCAGCCGTTGATGTGGTGACGATTGCTACACCGCACTCACTTCACGCTGAACAGGTTATCGAAGCCGCAAATGCAGGCGTGGCTATTATTTCGGAAAAACCGATGGCGACAAACTTAGAGGAAGCAGACGCAATTCTGGAAGCAGTACGCCAGAACGCTGTACCTTACACGGTTGTACATAACTACATCTTCACGGCGGGGATGCGGGTGGCGATGACGGAACTTGACGCGTTAGGTAAACCGCATTTCGGACGCAGCACTGGAATGGGATTGAAACCTGCTGACTTTTCGGCGGATCATCCTACGCCTGCCTTCGCGTGGCGCGCAAGTAAAGCAAAAGGTGGCGGTTGTATCATTGATACAAGTTACCACGAAATCTATTCTGTCTGCACCCTGATGCAATCCCCCGTGCGTTATGTTGAGGCACGGGTGCAAACGCTACATCTTGATATTGATGTTGACGATATTGCGATGCTGTTGTGTGAGCATGAAGATGGCGGTATTACGACCGTTTCAGGGGCGTGGTGCGTGCCCGGGACGGATTCCGGTTGGTGTGAGATGCACGCTGAAAACGGTTCTCTACGCGTCAATCATCGGCACAATGTGGCAGACGCGCTCCGTCGTTATACACGCGCGGATGGGTGGAAACAGTTGGAACTCCCAGAATTTGATGAAGCGGAACGCGCCGATGCAAGCGGACATGTCCGTTACTTTACAGAGACTTTCAACGCACTTGCTATGGACGCAGCTTTACCGGTACGTCCAGAGATGGCGTATCACAACCTTGCGATTATTGAAGCGGCACGCAAAGCGACAACAGAACGCCGTGCTATTGAGATTTCACCCCCATAACAGTCATAAGGAGTCCGAAGATGTCTTTAGAACAACGCCAAGCTGAAATAGATGCTGAACAGGACGCGAAAACCGATACCAATAAACTTGTTTGGTTCATTGCCGGTTTTATCGGTAATTTTATCGGGATCCTGATTGCATACATTTATCAGCCGGAGCCGCGCGCCTCACAGTTCTTGGAGAAGCCTGAGGAATACACGGCGTTTTACAAGGATACCTATAAAATCAAAGTCCGAGGAATTCAACTCACTTACGCACTGATTGGGTTTGCAATACTTGCCGCGGGTGCGATCATAACCAACCTTGTCGTTTTGGGCATCATTGGAAGTATGGCGAGTGGGACATTGTAATTTGGTAGGCAATATTCTTACAGGGAGATGGAATGAAAAAAGGTGTAATTTTTCAACTTTTGGCTGGTTTGATGGTTGCGTTGAGTGTGGGTATGCCGATGCGGTGCTTCGCGCAGCAGAATTCGGTCGCACTTAAAGCGAAAGCGGATGCCGAATATGATGCTGAAGACGATGTGAACACGGCAGTGTGGCTTTCCGCTGGCGGGGTTTTAGGGATTGCAGGTACTTGCTTGCTCGGTGCCGTCGCTGTCGGTGGTGCGTATGTTTATCAACCGGTTCCGCCGGCCGATCGACTTCTCGGTAAATCGGCAGAATATGTTAATTTTTACATGGATGCCTACAAAGCGAGGATGCGGAGGCTCCAATTGGTTGCCGCGGCAAAAGGCGCGCTCGGTGGATCGGCTGTCTTCTTCCTATTGGGAACGCTTAACATAAAACCGTGGTCAGATTTTGTTATTTGGTAGATAGATATAGCGAAACCCAACACTCCAAACGTCGATGCAAGGATGCGTTGGGTTTCACTCAAATGTCCGATCTAAATGAAGGGACACTATCAGGGTCATTCAATTTTTGATTTGGATATTGGTTTTGCTTTACGTAAGTGAACACCCTTAGGAAAAAATCGCGAGCACAGCTCGCTCCTACAAAAAAAAACATCTACATACATAAAGTGAATAGGTACAATTGAATAGCCCTGGGGACACTATTAACGCAAGAGATGCCGTAGGGCGTTTGCGATGATTTCCTCTTCTCCAGCATTGAGGGTGTAGGCGTTAATCACGAGCGTGTCTTTCCCGCGTGTGTTCACTTTGATGCGCGGGGTGCCAGCGTCGAGGTCGCGTGCTATCTGCGCTGCGTCCCTGCCGTCACAGGTAACGTGTAGATTCGACAGCGTATGGCTCTTCTCTTGGTAGTGAACTTCACACGATACACCGTCAATATTTTCCAGTGCTTGTGCAAGTGTCTCGTATCTCGCGTCTTGCTCCTTTGATCGCTTATTGTGATCTGTCGATAGCCAGATATCAATAGCGGTCACCAATCCGATAATTTCCTGCCGATCAACTTTCATTCCGCGTCCGACGGGACGGGGTCCGATGAAGCCGTGTCTGTGTACGACCTCAATGAGATCCTTTCTGCCACAGATGAACCCTGTTGAATGTGGTGCGTTGAAATACTTGCCGCCGAAACAGACGAGGTCGGCGGATTGCGCATTTCGACGGAAGTAGTCAATCGGATAGATTTGGGAGGCGGCATCGGCAATAAGCGGGAGGTTATGTGCGTGTGCGATCTCGGCTGCTTCCTCCAACGGAACGGCGTTCCCTTGATTAGGTTGGATGAGATAAGCGACTGCGGCGGTGTTTTCGCCGATAGCATCGTTCAACGCGTCGGCGGTACAACCCTTTTCGTCGCCTACGAAAATGAGTTTACTGCCCGGAATCGTAAACGCGCGATCGTAGGTGTAGTGTTGCTTCTTCTGAAAAACGATCTCGTCTTTCAGTCCTGTGGTATCTGGGAGTTGTGCACACTTGTCAGGATCGTTTCCGGTCATGACGGTTGCTGCTGCCAAGACGAGTGCGGTATAGCATCCGGCTGTGACATAAGCATCTTCAACACCTAAGCGTTCTGCTATGAACTGCCCTGACTTTTCGAGCAATTCTTGCATTTCGACGTAACTGTCATCTGCCTGGCGCATTGCGTCTCGGACTGTTGGTGAAGGCGTGGAACCGCCTCTGACAGTCTGGTTTCCGGTTGCGTTAATAACCGGTCGTGCGCCGAGTTTCTTGTAAACATTTCCCCAACCTATATTTGCCATGAGAAGCCTCCTTGGGATGGTTATCAGTTGTCAGTTACCAGTTGTCAGGGGAATAGGGCATCGTTTAGCATCTCGGATTCTGGTTTCCAATTTCTATGGCTTGGAGTGCACACTGGTAAGTCCTCTGGTTATTTTGTGCGATCCTAGACTGGGATGAGGTTTTAATCTGGGGACAGAACTTTGAAATAGATGATCGGCGTTTTTCAATAACGTTTCGCTTGTGCCTTACCATGGTAAAACAGTGTAAAATAAAAAAGTTATTTATACAATGTTAATAGCGAAATTAGGATACACACTTCGCGAGAAGGCAGGCGTGATCTCCGTATCGCGACAGATCGTAAATCGGAGTCCCTATGGCACTTTCAAATCCGCCCAGCGGGTGGTGAGTTTACTGCTAGCGGACACAAGTCCTCTCAAGCGAACAATTGCTAACTGTTCGCGAACACCTGCATGCGACACATCCTCAATCCGATAATAATAAATGGTATTCGGTTTCGCAGTGGTATCTGTCCAAGTATATTCGTTGCGTTCACCTGTTGTCCCAGCACCTTGTATCATGGTCGGGTTGACAGCCTTGAATTCACCATTTTTTGTTTCACTGCGATAGATATAGAATCCCGCGTTGTCTATTTCAGATTCGGTTGCCCATTTGAGCACAACACCTGTATTAGTGTGGTCTGCTCGGAAATGGGATAGGGTAACCGGCAGTGGCTCACGATCATTCTTGAGATAAATTTCCACATTTGGATTCTTTTCCAATAGAGTTAAAAGCGGCTCTCGGTTCTTAATTGGATTATCTACAAGGTATAATTCTTGAAGATTTACAAGTTTAACGAGCGGGTTGACATCACTAATTTGGTTATTACTAAGCCATAACCTGCTTAAATTCGTTAGCGATGCAAGTGGGGTTATATCGTTAATGTTATTTCCTGCCAGTGATAACTCCTTTAATTGAGTCAATGTTGTGAGGTGAGTAAGATCAAGTAATGGATTTCCACTCAAAAGTAAAGAGGTTAAATTTGTTAATTTTGCAATAGATGTGAGATCCGTGATTTGATTTCCTTCAAGAGATAAACCTTTCAATTGGGTTAGTGTTTTAAGTGGTGATATATCGCGAATCTGATTGTGCCTAAGGTATAAATACCTTAGATTCAGTGCATATTGAATTCCGGTGAGGTCTGTTATTTGGTGTTCAGGAATCCTGCGTTTTTCGGAATTTTTAAGCGTCGTTAGTTTTAGCATATCCAGTTGTGTGATGGGAGTTGTCGGTGTTAATCCGAGGGTTTTGCGCACCGTTTCTGCTAAATTTGCATCAGGGATTGACACAATTTTGGGAACAAGCAGAGAGGTAATATTGACATTAAACTTCCAAACTTTAAAGTTTCCGTGTGAATCCATAACAGCAAGAGATATGGCAGTAGAATCTGTTGTAATATTGGTAGTGTCAAATTCTATAGTATCGCTATAACCACTTAATTGTTTACAACCTATTAATCCTTGTGCAGCTTTCGTAATTAGAATTGCCTGATGGAGTCCATCTGGATCGGTAATTTCAAATTGTAGATGGATAGAAGCCAGTGTAGAATCAAGGTTTGGTGTTAGCATTTTTACTATTGTGTTATGGTTTAATGCAGACTCATTAGCATTGAAATAACGATGAGCATCCAACCACTTGGCAGCACATGGTGACAATTCGCTTACCTGTAATCCACCGTAAGACATAATGTACGCATCATTTCTGAAATCGTGACTCAATCCAAAAGCGTGTCCAAGTTCGTGGGCAACAACTGTCCAAGCCCGGATGTAATCGTGTTGCGGTATCCTTTCAAAGTTAGCAAAATCAAAGTTGGTAGAAACAAGTCGTACTTTTCCCATAATAGGGGTTCCAGAGCCAATGCCCCAAATTTGATTTTTAGCTGCTTCGGGATTGTACAGGTCTATCCAGGAAAGATAGATAATGTTCTTTGATGTGTCAAACTTCTCATCAATTTCTGTTTCGACTGCAGCAATTTCTGAAGGCGCATCATGATAGTGCATATTGGTAAATTTGCCCTCAACGCGGTGCACTATTAGCTTATCAGTTTCATCGTTTTCAAGTCTAAATGTCTTTCTGCCGAATCCGTAGCGTTCCATTTCGTCTGCGTAAAACCGCTGCACATCTTTGATTACTTTGTCCAAATATGCGTCTATATTGAGATCAGGTTCTCGGTCATTTGGTATAAAATAGATCACTCGCACGACATATTCGGAGGATGCGTCTTGGGCAAAACTGTTTCGCACGGACATAAGCATTACGAAAATGAGTAGTGTGAGTGTGAAACATAGGATCGTTTTCATGAGTTGTTATCCTTTCGCTTTCAGATTAGAAGGTTTGCAGTTGTTAGTTCTCAGTCACCAGTCAGTTCCCTTTTCCAGTAACGGGTGGGACTCCGGTTTTAAACCTCGTCGGTAAAGAACCTATGTAAGTCCTATTCTATTTTTCTCGTTTAAAGGATCCTCAATTCATCCTCATCACCGGTTTCCTCTAACACTGTTTCTAATTCTTGGGCGACTGCACCGAACGCTTCGGACTGCGGGGATTCTGGGTGTCCAGCGACAATTGGGACACCGAGGTCGCCTGCTGTACAGACTTCAGCATCAAGTGGGATTTGTCCAAGGAACGCGACCCCGAATCGTTCGCTTGTGTTCTTACCGCCGTCTTTGCGGAAGATTTCTGTCTTCTCGTTGCAGTGTGGGCAGAGGAAGTAGCTCATGTTTTCGATGATGCCGAGGATAGGCACGCCGAGGCGTTCAAACATGGCAACACCACGCCGGACATCAGCGAGCGCAACGTCTTGTGGCGTTGTGACAATCAGTGCGCCTGTCAGCGGGATCGCCTGCGTTAGAGAGAGCGCGACATCACCCGTCCCGGGCGGTAGATCGATGATAAGATAATCGAGTTCGCCCCATTCGACATCGCTAAGGAGTTGACGGATGGAGCTGTGTAGCATCGGACCGCGCCAAATCATCGCCTGTTCCTCTGGAACCATAAACCCGATTGACATGAGTTTAATATCATGTCGTACGAGTGGAATGAGTTTACGTGCCGGACTGACCTTCGGTTGCTCTTGAACGCCCATCATTGTGGGGATGCTCGGACCGTAAGCATCAGCGTCCATGAGACCGACGGCACCCCCGGCGTTTGCTAAAGAGATCGCGAGATTGGTCGCAACAGTCGATTTTCCGACCCCGCCTTTACCACTCGCCACCGCAATTTTATACTTGATGTTCGGCAGTGTAATATTTTGTTGCGGTTGTTGTTGCGGCTGCGTCGGTTGTTGCGGTCGCTGCCCAGAAATCTGTGAACCGCTGATGACTTTCAGATCGGGATGTGCCTTTGTCGCCTCTCCCGCTTCGGACTTCGGTTTTTTGTCGTCACCTTTTTTCAGAAATCGCATGTCTATGCTCCTATGGTTGTTTATGGAATAGTTGTCAGTTTTCAGTCACTAAATGTTACGGCACTTTGGGAAATAGTTTAACACTTTTTTTATTAATTTTGTATAATACTTTGAGAATAACACAAATCAAGACGATTGTAGGCGAGGTTTCTAACCTTGTTTTGCAAACATCAAGCAACGGTAAATTTAATACACAATAGGTCAGAAGGAGTCTGTATGAATATTCTGATGTTGCGGCATTCCGCGGGTTTTGAACATAGTTATCTTCCGAATGCAGAGGTTACACTGAAACAGATTGGTGCTGCAAACGGTTGGAACGTTACCACGACGCACCGATGCGATCGGATTAACGCTGACAATCTCGAAAAACAGGACATCGTCGCGTTTGCAACGACAGGCAACCTACCTTTCAATGATGCGCAAAAAGAGGCGTTGCTGAATTTTGTACGTAACGGAAAAGCGTTCTTTGGTATCCACAACGCGACGGATACCTGTTACGATTGGCCCGAATACGGCGAAATGCTCGGCGGCTATTTTGCCGGACACCCGTGGCACGAAGAAGTGAACGTCATCGTTGAGGATACCGACCATCCAGCGACCCGTATGCTGGGCAGCAGTTTTAAAGTTGTCGATGAAATTTATACGTTCAAAAGTTGGGATCGCAACAAAACACGTGTGCTGATGCGTCTGGATAACGATTCCATTGATGTCTCTCGTGGTAACCGTGAAGATAACGACTATGCCCTCGGTTGGTGCCATACGTATGGAAAAGGACGCGTGATGTACACCGCCTTGGGACACCCGGACGCGCTTTGGAGCGAGAAATGGTTCCACGAACACATCACGGGCTGCATCAAATGGGCGGCCGGATTGGAAGATTAGTCAGCCGTCAGCGATCAGCCATCAACCATCAGCGATCCGATTTTTAGACATCTCAACCCTTAATGTTAACTCGGTATGACACCTGTCGCCCGTAGAAGGGTCTCCTGCACTAATAATTCGTGTGATACCGGACGATCCGGTGGTTGTTCTCCCACAATCGTCGCTAAAAACGCGTCAAGTTCAAGTTCATACGTGCGTTGACGGCTCTCACCGTCTATCGCTACGATTTGTTCGCCTTGCGTGTAACCGTCCTTCGCGCTCTCCAGACAGAGCCGAATTTTCAATCCCGGTTCAAAGGGTTCGACAATGATGGCACTGCCTTCGGTGCCGTAGACTTCAAATCTACGCGCCATGGGTCTCGGTTCCAAAGCAGAGATGGATATAAACGCCAGCGCTTTTTCAAATTCGTAAACGGTGAGGGTGTTGTCTTTGAAAGGTTCGACGGAACCGCCATCGTTTCGGAGGAAAGAGGTGACCTTCTCTGGTCGTCCGAGGAGCCAGAGCACTTGATCGAGGACGTGTCCACCTAAGTCGAAAAAGATGCCGCCGATGTGTTGGCTGATGCGGGTGCGCGCCTCAAGAGAAATATTGGTTGACATGTGTGCGCGGACAGAAAAGACATCGCCTAAAAATCCAGCGTGCACCCACTCGGCAACTTGCCTGAAGGCGGAGTGATACCGTAGCATGTACCCCAACTGTACGTGTAGGGATTTCTCTTGGGCGGTGTTGATGACGCGTTGCCATTGTTCCCAGTTTTCGCCAGCAGGTTTGTCGTACCAGACGTGTTTTCCAGCGTTGACAATCTGCTCGGTCTGATCTAAACTTTCGGCGTTGTTACCTTCCGAAGCGACTGCGACGATGGACGCATCGTTGAGCATCTCCTCGGCATTTGCGAACCAGTGGATGTCGGCAAACGTTCCGCCGCCATTTTGAAGTTTCTCGCGTTGTTGTGCGTCGGGTTCAAACACACCTGCGACTTCCACATCGGGGTTGACGAGCATCGCCTGCAGCTTGCCGCGTGCGTGTCCGTGCTTCGTTCCGTACTGTGCCATCCGTATTTTCGCCATACTTTACCTCTCCAAAATCCGAAATTGGTAATGTGGTATTGTACGGCTATTATATGGACATGCGATTGCATGTCAAGGAAATATTCCCAAACAGATAAAGAAATTAGCGCGTCGCTATCAAAATTGCGGGGTTTCGCGTCGAGGTTAAAAATCGGACAGATGACACCTCATACGATTACCTAAGGCAAAACCCTCGTCTATTTTATTCGCGGCTTTCGTTTTGCTGTTTGAGTTGTCCCCAGAGGATCGTTAGCCTGTTCACGGGGTCAACGGCATACGCTGCGTGCGTCCAATCAAAAAGGTAATGAACGGTCTCATGGGCATCAAATATTTTTTCGTGAGCACCACCGGAGAGCGGTACTGCCCAATGGTGATATAATCGCTGTCCGGCGCCCGGGGTTGTATAAACGAGGTACTGTCCGTCTGGGGACCAATTGATGCCGTTGATATGTGTGTGGTCTTCTGGCACTATGGTTTTCACGATCTGCAAGGTCGTGAGAGAGAGGACACTCATCTGATCCGCCGCGTTTGACTTTTTGCGAACGAAAGCGAGATATTTTCCATTGGGTGAAAAAGTAGGGAAATATTCGCCTCTACGGGAACGGAGGCGTACCGTCTTTCGGGTCAACAGATTGAACAGAAATATACCGTTGTTGTTCTCGTAGGCAATCTGAGTGCTGTCTGGTGACCAATCGAGGGAAAAAACTTCGCCTCGTTTTAATCGTTTGACTTCTGGCTGCCAATGTTTAAGTTCTTTTTTTTCAATGAGAAAGAGCCCGCGGTCCTCCGGGGGGTCACTCAACATGTTTGTGAGGGCAACATCACCTTGCGCGGAGATGGATACATCTAAAACTTCTTCAAAATGATGATGTGTGAGGTTACGTGCTTCTGGCCGCCGCTGCATTCTATCAAGAAGATAAACGCCTGTTGTATGACCGATCCCGTCAGCAAGGAAGACGAGGAAGTTTCCATTTTTTTGTACAGATAGTCCATAAATAGAATTGATGTGTTTTAAAATCCTACGCGGGGGGTGCGAGGCTTCCACGTTGGTCATCCAGAGTTCGTTAGAAAATTCAGGGTGTCTAAAGATAACTTCACCGGTGAGTTGGGCATTGGTCGTGTAGGGTAGCAAAAATACAACCCAGAAATTCAAGCTGAGTAAGATATACAAAAAGTGTTTCATGAAGTGTGTCCCTTGTGAATAGAGTTGTGGTTACTCTGGGGAGTGGTGCGGTGGCTCCTCTATTTCCATCGGGAACTCGCCTAAGTTTATAATTTTGCCAGTGCCCCTATGCGGGGGTTTGCCAAAACTATAACGGGTTTTAATCTGTGGCTGGTCAATACGAAGTAAAGCCCCCCATTCGATGTCAAGGGCATCAAGTCGCGCCTGAAGTGCGTCTCTTTCAACTTGAATTTCCTTAAGGCGCGCTGCTTCCACGGATGTAAGTGGTCGTGGGTTCGGGTTTGTCCAAACGCCTGTCGCTTGATAGGAAAGATTAGGATCAATCTTCCAGACTTTTCCGCCTGCAGTGACCTCTACAGAAGGTTGTTGTTTTGACTTTTTCAGGGCCCGGGTGGAGGATGGGGAGGACGTGTCCCCATCCTGTTGACACCCTATTTGTGAAACACACAAGGGTATTATTAAAAAACAGAGGATACGGATGTAATGCATTAGACCCCTGATACTACAATTTTAACACCGAGGCGAGGACCATGAATCTGCAGTCCTGCCGCCGCCATTAAACGTTCATTACCAGCTTCATTTAAATTTTGGTTGTTGCTATCGTATGCGCTCTGATAGCTTGGTCCACACGAATTTATCCAAGAATCGCCAGGGCCCCCCTGGTCATGCGCGCGGGGGTTTCCAGGAACCTTAACCCATGCATTGGCACGAGCACTGTTCGGCATCTGATTTTCGTCGCAGCCTTGGACACTACTATATGCTGAGGCGGAATAATAGACGATATCATCATTGCTTTTATAGGCACTCACAGATGCCTCTACAAACCCTATCACATTACCATTCCCATCAAGACGTTCTGCTGAGATGTAAGCGGATGCATCAAAGTTATCTACATCTATCGTCACATTTTTTATGACATTTTCTGCGGGACCAGTAGCGTCCATTTCGTCAATCTGGGGTTCACCAATAGCATTCGGGAGTATGGTGACAACTAAAATGAAGCTGCTCATCAGTAGCAGGGCTACAGTGAGTAATGTTTTGGAGAGACGCTTTTTGTGCTAGGTTTCTCCAAAGTATAAAAAAGAAAGTCTGCCAATTGTAGAATATTTATGACAACAACAAGAATCGACATAAGATATAGTACATTCCGGCGTTATTGTCAAGCTAAAAATCGCATCGCGAGAGACCTTGCTTATTGGAGCGTTCTGCGATGCACCACCAAAATCCCACGATACCTCATGTAAAACACAACTAACATCCAAGGATTTGGCTTACACTTCTTAAGCAAGAACCGTGCCAATAGTGAAACCGTGATATCCATCCTTGTCATAGCCTTATCTGTCAAAATAGCCTTATCTGTCAAAGCGGTACGCTGGATTCAGGCTGTCCGCGATGTGATTGGATTGCTTAAAGTTGTTTTTCGTGGAATGTCCCAAAATGAGACAAGTTTGGGAGACGTATCGATGACCAAGCCTTTGATAAAAAGGGTTCTGGCGTGTTGTCTCAATATGAGACACTATCCCATATTGAGACAACATTTTTACTGTTGCAGGTTATGTTTTTTCATTTTCCGATACAGTGTGAATCTACCGATGCCCAACGCCCGTGCTGCATCGGGGATATTATTGCCGGTCACTTTGAGGGCGTGGATGACGGCTCTCCGTTCAACTTTGTCAAGCGGAAGGACACCAGCGAAAGAGTTTGCGTAGGTCTCAATATTTACGGATTGTTGTGTTGGAAGCGGAAGACACCGTTTTGCTTGGTGCCGATGTAGAAGGTCCGACCCTCAATCGCAAACGCGGTTGCCGTGTGCGGTAGTTCTGCGATGATCTGTTTCCACGCGTTGGCCTGTTTATTGACTTCATAGATACCACTCTCACAGACACCGTAAACCGTCGCATCATCGACCACAATTCCATCCATAATCAGCCTATTGCCCTCAATATCGGTAACGACTTCCCAAGTTTCGCCATCGCGTGAGCGCATAACGCCCATATCGGTTGAGACGTAGGCGGTTGATCCGGCGAAGCGTATCTCTTTAAAGTATCCAAACGGAAAGGCGAGGTTTTTAGTGACATCAGTCCAAGTGTCTCCAGCATCAGATGAGAAGAAAAGTTCTCCCTCTCGTTTACCGGCATAGACTGTGTTCCCAGAAGCGGCAAGCGTGAGTCCTTTTCCCTCAATAGGTGAGATGCCGCCTTGATCCTCCAAGCCTGTATAGTGCCATGCGGTTTCGCCGCGTCGCCATCTGTAAAGTTTATGTCTATATTCCATGAAGACAGTATCCATGGTGACCGTAAACGTTCCATTCGTCATCCATTCTTCAAAGGCGCGGTGTTGATCTGCTTTCCACTGCGCCTGCACCTTATCAACATCATCACCGTTCCGTCTCGCTTCCAGACGTTTTTTCCGCCATTCCTTGTGTAAGGTGTCTTCCTCAAAATCCGGCATACCTTCGACCGGTTGGAATACATCACCAGCATCAGAAAGACGAAAAAGTGTAACACCATCAAGTTCGCTGTTGCTTGCATAGAGTACACTATCGGCTATTGCGACTTTCGTTGTTCCTGCTTCCAGTGAAGCGTTCTTGTCTGTACTTAAGCGAACCGATTCCCAAGACTCACCGCTGTCTACCGATTTGAGCGTTTCCTCAGGTGTTAGCGCGTAGAGAACGTTTTCGAGCGCGACCAAACTCACAACATCGGAATTTACCAATCCATCCATAAAAGGATGCCACGTGGTCCCACCATCTGTTGAGCGTCTTATTCCGCTGGAAATGGCATTGTAAAAATTATTTTCGTCTAACGCAACAACCGGAAACGCGCCAAGCGCATGGGGACCGGGGTTAGGATCCGTCCATGTTTCACCACCGTCATCAGAAAGTAGGACACCGCTGGAACCTTTCAACACCAGTGTGTCACCGGCGGGAATAACCTGAACAGCAAATATTATTTTGACTGGATGTTCGTGCGTATTCGGTGTAATATCGGTCCAGAAATCGCCGAGGTCGGTTGAATAGAAAACGGCAGCATGCGGACCATGCGGTGGATTTGCGGCTGTTCCAACGTAGAGTCTATCTTCAGCGGTTGCCAACGAAAAGATGCCGTGCGGTACCGGTATCGGCAATTTTTTCCATTCCTCAGTAAATCGGAAGAGCCCTTGACTTGTGCCGACAAATAGTGTGTTATCAACAGCGAGTGCGTCCCAGATACGGAAATTCGGGGCACCTGCCTCTGGCATGTTGTCGGCTTGCATATCTTTTCCGATCGGTTTCCACTGGCTCCCGACATCCTCAGAACGAAACACCTCCGTTTGGAGGACGAGGTACATTGCCGTATCCGTGATAACCAACGCGGTGGCATGCCCTTCAGGTCGCTCGCCGAGACTATTCCACGTTGTGCCATCATCAACTGAGACTAAGAGTTCATTGGGCGTGAGGAGATAGAGGGTGCCCTCGTGTTCAGCCATAATCGAACCAAACTCTCGATTCGGACCGCTGGCACTAACAAACGTCCATGTATCCTGCTTGTCTGAGAGTCGATAGAGCCCTGTTTTCGCAATTGCATAGAGGGTTCGATTCGATGCGAGAAAGAGTCCGGCACTTGAAATACCACCCGGTCCCTTCGTCTGAACCCACTGTGGTTTTTCTGCGGGGCGGTCGGTCTCATCGGCTTGCGCGGCCGCGAAGAGTCGTTGTTCGGATTGGAATCCGGCACCGCTATTTTTAGCATGTGTGTCGGATATTCCGAATCGGGTTCGTGTGTCGGACTTGCGTGCGGACACTTTGATAACTGGCGTATCAACGAGTTCTATTGTCATCTCCGATGCCGCATCTAAATCGTAAGGCTGTTGGAAACGGGATAGCGCACGCGGACCTGTCCCCATCATCAGGATAACCAAAAACGTTGAGGCGAAAGAGAAACCCCACGGTAGCCACGGTTTGCTCACGGGAGGTGATGTCGGTTTGATGCGTGCAATCTCCCGCACGATATTCTCTGTTAGGGTTGGAGAGAGTTGGAAGCTGCCGAAAACCTCTTGAATGATAGATTCCTCTTTTTCTAAGCGTTGTCGGGCGCGGTGCAGCCGACTCCTAACTGTGTTTGGTGATACGCCAAGAAACTGGCTAATCTCCGCACCCGACATTTCTGCAAGGTAATACAGCGTTACGACGGTGCGTTCGCTCTCTGGCAACTTTTTCAGGAGACGTTTGACGAGTTCGCGCCGCTGTTCGATCGCTGCTGTTTCGCCGCGGTCCGCCTCAAACTGCGCGTAGCAGACCTCTTCAAGTTCCTCCATAGACATGGCATCCAGGGACTTTGTCGGCACCTGCTTCTTGCGGAGCCATGAAAAACAGTGGCGCGTCGCAATCACATAGAGCCAACCCGGAAAATGCTCTGGACGTTTCAGTGTTGAGAGCCGCTTGTAAGCCTTGAGAAAAACATCCTGCGTGAGTTCCTCAGCGATATGGAAGTCCCCGATCTTACGCCAAACGAGCGCGTGAACCGATTTCTGGTATTTATTTACAAGCATCGTAAATGCATCTTGATCGCCATCTAAGACACGTTGAATGAGATCTACATCATTTGCCTTCATTTATCTCTCCTCGCAGAAAATATAGGTTTCATAATATAGTGACGCTCGTAAAAGTCGAAATGTTGCATAAAGTGCATATTATGCAGAGATTCATGAAAAAATGCGTAAATTCTATGCCATTTTAGGATTAAGAATTTAGGTTGTCAGGGACTCGCGTTTTGGAATGAGGCGAAATCGTTATTAAACCGAAACTCTCGGATTAAGTACCTATCACGGGTTTCACGTCCCAGAGGAGGATAGTGCCGTCAAAACTGCTACTCGCTAAGAGGGTGCCGTCGGCTAAAAACGCGAGATCTTGGACATCGGTCGGGTGTCCCCAGAAGGTGGCAATGTTTTCACCAGTGGCAACTTCCCATAAGTGAATAGGCACCTTTTCTGTTTCCACGCTTGGATTCCACCACACGCCAGAAGCAAGATATTTCCCACAAGGTGAAAACGCCAAGGCATTCGGATATACATCATGAGGAATCGTCCAGAACGTTCGACAACTATTGACATCCCACAATCGGATTTTACTTACCATACAACAAGCAACCTTATGACCGCAAGGTGAAAATGCGACAGCATCGACAGGGTTGTCACGGAACTCCGGAATTTCTTTCCCCGTATCAATGTCCCATAGCGTTGCCATCGTGCCATAAGAACTCGGAATACTTACAAGGTATTTACCGTCCTGGCTGAATACAAGGCGGTTGATATAAACATCATCCCAATCCCCTTCTAAGGGGAGGGTGTGTGTGATGTTACCACTTCTCATATCCCATACATACAGACACCCTTTGCTATCCGCGCACGCGATGAGATGTCGTAGTGGGGCGTGTGCAGCGGCAGTCACCACTGCCGCTGGATCCGGAAGTGTAAATGTCAGAGGTGTCGTGTTTTCGTCGGTTTCCCCTATTTTAACGGTTATTTTAACACTGTTTTCATCATACGCAAATGCTGTCGCGTGAATTTTCTCTGAAGTGAACACAGAAACGGCTCGTGCATCATCGGATATTTTGAAAAAAGTGGGCGGTTGCATGGGGGTGGCAATATCCCAGAAGAGTGTACTTCCATACCATACAAACCCGGCTGCCACCTTTTTGCCATCTTGTGAGAACGCTACGGAACTCGGAAAACCGACATGTAAATGCGGCAACTTGCGGGGTTTGGTATCCCCAGGTGCCCAGACTGCCCATTCCTTTCCTCCAGCAACAACAAAATGCGAACTGCTTGAAAAAAGGGCTCTTTCAATCTCCCATTCCTTTTCAACGTACGTGTAGTGTTTTTCATGACGTTCCACGTCCCACACGACGATAGTGTTTTTTTCTAGGACATTTTCCAGAGTATGAAGAATGCCTTCCTGTGAATAGCAGACGCTCATGCGAGCGGTGGCATCATAGTTCTGATAAACTCCGTCTTGCTCCCAAGACTTCACATTCCATACTTGCACTGTGCCTTTATCGCTGCCGATGGCCAGCGTTTGTCCACAAGGTGAAAAGCAAAGGCTGCGCACAAAGCTCGGTTGTTCGGTAAGACAGGCGATGCGCTCACCGGTTACGACATCCCACACCAAAACAACATCGGGGCCATCCGTCGTCCCGGCAGCCGTACACGCCAGCAGGCGACTGTCTGGCGAAAAAGCAACGGGTCGAGGGTGGGAGGGGGAAGAACTGCGTGTTTCTCTTTCGGGCTCATGGAACGTAGCCAGCGGTGTGCCGGTTCTGGGGTCCCAGGTGTAGACAATCTCGTCACGGAAACCCGTTGCGGCCAGGTGCTGGTTATCAGGTGAAAAGGCAAGAGACGGAATTGCAGCAGTTCCCATTCGACTTTTTACCCCTGACCGCACAATTTTTGTAATGCAGGTACTCCGCTGGATATCCCACACTTTGATAACACCATCCCAGTTGCCGGTCGCAGCCAATCGCCCATCAAGAGAAATCGTAATGGCACCCAGCATTCCGCGTTCTCTGTCCCATAGAGCAATAGGTTGCATTGTTGCGAGTTCATACCACCATAACCCAATCTTGGTTGCGGCTGCGAGGTATGTACCATCCGGCGATACTGCCATCGCCGCCACAACTCCACGCCCGAACCGAGAAATCGCACCCTCCGGTAAAACCCAGCTCATGGGATGCCCTTCGTCAGCGACAATGGACGTGGACTCTGTTTTTTCTGACATTTTTTATGTTCCTCCTAAAAACTATCCGTTCTAATTGAGTTGCTCGTAGAAGTCGTATCTGTATAAAAACGCTGTCTATACACATTTTCGGATGCACTTTACAGCCCTGTAGGTTGGGTTGAATGGAGCTCAGAAGGCAGAGGTGTTTTCTAAATACCTCTCAAATCCAGCGGGGTAGCGTCCGTAACGAAGAACGCAGCGAAACCCAACTTCACACCGTCAGGGGCTCAGAACCCGCAAATGCGTTGGGTTTCTCTCTGTTTTTTGTTTGATGTCGGATCTATGGAGAGCGTTTAGGCGTGCGGTATTTTTCAGAGTATTGAGGGGATCCGTTCAACCTAACGGAAACGCCCGAGCAAAAACACCTACAGGACGATACGGTTTTTTCTGATAGTAAAATCCGAAAATAAATGAACACTTTGGTGAAAGGTGCGGTTATGCAATACAAGACTTACGCAAAAGCAATAATTTCAGTGTTTTTAACCCCCTAAATCCCCCTTATCAGGGGGACTTTAAGAGAAAATGCGTAAGTCCTATATAAGTCATTTTTCCCTTTTCATTAAGGAAATATTCACTTTCATTTATCTGAGCCCAAAGATTTTGTCTCATGAGATAATTTCTTTTTTTTATCAAGAATTTCTGGAATAACATCAGAAATTATTTGAAGTGTATTTTCAAGATTTTCGTCATGCGTCACTCCTGGAGGTAGAGGTTGCATTCTTTCTGCTTGATCGCGGGGCATGCCAGCCGCAACTGCACGCTCAATCTTTTCCTCTCGTGTCAACTTGCGAAATTGGTTGGGAGATTCACTCTCTTTGACAGGTTTTTTTGAATCTTTTTCAATATTACCAACATCTATTGGGACAGTGTTATCAGGTGACTGTTTCAACCTTTGCTGAACCGCATTAGGTTGCAAATCGTTTGCTTTTTCTACAATAGGGTCTTTGTATACTTCGGTATCGATACCAACTTTGCCATCAGATTCGGTGTCAATAGCGGCAATATCTTTGTGGTCTCCGTTAGTAACCGATGGTTGCAATTGATTTTTCTCTGCAGCCGTATCTACCACCTTGTAAACTCTGGTTGGTTCGGCATCTAATATCTTCTGTGTTCTGTGCCTATGGTATAAACCTAATGTAGATACTATAATAAGAAAAACTGTGAAACCTACTGCAAATTTCTTATTAAACATCGTAATCCTCCAATGTATATCAAATGTATATCAAAGAATACTGAATGTCGTAGTCTGCACACCCTAAAGGTTGGGGAAACCTGAATCTCCACGCCAAAATCCATCCGCTTTAAGCGTTATCTGCGGCGGATGTTGTGTACTTTGAGTGATCCCCACAGTGTGGTGAGTTTTCGTGTGGGCTCCACGGCGTGGGGGTTTGAGGTCCCTGTCCAATCAAAATCGTAGGGGCTTTCCACCAAGTGTTCAAAAATTTCTTCATGGGGACCCCCGTCAAGTGGGGCTCTGTAACTGTGAAATAGACGATCAAAGCCTCTGGCGGTATAAATGATCGCCTGTCCGTCCGGTGCCCAGATAAAAGCACCACTGGACACATGGTCCACAAGTGCCACGGTTGCCAATCGACGAGCCAGATTCAGCGGCTTGATTGAAATCACGGAAATAGCTGCGTTCATCCCCTTAAACCTATGAGCAAAAGCGAGACGGTCACCCTCCGGTGAAAACACAGGGAAATGTCCCTCGGAGACAACTTTTGAACCGCCACCTTTGATCACATTATAGAGATATATTTTTCCCCCGGCATTATAGGCAATATGCTCATTCTCGGGGGAGCAGCGGACCTTTGAAAAATCCCAGTGCAGGCGGACATTTAAGATATCTCCCCCGCTCCTGAGCAGCTCGGTTTCCGGGAGGTCGTTTCCTAATTCTTCTCGTGGGATCAAATAGATGCCATGGACAAGGTTCTCTACTTCGGAGCTGTTTAAAAACACAACATCGCCGTTGTGGAAGATGTCTATATCCTCGATCGGACCATAGCGCTGCTGTGTAAGGTTCCGTGCTTTTGCCCGCGGGCGTGTTCTGTCAACGAGGAAAACGTCTCTACCCAAACGCCCGTTGACTCTGGCATGGGCAATCGTCAGAAGGTAAGAGCCATTTTTTTGGACGGCTATGTGTTCAATGCCATGGCTATGTGTAAAAATCCGGTGTGCGTCGCGTCCATCCCAGGAGGAGGTGCTCCATAATTCCTTTTCATTATCGGGGTGAATATAGATAATGTCTCCGGTGCGTTCTGCGTGTGTTATGATGATAGGGAAGCAGATGGAGATAAAGAAACAGAGTTTCAGATATTTCATTGTCAGTTCTCCGGATCGGACAGGATTTTCGCGGGCGTTCTCTTTCCATGTCGAACTCCCCGAGTTGAATAATTTTCGGTTTTCCTTTCGGTGAAAAGTTTGGCGTTTTACCACAGCTGAAACGGACTCTCATCTCAGGTTCCTCAATTAAGTATGGCACGTTCCGGCGTTATTGTCAAACAAAAAAGTTGCAACAATAGCATTGTGAGAGACCACGCTTGTTGCAACAGTCTCCAATACAAACCAAATCCCATTGATACCTGCGGCAATTGCCTCATGACATTTCATGCGACTCCCCACCTCATCCATGTCGGATTAAGAGTCTATCGCGGATTTCACGTCCCAGAGGAGGATGGTGCCGTCATAACTGCCACTCGCTAAGAGGGTGCCGTCGGGTGAAAACGCGAGATCTTGGACATCAGTCGGGTGCCCCCAGAAGGTGGCGATGTTTTCACCAGTGGTAACTTCCCATAAGCGAATAGGCACCTTCTCTGTTTCCACGCCCCTATCCCACCATGCACCAGAAGCCAGATATTTCCCACAAGGTGAAAACGCCAAGGCACGCAGATATGGATCATGCGGAAGATTCCAGAGCGTTCGACACCTATTGATATCCCACAATCGAATTTGGTTTAGCATGCCACACGCAATCTTATGACCGCAAGGTGAAAACGCGACAGTAAAGACACGGTTGACACGGAACTCCGGAATTTCTTTCCCCGTATCGATGTCCCATAGATTTGCCATCGTGCCAGAAGCACTCGGAATACTTACAAGGTGTTTACCATCCTGGCTGAATATAAGGCGGCTGATCTTATCATCATCCCACTTCCCTTCTAAGGGAGTTTGTGTGTGAAAACACAGCGGGGGAGAGTGTGTGAGCACACAGCGCACGTCACCACTTCTCATATCCCATACATACAGACACCCTTTGCTATCCGCGCACGCGATGAGATTGCGTAGCGGGGCGTGTGCAGCGGCAGTCACTACTGCCTCTGGGTCGGGAAGTGTAAATGTCAGAGGTGTCGTGTTTTCGTCGGTTTCCCCTATTTTAACGGTTATTTTAACACTGTTTTCATCATACGCAAATGCTGTCGAGTGAATTTTCTCTGAAGTGAACACAGAAACGGCTTGCGCGTCATCGGATATTTTGAAAAAAGTTGGCGGTTGCATGGGGTTGGCAATATCCCATAATAGCGTGCTTCCATACCATACAAACCCGGCTGCCACCTTTTTGCCATCTTGTGAGAACGCTACGGAATTCGGAAAACTGATATGTGAATGCGGCACCTTGCGGGGGTTGGTATCTCCGGGTGACCAGACTGCCCATTCCTTGGTACCAGCAACAACAAAATGCGAACTGGTTGAAAAAAGTGCTTCTTCAATCTCCCATTCCTTTTCAACGTACGTGTAGCGTTTTTCATGACATCCCACGTCCCACACGACGACAGTGTTTCTTTCCAGAGTGTTTTCTGTGGCATGAAGAACGCCTTCCTGTGAATAGCAGACGCTCATGCGAGCGGTGGCATCATAGTTCTGATAGACTCGCTGCTGTTCCCAAGTCTTCACATTCCATACTTGCACTGTGCCTTTATAGCCGCCAATGGCAAGAGATTGCCCACAAGGTGAAAAGCAGAGGCTGCGCACAAAGCTCGGCTGTTCGGTAAGACAGGCGATGCACTCACCGGTTACGACATTCCACACCAAAACAACATCGGGGCCATCCGTTGTCCCGGCGGGTGCTGTACACGCCAATAGGCGACTGTCTGGCGAAAAAGCAACGGGTCGAGGGAGGGAGGGAGAAAGACTGCGTGTTTCTCTTTGGGGGTCATGGAACGTAGCCAGCGGTGTGCCGGTTCTGGGGTCCCAGGTGTAGACAATCTCGTCGCGGTCACCGGTTGCGGCCAGGTACTGCTTATCAGGTGAAAAGGCAAGAGACTGAATTATACTAGGTTGTGTTTACCTTTCGATTGCGGATCCAGTTATGACAAAGCTTTCAAGGTTCTGCAAAACTTTCTCAGCATTGCAGACCATTCGCCTATATTCATTGACTTCCCGATGATTTTGATGATGGAATGTAAACACTAC
>JAJEET010000137.1 GCA_022820835.1 Candidatus Poribacteria bacterium
CTTTTTGGCAATTTGGATACCTCGTCGGCGACGCTTTTACGCGAAACCAGACCAGTTTTAGCGTAGATGATTTACCAACCCTTTTTGGCGCGATTGATACCGTCTTCAAAACAGCAAGTCAGGCATCCGAACACGTCTAAAGCTTCGGACTTTTTGCGAGGAGAAAGCGGGTGAAAAAAGACATCGGTTTCTTACGCTCAAAAAAACAGGAACGGCAACCGATCACCGTGCTGACCTGTTACGATTATCCGACTGCTTGTCTGCAAGACGAGGCAGGGATTGATATTGTCTTCGTCGGGGATAGTGTCGGTACGAACATCCTCGGTTATAAAAGCGAGACGGAGGTGACAATGGCGGATATGCGTCATCACCTCAAAGCGGTGCGTCGTGGTGTGACGGATGCCTACCTCCTTGTTGATATGCCTTACGCTGCCGATCGCGATGTCAAGCATGCTGTTGCCAATGCCAAACTTTTCTTGGCTGACGGTGCTGATGGTGTTAAATTGGAAGGTGGTATAGAAAAGGTTCCGATTGTTAAAGCACTCTCTGAACAAGGCGTAGAGACCTGCGCGCACATCGGTCATAACCCGCAAATCCACGGTAGTAAAGCAGCAACACACGGAAAGACCTTTGCTAAAGCGAAACGGCTCATCGAAGCAGCATCAGCACTTACAGACGCTGGCGCGAAGCTCATTGTCCTTGAGAAAATCACGGAAGAGATTAGCCGACTCATAACGGAGACGGTTGATATTCCTACTATCGGTATCGGTGCCGGTCGGTTCTGTGACGGACAGGTGCTCGTCGTTAACGACATATTAGGTATCGGTCCACCCTTCAAACACGCCAAACGCTATCAGGATTATAATCAGCTAACTTTTGAAGCGATTTGTAGGTATCGCGAAGAGGTAGCAAATGGCGTATTTCCTACAGATGCGAACACTTCACATATCCCGCTAGACAAACTTGAACGCGTTCAGAAGTGGTTGAAATCAGGGGGTTAACATGTCTCTATTTGTTTTTTCTTTCATATCCGCATCTTTGAGGACTTCCTCCCAATCCCACAGAAGGATTGTGCCATCATCGCCTGCACTCACGAGTGTTTTACCGTCAGGTGAAAATGAGAATGCCACTGGTGAGCCGGTGTGCCCATCAAGTGTGTTGAGAACCTTACCGGTGGCCACATCTCGTAATTGAATTCCACCACTAATCAGACTGAGGATAAGCACGGTATTATCTGGTGAAAACGCCAATCCATCCCAAAACAGTTCCGGTTCAGGGGAAATTTCCTTAAAGTGAGGTATTTTCGGACTCCCCAACAGATGAATCTGTCTCATATACATAACAGCGAGTAGGGGACCATCTGAAGAGAATGTCAAATTCATAAGGGCTCCAGATTTCGGCGGCTTCTTATCAAAGAAGGATGTTAAGTGAACGCCTGTTTTAGCATCCCACATCTGGACTTTTCCGTCGCTTGTTCCTGCTACAAATTTATTACCGTCCGGAGAGAAGGCAGCAGCATCGATCCATGCAGCTTTATCAGAGAAACGGATATCAAGAATTTTATCTGTTTCTGTATTCCACAAGCGAATTTTACCGTAGGTACCCCTATGAGCACTGAACACTGCCGTTTTGCCATCTGGGGAAAAAGTTAGATGTGGCGTAACATTTTCGTTAGAATACGTCAGACTGGTCAACTCACGTCCGGTGGTGACATCAATCAAACGAATTCGTGGTGTTGTTCCGAGAGGTGCAGTCGGCGTGTTGAGTATACCCTTGCTGGCAAGTTTTGTTCCATCGGGTGAAAACGCCAATGGGATGGCTTCTAACGAGTACCTCGTGTTCTCAAAAGCAGTTTTCGTCCGGTGTGTGGTTCTTTGTGATGTCTCCAGATCGTATAATGTGATTATGCCGCTATAAGCAACACTTGCAAGCGTGGAACTACCCCCATTCATGAAACTTATTGTTTCCACTTGATGGGTGTGTTCTGTAATGTTTGGCGGTAACGGATCTTCTGTGTTGATATTCCAGTACAGGACAGTCCCATCTTCACTCGCGCTTGCGAGTATGGAGCCATCTGGTGAGAACGCTAAATAGTCAACAAGACCGATATGTCCTCTAAAGGTTGTGATTAATTCACCGGTGGTAATATCCCATAATTTCACATTCTGACCTTCTCCACAGGCAAGGATTTTTCCATCGGGAGAGAATAATAGGACATTTGGACCATCAACGAGCTCCTGAGTGGATCGCAACAGCTCTGGACTTAGCGATTGTTTTTGGAGGAGGATGGGTTCATTGTTGCCTGTAGTATCCCATAAACGGACGGTTCTATCTTTTTTTCCACTGGCGAGGCGCGTGCCATCCGATGAAAATGCCAAAGATATAACGCGGTTAAATCCTATTCCTTGGACATCCTCTGCTTGAAGTCTTTCTGCTGGTCCAGTGAGTGTAGACACCTTTTTACCAGACTTTGCGTTCCACAACGCAAGTATTCCACTATCTTCAGCTATCGCCACTTTGTCGTGTGTAAGCGCGTAGACTACACGGGAATGCGCCTGTGAACCAAATCGATTTTCAATCTTCTTAACAGTACTTTTTCCGGTATCTGTATCTATCCAACAGATAATGTTCCCTGATTCATTCAGAGCGACAAGTGTCTTATTGTCTTTAGAGAACCACAACACGGATGCAGCAGGCAGCGAATCGTGTTGCGTAACTTTTCGACCTGTCGCTACCTCCCACAGCGTCGTAGCGTCACCTCCACCATTGACAAGGAAACGCCCATCGGGTGAAAATGCCAAGGCTCTGCATATTCCCGGGAATAATGACATCTCCTTACCAGTGTTTACATCGTACAACCACACACCTATGCTACTACCAACAGCGAGTTGCGTGCCATCCGGTGAAAACTGAATCGCATTAATCCAACCTTTTCCCAATCGCGCTTTCGCCTTTTCAGGCAATTCCCATTGTGTATAATCTGTCACGATTTCGTCTCCTTGTGCTTCTGTGATTGCTGCAGGCGCATCATTCGGCTGTTGTTGTGGGTGATTCTGCTTATCAAGTGCGTTGACACTTCCTATTTGCTTTCGCACATCCGGTTTGGATTCAAGGTTGGCGACGATAGGCGCGTCAACGATCTCAACCGTCATTTCTGTGGTGGCATCGAAACTGTAGGGCTGCTGGAAACGCGTCAGGTATTGGTGATTTCCGAGCCCGAACATGAGCAATATAACTGTTAGTGTGGAGGCAGCGACTGCCCACGGCACCAATGGCTTACCGCCGGTGGGTGCAGCAGGTTTAATACGCGAAATCTCACGCATGACGTTCTCCGTGAGGTTCGGTGAGATTTTGAAATTCTCTAACGCCTCTCGAATGATCGGTTCCTCTTTCTTTAAACGCTGCTGGGCGCGGCGGAGGCGGCTCTTAACCGTATTTGCTGATACACCTAAGAACGCGCTGATCTCTGGGCATGACATCTCTCCGAAGTAATGTAGTGTCATCACAGTGCGTTCACTCTCTGGTAGTTTTGCCAGTAGTTTTTTGACAACATGGCGTTGTGTTTGTCCGGATACACGCTCGTTTTCTTCGACAACAAATTCAGAGTACGCTCCTTTTTCTAATTGCTCCTTGTCTTCCTGCTCCAGATGCTCCAACGACTGTGTCGGCAATCGCTTTTTACGCAGCCATGAGCTGCAAAGGTTCGCTGCAATCACATAAAGCCAACTCACAAAACGTTGCGGCTTCTTCAGCGTTGCCAATTGCTTGTATGCTTTCAAGAACGTATCCTGTGTAATCTCCTCAGCGATATGAAAATCACCGATTTTCCGCCACGCAAGCGCGTGCACCTGTTTCTGATATTTTCTCACGAGCAGAGAAAAAGCGTCATCGTTACCGCTAAGGACACTTTGAATCAGCTGAACATCTTCGTTTTTCATTCAGACACCTCCGAAAAAAATGGTTGCATCCCTCTGGGTTCATTAATTGTGACGCTACTTAGGAGAGTGACAGGTGCATAATTCTGCAAATATAGAAGTGTGTTTGGATAAGAAAGTTAGAGATTTGTGTGAGGTAACAATATTCAACTGCTTTAGAGGTGGGTCTTCTGACTGGTTAAACACCTTTATTCTTCTACCTTTATACCTTCAAGGATTTCATCCCAATCCCACAGAAGAACCGTCCCATCTTTGCCAGCAGTGGCAAGAGTCGCCTGATCCTCAGAGAAAACCAACACAGAGATATAGCTTGTGTGTCCGAGGAGCGTTGATATAATTTTGCCGGTAGTGGTATCTCGCAATTGAATAAATCCATGTCTGCTTCCACTGACAAGGATAGAGCTGTCGGGAGAGAACGTTAGTGCCGTTGGCGGATCGGACATATCTTCTAATCGGAGCATACGTTCATAGGTACTGGTCGTAGGATTTCGGGAATAAATATGGGAACCGCCAGCGAAGGCGTTACCGTCCGGTGCAAATGCGACTGCGCCTTGGTCTGGAAACGTGGCAAGTTCAGTGCCAGTCATAGTATCCCACAGCCGTATTGTCAGGTCCTTTGTCGTCCACCCTGAACTGACGACAGTTTTATTGTCAGGAGAGAACGCTAAGCTGTAAACCGCAGTCGTATGTCCTTCCAGTCTACATTGTTCTCTACGGTTCGGAACATCCCATATTTGTATCGTATTGTCTTTACGTGAACTCGCAGCAAGGAATTTATCATCTGGAGAAAATACCAATCGGGATTGAAATCCACCGGTTTCTTCCTTGCTTCCCAGTACACATAGCAAACGTTTTGTGTGTGCATCCCACAATCGGACTGTATTTTCGTTAAATCCAATTGTATTGCGGGTTACAAACAGCCTTGCGTCTGATGATAACATTACTGCTGATGTTTTTTCACCGCCATTTTCAACCCTATCGGTTGAAAGTTCGCTTCCGGTATCTGTATCCCATACAGATACGAAAGCTTGGGAATTTCTCAGGCTTAGGCTGATAAGGGTTCTGTTGACACCAGCAGTATGATTCGGTTTATCAGACGGATCCTGCGGTTTGTATGCGTTAAGGTCGTTGAATGCCAATGCGGATAGCGTCCCTGAATGTTGTGTAAACGTGAATTGCTGATCTCCAGAATCGGTTTCCAGCAAACGGACAGTGCCATCCGTGTTCGCAGCGGCGAACTTTTTGCCATCTGGTGAAAAGGTGATTGCCGTGAATTTCGAGTTATCTGAATGCGTTTTGAACGTCCGGAGCGGGCGTTGACCCCTAACAATAGCCGACACCCGCCGCAAAGCGGGAACTATCCGACTTTCGCGGACGCTCCAGAGTCGAACTGTTCCATCTGTCCCCCCACTGGCAAGAAGGCTGCCATCTGGCGAAAATGCTAACGTGTGGGACGAAGTCGGGGCTTTAATAGTGGACAGAAGCTTCTGACTTTCAATGCCCCATAACTGAATACCGTTTGCACTATCAGCAATCGCAAGTGTTTTGCTATCTTGTGAAAATACCAAGGTTTCAATACTGTGGGAATGTTTTTCTACGGTAAATACACGCTGTGCAGGTTCAGTAGCGATGTCCCACACCTGGATCGCTGGAACTTCCATTTTTTTTCGCCAATACGCATTGGCAGATGCAACCGCAAGAAACCGCTCATTTGGTGAGATCGCTACATGGAATTCTAACGGTGATTCGTTTCCCGTCTGATCCAATGCTGTAACGATTGGTGTTTGTGTATTATCAGTCAGATTCCATAACAGGGTCTTCCCGGATCTGCTATCCCAAGTCCAGCCCCCTACACCGACAAGGTTTGTGTTGCCTGCTATAAATTGTAAGGCCTTCACAGGCCGCGGGAGCTCTCCTAAAATAGATTTCAGCGTGCGTGTCTCTAAGTCCCATAATTTTATTTTTCCATCTAAATCTCCACAGGCAAGGGTGCTACCATCGGTGGAGAATGCCAGCGCATTGATGTAGGATCTGCCTTGTTCACGGTCAACGCTATTATTCTCGGTGAGTAAAGCAATTTCTGCCCCAGTATTTGCATCGTAAAGCCAAACACCGATGGAAGTCCCAACGGCTAATTGTGTGCCATCTGGTGTGAATTTAATAGCGTTCACCTCACCTTTGCCCAAACGCGCTTTTGCTTCTTTCGGCAATTCCCATTGTGTCCAATGTTTCACGGTTTCCTCCGTTTGTGCTTCTGCAGTTGCTGCAGGCGCATCGTTAGGTTGGTGCTCAGGGGTATGGTGCTTACCCACTGCGTTTGTGCTTCCTATTTGTGTTCGCACACCTGGTTTTGATTCCAAGTTTGCGACTACAGGTGCGTCTATGATTTCAACTGTCATTTCCGAAGTGGCATCGAAACTATACGGTTTCTGAAAACGCGTCAGGTATTGGTGGTTGCCAAAACCGAGCATTAGCAACACCACTGTTAGTGTGGACGCAGCAATTGCCCACGGCATTACTGGTTTGCTACTGCCACTGAAGGGGGCATCCGGTTTGATCCGTGAAACCTCGCGCATAATGCTCTCGGTAAGATTCGGTGAGATTTGGAAATTGTCTAAAGCCTCTTTTATCAGTGGCTCTTCCTGTTTTAAACGCTGCCGTGCGCGCCGGAGACGACTCTTAATCGTATTCGCCGATACACCTAAGAACGCGCCGATCTCGGTACACGACATCTCTGCGAAGTAGTGTAGTGTCATGACAGTGCGTTCGCTCTCCTCAAGTTTCGCCAGTAGTTTTTTGACGACCTCGCGTTGGGTTTCTACGGAGATGCGCTCGTTTTCTTGAGCGACATATTCGGAGTACGACGGTTTTTCAGGTCGTAAGTCACCTTTGTTTTTCAACAATTGTGCCCGCGACTGTTTTTTATCCAGCCATGTATTACAGTGGTTCGCTGCAATCACATAGAGCCAACTGGCGAAACGCTGCGGCTTCTTCAGCGTTCGGAGTTTCTGATAGGCTCTCAAGAATGTATCCTGTGTAATTTCTTCTGCGATGTGAAAATCTCCGATTTTCCGCCATGCGAGTGCGTGAACCTGTTTTTGGTATTTTTTGACAAGTTCGGAAAAAGCGGTATCATCGCCGTTGAGAGCACGGTGAATTAATTGTGCATCACTGTTTTTCATAGGTCACCTCCGATTTTACCCTATAGTGACACTGCGAAACGGTGAAACGGGTGCATAATTCTGCAAAATATCTTTTCCGCCTGTCCACAGGACAGCTGCTTTCATGACTGTGCCTCATCTAGGGGTACGACATCAGCATAGACGTAAGTTGATGATGTGTTGCTGCGTTTGTGAATTTTGTCGTCTTTATCCTTGGTAGAGATGATGTCTCGCTGGACGACTTCTCCCGGTTTTGCTGCGACGGGCGAACTGAACATCGGTCCATCAACGACACACGTGTGGAACTCTCCGTTTTCGCCGAGCGGGTCTACGCCATCTGGTAGGTCAGCGATGAGGTCTGCATCAAACCATCGTCCGGCGAAGTCGGCAGGGACTTTGGTTGGGTTGAGAGCAGTGATAATGGCGCGCAGACCGGAGGTTATCATTTTTTCTGCGAGCTGCGTTGTATCCTTACCCCATACCGGGAAAATCGGTGTGAAGCCGGTGCCTTTGAGTTTATCCTCACGGTATGCACGGATGTCTTCTAAGAAGAGGTCACCGAATGCGAAATATGATGCGGTTAGATGCTCAGGTAACGCTTGCACCTCGGCGAGGAACTTCCGCATCGCTGCTTCGTAGATCGCATTGGAACACGGATAGGGGATCGGTATCTGATATAACGGCACACCGAGTTTTTCAGATTGCTGTTTCAGTACCCATGCTGGTGTCGAGTGGATAGAGACGCGGTCGAACGTCTTTGTAACGGTCGTAAAGATACCGCGGACATCGTAGTGTTCGGGTTGTTGGCGGAGCGTATGGAGTGCCCACGCCGAGTCTTTGCCTGAAGACCAAGAAACCAAGACAGGTACGGGTGCAGGCTCGTTTATTTGTTTTGTCATTTGTTACGCCTTTCAGATCATTTAGAGTGCCAGAAAGTTTGCCAATAAGTCTTTCCCGGCGGTTGTCAATATTGACTCTGGATGAAATTGTACACCCCAGACAGGCAAAGTTTTATGCCGAAGTCCCATGATCTCATCTTGGTCTGTCCATGCTGTAATTTCAAAGCAGTCTGGGAGTGTCTCTTTTTTCACGATAAGCGAATGGTAGCGTGTCGCTTCAAATGGATTGTCTAACCCTTTGAAAAGCTCAGCACCGTTATGATGTATCATAGAGGTTTTACCGTGCATGAGACGATCCGCTCGGACGACATCGCCACCGAACACATCACCGATACACTGGTGCCCAAGGCAGACCCCTAAAATCGGCACTTTTCCAGCGAAGTGTTGTATGACATCGTTAGATATGCCAGCCTCTTTCGGTGTGCAGGGACCCGGTGAGATGACAATCCGTTCTGGTTGCAGGGCATCTAATGCCTCTAATCCTATCTTTCGACTCCGATGTACCTCCAGTTCAGCACCGAGTTCGCCTAAGTACTGCACGAGGTTGTAAGTAAATGAGTCGTAGTTGTCAATCATTATGACCATATTTTTAATTTTCCTTGCGGTTCGGTAAGGCGGATTTGGACATTGAAGTTCTCTTCCGTAGAACCGCCTTCCACTTCGTTTCAGGCTTGCGATCTTTGGAAACTAAGAAGAAAAATCGCCGATTATGCCTCACAATAAGAAGCCTTGTTCAGCCAACTCAATAGCGGTGAACATTGCCCGCGCCTTATTCAAGGTTTCATAGTACTCATTTTGGGGGACTGAATCAGCGACGACCCCGCCGCCTGCTTGAACATAGGCGGTGCCATCTTTGATAACCGCGGTTCGGATAGTGATTGCGGTGTCTGCGCTGCCAGAGAAGCTGAAATAACCGACGGCTCCGCCGTATGTGCCGCGCCGTGTTGATTCAAGTTCGTCGATGATTTCCATTGCGCGGACCTTCGGAGCCCCGGAGAGTGTGCCGGCGGGAAGACATGCTCGGAGGACATCAAAAGCCGTAAATTTTTCGCGCAGCCGTCCAACAACATAAGAAACGATGTGCATCACGTGCGAGAACCGTTCGACGATCATGAGTTCCGTAACTTCAACGGTGTGATATTCACAGACGCGTCCGAGGTCGTTGCGCCCCAAATCCACAAGCATGACGTGTTCCGCGCGTTCCTTAGGGTCAGCGAGGAGCATCCGCTCCAGTTCTTTATCTTCTTCGGGGGTCGTCCCGCGCGGGCGTGTGCCCGCAATTGGAACGGTCTGAACGATCCCATCTTCTACCCTCACCATCATCTCTGGTGATGCCCCTACAATGTCAAACGCATCGAATTTGAGATAATACATATAGGGCGACGGATTGACGACTCGCAGTGCTCGGTACACATCAAATGCGTCTACAGATACCGGTCGGCTGAGCCGCTGTGAAGGCACGACTTGTATGATGTCGCCTGCGGCTATGTAAGTTTTGGCACGCTGTACCACTGCTTCATAGGCATCCTTCGTAAAATTCGATTGTAGTTCAGGTGCAGGATTCGCAGGCTGTCCTTGGCGGTCATCGTTATTGTCCGTTAATTGAACTTCGGAAACAGCTGTGAGCTTCTCGACTAACGCTTCAATGTTCGCAACAGCGTCGGCATACGCGGCATCTACATCTCCATTAACACGTGCGTTTGCGACGACTTTAATCTGATGGTTCACATGATCGAACACGAGAATTGTCTCGGTGATCATGAAGAAACAATCTGGAAGCTGCAAATCATCTTCCGTACTATCTGGTAATTCTTCGACGAAGCGCACCATATCGTAGCTCATGTAACCAACTGCCCCGCCGTGGAATTGCGGTAAATCTTCGATCTCAACAGGTTGGTAATTTTGCAACATTTCTTCAAGAGCTCTCAACGGATCTTCGCACGCTTGTGATATTGTTTCGCCTGTTGCCAAGTCCTCAATGGTAACCTGATGCCCTTTACTGTGGAAAAGCATTGAGGGTTGCGTTCCCAAAAACGAGTAGCGTGCAAGGGTTTCACCACCTTCGACGCTTTCGAGCAAGAACGCATAATTATTGGGCATCAACTTATAGAACGCAGACACCGGTGTCTCCATATCTGCCAAGATAGGTCGGTATACCGGGACAGTGTTTCCTAATTTTGCTTTCTCTTTAAAATCCTCTAATGTTGGATAATACATCATTATTCCTTTTTCATATCTGTCGCATTACGGTTGTTCGCTTGTTACAGTGGTTTCCGATAACTTTTATAGTAGATCCCGTAATTACTTGGACAACGGCGAGGTTACAAACCCCGCCTGCAGTAAGGGGTGTTGTCTGTCAAAGTGTGAATATATTTTCAAAATCTACTATAATTATAACGTGGATCGAGATCTCCAAGCGGATGCTAAGATACGAAAATTAGCCAACAGTCGGACTAATAAACGTTATCCGCGTCGAAGATTTTTTCGCCTACTATATCTGTAGACTCTCCGTCGGGGGAGACTTCCCGGAAGAAGCAGGAGCGGTAGCCGACGTGGCACGCTGCGACCTTCTGATCGACCTTTATGAGTAGGGCATCGCCGTCACAATCAATTGCAACGGACTTGACCGTCTGTGTATGCCCTGAAGTCTCCCCCTTAATCCAGAGTTTTTGGCGGGAACGGCTCCAGAAGCAGACGCGTCCGGTTGACAAGGTCTGTTTGATTGCCTCATCATTCATATAACCTACCATCAGGATTTCGTTGTTTTTGTAATCTTGAATGACCGCGGCGACTAAACCATCACGGTCATATTTGAGTTCCGATAAAATCTTCATGTAGATTCTCCTTTTTAAAAACAAAAAACCTTATGTCACTCGGATTCGTGTGCATAAGGCTTCAACTGGACTTAGAAATGAAAAAACGATTTTCAATATGTATTTCAGTTATCCATTTAGGCGCACACTCCTCCGCAAGCAGTTGGAATGCCACCAATGCCAATGGTTAATGATGCTATGCAAGTTGGAGTGTGAATGTATACATGTCATGTTTATGGTTCTTCACATCGGATTTAAATACTGTTATTAATGATAACACATTTGGTTTGAAATGTCAAAAAATTTTTACATAAGGCGTTCAGAGAGGCTTTCTAGTGGGAATCCTTCAGTCTCCCATACAGAGTTATTCACACGAAACCGTGTTGTACCTGTCTCACATACCAATTTGATCCCTGTGGATTCATCAGCAGTAATATGATCCCGCCACTCTTCTAACTCGTCAAGTTCTTGGTACAATGGAACTATCCGGGGTCCGATATTTTGTATAAACCGCATATTCATTCTAATAGTTTCTGAGTCAGGTTCGGTATCTTCATATCCTATTGGAACAACGCAAAGCAAGAATTCTTCACCTTTGTCTACAGCGGTTTTTGCCTGCGTGGGAGTCATTGAGACGCTCTGGGAGCGCGTGGCTTTCACCTCAACCAGCCAATTTTTGCCATTTTGCTCTACATTTAATGTTACCATATCGCCGGTTTCACCTGAAATCTCAAAATCCGAGCCGGTCCCGGTCCGACATACCGAAAAGCCTGCTTGCTTCAGGTTCTCCTTCACCCACTCCTCCACCTGTTGGCCTAAGTGTTGGTTCTTCTGCACAATCTGCCGTTGTTTCTGACGCTCTTCAAGATGCAGAAGGAGATTTTCGTCATCCTTCGCGTACTGTACCAACGCGTGGATGTGGTTCAAGTTACCTCCAGTGGCAATCATTATCTCAGTAAGCATGTTCTCTTGCTCACTACG
>JAJEET010000010.1 GCA_022820835.1 Candidatus Poribacteria bacterium
TGTTTCACCTCAAAAACTTGTTGGATTTTAGGGTGAAGTATAACAGAAGTCGCGTGAAAAGTCACGCGACTTTTGCTTATCTAAAAATATTAACGCTTCAGAAAAATAAAACACAAAAAACCTACAATTGAATGACCCTGAACCGTAATCCAAGGGCATTCAATTTTCGGTTTTCTGTCGGTTGTGTGGAATAAGTCGAAGCGCGGACCTCTCCAAGAATACTGAAAGAAGCGGTGTAAAATTTCATAGTTTTCATAGTAAACCCCGAAAGTGGTGCATTTTATAAAGTGCCATTTGAAGGATTTGAAACCTTATTTCCGTAAAACTCGTTTTATTAACGGGGATGATGTCTTAACTACAGTCAGTGACCCAACCCTAAAGGATTGGGCTTGTGCAAAGCCTACACCAAAGGTTCACTTCACAAGGTAAGCCACTGACTACAATGAATTTTAGAGCTAACGGGACATTTACCCCGGCGCGGTTAAGAAACCGTGCCTATCGGGGAATTGCGTAAGCCCTATAAGTTAAAACTAATAGAAGTGATATAAATAGACCGTAGCAACATATATGTCATCTTTTGATCAACTCATCCAGACTTTAACAGATACAACGCAGCCGAGCATTATCCGTAGCAGTGCTATCTCCGAGCTTGTAGCACAAGGCGATCCAGAAAGCATAAAATTCCTGGTTGCGGCACTTGCCGATTCAGATTCTCTGATACGGCGCGAAGCAGCAAAAGCACTTCAAAACTTGAACGCTACAAGTGCTGCGGAACCGCTGCTCCGCGCTTTGCAATCAGAAGCAAAAGATTTAACGTTCTGGGCAATGCTCGAAGCGATCAGTGAATTGGGGACACCCAACGATCTCCCTGTACTCAATTCTCTCCTCAAAATCGACTCGATGCTCACGCGGATAGAGGTGAAAAAGAGCATCGCCCGAATCGAAGAACGATACCCAGGCGGTATCATCCCTACATCACCTGAAGTGCCAGAGCCGACAGACCCGGAACCCCCAAAAGATACCGATGAAGCGATAGATGAAAGCAAAGGCCTACTGCGTACACTATTTAAAAAACCGAAAACTGCCAAACGGAAAGACAAAACAAAACCGAGGCAAAAATCGGTACAGGAGGATTCCCCATCTCACAGCCAGCAGCCTACTGAAGCGGATACATCCAGCGATACAACTCCACCAGAAACGGAACCAGACGAAAACGACAACGACCAACAGCCACACGTCTCTATAGAGTTGACATCAAAAACGCCACCAGTCGATACAGATAATCAGACAGTCCAACATACCCATACAGTAGATAACACCGAACACACTGACAAACCTACTGATGTTATTGATGAAACTGAGCCTGTTGAAAAAACAACACGGACATTCACAAATATACCTGATGCCTCGGATAAAAGTACGCTTGTAGATTCGGAGGATGTGGATGCTTCAGCAGATGATACGCCGTTGGTTGACGAACCGGATACGCAACTTGCTGATGAATCGGATGAAGGCACAACGGATGAAACAGAGACACCTGACCCGGAATCGCCGCAACAAGAAGACGATACGGAAATAAAGGATTTATCTGACGCAATCGCGCGATCCCCTCGACTTGCCGGTTCGTCCGTGAGTCTACCTGTGCTGGCACCAAATGCCGACACTGTGCCGTATCATCCAAAAGGAACAGCCATTGAACCTGCACCGACCAACCTATTCCTCGCACTCCTGCACCCGAGCAAATACCTTTCCAAACAGTGGCTATCTCGGACGCGCGTTTACCTAATCTTGTGGGGAGTACTCATCGCTGCTGTCGTCGGTTTCACACAACACCAAAAGCACTTCGGAGCAAAAACGACCCCGCTCTCGCGTATCGGACTTAATCCAGATGAATTGCCGGAATTGGTAAAACGTTCCTTGGCAGAAGGTGATTTTCACATTCAAGAGGGATACTATAGAAAAGCCATTAGCTCCTATGAACTCAGCAAAAGACTCGGCGCACTGCCACTCGACTTCTATAGGAAACTCGGATTCGCATATTTCATGGAAGGACAATACGCACTCGCTATTGATGCTTACGAATTGTTCCTAAAGGCGAGAGAAGCGCAAGGCGCACCGGACGCTTTTACTGCAGAAGCATCGTTTACCGGGGTCCAAACACTCACTTCTATCGGAAAAAAGACGACAAAGGACTACGAAACCTATAATATCCTCGGGACTGCTTACGCGAAACTCGGACGCGTCTTAGACGCACAACGCGTTTATGAGGAAGCGATACGCCTCGCACCCAAATATGGGGAGGCATATAACAATCTTGCACGGCTCTATATAGACAACCATCAGCATCCGTTAACTGCCGGACTGGAGGAACTGAAGTCTTCTCCAAAACTCAGACGCGCCGAAACGTTGGCGTATACAGCCGTCACACTGAATCCTAATGTTGCTGCTTATCATAATACATTGGGACGGATATTATCAAAACGTGGACAGGTGAATAAAGCGATGAAAGTTTTAGAACGCGCGATTGATCTGCAGAGGGACGCTGTTGAATCGCACTATCATCTCGCAAAAGTCGCACTCGAAGCCAACGAACGGCAAAAAGCGACAAAAGCAATCCGAAACGTCTTCAAACTCAAACCCACCTTTGTCTCTTTGCATACAAATCAACAGTGATAACACAAACGATCACCGGACGACAGACAATTTGCCGACGCGCCGATCCGTTTCCGACGAAAGCACATAGATATAGATACCGCTACTGATACCAGAGAGGTCCCACACTTTTCTGTCCCGCTCACGTTCCGTCTTCGCAAACGACGCGATACATTTACCACTGACATCATAAATATCAATGTGAGTCCCTATAGGCAGTTTATCAAACGTAACCTGATTACACGCTGCTGGGTTCGGATAAACGATACTCCCCGCTAATTGCGGTGCAGGCAACGTTATTGTTAACAGCCTCGCGTCATCCGCAAGTTCAGCACCGTCCATATCCGAAACTTGTCCGACTTCAATTTGATAGTGCGTACCAGTACGGAAGACAGCAATCGGAAACGTCAAGAGAACCCGCTGCCCACTTCTATCAAGGATCGCCGAACGCGGCGTATGAATCTCCGGTTCGCTGTCCGTATTCCCATACTTGTGCAAACGATAGCGTCCAGCGTCCAGCGCGGAAACTCCTATCGGTTTGTCGAATACCAACGAAAGCTGGTTCGGCGGTGAATATACCGCATCACTTAACCGCGGTCGTCGGGTCGCAATAGGGGGTTGTGGATTTTCCGAACGTCCGTTTGAACCTGTAGATGTGGTGAAGACGGTTAAAACATTGTCGCTATTAAACAGCAGCGCGTTTTCACCATCTCCATTGAGATCAGCCACAATCGGATTGAGCGTGTTCGTCGCCGCATGGTACCAGATGGGACGGTAATCTATGCCATCGTGCCGCACGAGATAGAAATTCGGCGCAACAGCGATACACAATTCACTTCGTCCATCGTTATCGGCATCCGCAATCGTCATCCCGTTCCCCCCGTCTTGTACGTCCCGAATCCGTTGCGTCCATACCGGTCGATACCTATCATCACCCTCCGCCGCGAAAACAGTTAGAAGCCAGTGGTTGTAACGGATGTCGAGTCCTATCGTGCCGATTTCGGTGCCGGTCTTGGCACAGATAGCGAACTCATCCTTACCATCACCATCCATATCGCCACTCGCAAACAGCTCTGGTTCTCCTTCGTCCAATCTCGCTGTCCATGTTTGACTATATCGGTCATTTCCAGCCGCCTCGAAAATAAAAACATCGCCGTCGTCATCCGCAGCCAAAATCTCTATCCGACCGTCGCCATCAAAATCACCCGTAGCAAGATTCGCACTCAGTCTGTTGTTCCCTAACGTCGGGTTTTCGAGAGTCGCAATGTTGCGATAACTGTTATCTCCATCTGCCTCATAAATATGAATAGCGTTAGCGGTGTTATCACGTGCCAAAATTTCAGCGACACCATCTGCATCCACGTCTACGACGGTTCTACCCCAATTGCCTCGCACCTCCCAGATACGTTCGGTCGGAAATTCGCCTTGCGCGGATTGCTCCAGCAAGAACGTCACTTCGGGTGGATTACACAATATCTCCATACGTCCATCATTATCCGTGTCAGCGATCGCCCGCGGCAAGAACGGTTCGTTGAAAGAGAAGACTTGGCTGAATGTACCGTCGTCTGTTATCTCAAAAATTTGCGCTACATTTGTCCCTATCTCCGCTGTGACGAGTTCTAATTTCCCGTTCCGATTTAAGTCAACCGCTGTGCTAACGGCATGCAACCCAAGTTCTGCCGACGCGGCGCGCGAAAGATGGAGCGGATCAATCCGTGTGTCCTCTACTTCAATGTCATAAAGCATTCCGTTGTTATCATCAATCCGATGAAATCCTGCACGGTTTTCCACTGACAAACGGTACATGTAAGCCCCCGGAGGTATACCTAATTCGGACATGTTCACGATATGCAAAAGATTCTCTGAATCCGAATAGGCAGTGCTAACGATCTCCCCGTCTGCTCGAAAAATATCTATTCTACCGGTGGCGATTTCATCCGTCTCCCACATAACGACTGATGCAATACGGGAACCAGCAAACCACGTCTGCCACGCGTGTTTGGAAATAAGTGGTGCCGCATGACGCACGTCAACAACGCTCCTGTCTCTCTTGGTTTCTCCGCTTTTCGATGTAACACTGAGCCGTATTGTGTATCTGCCTTCTGTTAAGGCGGATGTCTCCCATTTATAGAGGCAGGCATTTAATTGGGGTCTCGTTTGCGACGTTCCCAACGGAAACCATAGATCCGGCACTTCACCGATCCCATATTCTAACGAATACGCACTGAACCCGACACCGCCAGCACTACCGAAAATCTCAATTTTTCCAGTACGCTCCGATTCTGCTGTTTGTGTCGGCATTCGGACGGTATCAATTTTCGCAGTGAGTTCCATTGGCGCGGTGAGTGCAGCGTAAGCATCAAGCGAACCAGCACCGACGAGTGGACTCACAAAAAGTTGTCCTGCAGTAACGATAAGCACGTCTCGTACTTCTGTGTTGGTATACTTCGGATGTGCTGACACGATCAAAGCAGCAACGCCAGAGACATGCGGTGCCGCCATTGATGTACCGGATAAATGCTGAAACCCGCCGTTCAGATCGGTACTCAGAATTTCGTCACCCGGCGCAGCGATGTCGATTGTCGCACCGAAGTTGGAAATACCAGACAGCTGCCGCTCCGTTTCAAGGGCGGCAACCGAGATAACGGTTCCAAGTCCAGCAGGATACAAGGATCCCACAGCCCCGTCATTTCCAGCAGCAGCGATCAGTATACACCCCCGCGCATCCGCGTAAGCGATGGCATCTTCTATGATGAAGGCATTTACGGTGTCCCCCCAACTCATATTAATTACTTGCGCACCGTTATCGGCGGCGTAGACGATAGCCGCGGCGACATCGTCATTCTGAAGGTAGCCACCGCCGCCATATTTGAAGCCCGCTCTCAACGGCATCAGACGGCACCCCCAAGCAATCCCCGCAATCCCGATACCGTTGTTCGCTGCCGCAGCGATAATACCAGAGACGTGCGTCCCGTGTCCAATTTCGTCTTCAGGTTCGTTATCCCGGACTGTCCAATCACCGCTGCCCGGTAGTGTCGGCGCATCACTAAAATCCCAACCCTTGATGTCGTCAACGTAGCCGTTCGCATCGTCGTCAACACCGTTTCCAGGAATCTCATCAACATTCTGCCAAAGTTGCGACCGGAATTCGGGGTGCCGCGTATCGATGCCGCCATCTACGACAGCCACCGTTACTTCCGGGTTCCCTTGTTCAATACGCCAGGCTTCCAGCATATTAATTAGAGATAGATTCCACTGTTCGCCGTAGTTCGGGTCGTTCGGTGGGACTGCAGCACACGGTCGATTCAGGCGATTCACCTCAACCGCTTCAACCGTGGAGTGCTTCGCATACCGCCGCCGCAACGGTTCCAATTCCCATTCTATTGGAAACCGAACGAGGTAGCTGCGACGAAGACTTGGATGTTGTCCGGCAGGTGTAGCCGGTGAAAAGATCGGCGAAACCGAACGCGCGCCGAGTTTACGGCTTAACGCCTCGAATGTCTCACGAGATGCATCCGAGTGTAGACGCACAATGAGTTCACCGGGAGTGTGCGTGAAATAAGAGAAATCCTCTGATGGACTTTGCGCAAATACGATCTGTGCACTTACGAGCAAAACGAAAATATAAAAAATAGGACTTACGCAGGATGCGCTTTTGTACCACAAACTTCCAATTTGTGCTGCCAAAACACTGTGTTTTCCAAAAAATCTCTTATGATAGAACCACCTACACTCAAAATTGCGTAAGTCCTGAAAAATAAATGTATCTCTTGTTATCATTTTTCGTATTTTTACTTATTGGGAAACCTTTATACTGCTTTTTAAAATTGCAATTGTTAGACGCATTCTGTTATATTATTAAATGATATGGAATTCCAAACGAAAAAACAAATTTTTCTCCGCGACAACAAATATAAGGAATAGCCACATGAAAGCATCAGAACTCACCGTTAAATGTTTAGAGAACGAAAACGTTGACTACATTTTCGGGATACCGGGCGAGGAAAATCTGGATCTTATGGATGCCTTATTGGAGTCCAAGATTCAATTTATTCAGACCCGTGATGAGCGTGGCGCCGCTTTTATGGCGGATGTCTATGGCCGCCTCACTGGACGCGCAGGGGTCTGTCTCGCAACGCTCGGTCCCGGAGCCATGAACCTTGTCACCGGAGTCGCTGATGCCAACATGGATAGAGCACCGCTCGTCGCCATCACCGGACAAGCGAGTTTGGACAGGATGCACAAGGAATCACACCAATACATGGATGTCGTCTCTGTCTTCAAACCGATGACGAAATGGAATACGCTTCTGCATCTTCCCGAAATCATCCCTGAATCGATAAGCAAAGCCTTCAAACTCGCTACTGGTGAAAAACCCGGCGCGACACATATTGATTTCCCTGAAGATGTCGCAAGTATGCACATCGATGCCGAACCTATCCCACACGATTTTTCGAGTGAGACGGAACCTATCGTCTCCTGCTTGCAACGTGCAGCGCAGCGCATTAACGACGCAAAACAGCCTATTATTCTCGCAGGGAATGGCGTTGTCCGCCAAAATGCCGCACGAATGCTCACCCAATTCGCTGAAATGACGAATATTCCGGTCGCACACACCTTCATGGGAAAAGGTAGCATCCCCTGGACACATCGACTCTCACTCCTGAGCGTCGGGTTACAAGCACACGATTTCGTATCCTGTGGGTTTGACCGTGCTGACCTTGTGATCGCTGTCGGTTACGATATCGTCGAATACCATCCACGTCTCTGGAACCCGAACCGAGACAAAAAACTCATCCACATTGATACACAACCCAGCGAAACCGATGCTTCATATATCACTGATGTCGAGATGGTCGGCAATATTCGACAGAGCCTCAGACACCTCATGGCTGAAGAAATCTATCCGAAAGACGCAGAATATGCCTCAAACACACTACGGAAAATCATCATCGATCAGCTGAATGAACACCGAGACGACGCAGATTTTCCGATGAAACCACAAAAAATATTGAGCGATGTCCGTTCCGTACTCGCTGAAGACGACATCCTCATCTCCGATGTCGGTGCACACAAGATGTGGATTGCGCGAATGTATCCCTGCTATCAACCGAATACATGCATCATCTCAAACGGGTTCGCCTCAATGGGCATTGCACTCCCAGGGGCTTTCGTCGCCAAACTTATCTATCCAGAACGTAAATGTCTCGCAATCTGCGGCGATGGCGGCTTTATGATGACCTCCCAAGAACTCGAAACCGCTGTCCGAACCGGTGTCCCTTTCGTCACACTTATCTTTAATGATGAGGCTTACGGACTTATCGAATGGAAACAGATGAACGGATTCGGTAGACCCGCACACATCAATTTCACGAACCCTGATTTCGTCAAATACGCCGAAGCCTTCGGGGCGAAAGGGTATAGAGTTGAAGCAAGTGACGAACTCGTTCCTATACTCAAGGATGCCTTCAATCAGCAGGTCCCGTCAGTTATTGATTGCCCTGTAAACTACGCCGAAAACTTACGTTTGACCGAAGCGCTCGGACAACTGACGTGTCCTATCTAATAGACGAATCATAGTCTTAAGTCTATCGACTTTCGGATATACTTCATTTTTTCTAAAGGAGGACTCCATCCCTAAAAATGGCAGTTTCAACAATTGAATGGGCAGACGGCAGAATTCGGATGATCGACCAGACGCTGTTACCCAATGAATTCAAGCATATCTATTGCGACGATCTCCCGTCAACTTGGGAGGCGATTAAATCACTACGTGTTCGCGGCGCGCCTGCTATCGGAATCGCTGGTGCCTTAGGTGCTGTCCTCGGAATTTGGAACTCTACGGCGAAAACTTACGAGGAATTCGCGACTGAACTCAAATCCGCAACCGATTATCTCGCAACATCGCGACCGACAGCCGTTAATCTCTTTTGGGCACTCGATAGGATCACACGGACAGGAGAAGAAAATAGCCAACTCCGAATACCTGATCTCAAAGAGGTGCTCCTCGCCGAAGCTTTGGAGATTATCGATGAGGATAAAGCGATGTGTCGCGCGATCGGGCAGCACGGTATGGCACTGCTGAACGAAAACGATACGATCCTGACGCACTGTAACGCCGGTGGATTAGCCACTTCCGACTACGGCACGGCACTCGCAGTGATGTTCAGCGCACACGAAGCAGGTAAGCATATCCAAGTTTACGCAGATGAGACGCGCCCTTTACTACAAGGCGCACGCCTCACGACATGGGAACTCATGCAAGCAGGTATTGATGTAACCCTCATCTGTGATAATATGGCTGCGCAGGTCATGAAAGAGGGCAAAATCCAGTGCGTTATTGTCGGCGCAGATCGGATTGCCGCAAACGGCGACACCGCAAACAAAATCGGCACCTATAATGTCGCTATCCTCGCAGAAGCACACGGTATACCATTTTATGTCGCTGCACCGACTTCCACGCTTGACTTCGCACTCGAAACCGGCGATCAGATACCTATCGAGCAACGCGCATCCGAAGAGGTGACGGAGGGGTTCGGAAAACTAACCGCACCTGAAGGCGTGAAAGTCTATAGTCCCGCATTTGATGTCACGCCTGCAGCCTTAGTCTCAGCGATTATTACCGAAAAAGGGGTCGCACGCGCCCCTTACACAGAGAGCCTGAAGACTATGCGGGACGCGTGAGTTACAGATTCCGCTCTAACGCCTCACGCTGCTTTCTCGATGTTCGCACGCGTACCGTGGACATCGAAGCAGTCGTACTGGTTCGTATTCATGATACGCGTCGCAAGTGCCATCGCCTGTTTCTCCGTGAGATAACCGTCGGCGATTTCGGATTCAAGGGCGCGTCGGATCTCGTTTCGAGACTGAATCGCGTACGCCATCGCACTCGTCGGCCACTGTGTATCGCCACCGAAGGCGAACAACTTATTTGACGGGACAGCATGGATACAACGACGCAGGAAATCGCGGGAGCTATAAGGATCGATGCTCCATGCCCAGCAGAAATCGACCCAGATATTCCGATAATGTTTCGCGAGCGCGACAAGTTCATCGTTATAAGGGTAGGCGATGTGCATCAACACAAACTTCGCATCAAGATAACGCGCAAACAAGGCACACATATTACCTGCCGGGATACGGCGCACAGGCATCCGATCGTTACCGGCATAATAACCCGTGTGGATTTTGAAAGGTAGGTTGTGTTCGATAGTCAGTTCAACACCGCGCGCCCAGCACCAATCACCGAGGCAAAGCCGTGTCGCTTCATCGATCTCTGCAGCCGGTTTTGTTAGCACAGCATCAAGGGCAGCGGACGCATCCGTATCGCTCCTTTCGATCCAATTAAGGGTACGATTATAAGCATGCTGCGATTTCACTGCGATCGCGCACGCCGCATGCTTCGCAAAGATTGCCTCCATACCGCGGCGTAGAGAAACCAGATCCTTGACTTCAACACCCGTCTCGGCGTGGATGGCACGCGGGTCAACCTGCCCGTTACAGAATGTTGCCCATGAGAGATCGTAAAGAAAAAAATCAGGACCGGATGTGTCCGGTTCGCACGGCCAACTGAAATCGTCAGTTTGGATATGGTCAAGATTCGCAAGGTCGTGTAAAATATGGTGACGTTTCCCCGGGGTGCGGATCTCCTTCACTTTATCTTGTGCGTGGACAAGCCCCTCACCGGTGAGTTCGTCAAGCCCGTAAACATGTTTCGCAATAAGGCTGACAGCCTCGCCGTATCCGGTGAATTGGATCGCTTCCCACGCGTCGCGAATGCCTTCAAATCGAGATGTAACGTCTCGCGACGCATCCATCAAATTCCGCATAGATTCCGGCGAAGCACCCGCTGTGTGTAAGTCAGCAGGCACATAGTTGCCAAACAAATCTTGGAGGATATCAGGTCCGTTCTCAACCCAATCGGATTCGCGCCGCATGTGCTCATGTGTGTCAACAAGACGGATAGATTGGATATGATGTGTTAAATCAGTGGTTGACATACAAACTCTCCTATATGTCGTGAATATCAAGGTATGTGGATGTCTATAGAAAACGAGGTATCTCAAACAGAGGACTGAATACTGACTCTGGTTTATCTAAGTCTCTACTTGACAAATATGTTAAGTTATGATTTAATAAATACATAAGGTCTTGACAATTTGTCATCTTTCTATATTATGAGCGAAATCTTGCGCAAGGAAGACAAGATTCGCGCTATTATAAGAGAGTCCGACATTCGTGTCAAGAAAAACCGTACATTCGGCAGAGCCTTTCGGTTTCACTCTATATCGACGGCTCGGTTAGCATGCAGTGTATCGTAAAGTTGAAAGTCTCTGGAAAATTTGGGGAGACGCAAGGTTCCCCACGAATCAGAAATGCTCGCACAGAAACGCGAGTGGTTGTCGTCGACTCCTTACAGGACGACCAGACCACAGGAGCGTATAATGCCTACAGGACGGATTAAGTACTACAATTTCGATAAAGGGTTCGGGTTTATTGCGCAAGATAGCAGCGACGCGGATGTCTTCTTGCACAGTTCCGCTATTAAACATCCGGAGTACGAGGAACTCCGCGTCGGGCAGCGCGTGAAGTACAGTGTTATTGAAGGTGAGAAAGGACTCGTCGCCCAAAATGTTGAAGTGTTATTGACACCCACAGAACGACGCTGGCTACGCCAAGGAAAGGCTATTATCCCACGTGGATATGGCGGATTCCCAGGACAGAACCAAGACCAAACCGGCAATGATGAGGCATTGTCTGCAAAAGATAAAGAGATAGACAAATCGGAACCGGTCCGAAAACACAGCCCCCGTGACACTTCCGCACCACACGCAAAACAGGTTACAAAACCCAGAACGCAATCCGCTACAACCGAAATCATTGCCGAAACTGATGGGGCAACCGTAGAAGATAAACCTTCAAAACAACTCAGTTTCGGCGACCTTTACATTCTCAAGCAGATTAACTTTGAAACGTCTATGTTCTTCGCGTTGTACGGTGCGACACAGATTCCTGCTACCGTCCTCGAAATGACGCTCTCCAGTTTGACACTCAACAACAACGGCGCGGAACAACAGGTACCTAAAACGGATGTCAAATATTGCTACAAAGACGTTGACGCAGAGAAACTCCAAGCAGCCATCCAAGTCAATGAGGATGTCAAAGCACAACAGTTGACGCAACTCGAAGACGGCGCGCAAGCTTGTGAACTCGACACGGAAGCCGTTGGGAAGGCACAAAAAGATGGTACCGCAATTGAGATTACACTCCGTGAAGGAGAAGTTTTTCGCGGTACAGTAGACTGGGTCTGTCCTTATGAAATTAAACTCATTTTAGAGAACGGTGCAAAGGTCGTTATCTTCCGGCACGCCGTCTACAAACTCTCTGTGGATTAGGGGGTGCTATGAAAGCATATTACGAACTCGTTGATGAGATTGAGCGTGATGTCCAACGCCTACGTGAAGAATCCGGAGGTGTGCCGTGTCCATCAACCTGTTTCGCCTGCTGCCATAACACCGCAACGATGGCGATCAGTGAAGTCGAGGCTCGGGACCTAAAGATCGGGTTGGAGGCACTGCCAGCGGAACTCCGCACGCACATCCGTAGAAAAGCAGAACGCAGCATCGAGAAATTGGAAGCGCACGGACACAATAGCGAAAACATCATCCCAGATAGCAATATGGAGGCGATTGGCGTCGTCCGCGGTAAATTAGAGGGTGAGTGTCCCATGCTCATCGGCGGGGTCTGTTCTGTCTACGAACACCGTCCCATCATCTGCCGTGTCTGGGGGTACCCAATGAACAACGGCAACGAGTTAGCCTGTTGTCACAAAACCTTCATCGGTCAACGTCAGCACTACCGTCCACTCGATTATACACGCTACTGGAAGGTCTGCCAAGACCTGAGTACCGAATTAGGTGCCACCGAAAAAACGCCAAACTGCTACCTCGTCGCGCAACTGCTCTCGGAATAAAAGCCTGACACACCATTTTTGGACCCGTGGCGGCTCCATGACACCGATACCGCTTAGAATGTTGGGTTTCGCTATCTCTTTGACTGATGCAACGGCACAGTTCCAGAAATGTTCTTGGGGTGTTCTCAGCATCTTTCTCAGTTCGGCTCAACCCAACCTACAATACGACAATACTTTTAGGTTGTGATGTATTGTTACATTCAACTGAAAACCGTACTGAAAACTGACAACTCATCATGCCAGACCTCAACATCAAAACGACCCACAAACCGATCAAAAATTACTATACTGAACTCGAAAGATATGCCCAACTCGGCGAAAAAAACGAAGGCACCGTCCGCGCAGCCTTCCAAAGCTTACTTCAACACTACTGCGGACAATCCGACCTCACACTCCTCTGCGAAAAAAGTCAATACACGCCAGAGAAACGGCGCATAACACCGGACGGTGAAGTCGTTGATGCCTTCGGCTTACCCCACGGCTACTGGGAGGCGAAAGATACACATGACGACCTACACGTCGAAGCAGGCAAAAAATTCGCCGCAGGCTACCCCTCAAAAAACATCGTCGTCCAATCCCCGACACACGCACTCCTCTATCAACACGGGCAGCTCCTGTTGGATGTAGATATCACTGAACCCAGAAACCTCGTCCACGTCCTCGAAACCTTCTTCGCCTATCAGGAGCAGAACATCGCAGCGTGGCACGCAGCCGTCGCCGAATTCAGAGAGATTGTGCCGGAACTCGGCGAAAAATTAGCAGCACTCATCGAAACCGAATACCAGAGCAACCCGCACTTCCAAAAAGTGTTCGCCGACTTCCACCAACAATGCCAGACATCCATCAACCCGAACCTCTCCGTCGCCGCCGTAGAGGAGATGCTCATCCAGCACCTTTTAACTGAACGGATATTCGCAACCGTCTTTGATAACCGCGACTTCACACGCCGAAACATCATTGCACGCGAAATCGAGAACGTCGTCGATGCACTCACTGAACGGACACTCAATCGCTCCGAATTCCTCCGTCGCTTGGACCCGTTTTACGTCGCTATTGAACAGACCGCCAGCACAATCACCGACTTCTCACAGAAACAGGCGTTCCTCAATACCGTCTACGAGCAGTTTTTTCAAGGCTTCTCCGTCAAGGTCGCAGATACACACGGCATCGTCTACACACCGCAACCGATCGTCGATTTCATGGTGAATAGCGTCGAACACATCTTGCAGACCGAGTTTGAGCGTTCACTTTCGGATAGCGGCGTACATATCATTGACCCGTTCGTCGGCACCGGCAACTTCATCGTCCGCATCATGCAAGCACTTGACCCGATTTCACTGGAACGCAAATACACCGCTGACCCGCCGGAACTCCAGTGCAATGAGGTGATGCTCCTACCCTACTACATCGCCAGCATGAATATTGAACACGAGTTTTATACTGCAACCAACCGATACCTGCCTTACGAAGGTATTTGCCTCGTGGATACATTTGAGATGGTAGAAGATCAACAGATGCAACTCCTCACACCTGCGAACACGACACGCGTCGAAAAGCAAAAAGAGACCGATATGTTCGTCGTCATCGGCAACCCACCGTACAATATGGGACAGGTCAACGAGAACGACAACAACAAGAACCGGAAATACAAAACCATGGACCAGCGGATTGCGGACACCTACGCAAAAGATTCTAAAGCAACCCTCAGAAACGCACTCTACGATCCCTACATAAAAGCAATTCGGTGGGGGTTGGACAGAATTGACGACGAAGGCGTTGTCGCTTTCGTCACAAACAATAACTTTTTCAGTGGTACGGCGTTTGATGGCATGCGGAAACACCTCGCCGAAGATTGTGATGCAATCTATATCCTCGATTTAGGTGGAAATGCGCGGAAAGGGTTGAAGGTATCCGATGCCAACGTGTTCGGGATTCGCGTCGGCGTGAGTATCAACCTATTTGTGAAGAAAAAGGAAAACCCGTCGGAATCACCGCGTATCTTCTACTATCGCACCGACGATTTGTGGAATAAAAAACAAAAGTTTGATTTTCTCAACGAAAATAAACACACAGGCGGGATTGCGTGGGAATCCATTCAACCGGATGCACGATATACATGGCTCATCAAAGGACTCCACTCTGGTTTTGATACCTTTATCCCAATGGGAACCAAGGAAGCAAAGGCGACAAAAGGTGAGGCAGCAGATGTACTTTTCAAAACATATAGCAACGGTGTGAAAACGAACCGTGATGCATGGGTTTATAACTTCAATCATAACACACTCGCCGAAAATATGAGTAAAATGATTAGCAATTACAACACGGAGGTTGCTCAGTGGGGACAACGACCAGATCGAGAGGCTAACCTTGATGATTTTGTAGTCTCTGATGAAACAAAAATCAAGTGGAGTTCAACTTTAAAACGGAAGTTGCAGAGCGGTCAAACCACAGCGTTTACAGAGGCAAAAATTCGGCAATCCATCTATAGACCTTTTGCGAAATATAATCTCTACTTTGATAGAATGATGACTGATCGAGTTCTTGTATTTCCTTTCATCTTCCCTACACCGGAAACCGAAGTGAAAAATCAAGTGATCTGTGTCAACGTTACACCGGAAAGACCTTTTACTTCCCTGTTAGTTGATTGTATTCCTAATCTTGTAGTGACAGGCGGTTTCGGATCTCCAACCCAATGCTTTCCGTTCTACACCTACGACGAGGACGGGGCAAACCGACGCGAGAACATCACCGATTGGGCATTGACACAGTTCCGTACGCATTACAACGACGATACCCTCACCAAATGGGCCATCTTCCACTACACTTACGGACTCCTGCATCACCCTGACTATCGCCAGAAATACAAAGCAAACCTCAAACGCGATCTGCCACATATCCCTTTCGCCCCAGATTTCCGAGGATTCGCAGACGCAGGTGCACGCTTAGCAGATCTCCACGTCAACTACGAATCGCAACCCGAATACGATAAACTCAAGTTCGTCCAAACACCGGACACACCCCTCGATTGGCGTGTCGAGAAGATGAAACTTTCCAAAGACAAAACGCAGATCATCTACAACGATTTCCTGACGCTTGACGGCATTCCATCAAAAGTTTTTGACTATCGCCTCGGCACCCGTTCCGCATTGGAATGGGTAATCGACCAATACCGCATCAAAACCGACAAACGCAGCGGCATCGTCAACGACCCAAACCGTGCGGATAACCCTCAATATATTGTCAAGTTGATTGGAAAGGTGATTACGGTGAGTTTGGAGACAGTGGATATTGTTAGCAAATTGCCTGTCGTAAAATAATCACATCAACGTTTAAAAAAACCGAGAGCGAAACAATCTATCTATCATCTCAGGGTCATTCAATTGTAGATTTTTGGTGTTGTCCTTTTCACAAGCAATAATACTTAATTTATTTTACCTAAATTATGAGTATAATTAAAGCAATTCACCGAAATTTTCGCTAGATTTCGCTAGATTTCGCAGCATTTCACAAGAAGTTAAAACCGTGAACACAGAACGCTATAGGTGTTAAGCAGACGTTTTCGCACCGGATCGAAAAAAGACATCCAACCCAATAATTTCTTAAAATTGAATAACCCTGTAGTTGACCTTGATATTCCTTGATTCTTTGGGTCAGATATGCTATTATTTTCTTACAGTAACGACAGTTTGAGGGAAGGCACTATTCAAATGGATTTCGTAGCGTAGACTGTTAGTCTGCACCGTAAAACGAGGAAACTGCGTAGATGCGAAGTTTTGAGACTCGCGGTCCTGTCTATCCTGAAGATAACTACATCGTTGCCCGTACAGACGAACTTACGGATTTCATCGGTCGCCTCGAAAAGGGCAGGTACGTCGTCCTGTTCGCACCGCGACAGACCGGCAAAACCACGTTCTTCCATCGCGCTTTAGAAGCACTCCCACACGATAATGCGAGAATAATCTTAGGAATGCTTGCGGATTATGAAACACCGTCACTTAATTCGCGCAGAAACTCGAAGGTATAAATCCCGGTACGGTGTCCATCGCTCCATATTAAACGCACTGCGTAGCGTCCGACGCGCTGAATATCCACAAGACGTAAATTTTCAAAAAAGTCATCGGCAGGTAAAATATGGAACGGGTCTTTCCCTAAACGGACAGCATCGCAATGGGCGCACGGGCATTTTTCGCGGAGGCAGCGGTAGGAGAGTTCGCTACTGTACGCATCTTTCCATTGAATAGCCAAACTTGTGTCGCCTCTTTCAATGTGAGTCGGTCGGAATTTTTGCATGGTAACGGCTCAAACGGGAAGCATGAATAAAAAACGATTGCCGATCTGTGCGACCACAAGCGATCTCACAAACCGACAACCGTTAGGGAGTTATGATTTAAGGATTGCTCCCGATACCCATTATTCAAAGTACTCCGCGTTGATATCAATGAACTCTTCCCACTCTTCGGGGACATCCTCTTCCATAAAGATGGCTTCGACGGGACATTCCGGTTCGCATACACCACAGTCGATGCACTCTTCTGGGTCAATGTAAAGCATATTGACATCTTCAAATTCGTCAGCATCCGGCAGCGGATGGATGCAGTCCACTGGGCATACATCAACGCACGAACTATCCTTAACATCAATGCACGGTTCACAAATCACATACGTCATATTGGACAACTCCTTTTCGCTTTATTTTTAATAAACGCCTCCGTGCCACATAAAGGCAACTTCACATAAACATAATAGGTGAGGTACCCCGCTTGGTGAAGGCATATAAAGAACATCATCATATAAGGCGGTTTTTTTTATGCGCTGTCTGCTGAGTTGCGTCAGGCACTATAAATAATACCACATGCAGATTGTTTTGTCAAGTTACATTTGAAACGAACCCGTTACACCTTCAGTCTAACGGCGTTAGAATTTACACAGAAACTGCCTTTTAACCGATGTCTCTGTGGCTCGGTGAAGCATTTTCTAAAGAACCCAAAACGTCCATTTTTGGCTTGCGTCGCGTGTCCGAAAATCTTGTCGAATTAAGAACAACTGTGAATTCGTACACCTACGCTCCAAATTATGCACCCTTTTCTAACGGAATCTGTGTCTTTAATTATAAAGGGGAACGCACGCTCTAATGTACACAATTTCGACGCTATTCACCCATTATGGAGAATCCTTATGATAGAAAGCGATGTTCAACTGATCCATAGAATTCTATCAGGCGATGAGGAAGCATTCAGTATTTTAGTCCAGAGGCACCAAAAGAGTGTTCATGCGCTCATCTGGCGGAAAATCGGTGATTTCCATATCGCTGAAGAAATTACGCAAGATACTTTCCTCCGGGCATACAAAAGACTGTCAACACTAAAAGACCCAAACCTCTTTGCTGGATGGCTTTATGTCATCGCAAACCGGCTTTGCATTAATTGGCGCGAAAGAAATAAACCCACAATGCAATCGTTGGAAGATACGCCGATAGAAGAGATAGAGGACGCTTCTTATGCCCATTATATCTCGGAAAAACGCGAAGCGGAAACTTCTGACCGTCGCTATGAAATCGCGCAACGACTCCTGCAAAAATTGCCAGAGAGTGAACGCACGGTTTTAACGTTGCACTACCTCGGTGAAATGACAGCCAAGGAGATCAGCAAGTTCTTAGGCGTGTCAGTAAACACGATTAAAAGTCGAATTCGACGAGCGAAAAAGCGTTTACAGGACAAAGAAGAACTCTTGATTAGCGAAACGCTCCAAAGCGTCCAATTGCCTGTCAACCTTACCGAAGACATCATGCGTCAAGTCCCCGACATAAAACAGCAACCCTCTCCGGTTGGTAAACCGCTGCTACCGTTGGCAGCTTCTGCTGCAGCCGCCGTTTTGATTATATTATTCATTGGTGTTAGCAGTCAATACCTGCCCCGTTTCCAGCATCCATATAGCTTTGACGCGCAATCGGAACCCACGATTGAACTCATTGATGCAACCATTACGCTTGATAGTGACGCGAAACCAACTGTGAAAAGTCAAGGCGGGCGCACTTTTACGACTGACAAACGCAGCGGAAACGGTTGGCAAACTTCCGAAACAGTTTCAACAACCGATACACTGGAAAAATCCGCTGAGCTCTCTGCTTCACACTGGACCCAGACCAACGCGCCCCAAGGCAGTACCGTCCTTGATATCTTCGCGACACCTGAAAAGACGCTTTACGCCGTTACGCCTTCAGGTATCTACAGATTGGCAGCAGAGGCAACCGCGTGGACGCTCACTGACACAAGTGTTCCAATCAGTGACGCAGGGATGCCCATGGCACAATACGCGGATACCCTCTATATTGTCTCCACTAACGAGATTTTTTCTTCAGACAATCGCGGCGACACATGGAAAACACTCGGACCCCGCCCGAAGGGACAAGCCGTCGGATTAATAATAGTAGACGAGGGACAACGCAGCCGCTCACACACATCTCCCGCAATGTATCTTGCCATTCAGGATAAAGGCGTTTTCCGCTCTACCGATGCTGGCGCACACTGGACACGCCTTAACGACGGGCTGACAGATAGAGAAGTTTCTGAAGTCGTCGCAATCGGAGAGACGCTATTTGCTGGTACAAACAGTGGACTCTATCGCTTGAACGCCGCTGTTTGGGAGCAGATACCTATCGCTCCCTCCGAAGTTATCCATTCGTTAGTGGTCTCTGGAAACAATCTCTATGTTGTAACAGGGCACGACCTTTTTACGCTCGGATTACTCGAATCAAGACTAAGGGATGAAGGAAAAATAATACGCGGCTACAACGCGAGTTCAAGCAGAATCCTCTACTCGACTGATTTAGGAGCATCATGGACTGAGATAACACCGAAAAATGAGTCTCTATTTCAGCGGACACCTATCGGTATAAAACTTGTAGCCGCTGGCGAGACACTCTTGCTGCTCGGTACGACGCAATCGCGATCAAAAGACGGTGGGCAAACGTGGACAGACCTCGGCATCGACAAGAATTTGTTTACACAAGGCAACTTTTCGACTGTAGCAATAGACGACGATACGTTTTACAACGTTGGAACATCCGGCGTTTATCGGACGACGGACGCCGGTGAATCGTGGCAGCCATTTATGAGAGGAATGGCAGGGACCAGAATACTCGATTTAGTGGCATTCAACGACAGGCTATACATGCATACCGGCAACGACGTTTTCCAATCAACCGATGCTGGCGCATCGTGGAAAAATGTTCCAATTAATTCTGGTAGTGTTGCACTTAGATCAGTGAAAGAAGGACGACCTCAAGGCAGCTTCCCACGCAATTCAAGATTGGTAAACACTGACAACACGCTCTATGGAATTATACCCGAAGAAGATGATCTACGCGTTTTCCATCTGTCTCTAAATAGCAATATTTTCGTTCCTCTTCATAGGATTCCCTCTTTTGCAAGGCGATCCCACGCCTTTAGTGCCTCCACAAGGGAGGCATTAGCCTTTGAGTTATGGACGACAGTTGAACAGGTAGAACAGGTTTACGCATCTGACGGTCGCGAAGAGTATGAGAGCCTACCGGTTACCTTATATTTTAGAAAAAAGCATTGGGGAGCCGGGGGATTTGCTGTCAGCGGTGAGACGTTCTACATGGAATGCCAACGAAGGCTTTTCAGATGGAAACCGGACAGTACTGAATGGAAAAACACCGGATTGGTTGATACGACACCGCAGCTTAACAACACATCCGATAACGGCTTCAAATTAGCCGCTTCAGCAGAAACCGTCTATGTCGGCAAACGCGACGGTAAACTCCTTCAATCGCTTGATGACGGAGACAGTTGGAAAGATATTACGTCGAGCCTGCCCCTACATTTTACGCGTTTCAACGAAATTGTGTTTGTCGGTCCAACGGTTTACGTCGCGACCGATAAGGGGGTCTTATCCTCACAAAATGGAGAATACTGGCGCATAATAACGGATAGGATGGGTGCCTGTCCCATCATAGACAGATTCGCTGTAGATGGTGCGACACTTTACGGGGCGGCGGATACCGGCATCTATCGCTTGGAAGGCGAATGGCAACAGATGTCTCCAGATGTTCCGGGTAAAGTTATATCTCTCAGCATTAGTAACGACAAACTTTATATCGCAACCGAACAACGCGGACTGTTTCACATCGCACTCGGAGCAGAAGAATCGGTAGGCGTGATGAAATAACCATAGATGTCAATTTAGTCTTGTAGGTTGGGTTGAACGGCGTTGAAAAATTGGATGTTGATAGACCAAAAACATCTGAAAGTCAAGAGGATCCCATACCTATTCAAGAACGTAGAGAAACCCAACTTGACACGCTCAGCACCCCGGAAACTTCAA
>JAJEET010000096.1 GCA_022820835.1 Candidatus Poribacteria bacterium
GAAGGAGTATCGCCTTCTCATAGAACACCTTGAAGATTTAGAGGACATTTTAGAGATGGATGCCGCGGTTAAAGTCGAAACCGAGTCTCGCCCGTATCAAGAAATTCGAGCCGAGTTGAAAAAAGAAGGAAAACTTTGAACGCTTCGGCAATTTATACTGTTTATCGCTGAGGGCAAGTTATGGAGGAAAGAGACGTATGAAAACGCGTGCTGCTGTTATGTATGAACACAACCAGCCGGTCGTCGTTGAGGAACTTGAATTAGACGAACCGAAGGCAAACGAAGTCCTCGTACGTACTGCAGCAAGCGGGGTCTGCCATTCCGATCTGTCGGTCGTCACGGGGGCTATCTATTATGATGCTGCTGTCGCACTCGGACACGAAGGTGCAGGGATCATTGAACGTGTCGGTGCGGATGTAACTGATTTTCAAGCCGGTGATCACGTGATCCTCTCTTTCGTCAGTTATTGTGGTGGTTGTCGTATGTGTCAGATGGGGAAAGTTTGTCTCTGCGAAAGTTACGACGTGCCGCGCGGATTTCAATTGGACGGTACCTATCGTTTGCGTAACAGCGCGGGCGACGGTATCCTTCAGATGGCACGGATTGCGACGATGTCAGAATACATGGTGGTGCCAGAACAAAACCTCGTGAAGATTGATAAAGATTACGCGTTGGAGCAAGCGGCACTCATCGGCTGCGGTGTGACGACCGGTGTCGGTGCAGTCCTGAATACAGCGAAAGTGGAACCGGGTAGTTCGGTGGCGGTTATCGGGACAGGCGGTGTCGGCCTGAACGCTATCCAAGGTGCGGTACTCGCCCAAGCGGCGCAGATTATCGCTGTCGATATTGCCGAAAAGAAACTTGATTTCGCGGAAAGTTTCGGCGCGACGGATGTCGTCAACGCGGCAACGTGCGATCCGGTTGAAGCGGTCCGTGAATTGACTGATGGTCTTGGTGTGGACTACGCCTTTGAGGTGATCGGGAATCCGAAGACGATTGTGCAGGCGTATCGTATGGTGCGGGCGGCTGGCACAGCTGTTATCGTCGGCATGGCACATCACGAGATGGAGGTTAGTATTCCCGCACAACACCTCGTCTCAACGGAGCGGCAGCTAATCGGTTCGTTCTACGGTTCGTGCCACCCGCGGGTGGATATGCCGAAACTTCTCAGATTGTATACGGAAGGTAAACTGAAGTTAGACGAACTGATTACACGGCACTATCGGCTTGAGCAGATCAACGAAGCGTTCGCCGATATGGAAGCGGGTGAAAATGCACGCGGGGTCATCGTTTTTAATTAGTTATCAGTACGGTTTTTCTGCGAAAAACCTTTCAGTCGTCAGTTTTCAGTTAAGAGCCACATTGTAGTAGGCATAATAAAAGGGACGACCGCGAGAAGGTAGCTGATGACTGAACACCGAGAACCCATATATGAAATCCATACATACCGCAGTTCGGGAACAGTTTAGCCAACACGCAGACTATTATGCACAGAGCATCGCGCATGCCAAAGGTGATACCTTAGATGTGATCCTTGACTTTGCGGAACCGAAAGGTACAGAGCGGACGTTGGATATCGCAACCGGTACAGGTTTCACAGCGTTCGCGCTCGCACCGAAGGTCAGTCATGTCGTCGCCACCGATCTGACAGCGGAGATGGTCTCAAAAGCAGCAGCGTTAGCAGCGGAACAGGCAATAGATAACATCACCTTTTCCGTCGCCGCTGCGGAGTCGCTCCCGTTTGCCGATGCCTCCTTAGATTTGGTGACGTGTCGGCTGGCACCGCATCACTTCCAAGATGTCCCAAAATTTCTCAGCGAAGTCCATCGGGTACTACGAACAGACGGACTTTTTTGCCTCGTGGACTCTGTTTCGCCTGAATCAGAGGAGTTGATAGCGTGGCAGAACCGTGTTGAGAAACTCCGGGACAATTCGCATGTCTATGGACGCCCGCCATCCGAGTGGGATGTGATGATTAGGGATGTAGGATTCTCGGTTGAACAGGCAGCGCACGTCCGCAATGCGCAGATGTCATTTTTGTGGTGGGTCCGTCCAGAGCAAAACCCGCCAGAGGTCGTACAAGAAATCCGCAATGCGTTCGCACAACTCTCACCTGAAGACGCAAGACAACACTACACAGTCGATCCCTCCGGTGATGACTTCTATTTCTCCTGGCCCATGTACGCCGTTAAAGCGCGGCGTGTCTCATAGAAACCCCGCCTTTAATATCCCCAATCTTCGTATGCAAGTGGTGCGCGGTTGCGTTCATCCCATAAATGTCAATTTTAGAAACAACAACCGTCTCAGTCCCAGGTCCGGTAGGGTTTTGCTGGGGTGTTTCTTCACGGTTTGCAACCGAACCGGACTCCATGCGGAAACCTTGAAGATTTCAAAACCTCTTCGGTTTGGATTAGAAAGTTTGTGTCAGACGCACCATTGACAAGCGCCCGATTTCTGGCGAACCGATAAACTGCTGATGTCTACGGTCTAAGAGATTTTGGACTGTCAGCGATAGACGGGGGCTGGAACCGATGGGTATCTGGTAGCCAGCATTTAAATCGATTGTGTAATACGATTCAATCTCACCGACATACACGCCTGATCTTACCGGGAAACCTGCCACAAAACGCGTTCGGAGCCCGACACCGAACCCGAGGTCCGTATTAACGTATTGCACGTTTGCCCCGAATTTGTTCTTAGGTGCGTTGAGTGCGATATCGTCGAGTTCAAAGAGGTCTTTACTGACAAACGAATAATTTGCGCCGACACTTAAACTGGAATTAAGGTAATAGGTCAAGCTCAGGTCGAAGCCGTTGAGCGAAATATCACCATAGTTCCGATAGGTCAGCATGACTGCGTTTGGGTCTGCCGCCTGTTCGGGTGTCACTGTCCCGAACGGAATGAAAGCGGCGCCGTTGTTGTCAGTCCCTGCGACGAACAGTGCTACCAGTTCATCAACAGGTGAGCCATTGCCGTTGCCGCCTTGCGCAGGTGCGTCAAACGCGAGCAGTGCCTGGTTTAGACCCGCGTTTGCAGGGTCGGCTAAGGCAACAGTAATTTGTTCACCGAGCGAGGCAGCTAACGTCCCCGCATCCAAGAACACATTCGGCGTTTCAACCACCAACGGACCGACGAAATCTTTAATGCTTGAATGATAGATATCCGCGGAAAACGCTAACTTATCCATGACAATCCCCTTATATCCGACCTCGTAAGTCTGTGTAATCGTCGGTTTAAGGGGGTTAACATCGTTTACATCTTCAACGTCAACAAAATCGCCTGCCTCTGGATCCAGCGAGCGCAATACATTTTTCACACCTGTTACCTGTTGTGGGATGAGGGTGTCGAACCCATCGGAAAGAGCTGCGATAACGGGTTCTTGGAACCCGCTAGCGGTTAATCCTGCTTGAAAAACTGGGAGTGCCGCGCTCATAACAGCACTGCGTCCGACATTCCACATAACATTGGTAAAAACAGGATCGTCAAGCGGAATGTAGGCTTCTGATGCTAAACTTGCTAATGGTGAAAACGGGGAGCGGAACTCCGGTCGACCATCTACACTTCTTTTGAAAGTAAACCCCGTTTCGGAACGGACACCCTGTGCGCGTATATCGATATCCGGACTGAAACCTAACGCCGGTCCAAAGTTAGCACCTAGCTGAAATGCATCTTTTGCCGACAAAATATCAAGAAATAGGTCTGAAGTTCTCGGCGTATTGAATGCACGGTTATAGGTAACTCTCAAGTTATGATCGTCGTTGGGTTGGAAGGCAAGGGCGACACGCGGTGAAAGGACGTAGTCTTCAAGTTGATTATGGTCATCAATCCGCCCCGCAGCTATTAACTTTAACTCTGGAAGGATCCTGGTCTCTGACTGCAAATAGGCACCTATCTCGTTAATGTTGTCATCGGCTTCATTGATGCCGTTGATTGTCCCCTCTGTATCCGGACGCGTCAGCAACACATCCAGTCCATAAGTGAAGCGTTGCCAGTCACCAAAACGATAGCCGTGCTGAATCTGACCGACATACAGATCGGAATTGTCAATAGTTGGATCGCCGCTCCGCACGACATAAGTATCGCCAGCATTGCTCCGATTCCAAAAGGCTTGCGCGAAGAGGTCTTTGTAAATAAAGCGTCCTTGGAGGTAACCATAAGTCCAGTTTTGGGCTTGGCCTGCACCAATCCCCGTGAGTTCAATGCCGGTGGCTTGCGTGAAACCACTGGCAATAATAGCGGTTGTGTCATCGTTTGGACTATAATCGACGCGAAATTCGCCACTGGCTCTGTAAGTATCGAATATGAGTCCGCCTGCACCTTCAACATCCTCTTTTGCTCGTCCTTCTTCCCAGTCATTTCCGCGAAAATAATTGCCCGAAAACTTATAGCCAATCGTCTCATTGACAACACCTGCGTGTCGGAGTGAACCGACAAGTATACTCCGTTCACCGCCGCCGAGACTGATAGTGGTCCCTTGAGAAGTGAAGGGTGAGCGGGTAATGATGTGCATCACACCGTTGGCACTATTGGGTCCGTAAAGTGCCGCCCCAGGGCCTGAGACGACTTCAATCTGTTCAATGTCCTCATTTATCGTCGGGATAAAACTGTAACTGTTAACACGCAGCGAGGGGACACTCGCAATCCGATTATCGACGAGTGACAAAAGCGAACCGGAAAAAACGTTGTTAAAACCGCGAACGACAACATACGATGCCCCAAGTCCAGCGCTGACAACATCCACCGCACGCACCGATTTTAAGTGTTCTGTAACACTTGGTGCGACGCGGTCTCTGATTTCCGAAGCACCCACAAGCGCAATAGATGCCGGTGCCTCAAGCACCTTTTCTCGACGGCGCGATGCCGTTACGGAAACCTTTTCAAGTTGAATAATTTCTGGGGGAAGGGTAATTTCTACTGATTTTGTTTCGTCAGCTGTAAGCGTGACCCCCGTCATAACTGCATCGGTATAATTCGCTGCAGAAACGGTAACGGTATAGGTACCCGCGGCTAACTCTCCCATTGAATGCACGCCACTTGAACCGCTCGCGCTTCTGGCACTATCACCGGTTTCAGACACCACGCTAACAGTAATATCGTCCACGGGATTGCCCGTTCGAGCATCTTTTACCGTGATGTTCAAAGTAGCGGCTTCCGAAGATGCTACAGTGATACCCAAAACAGTGTAAAAAGATAGTAGGACACTAAGAATCAGAGTTGACGATTTCATTTTTTTCATCTCCTTTGTAGGAAACTTTCAATTTCTGAAGGTGTCGGTAGTGAAGGGATGACACCGACCTTCTGGGTTGCGAGTGCACCTGCAGCGTTTGCGTATCGCATGATGGCATCAAGTTGGATTTTTTCAAGCGATGTTAGGTCTTGATGCTGCATGAGTTGGCTGAGCATCGCAGCGACGAAAGCATCGCCTGCCCCAAGCGTATCCACCACATTAACGATACAACCGTCCACAAAACCTGCATCATAACCGTTCGTGTAGTAGCAACCGCGCTCGCCTAACGTAACAACAAGCAGCTGCACACCGAGTTCAAGGATGCGTTCAATACCTTGCTCTAAGTCTGCATCGCCAGTAACAAATTCCCACTCTTCCTCTGAGATTTTAACGACATCTGCGTAAGGCATTACCTCCCAAAT
>JAJEET010000011.1 GCA_022820835.1 Candidatus Poribacteria bacterium
TTTCACCTCAAAAACTTGTTGGATTTTAGGGTGAAGTATAACAGAAGTCGCGTGAAAAGTCACGCGACTTTTGCTTATCTAAAAATATTAACGCTTCAGAAAAATAAAACACAAAAAACCTACAATTGAATGACCCTGCCTTGTCAGCGGTGGAGACGATAACACCATCCGAGTGTGGAATGTGGAAACTGGCGAATTGCGGTTTCCGCCGATTCCGCATTCCGGTGAGGTCACCGCTTCAACGTCTTCTGCTTTAGCGTTTTCGCCAGATGGCAGCATCTTTGCAAGCGGAAGCTCCGACGCTGGTGTTTACCTTTGGGACTCACAAACAGGCAAAGCCATACATACCTTTGTTGGCCATGTGTTTAGTGTTTCTGATGTTGCGTTCTCTCCGGATGGTGGCACGCTTGCCAGCAGTAGTATTGATGGAACGGTTCTCTTGTGGGATTTAACGACATTGGCTTTTAATCAGTAGCGTATTCTGTTTGCGTTTTTCAGAAAACTTTGTTATCACGCAGATTATCAATTTTCAGTTAAGAGGTTTTATCCTGAAAATCCTGATTCTGACACTCAACGATGCACAACCTGACAGGTTATGCTACAAAACTGCCCTGAATATCGAGGTACTCTATCCATGAAAGCAACACTTTCTTTCAGCGTGATTTGCATTTTATTACTCACCACAGGGTGTGATGTTTTGTTCGAGTCGGCTATCTTTGACGCTCTTGATAATAGAGACCGTGCTATAAGACAGCAGCGTGCTAAAAAACTCCCTGCGGTAAAGATAGAAGTAGCACCCTTGATAAGGAAATTGACTATGAGAAGCATTTTTCTGTTCATGGTTCCACTAATTCTCATGCTCTTACCGTGGCTGTCTGTCAGTTTTGCGCAACATTACATCCCAGGCTACCTTCCTGAAGGTGCTATTGCGCGATTTGGGAAAGGTTATCCCCTCGACTTTGCATACGCTTCGGATGGAACAAAACTTGCTGTCGCGAGTACAATCGGTATCTGGATCTACGATACCCGGGCGGGTGGTCAAGAACTCGACCTACTCACAGGGCATACATACTATGTCAATCGTGTCATCTTTAGTCCTGATGACAAGACGCTTGCGAGTATATGTCGGTGGAACGACTATACTGTTCGTTTATGGGATGGTATCACGGGTGCCCCGAAGGCGGTCCTTGTAGGACACACGGGTGAGATTAATACTATCGCTTTCAGTTCGGATGGCAAAACGCTTGCGAGCGCGAGTGATGACTATACTATCCGTTTATGGGATGGTGTCACCGGTGAATCGAAAGCGACGCTCACAGATCATACGGGTCAGGTTAGAGTGTTAGCGTTCAGTCCTGATAGCAGTCGTCTTGCGAGTGGCGGTACCGATGAGGTTATCCGCCTTTGGGATGTCGCTACAGGTGAACCTCTGCTAACGTTTGCAGCACACGCGAATTCTGTTGATGCCTTGATGTATTCACCCGGCGGAGAACAAATTGCCAGCCAAGGTGGAGACGGCAACGTTTGTCTCTGGAACGCTCAAACGGGTGAATTTCTGCATCTCCTCAGCGATCATACAAAAGATGTTTCTTCTATCAACTTTTCAAAGGATGGTGAAACGCTTGCGACTGCACATTACGATGGAACAATCGAATTTTGGCACGCACACACTGGCGAGTATTTGAAAACCGTCAATGTGAGTACAAAACCGTATAGTCTGTATAGTATGTCCTACGCCCCGGATGGCAGCACTTATGTCTGTGGTGACGATGAGGAGGGGAAAATCCTCCTCTATGATGCCAACACGGACAAACTTTTACGGACCTTCAAAACGCCCAGCGGCGGTGTGGGGGACATGGCGTATTCTCCGGATGGGCAGACACTTGTGGGTTCCAATCAATTCGGGCTGCATTTTTGGGATATGGACACCGGACAGTTGTTGCAAACGATCACTGGCTATTCGGAGGTCATCAATTCCGTGGTCTACTCGCCAGATGGACGCACATTGGTGAGCTTAGCCGGTGTCCTCCGTTTTTGGGATGTCGAGACCGGAAAACTCCTACGAACCCTTACACCTGAAAGTTTGGTCGCTTCAATCGCGTATTCGCCCGATGGACAGACGCTTGCGTGCGGAACCCGCGACAATACGATTTTGTTGTGGAACGTCAGCCGATGGCAACAGGTAACAACGCTTGAAGGGCATGCGGACGGTATCTCATCAGTAGCGTTCAGTCCCGATGGTCAAATACTCGCGAGTGGGAGCTGGGACCGGACAATCCGCTTGTGGAATCCACACACAGGAGAGCCCTTAAAAACCCTTACTGAGCATTGGTCCGATAATATTAGTGCTATAGCCTTCTCTCCAAATGGGGGAACACTTGCGAGTGGTGGTGATAATGGGACAATCCGTTTTTGGAACGTAGATACGGGTGAACTCCTAAACACCATTGAAACAGAGGCAGATACAATTGATTCTGTGGTGTACTCGCCGGATGGAAAAATGCTGGTGAGTACGGGCAACAATGGCGCTGACGGTATTCGTTTCTGGGATGTGGATACTGGTGAACTCCTAAAAACTATCGCTGTAGAGAAGGGGGTGTTCTCTGTCGTATATTCCCCGGATGGTAGCACATTTGCCAGCGGTGGTTTCGGTGAGATCTCTGTGTGGGACGCTGCTACAGGCGAACGTTTGAAAACCTTTACTGGGCATGTAGAAGATGTGTATTCTATAGCCTATTCACCAGATGGACGGACCCTCGCCAGTGGGTGCCGAGATAGCACTGTGATTTTATGGGATTTGACAAAATGAAAATTCTGAACCTATTATTGATAATTTTACCGCTGATTTCTGGGCTCTGTTTATTATCAAATGCTTTTGCGCAGACGAATGCCGTGTGGGGGTTGCCCCCCGGTGCCACAAATCGCATTGGAAAAGGCAGGGTCAATGAGATAACGTATTTTCCGGACGGCACGAGGCTCGCCGTGGCAAGCACCATAGGCATCTGGATCTACGATGTGGAGACAGGTGAACCGCTCAATTTGCTCACGGGGCATACGGGTCCCGTCAATTCGATAGCGTTTAGTCCTGATGGCGCGACGTTTGCGACTGCAAGTGATGATAATACGGCGTGGTTGTGGGATGCTCACACGGGTGAACATAAAGTAAGTATCGTAGGGCATAGGGATGATGTCAATGCCGTAGCGTTTAGTCCTGATGGCGACATACTCGCGACCGGAAGCGATGACGACACGGTTCGTCTGTGGAACCCGCACACAGGGAAACAGATCGCCAGACTTGACGGACATAAGAAGCATGTTTATTCGGTAGCGTTTTCTCCTGACGGAGCAGTCCTTGTAAGCAGTGCCGCTTTGGGAGATAATGGCATTCGGTTTTGGAATCCACGAACTGCGAAACCCTTAGACATCTCGATTGAGGATACGGATTGGGTAGAACACATTGTGTACGCTCCCGATGGCAGTATGCTTGTCAGCGGCGATACGGATCGCACCCTCCGTTTTTGGGATCTCGGTACCGGCGAACTTTTAAGGGCGATAGATAGTGGCGTTAACGTCAGTGCTGTCGTGTTCGCCCCGGATGGAAAAACGGTCGCCAGTCCAAGTGTGGGTGATCTTGTCAGTTTTTGGGATGTTGCGACTGGGGCACTTCTGAAGACGCTTGAGCATGATGCGCCGGTTATCTCTGTGGCGTATTCGCCGGATGGAAAGACAGTCGCCAGTGCAAGTGAAGATGGTAAGATTCAGTTTTGGGATATCGCCAGCAGCAAACGCTTAAATACCATCACAGGGCACGGACTCCACGTCTTTTCTCTTGCATATTCTGCAGATGGTAACACGCTTGTGAGTGGGAACATATCTAAAATTGGCTTCTGGAATCTGGAAACCGGGGAACACCTGAGAACCATCAGAATTCAGCCGGAACACTTCAAATCGGAAAACGTCCATTCGGTAGCGTATTCACCGGATGGCAGTATACTTGCGAGTGCCGAATCTAATAAAGCACGCCTATGGGATGCGGAAATAGGGCGGTTTCTCGGTACCTTCTCTGGGCATAGAGAGGTGATTTCTTCCGTTGCCTTTTCACCTGACGGTAGGATGCTGGCGAGCGGGAGTCACGATGACACAGTCCGTTTGTGGGATATCCGGGTTGGTGAACTGTACCTCATTGGTGATGTGTTGCAAATCTTTACCGGACATACAGAAGATGTCGCTTCTGTGGCGTTCTCACCGGATGGGGTTACGCTCGCGAGTGGCAGTCACGATACCACAATCCGTTTGTGGGATGTTCGGAGCGGGGATCTCTTAGAGACGCTTGCCGGTCACACCGGAAACGTTTATACTGTGGTGTATTCGCCGGATGGCAGTACAATAGCGAGTGGGAGTTGGGACGGCACGGTCTGCTTGTGGGACAGCCAAACAGGCGAACTGTTGCAAACGCTCAAGGGACACACGCGGAATGTTGCTTCTGTGGCGTTTTCTCCCGATGGCGGCACGATTGCCTGCGGAAACGATGATACGATTCATCTGTGGGACGTACAGACCGGGACACTCCTGCACTCGCTTACGGGACACACGGATTTGGTGGACAGCCTCGTGTATTCACCTGACGGGAAGCAGCTTGCGAGTGGCTGTCGTGACGGCACAATCCTCTTGTGGGACCTCACAAAGTCGGTTCCTAATCGGTAGACAATTTGAGACGAATTCGTAAGCGAATTTGCTTTTTGAATTTTGCCAATGAAATCTGATGGAAAGGATACATAATGATGAAAAAAGACATGCCGTTTCAGATAAAGAGCGGCGACACAGCCTGCAGCACGTGGTATTTACCCGATGGTGCTATTGCTCGATTCGGAAAAGGGAATGTAATGGATATGGTACTATCCCCGGATGGTACGCGTCTCGCCATTGGAAGTTATCTCGGTTTGTGGTGGTATGATGTTCCTAACCGCTCTCTCCTAACACTTTGGGAGGCAGGCAAGACGATAACCACTGTCGCTTTTTCAGCGTGCGGCGAATGGGTCGCTACAGGCGGTTGGGGGGTTCCAATCAAAATATGGGATGTGAAGCGCGGGAATTGCTTAGCGGAGTTGACACGCGATAAAAGTGGTTCCGCTACCGATATTGTCTTTTCATCGGATCGCAAACGGCTCGTCGTTGGTGGTACCAGCAGCCACTCTAACCCCGAAAAAAGACTCTATTGTAGTGTTGAAATCTGGCAACTGCCAGAAAACCTGCAAGATGACACTGCAACTGCCCTTCCTGAACGCGAAGCCATTTACGTATGGAGACCTTTATGATACATACACCGGTGAAGAAACAGTCAATTCGCCTGACCTCACATTTAGTCCAGATGGCGCATTTCTTGTTTGTACGCCTTTCCAACTCTATGATGTATCCGAGCGTAAGACGGTGGATCAGTTTTCCAGTGATGACGGTTCTGGTTTTTTAGCGTTTTCTCCGGATCGGTTGCGGATATGGGGCGATTTTCCTGCATTTGAATATAGGACGATAGATTTATGGGATTTCCAAGCGGATAAAGAAGTGCTATCACTTCCGAAGCCGAAATGGTGGCAGGGGAAAAATATTAATGCCTTTGCGTTATCAGCATGTGGGCAATACCTCGCTTGTAGCCCGTATACATGGACGAATGAAGAGAGCGTGTGTGTCTGGGATATCCGCAAGGAGAACGAGCCGATTGCCACGTTTGAATTGACAGAGCAGCTTGGGTGTCTCACATTTTCGCCTGATAACGCACTGCTGGCGGGTGCTTGTTCTACCGGAACCATCTTGCTCTGGGATTTGAAACCATTCATCAATACTTAAGGGATGGACGTTGATTTGACTTGTCTAAAACACAATCAAGAGGCCCCCACTGCAGGCGAGGTTTGAAACCTCGCCTGCAAGGCGTGTACGTAAGCCTTAACACAATCAAGAGGAATATTATCATGTCAAACGTTTCAGATGAAAGATTGGTAACTGCTGCTGTCAAAGGTGACAACCGTGCCATAGAAGAACTGAAAGAACGGGTGTTATTACGAATACGCACCACTCTCGGACAGAGACTAAAATTTGAAGTAGATACCAAACACCTTGAACGCCTTGAACGCCAGATAGTCGAAAGGGTATTCAACGGTTTACATAAGTATACGTTCACATCACCATTTCTATCATGGGTCCACCGCATTACTTTTAGTGTAGCAATTGCGGAAAACCGAAAACATAATAACGGGGCAGCAACGGACGTTGTGAAAAGTGGTACTGGTGTTAAGGACCCACCGCAAACAGAAGTGCCTATTGACTATGAAACGATTGACTATGAAATTCGTCCGCTTGTGAATTTGCTTAACCGATCGCCTTACATTCAGACGACCTCCTCTTGTAGTGGGCATCCGGATCAGGAGAAATGGCAAAAGCATCGCTGGGAGCAGCGCGGCGGCTGGATTCATATTGAACCGGTCGGGGACCCGCGCGGTGCATTTGATTTTCTTGTCAATCTGCTAATGTGTTTGGATAATACTGGTGCCTTGGAAGCAGAGGATGATTCGTACGCCGACACTATTCGGCAACGCTACCGGCAAGTAGATGCTGACGAGTTGTTTCGATCGGGCGGTCCCATTGCTCTCATGCGTGTATCCTTTCGTTTTTTTGCCTGTCATCCGGAAGAAAAGCATCGTTTAGAAATATGGAAACAATTCACTGTTTCCATGAGAGAGTTGATACCGGATTGCGATGAACTCTCTGCCGACGTTGACACTTCGGACAGTACTGCAAAGCGTTTGCATCAGATGTTGCATCGGTTGTCTTTCATGTATAGGACAGAACTTGTGAGAAACCGTGAGGGGTATCCAGGCATAGACTTGTACACAATGGCAGACCTGAATCTATTGAAGCGGTTTTCAGCGGTGGCGAATCAATTGCATGCGTGCCTTGATAAAGCAGGACATATCAGGTTTCACGACACAGAAGATGGGATGCCATTTACTGCGCGGTGGTTCTTTGGTTTACGACCGTTTCTAAACCAAGAATTGCTGCCGCTGCCGCATCTGTTAGTGCCGGAGTGGGAACCGCGCACGCGCGAAGACCATCTAAAAATTTGGAAACTCCTTGAATTAGCGGTTGCGGAACAACTTGGGCTAAAGAAGGAGATATTTTGATGGAAAACAAGCGCTCCCAAAACCTTGCGCCAGTAAGTGTGGATGGAGACGATGTGACAACCTGGGCACTTCCCGAAGGTGCGATTGCGCGATTAGGGCGGGGTTGTGAACCTGATATGATGTTCTCCGCGGATGGACAGTTCCTCGCTATCGGAACTGCGATGGGACTCTGGTTGTATGATTTAGAGACGCTATCTCCTATCGCGCTCTGGGAGACAGAACGCGGTATGGTATTTCACATTGCCTTTTCACCGAATGGAAAATGGATTGCAGCCTGCAATTCAGACAAAATCCTAAAGGTATTGGACATCCAAAATGGCGCGTGCTTAGCACAAGTAGAAATAGATGATTATATTTCAGGACTAACCTTTTCATATAACAATCAATATCTTGCAGCGGCTTATGCACGGTCTGCTATCGTTGAAATATGGCATGCGGAAACCTGCGAACCGGTTACCCAATTCACTTCAGATACTGAAAAAGTTGGTTTTTACAGCCCTATCAGTTTTTCACCTGATACCCGCCTGATAGCGTCCACAAGTGCCTCCGACACAACTGATGATGCGGAGGTAATAGTCGTGTGGAATGTGGAGAGTGGTCAGCAAATCGCATCCCTCACAGCACACACCCGTTGGATATCGACGCTCTGCTTTTCACCGTGTGGACAGTTTCTTGCCTCTGGTGGCGAAGATGGTACTGTGTACGTCTGGGATGTTAGCACTTGGCAGCAGGTGCGATCATATACTGATTTTGGGGACGTGTATCGTATCATGCCGTCCTATTCACCAGAGGGTATTCTTCGTGCAGCGATAGTCAATTATGACGCTGCCGGTCCCGCCACAATTTCTGTTTGTGATCTCGAAAATGGAGAACAACTTTATACGGACAAAGTTTGGGGCAATACCGTGAAATTTTCCTATGCAGGTGATTGGGGGAACACTGTAAAATTTTCAAACGGTTCGCGGCTTGCTTATGAATGTAGGCACGAATTTATCAATGTATGGACTCCTGAATATCCATATAAACGACAGTTTACACATTCGCCTATTTCGTTTCCTGCTTATGAACGTACGTCTATTTTGTTTTCTACTGCTATGTTTTCAGATGATGGCAAAACATTAGCAGTAAAATATCATCATGAAGGTGTTATGTTATGGGATATTGCGAGTAAACGGTCACGTCCTGCAGTTAAAGTGGAATCAGCAGGTAAAAATCAGTTTTTATATAAAACCGATAGCGGAAAACTCTATGTTGCCAGCATCAAAGATGATAATGTTAGGCTTTGGGAAGCAGATGGGAATGGTATCCCTCTTGTTGAAGGAACAAGACGAGAATACTGGAGTGCGTTTCCTGCATTATCACTAACAGGCGAGCTTTTTGCTTATGCTGATGCAGATGGTAACTTGAAAGTGTGGGATGTAAACAGTGGGAATCAACGCTATGAATTGAAACATCCTCTTGAGCCAAATGATGACGCGGATGATGAAGGAATTTGTGATTTGCAATTCAGTTTTGATGGAAAAATACTCGCAAGTGAATCGAATTATCCTCGCGCGCATGTCGTTTCGTGGGACATGGAACTTGGTGAAGAGATTGATAATTCGCTAAATGATAATATTATTACCCGAATCCTCGGAAGGCTCGTCTTAAGCAAATTGAAGCCTAAATCTCGTGAGGTCGTCCACATTTCTTATGATGGAAAGTATTTATCTTCCATTGGGAATAACTCATACTTGTATGATGTGAAACAGGATGACTACCTGACTCGGTTGACTTTACCGCACGGGTTAGAAGATATATTTTCGGCTGCTAAATTTTCTATATGTGGGAAATATTTTGCTGCCGGGACATGGTGGCGAGAAGGCATGGAGAAAATGGTCATCTGTTTATGGGAGGTTGAAACCGGAAAACAGATTGTTACATTCAACGGACATCCGACAGATGTACATGCACTCGCCTTCTCTCCAGACAACACACTTTTAGCCAGTACAAGTTATGATGGTACTATCCTGCTTTGGGATTTGACACCCTATCTGTAATTTATAGTAAAACCTATGATTAATTGGGCACTTTCAAACAGTCTGAACGCCCGTTTAGGGCATTCAGACTGGCACAAACTGGAAGTTTATGCTACGAATATGTCTATTTATTTTTCGGTTTCGCTATAATCGCCTTTACAAGTGCACACAATTGAGGCGAAAACACCGGGAATAATAGACCACCCTCGGTTAAATTTCACTTTTTTTTTTCAAATTGTGACAATCTTGCATCCTACCCACCCCAAAATTGCGTCACTAATGATTGTATGCCTAAATTGGTTAAGGGGAGGTCTCTGATGGAAAAAGATGACGTTGAACTGATTCAGCGTGTATTGTCAGGTGACGAGACAGCTTTTAGTGTTTTGGTGAAAAGATACCAGAAAGGCGTTCACGCGCTTGCGTGGCGTAAAATCGGAGATTACCATATCGCTGAAGAAATCACACAAGACGCTTTCCTGCAGGCACACAAAAAACTTGCATCACTGAAAAATCCGAGTCAGTTTCTGGGGTGGCTTTACGTGATTGCGGACCGGCTTTGCCGCTCCTGGTTCCGAAAGAGAAAACTAAATATGCAATCGTTGGAATCCACGAATGAAAACGTATTGGAGAAGACCGACTATGCGAACTATATCTGTGAACAGCGTGAAGCCGAAGCGGTTGATCATCAACGTGAAATTGTGCAGCGGTTGATGGCAAAACTGCCGGAAAGTGAACGGACAGTGATGGTGCTTTACTATCTCGGCGAAATGAACTGTAAAGAGATTAGCAAGTTTCTGGGGGTCTCTCCGAATACGGTTAAAAGTCGGCTGCGCCGCGCCCGAGAACGGCTAAAAGACGAAGATCAGATTCTGCACGAGACCCTCGGTAGTGTACCCCTACATCCAAATCTAACCGAGAGCATCATGCGAAACATTGACCGCGTGAAACAGTCCTCTCCTTCAGGAGGGAAACCGTTGCTACCGTTAGCGGCTTTAGGTTCGTCTGTTATTTTAGTTATTTTATTAATGGGCGCGAGCGATCAACTCATCCCTAATTTTCAACAGCCGTATAGTCTTGATGCCGAATCAGAGCCGACGATTGAAATTATTGACGCGCCGATTGTTTTTAATAGCCAATCAAAACGGGATTTACAAAATCGGGTTGGCAAGGGGACGACCCGCGGTAGAAATAGCAACGACAGTTTATCAACAGGAACAAAAACAGTAGAAAATAACTTAACACAAGAATCTATGCAATGGAACCTCCCCGAAGATGCCAAAGCGCGTCTCGGTAAAGGTGGGATACGTGAAATGCGGTATTCTCCTGATGGTAAATTGCTCGTTGTTGTGAGTGGCATCGGTATTTGGCTTTACGATGTGACAACACATCAAGAGGTCCGTCTATTCACAGCACCTACGAGTGTAGTTGGCTGCCTGGCATTCAGTCCAGATGGACGCACTTTTGCGAGTGGAAGTGCGGACGGCACTATCATCCTGAATGGTCCCATTGTCCAGTTGGATAAAAGCATAGGTGTGCAAAAAACACTTACCGGGCATACGGATTATGTCTGGAGCGTGGTATTCAGTCCAGATGGCAAAACGCTTGTGAGTGATAGTTGGGACGGCACAACCCGATTATGGGATGCTATTACAGGAGAAGAGAAGTGGATACTCACAAAAGATTCGGTTCGTGCCAGTATGTTATCGTTCACACCAGACGGTGGGACAATGGTGAGCGTGAGTTGGGAAGAGAAAATCCGTCTCTGGGATTCAATCACAGGTAAACACCAGAAAACATTCGCTTTACATCCGGATTGCTCCACTATGGGTGCAGCGTTCAGTCCGGATGGGAAAACAGTCGCTATTGGCAGTGAGAATGGCACTATCTATCTCCACGACTTAAACACAGGTGAACTCAAGATGGCACTCACGGGACATAAGGAATATGTTGAGAACTTAGCGTTTAGTCCCGATGGCAAAACCCTCGCGAGTGGTAGTGGCGATGGCACTATCCGTTTTTGGGATATATATACCGGCGAATATAGGTTAATATTCACTGGGCACACGTTAGATACTATCGGCGTAGCGTTCAGTCCGGATGGGAAAACCCTCGCGAGCAGTATTGATGATGGCACTATCCGTTTTTGGGATACAGACACAGGCAACGAAAAACGTCCATTTATTGGGCATTCGGAATCTGTCTATAGTGTCGCATTCAATCCCAATGGGGACATTATCGCAAGTGGATCTGTCACTGGCATTATTAACCTATGGAATGCAGACACAGCACAACACATCAAAACGCTCAGTGGGTTTGGGGATATAGCGAACAATCTGGTGTTCAGTCCTGATGGAAGGACACTTGCAAGTGGACACGCTGGCATCCGTCTGTGGGATGTACAGACCGGTGAACATAAGATGCAACTCACCGGACATATAGATGCTATCGGAAGTGTAGCATTCAGTCCGGATGGTAAGACCCTTGCAAGTGGGGGTTGGGATAAAACCATCCGCCTCTGGGATGCACATACCGGCAAACACAAGAAAACACTTATGGGGCATACAAAGTCGGTCAATAGTATTGCGTTCAATCCGGATGGAAGGACACTCGCAAGTGGGGGTAATGACGAAACAATACGTCTCTGGGACATTGATACTGGTAAGAGCGAAATGACGCTTGTTGGACATACTGAGTGGGTCGACAGTATTGCGTTCAGTCCGGATGGTAAGACCCTCGCAAGTGGGGGTGGGGACAGCATCATTCTTTTCTGGAATATAGATACAGGGAAAACCAAGATGACACTCACGGGACATACAGATTGGGTGTACAGCTTAGCGTTCAGCCCTGATGGAAAAACAATTGCAAGCGGATGCACTGATGCCACGATTCACTTATGGGATACACAGACCGGGGCATACCAGAAAACACTGACGGGTCATACAGCTCGGGTTAGAAGTCTCGCGTTCAGTCCGGATGGGAAAACCCTCGTGAGCGGTAGTGAGGATGGTTCTGTGCTTCTTTGGAAGATGAATCCGTAATCGCGCAATTCATTGTGTCTCTTACATCCATACTAAACTTTGGGTATTTTTTTTGAATTAATATGCAAAGATTGGGTTAAAAAGGTACGCCTAAGTATCCTTGTAACCTCAATTTTTCTATACCCCTGGGGTTTCCCCGTTAGGGCTGCTTTTTGCTGCGAAATTAACGACCAGATTTTTAAAACAACCGAGAGGTATATAATGGACGAACGATTTGAACCGACTAATATTGAAGAAGTTGATGAAGTGCTAAAGCATTTTAATGATTTTCATGATGATCACATTGCGGGGATCGAAATTAAGTTTGAAAATTACAAAGGTTTGGATGCCGATGGCGCTTCTACTGGGATTAGACACGCTGATAAGACGATTGTTCTCACTGTCAACACCGACCCGTATAAAAAAGATCATAACCAGATCGTCCACGTTGAATTTAAGGATGTCAAATCTTTTGAAATGTTATCCCCGCTGGAGGATCATGGTCCAAGAAAAGGTCCAACTTGGGGAACTTTAGACACACGCACATGGTCTGAACCTGTACCTGATGGCTCCGATATCGGATGGGAATTTTATTTTATCTGTGGTGGCACGAAGTTTTTAGTCGTCTGCTCCAAAATTGTCTTTCGCAAGCAAGTTGCTTGAAACTTAAGATGGGTTTGGTAAATGTTAGGCTTATGTAGCGTATACTGTTAATTTGCGGCACATACCCTACAAACTATGGTAAACCTTAGAATTAATTAGACATTTTCTGCGAGTACAACCCCCCTAACCCCACTTATCAGGGGGGAATTGGGTCATTTGTAGATGTCAATATATTTTTATAATTTACCATAAATGAAGTGTAAATAAATATTTCGGTAATTGTTAAGGATCGCGAGCACAGCTCGCTCCTACCAAGAGGTATCTAATACATTACCGAATTAAATTCTTAAACTTCATACAGTTTGTGCTACAATTGATGCCTCTGTGATAGAAAAATAGAGCCTGCAACACATCCGAAATTATGGGAGAGTTGATGAAAAATCTGAATTTGTTTGCCATTCTAATAATGTTTACCTTTTTGCTCTCATTCTCGAACAGTTCTGCGCAGGAATATACCCGATGGAATTTGCCGCCGGGAGCCGTCGCGCGTTTGGGGAAAGGCAAGATCAATGAGGTTAGATATTCACCCGATGGTAAAATAATCGCAGTTGCGAGTAGCATCGGGATATGGCTCTACGACGCGCACACCGGTGCGGAATCAGCATTGATAACAGGACATACAGCCTACGTCTACTGTATCGCCTTCAGCCCAGACGGACAAACCTTAGCGAGCGGGAGTCGCGACAACACGATTCGGTTGTGGGACGGACAGACGCGAAAACGGAAGGCAACGCTTGTAGGACACACACGCCGGGTGAGAGCCGTTGCCTTCAGCCCAGGTGGAAACATCCTCGCAAGTACAAGTGAGGATAATACAGTTCGTTTATGGGACCTTCACACCAAAAGCCTCAAGGAAACCCTCACCGGACATACAGATATGGGGCGGTCGGTTGCGTTCAGCCCGGATGGTAGGCTACTCGCGAGTGGGAGTGATGATGGTACAATCCAGATGTGGGATGCCGAAACTGGACAGTCTTTGAATATCTTAACGGATCACAATCGTAATGTAACCTCTATTGCCTTCAGTCCGGATGGGCAGTCCCTTGTGAGTGGTTGTGATGATGGCACAGTTGGGGTATGGGATGTACGTACTGGGGAACTACGCCAACACCTCACCGGACACACAGCGTATACTGTATCCGTCGCGTTTTCACCGGACAGTGAGACGATTGTGAGTGCAAGTTGGGATAACGCCATCCATCTGTGGGATCCGGACACCGGCGAACGCTTGCAAGCCCTTAAGGTACACACGGGTCCTGTCGTCTCGGTGGCGTTCTCACCTCAAGGAGAGACACTCGTGAGTGGAAGTCAGGATGGTACCATTCGCTTGTGGGACACACAGACGTGGACAGGAAAAAATACGATTGATGGACATACGTCGGATGTCAAGGCAGTTGCGTTTTCGCCGGATGGCAAGACGCTTGCGAGTGGGAATACGAGAAATACACTTGATTTATGGGATGCCGAAACCGGTGTACGCAAAACTACGCTCGCTGGACACGATGGGGCGGTTAATACTGTCATTTTTAGTCCTGATGGTGGCACACTTGTAAGCGGCAGTTCGGATACTACCATCCGCTTGTGGGACACACAAACAGGACAACACAAGCAGACGTTGCGTGAACATTTGGATTCTGTTGTGGCGTTGGCTTATTCGCCAAATGGAGACAGGCTCGCAAGTGGAAGTGACGATGATACCGTCCGTTTATGGAACGCAAAGATGGGTACTGAACTGGAAATTCTCAAAGGGCATACCGGTGATGTTAGAGCCGTCGCGTTTTCACCGGACGGTGGAACGCTGGCAAGTGGAGATGGAAATGATAACGAGATACGTTTATGGGATGGACACGACGGCGAGCACATACTAACGCTCGTGGGACATCAAAGAGATATTACGGGACTCGCCTTCAGTCCGGATGGCAGCATACTCGCGAGTGCCTCTGATGATAGGACAGTCGGTTTGTGGGATATGGACAACGGAGAGAATCTACAGAATCTACGGATGCTCAAAGGACACACGACGTACGTTTTAGCAGTTGCGTTTTCGCCAGATGGTAAGACGCTTGCAAGTGCAAGTTGGGATATGATAATCCGCTTGTGGGACCCAGAAACCGGAAGACCCAAGTCGGGATTTGTTGGACATACAGGTTATGTTGTATCGGTTGCATCCGCACCCGATGGACGGACACTCGCCAGCGGTAGCACCGATGGGACAGTGCTTTTATGGGATATGACACCGTTCCTGCCAAAAACTGATTAAAGTCAGCCGTCAGCCGTCAGCCATCAGTGAGGATCGTTTCTACAAGAGAAAGCCCGCGATTAGAAAACGAAATTATAGGAGAATTGATGAAAAAACTGAATTTGCTTGCCATTTTGGTTGTCTTTATTTTTTTGTTGTCATTTTCAAACGGTGCTACGCAAGAATACACGCGATGGCACCTTCCTGAAGGAGCTATCGCGCGCTATGGAAAAGGGAGAATCTCTAAATTCACATATTCTCCGGATGGTGCCCGCCTCGCTGTTAGGAGTTCAATTGGGACCTGGCTATACGATGTAGAGACAGGCGAAGAAATTGAACTGCTCAGGGGTGATATGTGGAGACTCGGTCCTAGGGAATTTAGTCCTGATGGGAACACATTGGCTGTCGCAAGTGGCAATCACATCCGTTTGTTGGACGCAGCCACAAGAAATCAGAGAGATGTTCTTGCGGGACACACGTTTACTGTTTATTCGCTGGCATTCAGTCCGACCGGAGAAACACTCGCCAGTGGTGGTCGTGATACCACAGTTAGATTGTGGGATGTCCGAACCGGTGAATTGCTGCGCACGCTCATAGGACATACAGACAGGGTCATGTTCGTAATGTATTCGCCTGATGGCAGGATGCTTGCGAGTGCTGGACGTTTTGAAGATACTACGATCTGTTTATGGGACGTGCAAACGGGAGTGCTTCTGCGGACCATTACCGAACCTACGGATAGAGTCTACAGTATTGCCTATTCTCCAGATAGTCTGACGCTCGTCAGTGGTGGACGAGACTCCAAGATTCGTTTTTGGGATGTCGGTACTGGTGAACTCACAAGAACCATTACGACTGATATGAGGGGGGTTACTTCCGTGGTGTATTCATCTGATGGTGGTACACTTGCGAGTGGAAGTTGGTCGAATAAAAATATCTATTTGTGGAATGTTCACACAGGTGAACTCTTGAAAACGCTCAAGGGACATACTGCCGAGGTTGATTTTCTGGCGTATGATCCTGCTGGTAAAACGCTTACCAGTGAAAGTGAAGATGGGACAATCAGATTTTGGGATCCTGATACCGGAAAACTTCTGAAAACGATCAGCGGACATACGTTTATGGTAAGATCAGTCGCGTTTTCACCCGATGGCAGCACACTTATGAGCAGTGAGAGGGCAGACAAGGCGGTTGCACTGCGGGATGTCCAGACCGGAGATCTCTTAAAAACACTCGCGGGGCATACAGACCATCTCAGTTCTGCAGTATATTCGCCGGATGGAAAGACCTTAGCAAGCGGGAGTTGGGATGGAGAAATTCGGCTGTGGAACACGCAGACCGGCGAACTTCTGAAAACCCTCGTTGGACATGAGAGAGGCGTTCCCTCTCTGTCGTTTTCAATGGACGGGACAACGCTTGCAAGCGGCGGTTGGGATAATACGGTCTATTTGTGGTATGTGCCAACCGGTCATATATTACAAACCATCCCTGGAAAGATCGTTTCGCTTCATCCTGATGGACAGACGCTTGCTGTCGCAACTGAGGAAGAAATAATTAGGCTCTGGGATATTCGCACAGGCAAAGTTAAAACGGAGTTGATAGGACATGAGCAGCGTGTGAATGCTGTCGCATATTCACCCAATGGGTTGGTGCTTGCCAGTGGTGGAGATGACCGTGAAATCCGGTTATGGCATGCTGCCTCTGGCGAATTAGTGTCTACTTTTCCAAGACAGGCGGACACGATTATGTCCGTCGCCTTCAGCCCCGATGGACAGACAATTGCAAGCGGAACTACGCGGGATGTCTACATCTCAGATGTAGCCACAGGCAAGCACATAACAACATTTACTGGACATAGAGGTCCGGTTCGATCCGTTGCGTTTAGTCCGGATGGCAAGGTACTCGTAAGCGGCAGCGATGATTGCACGGTGCTGTTATGGGACTTGACAAAAATCCGACCCCAAAGCGATTAGTATTCATTTTGCCTGTCTCCGGGCAATATATCTATAAGATTTACACAAAAAGTTAGAATTTCCATCCTTTAGACCGCCTAAATCCGCTTATCAGGAGGACTTTAAGGAGCGATGCGTAAATCCTGAAAGTGTTACCAAAGTTGAAATCCGCGTTGTCTATACTGATATTCCAAAAGATTTGATTCGTCATGAAATTTTGGGTTTACGCCAAAGGGGCAATCGTTACAGTGCCGTCCGATATAACTTCTAATACTACACGGCTTCCAGAAAGCATTGACATGCCGAGTAGCGCACCGTCATGTTTCGCTCCAAGCGTAGGAACATCACGTGTGCTGCCGTGCCATACGACTTTGGCAAGATACAGATCAAAACTGACTGGACTTCCATCACCGAGAATTGCACGACGGTTACCGATCAGTTGAAGTCCGAGACGTTTAATCAAATCTGATGGCAGCATTAAATAACCTGTGAAACCGGTATCGATGACCACCTCAACCTTTTCGCTGTGATTTAGTCCAACAACTTCCAATTCAATGACAGCTTCCTGATCGGTTCTAATTTTTCCAATAATCATTTTGTGTGTGCCGTAAAGTTAAAGCCGATGCCATAAGCAGCCGGGTATCCAATCCGAAGACCGTAGGTAACAGCCTTAGGGTGCTTGGCAAGCAGGCGCATCGTCGCTTCCAGATCTTCAGCGTCAATTTCATAGTCGCCAGTTTCAATATCAAGCACCAAGAACTTGCCTTTGTGCTCTGGTTCAACTTTGTGTCTTATCTGCTGCTGATAGATTTCTTCGCCGCGAGCGGTGACGGATTCAGGTGTATAATTTGGGTATGGCATTGTAATCCTCCTCGTGTTTCAAAGAGAGCAACATGAAATTATGAATATTTTGCATTTCTGGTAATTGTAACATAAAATTGAGCTGAATACCAAGAGATAAATTCGCATATCTTGTCTGCCTCCGGGAAATATATCTATAGGACTTACACAAAAAGTTAGAATTTCCATCCTTTAGATCGCCTAAACTCCTTATCAGGAGAACTTTAAGGAGCGATGCGTAAACCCCGGTATAGTACAGTGCGCCCCAACGTGCTGCTATATTTGTCTTACACGAATTCAGGTTAAAGATATGATTTTTGCACCTATTTAAACCTTTCCTCCAAAAATTCTTCTCTTTATATTAAAACCTATAAGACTTACGCAATTTTGATTGCAGCCTATTCTGTTAGATGAGATTTCTCGGGAAATCCAGCGTTTTGGTGTCACAAACTAACAGTTTGTGCTACGAAAGAGTAGCGTGGGTAAGTCCTAACCTAATTGGATTCTGGCTTATGCAATACGATCTTGAAAGCCTCAAGCGTCTAACAGACGAAAAACTCATACGATTGGTACAAAATCGGGATGAAGCGGCATTCGCGGAGCTGATGTCGCGCTATAGTCCACGTATTTGGCGCGTCATTATCGCAAATTCGAGACAACGTCGTGATGCTGAAGAAATTCTGATGGACGTCTGGATGGCGGTGTGGGAAAACATTGATAGCCTCCGGAAGATAGACAGTTTTGGTGGATGGTTGCGGCGGATCGCTTATAACGCTTGCAGCAGATACTACACCTCCAACCGTCGGTCACAACGCGAAACTACCGAGAGCGACTCGGAGTTGGTTGCCCATATTGACCAGAACGCTGCCTCACGTTTCCGGGAGGCACAACTCAACGCGGATGTGAAGGAAGCTGTGCAACACCTCCCACAGCGGGTACGACGTGTTGCGGTACTGTACTACTTAGAATCGTGGCATATGAAAGAAATCGCAAAAGAACTTGACCTACCGATAGGCACCGTCAAGACGAAACTCAGGGAAACACGGGAACTTTTGCGTAAGGCGTTTGGGGTAGAACCTGAAAGCGGAGGAATTATGTTACCGAAGTCTGCTGATTTATACAATACATCTGGCACGTCAGACAGCACGCGCCGCACGCCAGCAATGGGGCAGGTGGAAAATGACCAGGAAGCAGCCCAATGGGTGTTGCCTGAAGATGCTCTCGCCCGATTCGGACGAGGGACTATCAACACTATGTGCCTGTCCCCTGACGGGGAATATCTTGCTGTTGGTACCTACATAGGCGTGTGGTGGTATGAAGTCGCTACGCTATCGCCTGTTGCGCTGTGGCGCACTGACTGTGAGCAGGTGTTGACGCTGGCTTTCTCACCCTCTGGCGAGTGGGTTGCTACAGGACATGAGGATGGCAGTGTCAAGGTGTGGGATGTGGCGCACGGAAACTGTTTAACACAAGTGGAACGGCAAGGCCGCAGGTTTATGAAAGCGATTAATCAACTCGCCTTTTCGCCGGACGCTCGGTATCTGGCTGCAAGTGGTCATCACGATTATGTTGTTGACATCTGGAATCCAGAGACGGGTGTGCACCTTGCGAGACTTGGGGACATAGAACTCAGGTTTCGGGGATGCTCCGTCGCTGCCCCTATAGCATTTTCCCAAGACAGTCGTCTGCTCGCTTGTGCGAGTCCGCCGGAGGATGCAGAGAGATTGTCGGGTGGTTATTGGACAATCGCGCCTGAGAGAGACGTTATCGCGGTCTGGGATGTTTCTCGTGGAGAACGCATCGCACATCTCACAGATTATACAAAATATTTGTACGCCCTTTCCTTTTCTCCGTGTGGAAACTTTCTTGTCGCCAGTAGCGATGGAGAGGCGTTACCCGTATTGACAGTATGGGAGACGGAAAATTGGCAGGTCAAAAAAGAGGAACAGACCTATGGCAGTTATCAGTTGACCCCTGCTTATTCTAAAGCAGGGAGGATGCAGGTTGCAGCGGTTTCTGATACCGAGGTCACCCTCTGGGATGCGGCGTGCCATGAAAAACTTAATACTTACCACACACCGGACGGGGACGAAACACGAAGATGGTCTTTTAGCGGGACACAGTTTGCACTCGCGACAACTCATGAACTCAGTGTGTGGCAAGTTGGAAACCACCAACCGCGCACGGTTGTCTACAATTCGCATCCCGATCGTTTAGCATCATTAGCATTTTCGGCGGATGGAGAGACCCTTGTGGCTGAGTATCCGTTTCCGGAAGGTACTTTTCGTTGCTGGGATGTTGTCAGGCATTCACAAGCCCCGCGCATTTTTAAGTTACCGGGTGAAAAACATTGCCTTTATGTGTCTGCTTCGGGGCAGCTGCACACGACCAGTGTAGAAGAAAACGCCATAAAAGTACGGGAATTTGGTAACGACACGCCTATTGCCGAGTGCGGCATCAAGGATCGGCCACGGTATCTGGCTGTGGCGTTCTCGGACGCAGCCCAACGGCTGGCGTACGGCGACTCCGAGCAAAATCTATACGTATGGGATATCGCGCGTGCGGAGATAACCCATACCTTCACAGTGCCTGAATCCAATGTTGCGTTCATAACGTTCAGTCCGAACGGTAAATATCTCGCGAGCGGGCAAGAGATGGGGTACTATCGTTTATGGGATCTTGGGTGTGGCGAAGAAATAGAGGCGTTTCAGAGTCATAAGATAGAGCACGTCGCTTTTGCACCGTGTGGAAATGTTATTGCTGGGGAGAGAGAAAAAGAATTTATTTTGTGGGATATCGAAAGTTCTAAAACCTTACTGACAATACCGAAGCCAGCTGAATTAGCATATTGGTGGCAGGGCGGCATCGTATTCTCGCCGTGTGGTGGGTATCTGGCTACTGGTTTGGAGCGAGTGGCAGGGATGGCAAGCGCGCCTATCAAACTGTGGAACACTGCCACAGGTGAAAATGTTGCCACCTTTGAAGGACACCTCACACATATTCTTTCGCTTGCCTTTTCACCGGATGGCTCGCTTTTAGCGAGCGGAGGTTATGATGGCATTATCCTTCTCTGGGGTACAAAATCCGTTGTGGATTCTTAATGAAATGTGCTCGTTACGTTTTGGAGTTTCGTAACGAGCGCGCTTGAAGTAACAAATACGCTCTAATACGGTGTCCCACGTGTTGTTAGTACACACCACCGCGAAGCAAACAGGTGATTGAAGAGTGCGTCCTGCGCCTCTGATGTGTTAATCTGCTTTAACGCTAAAGCGGCGTGGAAACGGACATATCGATTCTCATCTTGGAGTTGCGCGACAAGCGTAGGTATTGCTGGTTCAGCGAGTGCGCCCAATTTCGCTAAGGCGCGGGCAGCGTTATCGCGAATCCAATGATAATCATCACCTAATCTATCTGTTAGGACTTGGATTGTCTCAGCCAAATCAATTTCGTCAGAAACCTGTTGTCCGATGAGTCCTAACCCTTCTGTCGCGTGTCGTCGTACCCATTCGTCGGGGTCCTGTGCGGCGCGAGTTAAGACAGGCATCGCCTCTTGTGCAGTTTTCCCCATATCTGCTAAGGCGAAAGCAGCGGTTGCTCGAACTGAGTCATCTGTCGCTTGCAGTGCGTCAATGAGTGTCGGAACGGCGGGTGTCCCGGTGAGGCTTAAAGCGTATCCGGCATATTCGCGGATGGCATTAGATTCACTGTTTAACATCTGCTTCAAGGTAGGCACGGCATCTGCGCCGACGCGTCCCAAGCGATAAGCGGCATTTAGCCTCTCTTTTTCATTGTCGCTGTCCAAGGTTTCAACGAGGGTACCCAGTTCAGCGCGCGAAACGCCGTTGGTAGTCCCGTTGTGTTTCCCGTAGTACCAATTCCATACCGACTCCAACAATTCCGGATGCTCGGATTCTTCACCATTGCCGAGAGCATACCAGTCGTCGGTATCACTCTGCCATAAAGGTGTTTGTGGTTCATCCAGTCTCGAAAAGAGGAACTTCACCATGTACCGTTTCTTGTCGCTCCGATTTGGGGTTGCACGGTGCCATAGATCGTAGTGGACGATTGTCACCGTGCCTGCCTCGCCACAGAGTGAGAGATCCGGCTGCTCGTGTGCGCTTTCGCCGGTCTCATAGTACTGTGAACCGGGTAACACGGCGGTGGGTCCCATATCCTCTGGAACATCCTGCGGATAGTAGAACGCCATCGTCCAGCGGCAGCGGTGCCGACGGATCTGTTCATCGCCTTCGTAAGTGTCTTTATGGAAATCTTGTCCATCGCTCCCTTCAGGATTGTAGTGGCAGTATCGGTGTGGATGCATCACATAGTCTGAACCGAGCACGCCTTGCATGGCACCGTGGACAACTGGGTGGTCAAAAATTTCTTGCATTTCAGGGATGAGCGGCAGGACGTTGTTACCTAAATTGCCGGTTTGTTCAAACATTGCGTCGAGCTGTTCATAGATGTTCTGATGAAAACTCGGCGGAAAGTCGGTCTTTACCTTAACGTAGCCGTTGATGATGAAATCGCGCATCTGTTCATCGGTGAGTTGCAGTGCTGGTTTGTTCATTTCAGTGCCTCCATTTTATTGTCATTTGTACGGTTTTGTAGCAATCCGTTCAACCCAACCTACAATCCGGCGACTGATAATTATTTTTATTTTTTGACTGCGCCGAATGTAACGCCTCTGAGTAGGTGTCCGCGCATGAGGAAAGTGAAAACAGCGACAGGGAGCAGGAAAACAAATGTGGCTGCGGCGATTTTTCCCCACTCCATACCAGCGGAACCGGTTGCACTCGTGATTGAGGGTGGCGCGGTAACCGCTCTACCACCGACTTCCGTGAGTACCAAAGCAAATGCGAACTCGTTCCACGCCGTGATGAGACAAAATACGGCGGTCGCGGCGATACCGGTGACGGATTGCGGTAAGATTACCTTTACAAAAGTTTGAAACCGGGAATAACCGTCAACGAGTGCTGCATCCTCGTACTCCTTCGGAATTTCGTCAATGAACCCCTTCATGAGCCATACCGCGAACGAGACATTAAAGGTGGTATAGAGTAGAATCAACCCGAAGTGCGTATCGCGCAATCCGAGTGCACTATACATCAGATAGATCGGGATGACGACAACGACAGGCGGTAACATCCGGGTGCTGAGGATAAAAAAGAGTAAGTCATCTTTACCGGCGACATCGAATCGGGAAAAGGCGTAAGCTGCGAGTGTGCCGAGTCCGACAGCGAGGATTGTGCTGCCACCACCGATAATAATGCTATTGAGCAGTTGGTAGAAATACTTGGAGCCGCCGTTTGCGAGTGCGGCACAGATAGCGATCGTTCCGAAAACGCTCGGTAGGACAAGAGTGAGTTGCAATTTCTTCTCCGTTTGTGATGCGATGCCGCCTGTTTTCTTTAGCGGAACGATGAGCAGATAGGCGATAACGGTACAAACTATCAAGAAGAGAAAATTGAACCGGGCATCTGTCTGGAGACGGGTTTGGAGCGGCGGTAAGCTGAAGAAACTATAGAGACAGGTTAAAACGAAAATGCTGTTCCACACCAAGCCGAGATGACGGGGCAGCTTAATTTTAGATAGCGTGAAGATACCGAACAGGAGCAGTCCGACAAGTGCCTCTGCGAGAAAGAGATATGTTATCCCCGGTACACCCTCTGAAGGCATTAGCTTTTGATAGTTCTCCAGCGATACTTTAAAGAAGAACTTCGGAAGTTTCGTCGTAATATCTGCCAAGCCTTTCAATGACGTTGCCAAAATCCAGTAAATTGGGGTGATGTAGATAAGGACGACAACGAGAATGAGGGCAATGATGAGGTAGTGTACGAAGCTTTTCCGATTTCGCATTCTGTCTTTATTCCTCTCCTTTAACGCGATTGAGGTATTTCACATAGATATTGCTCAGTGCGACGATAATGATCAGCAGGATATACGCCATTGCGCACGCTTTACCGGTGTTGAAGTTCCGAAAGGCGAGTTTATAGAGGTTCATGGATACAGTTTCCGTCGCAGTGCCGGGTCCGCCTTCACGGGTCAGGACATAAACGATGTCGAACATCTTGAAGGCATCCATAGTTCGGAAGAGCAAGGCGATAAGTAAAAGCGGTGATACCAAGGGCAGCGTAATTGATCGGAACTTGAACCATGCGGAGGCTCTATCGACATCGGCGGCTTCATAGAGATATTTCGGCACGGCACTCAATCCCGCCAAAGCGATGAGCATCATGAATGGTGACCACATCCATGTATCGACAATAACGACGGCGATCATCGCCATCTTTGGGTCTGTCGTCCATCCGATGGGTGATTTCAGGATCGAACTAAGAAAGAAGTTGAGCAACCCGGAATTGTCGGAGGAAAGAATAAAACGCCAGAAGAGTCCAACGACTACGGGTGATAGCATCATTGGGAGTAGTAGAAGTGTTGTGATGAAACCTTTATATCGGAATTCTCGGTTCAGGAGGAGTGCCAGCCCGAACCCGATAAAAAATTGCGCTGCGACTGCGAGAACTACGAAGTAGGCAGTTGTCTGAAAATACCCCCAGATTTCTGGGTCTTGAAGGAGGCGTGTGTAATTACGGACACCGATAAACCTTGGAGGTGTGGGCATTGAGGCTTTGTAGCGATGGAAACTCAAGTAGAGCGACCAGAGCAGCGGAAAGATATTCATCAAGATGAGCAAAATCATGGTCGGCATGATAAATGCCATCTTCAGTTGGTAGTCGCTCATCCCACGCGATGTTCTATATGGAGGGGTGGTTCGCATATTTCTTAGGGGAACGGCTTTTAGCAGTTGGTTATCGGAAACTATCAGCTTTCAGTCACTGTGTTATGGAATTTAGATATGCTGTGGTACCGACAGAAACATAAGGTACCACAGCGAATCTACTGACAGAAACCGACTGCCGACTGCTGATGGCTGTTCTGTTACTCGTCGTAGTAGCCGGCGTCCTCGAAGATTTCCTCATGTTTCCGTGCGATATTGTCGAGTGCCTCTTTTGGCGATTTGATTTTCGAGATCGCTTCACTCCAATTCGTTTGGCAGACCTCTAAGAGTTCTGCGTATTCCGGCACTGCCCAGAAATCTCGGAGATATGGGAAACTTGCGGCGAAGGCTTCGTTAAAGGGGGTCGCTTTCTTGAATATATCTGACTGCAAGACCTCTTTGTGGGGTGTGAAACCGCCGAGTGCCGCCCATTTTTCCTGTACGGGTTTCTGCATAAACCACTTCATATATTGCTTTGCAAGTTCCTTATTTTTCGAGTAAGACGAGACGGACATGCCTTGTCCACCGATGCTGATATAGTGTCCTTTTGGACCGGCGGGTGCGATAAAGAAACCACTCTTATCGTGAGAAATTTCATTTGATTCGGGATCTAATACGCCGGGAAAAAAGGCGAAGTAATTCATCGCCATCGCCACCTTACCCGAGCGATATGCATCGAGCGTCTCTGACCAATAGTAGTTCGGTGCATCCGGCGGTGCGAACTGGAGTAGATCGGTGTAAAATTCGAGTGCTTTGGCACAGTCTTCTGAGTTAATGTGCCCAGCAACCTTATAGGTGTCTGCATCGCCGTAGCTGCCACCGTAACTCCACATCACTTGTTGGAAGCCCATGGTAATACCGTCGTATTCCTTGCTATACCATGTTGCGATGCCGTAGAGGTCCTGATCTGGGCGCGTAAAGAATTCGGCGATATCGCGGAGTTGGTCATAGGTTTTCGGGGGTGCGAGTGCGTAGCCGTATTTCTCTTGGAATGCCGCCATCTCTTTCGGGTCTTCAAAGAGGTCTTTCCGGTAGACGTACCCTGCGGCGTCGACCTCTGCGGGTAATGCCCAGTACGTTCCGCTGCCTTTTGGATATTCAGCGAATGCTGTCATCGCCGGTCCGTAGATAGCATCGACATCAATATTTTCGTTGATCCAATCGGTGAGATTGATATAGTTTCCGCCTTGGGAGTTCCTACCAAGCCACTGGCTGTCACCAATGACGATGTCGTAAAGATCGCTTTTTCCGACAAAGGCGGTGAAGACTTTATCTTGGAAGTTGGGCCACGGAATCTGGACGACATCGACAGCGATGCCGGTTTCAGCGGTAAAGTCTTTGGAGAGTTCCTGCAAATAGTTTGCGGGGTCCCATTCTGCCCAGACAATCGTTAGGGATTGGGATTGATGGTTGTCAGCTTTCGGGGTACTCACAAATGCAAGGGCGACGATGAGTATTAGCGAGAGACTTAAGTGAACACTTTTCATGTTTATTTCCTCCGTATAGAGATAATGCGAGTTGTGATTAGCACCTGTTAAAATCCGAAATGCGGTTCGGTGCTTTACCAAGCATTATAAGCAAACAGAAAAATTTTTGCAAGAAAATTTGTTTGAGTGAAGGCATGTAAAAATCTTGACATTTGCCTGTAACTATGCGATAATAAGACC
>JAJEET010000153.1 GCA_022820835.1 Candidatus Poribacteria bacterium
TTTCACCTCAAAAACTTGTTGGATTTTAGGGTGAAGTATAACAGAAGTCGCGTGAAAAGTCACGCGACTTTTGCTTATCTAAAAATATTAACGCTTCAGAAAAATAAAACACAAAAAACCTACAATTGAATGACCCTGCACTAGCCCCGCTATCACCTATGCAAAGTGCTGTATCAATTGTTGCTGTGATCCGCCACTGTTTTTCAGTCGTTGGATTGGGCACTATTGTCTTCCTCATTTTTAGGGATAAAATCGTAAGTCTCAATCAAATCTAAAAGCAGTGTCTCATAGCCTTTATCATCAGTTTGGCTTAGCATAGCATACCACGGACCCGGATTGTTATTTTTTTCGGATGCCCCATGCCAATTGTGTTCAATTTGATCTTGGAGTAGTTTCCCTTCATCACTCCCCAGTCGGCTACGAAAGTAGAGATAATCAAGGGTCGATGTTGATCGACCGAGCTTAAGTGACTGCCGAAGTTGATAGAGTTGCGAACGTGGGAAATTGCCCTTTTTGAAATCTTTAATGATTTTGATGAAACCCGAAAGTTCATGCAAAGTAAACGGACGCATCGTTAGAGAATTCTTTGTGTCCGTTTTGTAAAACTTTTTGCGGAAATCACTGAGATTACTGGTAATCATTGAAATGGACTTAAGCACAAGAAAATCAACCGTTCCACCTCTATAACCACCTGCGTCTTTTATCAGTGTTTTTGATCTGGTCTTTGCTGATTTGAGAAGGCTGCCAGCGAGATGCTCTAAGAATGCAACTGGTGTGTGCCCTTCAGCAATAACAAATCCGAGCGACATACTAAAAACGGGTTGCATCTCCTGTGCATCTCCCCATTCGTTTGACTTGTAACGTTGTGATTTAGGCAGATTATCTTTTTCTTTAAGTTTGGTATAACTATCATAACTATTAAATTCGCTATCAAAGTTTTCGCCGATTGCGTGAACAATTTGAAATACCTCGCTGCCCGGCACGATGATCAACAGGTCATCTCCACCGATACTGATGATTTCAAATGGGAAAACATATCGGTCATTGTCGTCTCTGATCCAGACGGGTTCAAGTTTTGCCAATGCCTTGAATGCTGCGGTTTGCATAGCAACAAATACCCGTTCGGAGAATTGACGGTATTGTGCTGGCGTTTCGATATTCTCTAAATATGCGCCCATATTGTTGCCATCTGCATATATGAAGGCGATGTAATTCTCTGGATCGCTTGCTTTGGCAATATCGCTCAGATCATTTGGCCCATCAGGTTGTCGTTCATAATTTTGTGAGACATATTTGTTGTATAACGAAATCCAATCCGTCAGCAAATATTCTCCGTTTTCATCTTTATTTGCAGGTAACCATTTAATGGGGTTAGTATAGTGGTCAAGTTCGTCACGTTTGAGTTGCTTTTTAGTTGCGCGCCCCGTAACGTATTTTCGTGTGCATGCTTCACAAAGTACTTTCGAGGTATTGATCACTGCGGGGCGGCGTTCGCAACTCTCGCAGCGTGTCTGATACGGACCAATCTCCACGTGTGTGGGAAGGTCGCGCTTAGTTTCCCGATCTAGTGTCGGATTTCCTTCTCGCCGTCTTAACTGTGCACCTGCCAATTTGCTAGTTAATTCACCGAAACACTTTCTATTGAAAAAATCCTTATCTTCCTTGCTGCCATAATAGTTTTCCATGAGTTCTGAAGTTTCTGGGTTGTCAGATGCCTTACGAAAGTCCTCAACCCAAAAACGAGTTGAGTTCAGTCCATACTGCAATTCCAATAGATTGAATGTATTTCCTACTGCAACGCTGTTCGCGACAAGCGTTTCCTTAGTGTAAATCCGTTCTATTTGATCTGCGATATGGTGAACAACGGAGGCTGGCGTAAACGCGAGCGTATTGCCGCCAGCTGCGTAGATGATGCATTCCGGGGCAGACAGCGTATGTCCTGTTCGTTGATGGAAACCCTCACGAATACGCTGAAATCGCTTTTCGTCTTGGATTTTGCGTCCGAAGAGTGCTGGAACGTCTTCAAGGTTGATACGGTCGAGCAATGCACTTGCGCCCCGAATTTCCGGAAGTTTTGCCGATTCCAGAAAGTAGCCTTTGATCTTCGTCGCACCACCTAACACAAGTCCAATCTGTTTGTTTTGCTTGAGAGGATGGTCATTGAATTGCACATCTTCGATATCTTTACGTTCAGAAGCAGCCGTTTTTGCCCAAAACACGATCTGCTCAAGTTCATTGCCATCTTCTTCCTGCTCAATAGGAGAGTCTCCACCCCATAGAGCATCGTAAACATCTCCAAGTCCATCATCTTTCCATGTTGCTGTTAGGGCAGATAGACGGAGTTTATCCAGAATTTCAATTTCAGGTCGGGGTTCAAGGTCGTAGGCCAAGCAATAGGCGATTGCCGATGCAGTTAGGGCATGATCAGCAACCGTTGCACCGGGAAGCGAACAGGATGGCAACCACCGGAAGGTATGATGCGAAAGTTCTTTATCTTTGCCTTGCCATAGTATTTGAACCGATGGAAGCAGCAAATCAACTAGGCAAGAAACACGTCCCTTAATGTCTTCTTCAATCCAATCGCGAATATGATCCACGGTCTTTTCAATTACAGTGTTCCAGTCCTCCTCCGTGATTCCAAATTCATCATCAAGAATCAGATCTGTCCACCTCCAATGTACTTGATCCAATTCCGTAATCTGTTCACTTGTCTTCCAATTTCGTGTCATGCCCTTTTCCTATTCTTATTAAATCCTGTGTAAGTCATGATTTTAACGCATTCAAAATTTGTTGTCAAAAGAATTGAGGTTGAAGGTTGTTGCTTGCGTTGGGTTTCACGGGCGTTCAACTATCGGCTGAAAATTGTCCAAAGTTTAGTTTAGCACGGTTAAGCATACCAAAATTCCAATAAAAAGTCAAGATTGAATTTGGAAAAAAATCGAACTATGCAGTTACGGATAGGGATAGCCTTCAGGCTTTAACCTACTGTCTGAACAAGGATTGATAGGATTTACGGATAAGTGAGATTATGAGTAATTTCCGGTTGGATCGTCTGAATCGCAGATTATCAGGGATGACACAGATTTCGCGAATTTTGGGGAATCTCCTGTCAAGTGGACGGGGCGGCTGGGGTAAGTTTCAATTCCCTTCAAACGGGAAAGTGTATACAAAGTCTAAGACGGCGGGCAGGGTTGTGAACCTCACAACTAAGTTTCAATTCCCTTCAAACGGGAAAGTGTATACAAAGCCAATTTGGACAGCGAATCGACTTGCATTAATCTTTGAATTGTTTCAATTCCCTTCAAACGGGAAAGTGTATACAAAGTATGGCGATCGACCTCATGGCTAAAATGCAAATTAGTTTCAATTCCCTTCAAACGGGAAAGTGTATACAAAGGTAAAAATGATTGAAAAGATTGACGGATACAAAGGGAGTTTCAATTCCCTTCAAACGGGAAAGTGTATACAAAGTTATTCTCACTTTATAGAAATTAATCTTTATAAGTTTCAATTCCCTTCAAAGGGGAAAGTGTATACAAAGATTACGTTGTAGCCATTTTTCAGTGTAGTTTTTTAAGTTTCAATTCCCTTCAAACGGGAAAGTGTATCCAAAGCCATTTTCCTTGTCCCCGCTGACACAGGTACAAAGTTTCAATTCCCTTCAAACGGGAAAGTGTATCCAAAGATACATAGAAACGACCGAGCAATGCGCAAATATCCAGTTTCAATTCCCTTCAAACGGGAAAGTGTATCCAAAGGCTTCATCAAACGAGAGTCCCTGCGCCTGAAACTGTGGTTTCAATTCCCTTCAAACGGGAAAGTGTATCCAAAGTCAAAAAGGGGATTATCATGGCAGGCAAAAGCACTTAGTTTCAATTCCCTTCAAACGGGAAAGTGTATCCAAAGACTATGCACTCTATGCATGAAGTCCATGTTTTTAATTAAGTTTCAATTCCCTTCAAACGGGAAAGTGTATACAAAGTCTAAGTCAGGGAATTAAGGTGTGACGGTTTACGTTTCAATTCCCTTCAAACGGGAAAGTGTATCCAAAGAAACTCATTTGGGTCGAACACTATCCACCAAAGACTGTGTTTCAATTCCCTTCAAACGGGAAAGTGTATACAAAGGATTGTGACGATGTATCATCTAAAGTGAATATTTTTGTTTCAATTCCCTTCAAACGGGAAAGTGTATCCAAAGTAGCACGAAAGCGAAAAGGACTCAACAAGAAACTTGTTTCAATTCCCTTCAAACGGGAAAGTGTATCCAAAGGAAATGGGATGTGGATGGCAGGACAACCATGTATAGAGTTTCAATTCCCTTCAAACGGGAAAGTGTATCCAAAGGACTGTGCGCTTCGATGTTCCACAATTTTCCTTAAGTTTCAATTCCCTTCAAACGGGAAAGTGTATCCAAAGAAAAGAAGTATAGTAGAATAGTTTCAAAATAGGAAAGGTTTCAATTCCCTTCAAACGGGAAAGTGTATCCAAAGACTTCAACACATAAAAAGGCAAACCAGTTCGGAAGAAATGTTTCAATTCCCTTCAAACGGGAAAGTGTATCCAAAGTTCAACACTTTCCGAGAGGGTCTTGCTGCCCTCAAGGGTTTCAATTCCCTTCAAACGGGAAAGTGTATCCAAAGCCATGAGACTTACACTGCACCAACGCCTCTTCCATCGGTTTCAATTCCCTTCAAACGGGAAAGTGTATCCAAAGCAAAAGGCATTATCAGTGAATTGGCAAGTTTAGTTGGTTTCAATTCCCTTCAAACGGGAAAGTGTATCCAAAGCGCAGGTGTGAGTAGTAATACCCGTATACTGGGTAGTTTCAATTCCCTTCAAACGGGAAAGTGTATCCAAAGTTCCACCGAGTCTGACGGACGCGAATCCGTATTTGTTTGTTTCAATTCCCTTCAAACGGGAAAGTGTATCCAAAGAAATAGTTGTAAACGAGAGAGACGGGAAGTCACTCGTAGAGTTTCAATTCCCTTCAAACGGGAAAGTGTATCCAAAGGTCAACTTCTGATTATCAAGACGAAAAACGATAAGTTTCAATTCCCTTCAAACGGGAAAGTGTATACAAAGTTATACGGCAGATACGATAAAATAGAGATAAAAGTTTCAATTCCCTTCAAACGGGAAAGTGTATCCAAAGTCTCCTATTATACATATATATGAATTACCGTGTATGTTTCAATTCCCTTCAAACGGGAAAGTGTATCCAAAGGCAAAGGAAATTCTTAACAGAATGCAAGGTTTTAAGTTTCAATTCCCTTCAAACGGGAAAGTGTATCCAAAGTGAGAATTTCTTTTCTCTCGATGCCACCTTCACCAAGTTTCAATTCCCTTCAAACGGGAAAGTGTATCCAAAGGCAGCGGTTAGGGAGGTGCTCCCTAAGTCAGCGGACATCGGTTTCAATTCCCTTCAAACGGGAAAGTGTATCCAAAGGGTTCCACAGGCTGCAATAAATACGGTCGCCATTAGTTTCAATTCCCTTCAAACGGGAAAGTGTATCCAAAGAGACCCCATTTTAAGCCCAGTGGGGCCGTGGCTCCGTAACGCCAAAACTAAACGTGAAGTGCACGGGGCTTTTTTTAACTTCAAAATTTACCCCAAAAATCCCGCAAACCCACGTGTGCATTGAACGCTGCGCGATTTTTTGATTAAAACGGCTCAGAAGTCAGGTGACGACTGGGTTCTTGGGCAATTTTTACTGTGTCCAGACGCAATTGGTGGATCGCGTTTGTTGTTGTCATTATAAAGTATACGCTAAATCTGGGAAAATGTCAATTTTTTTTCAATTTCGGGTATGTAATACCAAATGTAAAAATAAAGGTGCATCATAGAGATTTTGAAACGCTATGGGACATCTGCATGTCCGACGGGCAATGAATTGCCCTACTACGAACCAGTTTTTTATTTATCACAGGCGTTTATTTACAAATGGTGTAAAGTTTTTGGAGAACGAAGCATTGATTTTTAGGTTGGCAATTTGGGTTGAATCTGTTATCATTAGCGGTAGTTTTTTTTCTAAAGTGTTGATTTATTTTTCTGTTTTACGACAAAAATAAAAAGGAACTCAATGAGAAATTGTGAAACACGCTTGCTCGTGATTTTATTTTTTTGTGTGTGTATCTTCGGTTGTGAGCGGGTGCAGCGCCCCATAAAACCGCCTGTAGCAGTTAACTTGATACCCGATCCGAACTTAGCAGCTGCGGTGCGTGAGGAGCTCGGCTTGACGACAGATGCCCCACTGACTGCAGAGGTGTTGCAGAACCTGAGAACACTTGAGGCTCAGGACCGCGAGATTGTAGATCTCACGGGTTTAGAATACGCCGTGAATCTGACAAAACTGCCTTTGGTCGGGAACCAGATATCTGATGTTTCACCACTGGCAAATCTCACAAACTTGACAGAACTGTGGTTAGGCGGGAACCAGATATCTGATGTTTTACCACTGGCAAATCTCACAAACCTGACAGAGTTGTACCTGTCCAATAACGATTTATCCGATATTTCACCATTGGCAAACCTCACAAACTTGGTAGAACTATGGCTGGGCAATAACGATTTATCCGATATTTCACCACTGGAAAATCTCACGAATCTACGAGGACTGGGGCTGGGTGGAAATCAGTTATCCGATATTTCACTGTTGACCAATTTCACGACCCTAAGACAACTGTGGCTGTCTAATAGCGAGTTATCAGATATCACACTCCTGGCAGAACTCACGAATCTACGAGAACTGCATCTGACAGGGAACGAGGTGTCCGATATTTCACCATTGGAAAATCTTACGAATCTGAGAAACCTGTACCTGAGTGGGAACGAGGTGTCCGATATTTCATCGTTGGCAAATCTCACAAATTTGGCAGAGCTATCGCTGAGCGAAAACGATGTATCCGATATTTCACCACTGGAAAATCTCACGAATCTGAGAACTCTGTATCTGGCCGAGAACCAGATATCGGACATCGCTCCGCTCGCGGCGAATAGGGGCTTGGGCGACAGTGACTTCCTCAGTTTGCAAGGCAACCCTTTGGACGCGGCTGCCATTCACACGCATATTCCTACGCTCCAAAAGAGAGGCGTTAGGGTAATACAATAACGCAAGTTGCCACAATATACCAGGACGGACGCACTTTTGACGATATGATGCTTCGTTAGCGGATAAACTCGGAAAAAAACAGAGGCGTTCCCAGGGCACAGGAGACTAACGGTCTCCTATGGTACAAAAGAACCTACAGGAGACCAACGGTCTCCTATGCTACAAAAGAGCAACCCGCGTAAGCCCGATATACAATAAAAATAACCCAACTTGCCACCTATTTAACACATAGCACTCCGCTGGAGTGCAAGAGTTGAATACGCCATTTTCTATAGACATTTCACCCCTCTGGGGTGGGGAAAGTGTCTAAAAAACTGTGTTGAAACGTTCAAAATCTGTTAGTAGCAACTTGGGTTAAAAATAAAAAGGAACTCGATGAGAAATTGTGAAATACGCTTGCTTGTGATTTTATTCTGTTGTGTGTGTATATTCGGTTGCGATAGGGTGCAGCAAGTCGTTAAACCGCCTGTAGCAGTTAACTTGATACCCGACCCGAATTTAGCGGCTGCGGTGCGTGAGGAACTCGGTTTGACAACAGATGTCCCACTGACTGCAGAGGTGTTGCAGAACCTGAGAATACTTATAGCTCAGGACCGTCAAATTGTAGATCTCACGGGTTTAGAATACGCCGTGAATCTGACAGGGTTGTACCTGGACAATAACGAGTTATCGGATATTTCACCGCTGGCAAATCTCACGAATCTGATAGGGTTGTACTTGCCGAATAATGAGTTATCTGATATTTCGCCGCTGGCAAATCTCACGAATCTACGCGGACTGGGTCTCGGTGTAAACGAGTTATCTGATATTTCGCCGCTGACAAATCTCACAAACTTGATGAATCTGAACCTGTCGACTAACGGGGTCTCAGACATCACACTCCTTGCAGGACTCACGAATCTACGAGACCTAGGTCTCGGTGCAAACGAGTTATCCGATATTTCGCCGCTGACAAATCTTACAAATCTGAGAAGTCTGGATCTGTTCGGGAACGAGTTATCCGATATTTCACCACTGGAAAATCTCACAAACTTGGCGGAGCTGTGGCTGGGCAATAACGAGTTATCCGATATTTCACTGTTGACCAATTTCACAAACCTAAGGCTATTGTGGCTGGGCAATAACGAGTTATCCGATATTTCGCCGCTGACAAATCTTACAAATCTGAGAAGTCTGGATCTGTTCGGGAACGAGTTATCCGATATTTCACCGTTGGCAGAACTCACAAATCTGATAAATCTGTACCTGTTCGAGAACGAGTTATCCGATATTTCACCACTGGCAAATCTCACGAATCTGAGAACTCTGTATCTGGCCGAGAACCAGATATCGGACATCGCCCCCCTGGCGGCGAATAGGGGCTTGGGCGACAGTGACTTCCTCAGTTTGCAAGGCAACCCTTTGGACGCGGCTGCCATTCACACACATATTCCTGCACTCCAAAAGAGAGGCGTTAGGGTAGACCTATGGTATTAGGGTTATAGACCGCTCTACAAAAGCGTCGAAATGGTTACATTTATAGAGGTAATCTAAAATGAGAATTCTAACGGCGGATCAGCGTAAACAGTGGCGGACTGAGGGTTACCTTGTTTTGAAAGGGGTCCTCTCTCCTGATGAGGTACAGGCGCTGTTGGCAACAGTTGATGAAATGGATGCGGAATTTCGGAAAGGTGAGAATGTTACCGCCGATTCGGTTTTCGACAAACGGAATGTGATGGAGGATAACGATATTTTCGTTGAGTTGATGGATCACCCGGTGACGTTTCCGATTGTGCGTGAACTGATGGGCGACTTTATCCAACTGAGTATGTCTGAGGTGATTGTTCGTCCACCGAACCCGAAAGATCAAGGCTATCTACATACGGACGGTGGGCAGGCGATGCGGACGATTCGGGTCAGCAGATCGAGTGCGCCGCTGCAAGTGAAACTCCACTATTTCTTGACGGATCTTGAGCGTCCGGACAGCGGTAATTTCACGGTTGTGCCGGGGAGCCATAATCGCACTTTCCCTGAAACCGGAGTCAAGGATGGTCCCAATATCCCTGAAGCAGTGCAGTTGTGTGTGAAAGCGGGTGATGCTGCCGTCTTTCCGCATGCTTTGTGGCACGGCGTTGTTGCGAATCGTTCGGAACAGCCGCGGAAGACGCTGATCTATTGTTATAGTCATCAGTGCTTCCGACCCTTTGATTACGAAAAAGCGACGCCTGAATTGATGGAACGATGTACACCGAGACAACGCCGACTGATTGGGGATATCGGGGATTGGAAACCGGGGTCGTATTTCTATTCGCCGGGGGATCAGGAGAAGTTAGTCAGTGGAGAAGCGGAAGAATAAGGGTGAAAGAAATAGAAAGATCGCGAGCACAGCTCGCTCCTACAGGAAGGGAAAGGACGGTCTAATCAATTTCGATGACGACGTATTGTTGTTCGATGGTGACGGGGAATGTGTCAGCGGTGTAGGGTCCTTTTTCACGCTCAGTATTGGCTGCGTCAATCTCCTCGCCGCTTTCGACGTGGACTTCGTATTTTCTGACGCGGCGTTGTGTAGGGTTCCACCAAGATTGCCCGGTTTTGATGTCGAATTCCCAGCTGTGCCACGGGCATCGGAGGATCTCACCCTTGCGGGTGTAGTGATAGGTACCCGGCGCAGAGGATTCTAAGAAGCCAGTGACGATGCCCTTGCAAAGCGGTCCGCCTTGATGGGGGCAGCTATTACGAATGGCGAAGAATTCGCCGTCAATGTTAAAGATACCGATGGAACGTCCGCCGATTTCGACGATTTTGCGTTCACCTGGCGGTATTTCGTCTGGGGTTGCTACAACGTATTTAGGCATGTATAGTTGTTAGTTGTCAGTACGGGTTTTCTACGAAAACCTTTCAGTACTCAGTTATCGGTTGTCAGTAATTCACGTTGGGTTTCGCTGTGCTCAACCCAACCTACGATTAAGTCAATTTTTCAAAGGCGTAGAGGTTGCGGGCGTTTTCTGATAGGATTTTCTGGCGTAACGCTGGTTTTAGGAAACTGGGAAGCGCACGGTCAGGCGCGTCGAAATCCCAATGCGGGTAATCTGTAGCGAACATGAGTTTGTCGTTCATATCCATCTGCTCCAGCATCTGCTTGAAATATTCCCGTTTCGGCGGTTCTTCCATCGGTTGTGTGCTGAGCCAGAAATGGTCGCGGATGTATTCCGAGGGTTTGCGTTTCAGGTCCGGAATTTCACATCTGAGTTTTTCCCATGTGGCATCAAGTCGCCATATCAGTGGCGGGAGCCATGCGAATCCACCTTCAATTAGCACCACTTTGAGCGTTGGGAACCGATCAAATATACCTTCACAGACATAACTAATAACTTGGGTATGGAAGGCTTGTGGCATACCGCCGTGGTCTTCTATGTAATAGGAGGGCCACCCGGCACCTGTAATGGGACCTTGATTGCCGCCGAAGTGGATACCGATAGGCAAATCGTATTCAACGGCTGCTTCGTAGATTTTCCAATATTTTCGGTTCCCAAGCGGTTCCCGGGTTCGCGCGAGGAGCAAGATCTGAACAAACGCTGGATTCGGACCGCACCGGTGGATTTCCGCAGCGGCGAGGTCACCGTTTTCATAGGGTAGGACGATAGAGGCGCGTAGACGGGGTTCAGGTTCCACCCAATCGTTGGCTTGCCAATCGTTGACTGCACTTGCGAGTGCGGCACTGTATTCGAGATTCAGTTGTTCGCCGACAGGAATCAACGGGTTAAGCACACCATATTCAATATCCCATGCGTCGAGGAGTTGCGCCTGCATGAATCCCAAATCGGCACCGGGTGAGAGTCCTGAAGGGGGCCAGGCGTCGTGCCGTGCAGCGTTTAGGAGTGCCCGCGGATAGTATCCGCCGATTTGACCGCGGAGGCCGAAAGTTTTGTGATGATCCCGCCACCGTTGGGATAAGTAGGGAGACAATCCGCCGGGTGGTACAGCGTTGTGGATATCGCAATCAATAACTGGATATTTTGAACGTTTCGTTGTTGTGTTTTCCATGGCGTTGATCTCTACGGGTTACAAGTTATAGGTTATAAGTTATAAGTTAATATCTTGTGGTAGGCCGTTTTCTTGTGGAATCCACAGCATATCTGAACACTACAAAAGAGTAACTGGCAACTGAAAGATTTTTCGTAGAAAAATCGTACTGACAACTGACAACTATTAAAACAGTTGATAGAAGTTACGTGCGTTCTCGTGCAAGATTTTACGGGCGAGTGAGCCCGGCAATTCTGATGGCAGTGCCTCGTTGGGTGTATTGAACTGATAGTGTGGGTAATCGGTTGAAAACATCAGCATTTCATCGGACTCTAATTGACCGACCATCTGAAGGAGTTGCTCCGGTGTCGGTGGTGCATCAATCGGTTGTAACGTAAATCGGATATGCTTTCGTATGTACGCAGACGGTGGACGTTTCAGCCATGGTGTATTGTTTCGGAGGCCCCGCCATTCTTTATCAATCCGCCACATCATTGCTGGGAGCCATGTAAAACCGCTTTCGATGAGGACAACGCGCAGTTCTGGAAACTGGTTGAAAACCCCTTCCGCAACGAGGCTAATCACCTGTGCTTGGAAGACCTGCGTCATGCCAGCGTATTCCTCTAAAAAGGTCGATGGCCATCCGGTTGGTGAAGGTTGCGTACCCGGGGCACCCCCGTACTGGATACCTATAGCGAGATTATACCGGACTGCTGCCTCATAAATCGGATGGTAGAGCCGGTTTCCGTAAGGGGTCCGAGAACGCACCGGCAGTATTGCCTGAACGAACCCTGGATGCGCACCGACGCGTTCGATTTCCGTTGCAGCGAGTTCTGGAATCTGGCTTGGGATCACAAGCGATGCGCGAAGCCGAGGCTCTGGATCGAGCCAGTGTTCTATCTGCCAATCGTTTATTGCTTGTGCGATGGCTAAAGCGAGGTCGGGGTTATGAATGCTTTGTACGCGGTAAGCACAATTCAGAATACCGTATTCAAGATTCCAACCGTCAAGCAACTGCTGGCGGACATGTTCAAGATCAATCTCCGATGGAGCGAGTGCGTCTGGGTGTTTCGTTAGGGGTGCGCCGCGTGGGTAATCGTTTGCATCGGGACCTCTAAATCCGGAGTTCTGACAATAGTCGCACCAGAAATCAGACATGTATGGGTAGAGTGCCTTCAAGGTCGGAACTTCGTTATGGATGTCGCAATCAATGGCTTTCACGCCGGCTTGTGCGAAATGCGGGGGTTCCCAGCTTCCCATCTACGTCTCCTTGCGCCGACAAGCGATGGGGCGTACTGGATTTGAACCAGTGACTTCTACCGTGTGAAGGTAGCGCTCGTACCCCTGAGCTAACGCCCCACGTCGGGATATGTATGGGCCCACTAGGACTCGAACCTAGGACCAACCGGTTATGAGCCGGTGGCTCTGACCACTGAGCTATGGGCCCTCAATCATTATCTGAATATAAAAATTATACTATATTCCGCGTTTAAAATCAAATTTTTATAGCAAATTAATTTTCGGGGCGTTTAGCATAAATGATATAAACATGTCGCCCCTACGGGCTGATGCCTTTTGGACACGCGCTGCTATAAACATTCCGTCGCTACGCGACTGAAAAGGTTTTTGAAATCTTCAAGGTTTCCGCGTCGGGTCCGGTTCGGTTGGGTGAAGTTTCAGAAAATAAATCGGTAATTAGGCGAGGATACAAGCCTCGCCTGCAGTAGAAGTAATGAGGTTGGATAGGCGTACGAACCCGGTCTGCAAATAGGGATAAGAGTTGCGTGAGTCTTGCTGTTTCAGTTTAACGGACGAAATCTCGCAGTTTGCGGCTCCGTCTGGGATGCCGTAATTTTCGGAGTGCCTTCGCTTCGATTTGGCGGATTCGTTCGCGCGTTACATTGAAAATTTTACCGACTTCTTCAAGCGTTCTCGGGTAACCGTCAGTAATCCCGAAACGGAGGGAGATGACGTTCCTTTCGCGATCGCTCAACTCGTCAAGGACATCTTGAATCTGTTCTTTGAGGATATTCAATTCTGCTTCTTCGACAGGTGTCTGTGAATCAACATCCATAACAAAAGCACCGAGCGGGTTGTCGTCTTCTTCACCGATCGGTGTATCAAGGGAAGCTGTTTCTGGGGCGACTGCGAGCGCCTCCATAACTTTGCTTGTCGAGATATTGAGATCCTCGGCAATCTGTTCAGCCGAGGGTTCACATCCTAAGTCCTGTAGGAGGGAACGTTGTACACGCCGAATTTTGTTGATGCGTTCGTGCATGTGAACGGGGATCCGGATGGTGCGTCCTTGGTCAGCGATTGCGCGTGTAATGCCTTGTCGTATCCACCATGTAGCATAGGTACTAAACTTAAAGCCGCGCTGGTAATCGAACTTGTCAACGGCTCGCATGAGTCCGATATTGCCCTCTTGAATGAGGTCAAGGAATTCGAGTCCAGATGCACGGTGTCTGTGCCGTTTAGCGATACTGACAACGAGTCGGAGATTCGCTTCAACGATCGCCATTTTCGCGTCTTGCGCTTCGGATTCGCCTTTATCGATTTGCTGTGTGAGTGCCTTGAGTTGCTCGCGCGGGATACCGATTTCGTTCATAAGCTGCCGGATACTCCGCTGCAAACGGACGATACTAATATAGGCACTTCTAATAGCGTCGGATTTAAATTGCCGTTCAGCACCGTTATTGCCGTTCAGCCATTTATCGGAAATTTTATACTTCCGCTGGAGCTGCTGAATCTCATTTTCCCACGTGCTGACCTGATACTCCGCTTGCTTCACAAGATCAGAGATTCTACTAATCTCTTCGCGATCAATCTTCAACGCCTCAAGCGTTTTAATGAGATTCTTCTGCTTCTTTGAGTGGCTCTTCGACTGTTTTCCGTTTCCGGATGACGCAGTAAGACGTTCCATCTCAACGGTTTCAAGCACATTGAGTGCCTTCATGACCTGATCTCTTAATTTCTTCTCTTTATTCTGCGTTGAGGTGCTGGCAACGTGCATATCAATAATATCGGAAGCCCGTTTTTTGGCAGTGACGATCTTGTACAACAGTTTCCGAATTTCGGTAATCGCGAGTGCTGTGCTGAAGGTAGCCTCATGTACAGTGCGGTGTCCTGCATCGATCCGTTTTGCGAGTTCTACCTCTTGTGCTTTATCAAGCAGTTGAAATTTCCCCATCTCACGCATATAGACTTTAACAGAATCGTCGGTGTAGCCGCCGTTAGCTGCGGCAATTTCAACGATTTCATCGTTATATTCAAAGTCGTCGTTTACCTCTGCCTCAAGATAATCAAGGGTCGGATGTTCTTTAAAATCCATCATCAGCTCCTTCTATCATTAATATCTTCATTCGGTGCGTCCTTAGCGTCGCGATGGCTTAAGGCGCGCCTCTCATTTGAAAGTTTGACCAACTGCTCAAGGGTTTCCCTGTCATCTGCGCCTTCAGCGCGTGCACTTGACCGGACGCGCTGTTCCAGATCACGCATCAGAAAAGTACGCAATTTCTTCAGACAGCCGTCTACCCTTGCTTGTAGATTCGGTGGCGGTGTTTTCCGTAGCAGAACACCAGAAATGAAGGCACTTAAACTCTCATCGGAAGCGTTGTTAATGAGGTCTTGGATATCTACAGGTGCGTCATCTGTGTCCGCTTTCCAAAGCAATTGTGCTATCTTAATGTAACGCTGTTCCGTAAAATCTTGGCTATCAAATCGAGATTTTACGTACGGAATTAACGTCGGATTTTGAAGGAGTGCTTCAATCAGTTGATGCTCAATTTGTGCACGGACAGATAATTTCTGCGGTGTGGCCTTACCTTGCTTGGTACGACGCGGTGCCGAAGGTGCTTCTTTCAGCCCTGCGTCTTTTAATTCCTGCCAGAGCACACTTTTATCTATCTGGAGTTCCTTTACAGCATATTTGACGTATTCGTTCAATTCGACGCGATTCTTGACGTTGACGAGCGTTTCAGTAAGTTCAGCAACGATTTGCGTTTTCACATCAATCCGATGAATCTCCCGATTTTGAATAGCGGCTTGAATCTGAAATTCGATGAGGTTTACCGCATTGTCAATAAGTTGCGTGAACGCTTCAACACCGTGTTGTCGTGTAAATGAGTCTGGGTCTTCACCTGTTGGTAGCAGTGCGATACGTACGCGTAAACCTTCAGCGAGTAGACGCAGGAGTCCTCGCTGTGCGGCTTGAAAACCGGAGGCATCTCCGTCGAAGACAATAGCGATTTCAGGGACAAACCGTTTTAAAAGCCGTGCGTGATTTTCGCTCAAAGATGTCCCCGACGCAGCGACTACGTTCTCGATTCCGGACTGACAAAGCATGAGAACATCCATGTAGCCTTCTACAAGTAGCATCCGCTGCTCTTTATAGACGGATTGGCGCGCTTTGTCGAGGTTGTAAAGGATATTGCTTTTATCGTAAAGCACCGTTGCTGGTGAATTTAAGTACTTCGGTTGATGTTCTTCAGAGAGCGAACGTCCGCCGAACCCGACCGGTACGCCGCGCTCGTTGTGAATCGGAAACAAGATTCTGTTCCAAAACCGATCTTGCGGTCCATGATCCTCGTCTTTAATGAGACCGGCATCGACGAGTTGTTGGGTCGTAAAACCTTTGTCCGTTGCGGCTTTCAAAAGTTCCCGCCGTCCGGACTTCGCGAATCCGAGTTGGAACGATCGGACGGTTGATCCTTGGACCCCACGGTTATGGAGGTACCGCTTCGCAGGAACACCTGCCGGGTCCTTGAGAAGTTGATCGTGATAATACGCCACAGCAAAACGGTTGAGGTCTTCTAATGTTGTATACCGTTGGCGTTCAGCAATCGCTCGTGGGTCCTGATTCGGGAGTTCGATATTCAATCGCTCTGCTAACCACTCAATTGTCTCAACAAATGATTTGCCTTGATGCTTTTCGACGAAAGAGATAACATTACCACCGGTTTGGCACCCGAAGCAGTAGAAAATCTGTTTCTGTACGGAGACAGAGAAGGATGGCGTTTTCTCCGTGTGAAACGGACAGAGTGCCTTGAAATCTCGACCGGCAGCGCGCAGTGAAACCCCACATTCGGAGATCACCTCAACGATATTGCTTCGACTCAGGATTTCGTCAATCGTTTCACGTGGAACGTAGTTTCTTGTAGAAGCACGGTTCACGGTGGATGCACTCCTTTATATTATTCTTTGAAAGTGGCGACGGTTACGCCTTCACCGCCTTCGTCAAACGGTGCGTATTGATAGTTAGCGATATAAGGATATTCTTGCAACGCTTCACGTACGATTTGACACAAGACCCCGCTTCCTCTCCCGTGCAGGATACGAACCGACGGTAGCCCAGCAAGGACAGCGTTATCAAGGTACTTCCTGACTTCATCAGCTGCTTCTGCTGCCCGCATTCCATGTAGGTCAAGTTCACCGGAAACTGTGTTGGCTTTATGATACTGAATATCAAGTACTGAAGTCGAGAGATGCGCACTCTTCTGTTTCGAGTGAACGGAATCAATTTCGTGATAATCGACGTGCATTCGCATGTTCCCCATCAGGACCTGGATAGGTTTTTTTCCACGCGATTTAACGGCGATGACTTCTGCAAATTTATTCCACTGTTTGACCCGTACCTTATCGCCAGTGTTAACTTCAACTTTCGGTTGTTTCGGCTGTTTTACCGGTTGCTTTGGTTTCGGTTGTTTTTTGACGGATGCTGTTTTTGAGAGTGCTTTTTTCACACTCTCTTTAGAGGCTTGTTCTCTGCGTATATCAGCAATAACGTTTTCAACAGTGCGTCGGGCATCAGCAACGATTTGACGCGCCTCATCTTCAGCCTGCTTTTTCAGCGTTTCCTTCTCGGTTTCGAGTGTCTGCAGGAGTCCGGCATATTTTACGTATCTGGCATCGGCATCCCGTAATTTATCTTGCAGCTGGCGTTCATTCTCTGCTATTTTATTTTTTCTCTCCTGTAATTCCACGAGCAGGTCTTCGACGGCGACAATGTTCTTGCCCATAAAGTTCTGTGCTTCATCAAGGATTTCGGTTGGAATTCCTAACTGTGATGCGATATGTATAGCGTTACTACTCCCCGGTATCCCAATCTGTAGTCGATATGTTGGTCGCAGCGTCGTTGCGTCAAATTCCATTGAAGCGTTCTCCATAGCTTGCTGCGTATGTGCGTAGGCTTTCAGTGCGCCGTAGTGCGTCGTAACGATTGTATTGACATTTCTCTCACCGAGCCAATCGAGGATCGCCATCCCGAGTGCGGTTCCTTCGGTCGGGTCGGTTCCGGCACCGATCTCATCTAAGAGTACCAGCGAATAGTCGGCATTCTCAACAGTTTCGAGCATCCCTGCGATCTTGGTAATGTGAGAGGAGAAGGTGCTTAGACTCTGTTCAATGCCCTGATCATCGCCGATGTCAGCAAACACATGGTCAAAGATAGCGACTTCGCTTCCGTGTTCTGCGGGTATATGTAGACCGGATTGCGCCATTAGCACTGACAACCCGACTGTTTTAAGGACAACGGTTTTACCTCCGGTATTCGGGCCTGTGATGATCAATGTTTTAAATGTTTTGCCGATATGAACGTTCGTCGGGACAATCCGTTCTGGAAGCATCTGGTTCTGTTCGGTATCGGTATCGGTTTTATGCGCGTTTTGAAGATGATATTCCAATAATGGGTGCCGTGCCTGAATCAGTTTAACGATCCCGCGTGTGTTTAATTTCGGTTCAATAGCATTCAAATTCAGGCTGAAACGGACTTTTGCGTTCAAGAAATCGAGGTCTGCTAATATGTCGAGTGTCACACCGAGTTCGTACAGAGATTCTCGGACGCAGTCAGTGAGTTCAAGTAAGATTCGTCGAATTTCGCGTTGTTCAGTTTCCGCGGCATCGTGTAGATCGTTGTTCATTTGTACGATGCTCAACGGTTCAACAAAAAACGTCGCGCCGCTCGTGGATTGACCTTGAACGATGCCTTTGAAAGATGCCCGCGCCTCTTGCTTGATCGGGATGACATACCGATTGTTTCGAGAGGTGATGACCGGTTCCTGAATCGCTTTCTGATGCTCTGGGGCACGCAATATCGTTTCAAGTTTTCGTTGTATATTTTCACGGAGCCGCGACAATTTACGGCGGATGACGCGCAATTCTGGACTTGCCCGGTCAAGTATCACTCCCTCTGGGTTGATACAATAGTTGATAGCCTCAACTAACTCAGGAAACACTGGCAGCGTGTCGGCGATGTTAAAGAGATGAGGAAACTCCTCGCGATCGCGCTTTTCAAACACACGGTGTATTTTTCCCGGAATCTGTGCCACTTTTCGGACATCAAGAAGTTCCTCGGCACCTAAGATAGAACCGGTCTTGTCCGCATGACTTAGTAATGCTCGGATATCCATTAATCCATCTAACGGGATGCCACCGTAGAGTTGAAAAAAAAACTTAGCTTCACTGCATAGCGTCTGCAGATAGCGTACCTGATCAACGTCAGCCGACGGCGTAAGATTATCGACCCGCGCGTTGCCGAGTTGAGAAGCGGTATACTTTTTCAAAAGAGCTTTGATCTTATCGTATTCTAACGCTTTTTCAACACTCGATAACACGGGTCGGTTCCCCTTAGATGTGGCGCACAGCGTTCCTGAGAAATGCGATTGAAACAAGGATATAGCAGTGCTACCGTTTATCCGTATTGCCCTTAATATCGCCCCATGTTGTGACCAATTTTTTCCGTGGTTCGACAGGTAGGATTTCACCCTCTCGTAACCATGAAATGACGAATACGCTTCCATCAATTTCGACGAGTTCCTCGGTCTCGTCGCTCTCGAAGTCGTATAGATAGACGGTCCCCCATCGAGAATAGATTATATAATCACCTTCAGGTGACCAATCGCCCCAATAGCCGGTAGCTTTATCAACGTCAAACAGGGCATCAATGACACGGGTTTCAATATCAATGGTGCAGAAGGTATCAAATTCTCTATTCCACCTCATGAATAGGATACGCCGTCCATCGGGTGACCATACCGGGTAGAAATCTTTATTGAGTTCGGTTAAGATTTCTATCTCTAAGGTTTCCATATCCAAAATGTAGAGTTGTTCCAACCATCCGGGTCTCGAAAGTGAGAAGGCGAGCTGCTTTCCACTTGGTGACCATGTAATCCCCCAGAACGAATAGGGCCATCCGAAATGCGGGACTTGTGTCACCGCTTCCATTTCACCGCTTTCGACATCTAAAATCCAGATCTGGTTGTCTTGCGGAAGTTGCTCTTCTGTCCAACCGTTGAAGGCAAGCTGCCTACCGTTTGGAGAGACTGCGAGAAATCGATATGTCCCCGAGAGTGGTGTGATACGTGTTTTATTTTTTGGACTTTCCGGGTTGATGGAATAGACATCGGCTTTACCGCCATGCCACTGTATGAAATAGAGCACTTCCCCTTCCGGTCCCCATGCCGGATACATACCTTTATGGTTCAGAGGGGTTGCCTTTAATTCATTCGTTCCCCTAATAGAACTTGTGTAGAGGTTCCAGTCAAAACGTCCTAAATTATCGTCAAACCCATTGACTGCATAAGCGAGATGTCCGGTCGGTATGGCTTCACTGATTGGAGTCAATGAGAAGGCGGCGAAGATCAACACGGAGGAAAAAATGAGCGTTCGGGCTATTCTGCGATAAAGGGGTCTAATACTGCGTTTATGTATCATTGACAGATCCTTTAAAATGTTCAGGACTTACGCATCTTTCCTATGAGAACTTATCTATTACATACCGCTGGCGAGGCGTTTGCGTAAGTTCTGGGATTATTGCGCCGTTTCAAGCCTTTTATAGTGGAACAGAGCGTTCTCATAGAGGCGGCGACTGAGTCCCAAAGTTTCAAATTCAACGACCACATTATAACTATTGAGTGCGAAGCTTTCTCTGCCTTCAGCATCAGCGCGCCGAGCATTTTGAAGGTTCGTTATGACGGTTGTTGCAGCTTTTTCAAAGCTGCCGATCTGTTTCCGGAGTTCCGAAGAGAGTCCGCCGTGAATATCTTTGTTGACTTTATACGCACGAATTGCGTCGGTATAAGCGACATACGCTTCAAAGTACTTTTTCTCGTTTTCGAGCTTTTCCGCGTTTGAGAGATCTACAGGTTCACCAATAGCCTCAATAACTGCTTTGGCTTCTTCAATCAGTTCACGGCTTTTGTCTGCAATCCCCGTTTCAAGTGTGTTTCGGAATTCGTCTATAATATCTTTATACGTGTCGCGGGCGGCATCGGTATTACCAGATTTTTCATAAACCAATCCTTGATTAGACTTGGCTTCTGTAAGCACGAACCTGCGGACTTCTGGTGGGAGTTGCGGAGTCGCATGGAAAGATTTCGCCTGATAGGCTTCTATGGCTTTTTCGTAAGCACCCTCCTGTTCATAAGTGTTGCCGATCGCTTTCTGGGCGTACAAACTTTCTATCTGATTTTCGGGTTGATGCTTATCAATTATCTGTTGAAATTGTGTACGCGCTTCTGCATAGTTTCCCTGATAATACAGGGTACTCGCATACTGATACCGCGCTTTGTCCGCGAAAGTTGTATTCGGGTACTTCTCAAAGACTGCTTTAAGTTCGGTGTGTGCTGTTTTAAGGAGTTCTTCGCTTTCCGCCAATTTTTCAGCATCAAAGAGACTATTTTCAGCGTTTTGGTATGCCTCGGTCGCTTGCCGAAGCGCGAGTGAGGCGTTCGTGCGTTGCGTCTCCTGATTCTGATGATACGCTGCATAACCTGCGACAGCGACAAGGACCACACCCACGACAATGATAATCGTTCGGAGATTATCCTTCAAAAACGCGTAGGTGTGCATCACCACTTCAATAAATTTATCTTCTTGGATTTCTTCTTTCGTTAGCCGTTGGTTTCGTGCCATTTTGTTCCTCAGTTTCACACAGTTGTTAAGTCTGTTCACAAGCGGGTGACGGGAATTGAACCCGTGACCCTCAGCTTGGGAAGCTGACGCTCTACCGCTGAGCTACACCCGCATCTATATATACTATTATACCGCACCGATACGGCATTGTCAATGCAAAGTTAAAATTAAAATCAAAAAGCAGACATCGGAAACGGGATTTGAAACCCCGCCTGCAGAGGGAGGCGTATAACGCGGGGTTTCAAACCCCGCCTGCAAACGGGTGTGCGTAATTTATGGGTTAGAAGTTTCGCCTGATGCCTGCTTTTCGATTTAGTGAATCATATAGACTTTACTACTATAGTTTATCTAATTCTGTCAAGACCTGTTCTGCACTCAGCGTATTGTCCGGGGGTGCTTCTTCGACGTGTTTGAAGGCGATTTTTCCGTTTTTGTCAACGATAAATACACCACGTGTGGTAATACCGACTTCTTCGAGTGCCATGCCAAATTCTTTAGAGACGGCGAGATTCATATCGGCAAGCAGTGGAAAATCGACACCACCGAGATCTTTACTCCAAGCCTTGTGTGCGAAGGCTGAGTCGCGACTGATAGCGATAACTTCTGCACCTTTTGCCTGAATTGCGCTCAATTGTCCGTTGAAATCCGGTACCTGCTCAGAACAGACAGGTGAGAAATCGAGCGGATAGAAAAGGACGACCAAATTTTTACCCGCGTAGTCGTTCAGGGAAACTTCAACATCTTCTTCGTTGACTGCACCCGTTAGCGTAAATTCCGGTGCAGCACTTCCTACATCTGCCATTAGGATCCTCCTATATGCGCTTGAAAAGCGCGTTTAAAATTAACACCAGTTTGAGAATAAACATTGACAGTTTCTCTGAAAAGAGTCTACTGTCTTCGGTTATGACCAGTGCGGTTCGGAAACTACACCTGCCGAGTTTGGTCAAGGCACCCACTGCCTAAAGGCAGGGGCTTGTGCTTCGTCGCAGTTTGCGTTTCCGAGGAAACGTCTTACGTCTGCTCCACAGAGGGACCCAAGCAGCCCTCTCAACCGAAGTTGACTATTTGTTTTTTTAGAGTGCGTTTACGAACCCACGCTTTTACCTGTGGCAGTTCATTACACTCAAGTATCTCCTCAGCGTTGCCTGTTTCTTTTCCGTCTTGTGCTGTGGCTTTACACGAGTCGCACACGGGGATTGTTATAAAAAAAATTGTCGTATTGCCGCTAACGCTGACATCACACATACAATAGTAGGGCGAGGCACGGTCGCCTCGCCCTACTGTTAAAGATTACTCCGTTTTAAGTTTTGCCCATTGGATAGCCAGTTTACCTTGTGGTTCAACAGAAAGTGTTCCAATTTCGAGGCTCCGAATTTCTTCCTGCGTCAACGGAACGCCGTAAATTCGAGATTCTTCGATGTGTGCGTTGAGGAATCCGGGTCCATTAATTCCAGCACCTGTATGCCGTTTGCCCCAAAGTATTTCGGCATCACCTTCTGGCCAGGTTTTGAGTACGCCCTTTGTGTAACTACCGAGGCTTTCACCATTACGGTAGCCTGTGACCTTATAATTTCCGCCATCATCCTCGTATGTGATAGCTAAGAAGACCATTTCACCCTCTTTCTTCTCTTCAACGCCATCAGGAAAATCTTCTGTGCGTCTGAAGTGGCTGCTCCCGTTCATCCATCGATTTGCCAACCGCTCGCTATAGATGATACCGTTGAACTGGTCTATGGTGACCTTATCAAGCGTGATAGCGGAACCGTTCTGATCGGTGTTAAGGCTGTCTAAACTGATCCATGACATCAAGGTCTTCTCTTCAATTTCGGGTCCGGTGTATTCAAGCGCGTGTGCCCATTTCGTCGTTTCAACGATGAGTTGTCCGCCTTTAAGTTCGGCACCATGGAGGGTTATATCGTCCCAGTTGCCCATCTCATCTTTTTCGCTATCAAATAACCACCATCCAAGCAGTTCGTCCGCTTGTGCGTCTTGTGCATAGACTGCTGGTGTTAATAGGCTTAGCGTCAGCAGAACAACACATACATGATAGATCTTCATTCTCATTGTGAATTGCTCCTGTTTAGTTCAGGTTAGATTCAACGCGGGCAGTTTATCTTGCGGACAGAAAACAGATCGTGCTGTTACCCGCATTCGGTAAATTAAGAATATTATACCGTACATTTTATCCTAAAGTCAAATGATTTTAGAGGCGTTCAGCCCTCAGCCATCAGCCATCAGTAACCGTCGCGATTCGGAGGGCACTCCGACAGTAAAGAAACATCAAACGGAGAAGTGAATGACGCTGCCCGGAAGTAACGCGTTGCTTGCAAATTATCTTCGGATGTGTTACTATTAATAACACGTGATTTATTTTCTACATAAGAGAAACATGGACAAAGGAACAAAACATGAAACGGTTGACGCTGCTGCTATCACTCGTCATCAGTATTGGAATATTCTGCCAACAGCTTTCCGCCCAAGAAAATGCTGACCCAAAACGGATGACTGCGACGATAACTGGAAGGATACTTTGGGATGGACACGACCTGTCGCATGCGAATGTCTCTGCCTACCGAGATGATAAACTGCGAGAATTATATATCAGTGGAATCCCGCAACTTGGAGACGGTAGATTCACGCTCCGTGTTGAACCCGGTCAATATTACCTCGTCGCTTATATTGATGTTGATAAATCAGGGAATTTTAATGTGGGGGACGGCTTCGGTGTGTTCGGGATCACCACGTGGGACGACGAATCACAAAAGTATCAGATCATCAAAATAGATAACAGGGAAACGGTTCGGGACATAGAGATTCCGATAACAGCGCGAGCGACAAATACGGGTGGCACGTTCAATATCGTTCCGGAATCCGAATATCGACCGAGTACGCTCCAACAGTTCCAAGCCGACTTGCGTACGGCGACATCTGGTTGCACCGGGACGGTCGTGTTCGGAAAAGAAAAGGGAACCCTCAAAAAGCCTGTCTCAGCAGGACAAAAGACCTTAGTTCTCGCCTATACAGATTTATCTTGGAAATATCGTGCCGGCATTACGCCAGTATCGGAGTCGGGTGCGTGGACGCTTAATTTGCCGCCGGGTAAATATTACCTCATGGCAATTATAGACAGCAACAACACAAACCGCTTGGATGCTGGAGACGGTTTCGGGTTCTACGGTGTCGAAAACATGCGAAAACGCGGTGAATTCCCGGAACCTGTGCTGGTCTCATCGAACAAGTTCACCGCTAACATCGGTATAACGATCACCGCCACGTATCAACAGTCAAATCGGATGGGCGAAGCCAATTCGAGCCTATTGACAGGCAAGGTCTCTCTGCCCGGGAGTACGCCAGCACGTGTAGAGGTGTACGCCGATGCTGCATTAGTTAACCCGATTGCCAGTGGTGAAACCGCTACTGATGGTACATTCAATATAGCACTCCCAGAAGGCGAGTATTATGTCATCGTTAACTTAGATGCCGACCAAGACGGTAAGTATAGCGAGGGGGACAGTTTAGGCGGTTACGGAACGCTGGACATAACGACGACGCCTCCCACGCCAATTACGCTTAACGCTGGTGAAAACCTGAATATCGAACTCCTTTTAAGTGGACGCTACGATGCAAACGGACACCTCCACGCCACACCTCCGGGGATTGAGGCACATATAGATCAGGGGAGTATCGCTGGACGTATCATTTGGGATGGACACCAGATCCAACACGGTATCTTAACGCTTTCGTATACACCCGAATTCACTGAACCAATTGCGATGCCGATCTCAGTTGACGAAGACGGTCACTATAATGTCAATGTGCTGCCGGGTATTTACTACGTCATGGCGGTTATGGATGCGAATAAAGACGGAAAAACAGGGATAACGGATGGTGTTGGCATATATGGGACGCGCTTTCCGGCACGTGGCACGCCTGCAGCAATCGCTGTTTTTCCTGAGGAGACGACATCCCACATCAACATCGAAATCCTCGCCAGTTACATCGACGCAGATGGGAACATGGCGGAAATTGATGATGGCGGACGTTGGGAGATTAAGAGACGTTTCGGTGAACCTGAAGATGTATTCAGTGTCACCCGCGACGGTCGTGTAAATGAGGCGTGGAAATATTGGAGCAAAGGGATCGGTTTTCTCTGGCAAGCGAATGGTGCCGGATGGGTACTCGAAGATGCAGAACAATTCGTGCCGAAACAGAATATCACCGAAACGAATAACGACACTGAAGGGTCAGGATTTGGATCCGATACGATTACAGGCCAAAATGCCGAAGGACTTCTTGATAGGTTGCCCGGGCTCATCTACTTCGGTTATGATAATATTATTTGGGGGATGACACCCGACGGCAGTAGTATACCATTTGGTGCTGGACACACACCAAGCGTCGCAAACGATGGCACACTTGTTTATCAAGACACAGATGGGAACGTTATCATTCGGGGTCCTGAGACACCGGATGGGGCTGTCTTAATCGATGGACGCGCACTGGCGCGTGATGTGTCCATCTCACCGGATGCGGAATATATTGCGTACATACGTTCGGCAATCGGCAATCGGAGTCGTGTCATCATGCAGCACATTCCGAGCGGATCGGAATACGTTGTCCCGTCAACGGCGTTGCAGAGTTTCACACCGGCGTGGAATAGCGACGGTTCGATGCTGGCGTACGTCACAGCCGGCTCAATCGAGAACTCGGATGCAGGAACAGCGAAACGAAACATCTATGCGTTTGATCAAGCAGCGACAAGTGTAGAACCGATTGTCCTATCGTCTGCTGATGATGCGGAACCGGCGTGGTCGCCTGCGAATCCGAACCAATTAGCGTTCACACGTACGGAAGGTAATCGTTCACAGATTTGGATAATTACCTACTCAGATACGGGTGTGCCGCGAGAACGCCAATTAACGCGAAGAGGCGGTACACATCCGGCTTGGATACCGCCTGATGGACGCTGGATCCTGTATGAAAATAACGGGCAAATCTGGAAAATTGACACACTAACCCCTGAAACCTCCGAAACACCGCTGCTGCATGAGGGGCAGGTCGTGTTTGGACATAAACCTGCGATTGTTTCGGAAAATGGTCTCCCACTAAATACGAAGAGGGCTAATTAATTGATGAAAACATTCTGCTTCCGATTTACCGGCATTGTCCGGTTTGCGATATTGCTGATAGCGTTTATTGTAGTGAACAATGTTAGTGCACAATGGCTTTTGATCCCGATGGAGTCTGGGAAACAGACGAATCACCTGAAGGCGTACGGTTTGACGTATTGGGCACTACAAGTTCCGCGTGAGTATCGGTGTTACTGGTGGTTGAACTATCGCGGTGGTGCGTTCGTTTTACCGGATTCACAAGACGTTCGCGTCCGTGCTGCGTTGATGGGGGTCCGTTTTGAACCGATCAGCAACGCTGAGTATACCGAGCTCAAGGCATCTGTGCTTGAAGGTAACAATATGGACGAGATCTTGCTGGAGAAGGCACCGAAGATCGCTGTCTATGCGCCGCCAGAGGCATCGGTGTATCGCGATCCGTGGGATGACGCTGTTAAAATCGCGCTCGACTACGCTCAGATTCCTTATGACGAAATCTGGGATAAAGAGGTGCAAAGCGGAATCTTAGAGACAGCAAATTACGACTGGCTCCATCTGCACCACGAAGACTTCACCGGTCAGCACGGTAAGTTTCATGCCTCGTTTTCGACGCATGTCTGGTATCAACAGCGGATGCTGATGTTTGAGAAAGCCGCTTCGGAAGCGGGGTTTCAAAGCGTCGCACAGCACAAAGGACATACCGCACAGATGATTGCCGATTATATTGTTAACGGCGGGTTTATCTTCGCGATGTGCTCCGCGCCAGAGACCCTGGATATTGCGTTGGCGACACACGGCGGCACCGTTGACATCGTAGCACCTGAACTCGATGGCACACCGATTGCCGCAGATGCCGAAGCACGGCTCGACTTTCAGCGGACACTGGCATTCGTGAACTTTAGCCTCCATACGAGTCCGTACCGATACGAATTTTCGGACATAGACAACCCGCACCCGGATAGAGATGCCCAAAGCGGGGTTGAAGATTTTAAACTGTTTGAATTTGCTGCGAAACACGATCCGATCCCAACGATGCTCACGCAAAACCATGTCAGCATCATACCGGGGTTCCTCGGTCAGACGACATCGTTTAATATGGACAAGATTCGGGGTTCTATTACGATTTTGGGACAGGTGGAAGGCACGAACTACGCGAAATATGTCCACGGCAAATTAGGGAAAGGTACTTTTACGTTCCTCGGTGGTCACGATCCTGAAGACTACCGCCACCTTGTCGGTGAGGGAACGGTTCCGACAAACCTCGATTTACATAAGCATTCACCCGGCTATAGGTTAATCCTGAACAATATCCTGTTTCCAGCGGCTCGTAAGAAACCACAGAAAACGTAGTACTGGCTTTCGGCTATCAGCAAATCTTATTCGTTAGAACTTACGCAGCCCCTTTGCAGGGTTTTGACAATGTAATACAAGGAATGAAAATGTAATACAACGAACGGATTTAGTCTAACCCAATACTAAATCCGGTGTTTCTTCAGGGTTTAAAACCCCGCTTGCAGTGCGTAATACGTAAGTCATCGTCGTATGGATCTTGTCTCTTTTCTGAACCCTGAGTCCTGACAATTATAAAGGCCGAGACATGAAAGTAGTCCTTGCAACGTGCAATCTGAATCAGTGGAGCCTTGATTTTGAGGGTAACACTGCGCGTATCATTGAATCTATTGAGATTGCGAAGGCGCGCGGTGCGCGATATCGGTTGGGACCGGAACTGGAGATTAGCGGTTATTCTTGTGAAGACCACTTTCTTGAACTTGATACGTTGCAACACAGCTGGGAATCGCTGGGGTGTATCCTCAAAGGGGGGCATACGGACGGTATTTTGTGCGACATCGGTATGCCTATCATGCACAAAAATGTCCGTTATAACTGCCGAGTTTTCGTGTTAGATGGCGAGATTCTGTTAATACGTCCGAAGATGATCCTTGCGAGCGACGGTAACTATCGGGAGCATCGCTGGTTCACGGCATGGACGCACGGTTGGACAACTGAACCGTACACGCTCCCGCGTGAGATTCGTGAACTCACCGGAAAAAGTAAAGTTCCTATCGGTATTGCGGCGATTGCGACGGCGGATACACTGATCGCAGCAGAGACGTGTGAAGAACTCTTTGTGCCGATGAGTCCGCATATCCAGTTTGGCAATGCCGGTATTGAGATTATTGGCAATGGGTCGGGTTCTCATCACGAGTTACGCAAATTGGACACTCGGATTGCGCTGATTCGGAACGCGAGTGCGAAAAACGGTGGTGCCTATCTTTACGCCAACCAACAGGGATGTGACGGCGGTAGGCTCTATTTTGACGGCTGCGCGTTGATAGCACAGAACGGCAACATCTTGGCACAAGGCTCCCAATTTTCACTCACGGATGTAGAGGTGGTGACGGCTACAGTGAACCTTCACGATGTCCGCACCTATCGGGGTGCGAAGGCGAGTCGTGCTGTGCAGGCGAGTCAAACGGAACGGCTTCCGCAGATAGACATTGATTTTGATATGGAAATAGAAGGATGGAAGGGCCCCGAATCTTCCAATCTTCTGTTCCAATCTTCTGTTCCAATCAAGCCGCATACACACGAACCGGAAGAAGAGATCGCTTTGGGGCCTGCCTGTTGGCTCTGGGATTACCTTCGTAGATCCGGTGCGGCGGGTTACTTCATCCCTCTCTCTGGCGGTGCAGACAGCGGTGCCGTTGCGACACTCGTCGGTTCAATGTGCCAATTGGTCGCGAAAGCGGTCCGCGAAAAAGATACGGCTGTCATCAACGATGTAGCCCGCTGGCTTGCGGACGGTGAAACGCCTGATGTTTTCGCGGACCCGTGTGAACTCGCGAATCGTCTGTTATATACATGTTATATTGGCACAGAGAATAGTTCGCGTGAGACCCGAAAACGCGCGAAACAACTCGCGGAGCAGATTGGCGCGCATCATCTGGACATCAATATGGACGGACTTGTGAACGCGCTGCAATCACTCTTTACGCGTATTACACAGAAAAAGCCGCGCTTCAAAGTTGAAGGAGGTACATATCAAGAAAATCAGGCACTCCAGAACATACAAGCGAGGCTGCGTATGGTGCTGAGCTATCTGTTTGCCCAGATGATGCCGTGGGTAAGGAACCGTGAAGGTACGCTTCTCGTTTTAGGCACCGGTAACGTTGACGAGGCACTGCGCGGTTACCTCACAAAATACGATTGCAGTAGCGGAGACATCAATCCGATCGGTGGAATTAGCAAACACGATCTGCGCCGCTTCCTGAAATGGGCGGAACATCATCTCGGCTATACCGCACTCGCTGAGATTGTCGAAGCACCGCCGACAGCAGAACTGGAACCGATAACCGAAACTTACACACAAACCGATGAAGAGGATATGGGAATGACCTACGCCGAACTGAGCCGCTTCGGGCAGCTTCGCAAAATGGAGCAGTGCGGTCCTGTAAGTATGTTTGAAAAATTGGTACAAGAGTGGGGCCATCTTCCACCGCGTGAGGTCGCCGAAAAGGTAAAACGCTTCTTTAGATATTACGCCATCAATCGGCACAAAATGACGACGCTAACGCCTTCTTATCACGCCGAATCTTATTCTCCGGACGACAACCGATTTGATCTGCGGCAGTTCCTGTATAACACACGCTGGACGTGGCAGTTCCGCCATATTGATGCCTGCGTTAGGAAACTGGAGGAAACCCAGCAGTGAATCCGAGATTCCAACTAAAAGCACGGACGACGGTTTCCGTTTGCAGTCGGATCGTCTTGTCCGTGATGTTTGCATCTGCGTTTATTTTCAACGCTGCGCACAGCGCGCCGGATGTCCCTCTGAACTTTGATGGATGGGTTACCGATGCGCTCTTGAAGTTAGAAACCGGAGGCATTACTGGTGGGTTTCATCGACAGACCGCACCCCTGTCCCGGGCAGAAGTCGCAGCAATCATACGACAGGCTGAATCGCGAATCCGGGCAGGGGCTGTTGTTCCCTCTGAGATTGATCGGAAACTCCTCGAAAAGTTGAAACGCGCGTTTTACCGAGAACTTACGGGTAGCACGGGACATGCAATGCGTTTCCTTCCACAACTTCGAGCGACAGAGCAGAAGACAGCGCCAGCACTTGAGGCAGCCTTCCACTACACAGCAGGGAATCTTGAAGATAGGATTGCCCCACGTCTAACGCTTTATTCGGAATTTGAAACGCAGAACTTTGAGAGTCGCGCACTTGAAGGAAAAACGGCAGAGCAACGGCTTGAGCAGTGGCGCGGCGGATACACTGGCGACTTTAAAAGGAGTTACTTGCAGGTCAACAATTCACATCTTAACCTACTTGTCGGGAGAGATTGGACTTTCTGGGGTGCGAGTCGGCACAAAACGGTCGGGATATCGGATAATTCGCCGCCGTTTGATCAAATTCGTCTTACGGCGATGCTTGGGAAAAGGTTCAAAGCGACGGCTTTCACAACACAGTTGGATTCAACATGGTATGACGACAGCGAAAAACGGTATCTGGCGAAACGTTATATGAGCGGACACCGCCTTGATTATCAATACAATGACCGTCTGGAAATCGGTGTCGCCGAATGGGTGCTTTACGGCGGCGATGCACAGGCGTTGGATTGGAAGTACGCGAATCCTTTTACCTTCTATTACGCGTTGCAATATAACGCGAAGGCTGACGATAACGTTATGTTCGCCTTCGACGCAGCGATCCGTCCGGTTGACGGTTTACGTCTCTACGCGGAATGGATCATTGACGACATCCAATATGTTCCGGGAGCGAACGACCCACACGCAGTCGCCTGGCTCCTGGGATTGACGTGGTATCCTGAACGGTTTGACCGACAACTTGAAGTGCACAGCGAATACGCGCGCGTCAACCGATGGGCATATACGCATCTGGTGCCGGATAACCAGTTTACGCATTTCGGGTATGTGATCGGTCACCCTATTGGTACGGATGCGGATACGCTCCGGTTGTCAGCAGCTTATCAGTTTACTGTCTCTACTGAGGCGGCGGTACACGCAGTATTGACACGTCACGGTGAGGGTACAATCTCGGATCGGTTTTACGGTGAGGATTTCAAGGCACTTTCGTTTCCTACGGGAATCGTCGCACGCACAACGGAGATTGGTGGACGGTTCTCGTATCGTCCATTAGACCGGTGGAACTTCTTGCTCTCATATACATTCTACCAGACGCAAAACAGTGAGCACCGTAGTGGAGAGATAAACAGCGATCACAGGTTCACATTTCAGATCGGGTATCTAAGGTAGTAAGTTATAAGTTAAGAGGTTATAGGTAAGAGACTTCGGAACTTTTCCAAACGCACTTTTTTAACTTATAACTTATAACTTATCCAATCTTCCGCTACAAAACCTCGCCTTTGAAGGCGGGGATGTAGTAGAGGCTTAGGGTTTGAAAGCCAAAATAAACTTGACATTTACTAAAAAGTGTGGTATAATTAACGTATCAAGTTGGCAGACATTCATAGCGTAACTGCAAGGTTGCGTGTCTGCCTACCCACTATGAAGGGGTTAAATGCTTGA
>JAJEET010000120.1 GCA_022820835.1 Candidatus Poribacteria bacterium
TTTCACCTCAAAAACTTGTTGGATTTTAGGGTGAAGTATAACAGAAGTCGCGTGAAAAGTCACGCGACTTTTGCTTATCTAAAAATATTAACGCTTCAGAAAAATAAAACACAAAAAACCTACAATTGAATGACCCTGCACGTCATCACGAGTGCGGTCGGAGAAATCCTTTTGGAAAGTGAGAACTTCACGTATGGCTATCAAAAAAGGAAATTCCGAAGATACCTTTGAAGGGCAACAAAAATTCGATGTTGTCTGGTATGAGCAGCAGATGCGCGCGCTTCAAGGAACAATCGACATGCTCGAAAATGAACTTGACAACATGCGGCGACAGCAGCATACCATATACGTCAAGGACCTTGAAACGCAACTCCATGAAACACAGCGTGAATTAATGGCAGCGCATCGGCGCAACAAACGATTGACAAGCACCCTGCAAGAGGCAAAAGAGAAACTACAAATTCTAAAGGAAAAAGTTGATCAACTCAGCGCGCCTCCGAACAACTACGGTGTCTTCCTCGGCGCAAACGAGGACGGAACTGTTGATATTGATATCACTGGTAGAAAATGGCGCGTCAACATTGATCCAGCACTCAGGAATAAGGAGTTCAAAGCAGGGCAGGAGGTCATCGTCAATAGCGGCATGAACGTCGTTGACATCAAAAATGCTGAAAGGCACGGCGATGTCGTCAAAATTAAAGAACAGATAGATGATGAACTCGCTATCGTTAGCCTCCGAACCGATGAAGAACGCGTCGTCAGAGTCGCCGAATCTCTGAAAGGTGAATCACTGAAAATAGGCGATAACGTACTCCTCAACCATACCACGAGTATGGTCATGGAAAAACTTCCGAAACGCGAGGTAGAGGACCTGCTCCTTGAGGAGGTACCAGATATCGGTTACGCTGACATCGGTGGGCTTGATGAACAGATCAACGCGATCCGAGACGCTATTGAGTTGCCGTATCTCTATCCGAAGGAATACGAGGAATTTAACCTCTCACCACCGAAAGGGGTGCTCTTATACGGTCCCCCTGGATGTGGTAAGACCTTGATCGCACGAGCCGTGGCAAGCAGTATCGCTGAACGCGTCCGAAAAGAGAGTCGTCGCGATGACGTTCGCGGCTATTTCATCAATATTAAGGGGCCTGAACTGCTAAATAAATACGTCGGTGAAACCGAGCGTAAAATACGCGAAGTCTTCCAAAAAGCACGCGAAAAATCAAAAGAAGGCTTCCCCGTTATCATCTTTTTCGATGAAATGGACTCCCTTTTCCGGTCAAGAGGGATGGGAATCTCATCGGATATGGAATCGACACTTGTACCACAGTTCCTCTCCGAAATTGATGGCGTGGAGAACTTACGAGATGTCATTGTCATCGGCGCGAGTAATAGACAAGACCTACTTGATCCGGCTGTTTTACGACCCGGAAGACTTGACATCAAAATCAAAATTGATCGTCCGAACTTAGAGGGTGCCAAGGACATTTTCGGGATCTATCTAACATCCGATCTACCATTCGTTGAAGGGGCTCGCAAGCAATTTGATGGCGACACGCAGGCGATCGCCGACCACTTCATCAATGAAGCCGTAAACGAGATGTACGCGACGACAGATGATAATCGGTTTATCGAAGTGACTTACGCACGCGGCGAGCGCGAGACACTGTTTTTCAAAGACTTTGTCAGCGGTGCCATGATCGAAAACATCGTTTCACGCGCGAAGAAAACAGCCATAAAACGGTTCATCGGTTCTGACGGAACTGATAAAGGGATGTGTCTTGACGACGTAAAGAATGCCATCAGGGAAGAATACCACGAAAATGAAGACCTGCCGAATACAACGAATCCCGATGATTGGGCAAAAATCTCAGGACGCAAAGGCGAAAAAATCGTTAATATTCGTGCATTGACCAATGAACCCGCACAAGAGAGAAGACAGGATGTGCGAGTAACCCGAGGCGGCACTTTTCTATAATCGGTTGCCGGTTTCAGCTTCGTAAGCAATATGGAAATACCAATCATAATGGGAACAGAGACTGAGTACGGTATCTCAGTCAAAAATGCACGTGAGCAGGATCCGGTCGCTGCCTCAACTTTGGTGGTCAACGCTTATAAAAGTTGTAGGGACGATATCCCGAGTACAGCAACTGCTGTTACTTGGGATTACGACCAAGAGAGCCCCCTCATGGATGCTCGCGGGTTCCTGGCTGAGGCAGAGACACCTATCTCCGAAACCGATACAAGCGGGGCTGTCAATGACATCTTGATTAACGGCGGACGTTATTATGTGGACCATGCACATCCAGAATATTGCACACCGGAATGTGCAAACGCACGCGACCTTCTCCTATACGAGAAGGCTGGCGAATTAATATTAGAGGTGAGCCGCGTCGCAGCGGAACGTTTGTTACTTGACAATCAAGAGATTATCATATATAAAAACAATACCGATTATAAGGGACATAGTTACGGGGCACACGAAAACTTTCTCATGTCCCGAAAAGTACCTTTTGATGCTATCGTTGATGGGTTGATGCCGTTCCTTGTTACGCGCATTATCATTACAGGCAGCGGCAAAGTTGGCACTGAAAATGGGAGTGCGGAAGCAGATTATCAGATCTCCCAACGCGCTGATTTCTTCGAGAAAGAGGTCGGACTCAGCACGATGGTCAACCGCCCCTTAATTAACACGCGTGATGAACCACATGCTGATGACAAATTCTACCGACGTTTACACGTTATCGTTGGTGATTCCAATATGTCTGAACTCAGCATCTATCTTAAAGTTGGAATTACTTCCATTGCACTTCAGTTGATTGAGAAAGGGGTCGTCGGTAAAAATTTCAGTTTGAAAGATCCAGTCGCAGCGATAAAATCTATCTCGCGGGACCTATCGTGCAAAGAGCCGATAGAACTCGCTGATGGGCAGCAGTTGTCACCGGTAGAGGTCCAACGCGCGTATCTTAAACTTGCGCAGCAACACCTTACACCTGAAGAACGGACACCCATCGTTGAGGATGTCCTCAAAAAGTGGCAATACGTCTTGGATAATCTCGAAATAGACCCGCGTCGGCTCAGCCGACATCTCGACTGGATTATAAAAAAGAAGTTACTCGACGCATACCGGCAACGGCACGGATACGAGTGGGACGACGCACACTTGCAGATGATGGACTTACAATACCACGATATCCGTCCAGACAAAGGACTTTATATCCGATTGCTGAAGAATGGGCATATTCAACGTTTACTCAGTCATGAAGAGGTTGTGCACGCGATGCACTACCCGCCGGTAGATACACGCGCCTATTTTCGAGGCACCTGTTTACGCCGGTTTCGGAAGCACATTTATAGTGCAAGTTGGAATTCAATGATTTTTACCAATCAATCCGGGGGACTTGACAAAATTATGATGGATCGCCCCCACTTCGGGACGCAGAAGATTGTTGGCGAACTGCTAAACAGTTGTACGGTGGAGGAACTCGTTAAGAAAATTCGAGGCGATGCTTCAAAGCAGCGTTAACCTGCGTTGAACGGTACAAAACGGACAACGCGCTATCAGGAGAAAAAAATGTCGACGGAAAAACAACAGGAACACCTCAAACGCCATATTGATGAGACCGAAGACGTGCAATCCGATGTTGGGCAACCCGATGTTGGAAACGGCGAAATGGATGAGGAGTTTGTCGAAGATTTAGATTCACTTCTTGACGAAATTGATGAAATCTTGGAAGAAGATTCACAGGAATTTGTCGAAAGCTACATCCAACGGGGGGGGCAGTAGGAGTGCTTGACCTCAGTGATTACGGCACCTCCGACTTCTTTCAAATTATCAAGCGTCGCCACCCCGAATTACTCACGACGCTCAATTCGTCTGATGTCGTCCAAAATCCGCATGTCCCGGAATCGTCGTTTCGGACCTATGAAGGCACAACTGTCCTCGCGGTCGTCTACGATGCAGGGGTCCTGATGGCGGGTGACCGGCAGGCGACTGAGGGGTATCAGGTCGGCGAGCGACGCATTCAGAAAGTCTATCCGGTTGATCGGCACTCGGCAATCGCTGTCGCTGGTGCCGCCGGTCCCTGTATTGAGATGGCGAGGCTATTCCAAGTTGAAGTCGAGTTCTACGAAAAAACGGAGGGTGTGAACCTGAGCCTTGAAGGGCAGGCGAATTTCCTCTCACACCTCGTACGCGCGAACCTTGGACTCGCTATGCAGGGGCTCATCGTTTTGCCGCTCTTCGCTGGCTACGACCTCAAACGCCAACGCGGTAGAATCTTCAAATACGATGCCGTCGGCGGTCGATACGAGGAAGATGACTACTACGCAATCGGATCCGGCGGTAAGGACGCACGCTCTACACTTAAAAAACGCTACACGCCACAAATTAACCGCCAAGCTGCCTTAGAAATCGTCGTCGAAGCCCTCTGGGACGCTGCAGATGAGGACATCGCAACAGGCGGAGCTGATCTTATCCGAAAAATTTTTCCAACACTTTACACCGTTACTGAAGACGGTGTCACCGAAGTACCGGAGGCAACCGTTGAGGCACTCTATCGCGACTTCATAGCGCGACTATAGGAGAATAGTAACCAGTAACCAGTTATCAGTAGCCAGTTAAAGCCGGATATTGTGGCAGGAACACTATCTGTTACTGCCACAAGGAGACTCGTAACTGGAAACTCGTAACTGGAAACTGACAACCGATATGTCCACACCGTACTACGTTTCACCGGAGCAGATCCGTCAGGATAAAGAAGATTTCGTCCGCCGCGGCATCGCACAAGCCAAGGAAGTCGTCGTCTTAGAATACCGGGATGGGCTCCTGATGGTTGCTGAGAATCCACGCAAAACGACCTTCAAAATTTCCGAAATTTACGACCGGATCGCATTCGCTGCCGCGGGTAGAATCGCTGAGTATGAAATATTACGTGTCGTTGGGATCCGTGAAGCCGAAATTAAAGGCTTCCGATACTACCGAGAAGATGTCACAGCGAAGTGGTTAACAAACCTCTATTCGCAGCACATGGGTGCCGTCGCGCAAGCCTGGGACGCAAAACCCTTGGAGATAGAACTCCTCGTCTGTGAATTGGGGGCAACAGACGCGCCCGACGGGTCAAACCTACGGAACAATCGGATATACCATATCGCCTTCGACGGTATCTATTCCGAAGAAGAAAAGTATGCCGTTATCGGTGGGCGCGCCACCGCAATAACTGAGATCCTGCAACAACACTACTCCGATGGCTTAGAGTTGACCGCTGCACTACAACTCGTGACAAACACCTTTCGGACCGTTGAAGCAGATGCTGAAGACGATTACGAAATAACGCCACAGTCTATAGAAGTGGCATGCCTGGAGCAGACAGTTGAACGACGAAAATTTCGACGACTCTCTACGGACGAGGTCACCTCACTTCTGTCCTAAGCTTTTGGCTCTCGAACTCTTCTCGGCTTTTCTGTCGTCAAAAGCCTCTTTTTTTGTTGAAACAGCAGCGACAAAGGGGATCCCTTATGAAGCGTAGAATTTATGGACTCGAAACTGAATTCGGAATCATCTGGACACCTGACGGACCCCGAAAAAAAACGCTTACTGTTCAGAACGTCGTGATGTACCTCTTCCGAGAAATCGTCGCGGGGAGAATGTACCCCGATGTCTTTCTCGAAAACGGCGCACGGTTCTATCAAGATATCGGATGCCACCCAGAGTATGCGACTCCGGAATGTGATGATGTCGCAGAACTCGTTGCACACGATAAAGCCGGAGAACGCATTATCACACGTCTCGCCAGCACCGCAGAACGTCGCATGAAGAACGACGGGTTCTACGGAAAAATCTCCATCTTCAAAAATAACTTGGATACACCCGGAAATACTTATGGATGCCACGAAAACTATCTGATGGAACGACACGTCGATTTTCGACAGTTGGCATCGCAACTCATCCCCTTTTTTGTTACACGTCAGGTTTTCGCTGGTGCAGGCAAAATTAAACCCAGCCATCGCGGCTATTATGCCATCTCACAGCGCGCTGAGCACATCCGAGAAGAAATCTCTATCGGAACAACAACCGCACGTGGAATTATCAATACTCGCGATGAACCCCACGCAGACAGAGAAAAATATAGGCGGTTACACGTCATCGTCGGTGATTCTAATATGTCCGAATTTTCGACTTTCTTGAAGGTCGGAACCACCGGTATTATCCTACGGATGATTGAAGACAATTTCATTCAGCAACGGTTCGCACTACGGAACCCCGTCAAAGCGATACGCGAAATCTCTGACGATATTACGTGCAAACATCAGATCGAACTCCAAAACGGGAAGCGCCTCTCAGCCGTTGATTTACAGTGGCAGTACCTCGAATGCGCAAAACGCTATCTTGAGCAAGCCGAATCTGACCCAACGACAGCACAAATTATGGCGCGTTGGGAATACGTGCTCACCTGTTTGGAAACCGACCCGATGCAGTTAGAACGCGAATTGGATTGGGTCATCAAGTGGAAATGGCTGCAGACATACCTCGCGAAACGAGGATACGATTGGGACTCACCACAGGTTAAACACCTCGATTTAAAATACCACAACGTCCGACAGGAAGAGAGTCTCTACTATACGCTTGAAAGACGAGCAGAAGTCGAGCGTATCGTCAGAGATACACAGATTCGACACGCGGAACATTTTCCACCTGAAAAGACCCGCGCTAAGTTCAGAGGCAAATTTATCAAGAAAGTTAACGAAGGAAAGATTCTATGCGGTGTCAACTGGAGTTATATCCAACTCTATGAACCGTATCAGATCCTTTACCTTTCAACAGATCCATTTAAACCAGAATTCGACGAAGCAAGTCGCACTATCTATTCAATCTAAAACACAGGAGGCTTTTGATGCCAAAACCGAAGTATGTCTACTTCTTTGGAGGTGGTGAAAGCGATGGCAACGCCACGATGCGAATGCTGCTTGGCGGAAAAGGGGCAAATCTCGCAGAGATGAGCAATCTCGGTGTACCCGTCCCGCCAGGATTCACTATCTCCACTGAGGTATGTAAATTATACTACGAAAATGACAAGCAATACCCCGCCGGACTTGACGAACAGATTGACGAGAATTTAGGGAAGTTAGAAGCTGCGCTCGGTGCGAAATTCGGTGATACCGAAAATCCACTCTTACTCTCTGTCCGTTCCGGTGCCGCTGTCTCAATGCCCGGTATGATGGACACGATTCTCAACCTCGGCTTAAATGATAACGCTGTCAAAGGACTTATCGCCAGATCTGGAAACGAACGTTTCGCTTACGATTCATACCGGCGCTTCGTCCAGATGTTCGGGAATGTTGTACTCAATGTCGATCACGATGAGTTTGAGCACCTACTTGAGGAAAAGAAAAAGGCGAAAGGTGTTGAATTAGATACCGAATTAGAAGCCGGTGATTTAGCAGCACTCGTGGACGAATTTAAGAACGCTGTCAAACAGCATACAGGAAACGATTTTCCTGATAACCCGCGTCAACAATTAGACATGGCACGCGATGCCGTTTTTGAATCCTCTGGAAACCCCCGCGCGATTACCTATCGTCGTCTCAACGATATTTCCGAGGAAATGGGACGCACGGCTGTTAACGTCCAAGCAATGGTCTTCGGAAATATGGGTGGCACCTCCGGATCTGGAGTCGCCTTCACGCGTAACCCCTCAACCGGCGCGAACCAATTCTACGGCGAATTCCTCATCAACGCGCAGGGAGAAGACGTGGTCGCTGGCATCCGCACACCGCTTCCGGTCATCGAATTAAGAAATATCTTGCCCGATGTCTATGATGACTTGGTCAAAATCGGTTCAAACCTCGAGAAACACTATCGCGATATGCAGGATGTCGAATTCACCATACAAGACGGTACGCTCTATATGCTCCAGACGCGGAACGGGAAACGTACCGGACAAGCCGCCGTCCGCATCGCTGTTGAGATGGTCGAAGAGGGATTAATCGATAAAGAGACCGCTTTGACGCGTGTACCAGCAAACGACTTGGATCAGTTGCTGCATCCGAGCGTTGACCCGGATGCCCAGGTCGAAGTTATCGCGCAAGGGCTGCCTGCATCCCCAGGTGCCGCTGTCGGTAAAGTCGTCTTTACCGCGCTCCATGCTGAAGAACTCGCAGCCGCTGGCGAAAAAGTCATCCTCGTCCGTACGGAGACATCACCGGAAGACATCGGTGGTATGGATGCCGCAGAGGGAATCCTCACAGCGCGCGGCGGTATGACGAGCCACGCAGCTGTCGTCGCACGTGGCATGGGAAAATGCTGTGTCGCCGGGTGCTCCGCACTTTTTATTAATGAGGAAGCACTCGAATTTTATGCTGAGGGGAAACGCTACACCGAAGGTGATTTCATCACGCTCAACGGCTCCACAGGCGATGTTCTCGATGGGCAGGTCTCGCTCATTCAACCCGAACTCAGTGGACAATTCGGAACGCTCATGGAGTGGGCAGACGAAGTCCGTTCATTAGACGTTCGCACGAATGCCGATACACCCGACGATGCCAAAAACGCACGGCAATTCGGTGCTGAAGGTATCGGACTCTGCCGAACCGAGCACATGTTCTTCGGCACAGGCATTGACGCAGTCCGGGAAATGATTCTTGCCGATGAGACTGCAGAACGCGAAGCGGCATTGGCGAAATTGCTACCGCATCAACGTTCAGATTTCATCGGAATCTTCGAGGCGATGGCTGGCTATCCTGTCACAATTCGTACCCTTGATCCACCGCTTCACGAATTCTTACCCAAAAACGAAGCCGAAATCCGTGAACTCTCAGAACGGATCGGTGTCGAAGCACAAAAACTCTCTGAACGTGTCGAAGAACTGCACGAATTCAATCCGATGCTAGGACATCGCGGCTGCAGACTCGGTATCGTCTATCCAGAGATAACCGAGATGCAAGCGCGTGCGATCTTTGAAGCCGCCGTTGATGTCGCCAAACGCGGGATCAACGTGTTACCAGAGATTATGATCCCGCTTGTCGGACATATCAACGAGTTCTCACTGCAACGCAAAGTCGTCGTTGACACCGCCGAGACGGTCTTCCAAGAAACCGGTACACGCGTTGAATATCTTGTCGGAACGATGATTGAGCTGCCCCGTGCAGCACTCACGGCTGACAAAATCGCCGCTGAAGCCGAATTCTTCTCCTACGGCACCAACGATCTCACGCAGACAACTTTCGGGATGAGCCGTGACGATGCCGCGAAATTCCTTGACGACTACGTGAGAAACGGTGTGCTTGAATACGATCCGTTCCAGGTCCTCGACCAAGAAGGAGTCGGCAGTCTATTACAGATCGGTTCCGAAAAAGGTCGCGCTGCGCGCCCTGATCTGAAAGTCGGTATCTGTGGTGAGCACGGTGGCGAACCGAATTCCGTAAAATTCTGCTACGGATTAGGGTTCAACTACGTCTCGTGTTCCCCGTTCCGCGTCCCGATCGCCCGTCTCGCCGCAGCACAAGCCGTGATTGAGGCAGAGGATTAATCTGGACCTATGCAAACTGCTTGCAGGCGGGGTTTGAAACCCCGCCTACAGTACGCAGTTCTCCTAAACGCATCGTGAGGTGAAATCATGAACGCACAAGAATTTGGTGCACTACCTGCCGATGGAAATCCCGATGCCCTACTCTCGCGAGAAGGACTCCCGCTTAAACCGATCAAGATGACATTGGAGGAGTTCCTCAAAAGCGATTTAGAGGGGTATGAATACGTTAAAGGAGAATTAGTGCCGATGCCACCTACATCAGGCGAACATGGTAGGATTAGTGTGAATCTTATTCTGCCGTTAGGTATGTACGTTCGTGAGAATCGGTTAGGCGATATCTACGTGTCAGAAACAGGTTTTAGAGTCGACGAACGCGTGTTAGTACCAGATATTGCTTTCCTCTCAATAGATCACATTCCTGCTGATCTGAGTAAAGTTTTCTCTATTCCACCAGACCTCGCTGTTGAGGTGGTTTCTCCAACGGATACCTTACTCCGAATTGAGGAGAAAGCATTTGCCTATCTGGAAGCGGGCACACAACTCGTATGGGTGCTTGAACCGAGATCCAAAACGGTAACAGTCTATCGTTCAGAGACAGACATCACACTCCTCACGCGGAACGACACCCTCACTGGTGAGAATGTTATTGAGGGATTCTCCTGTCAGGTGGCGGAACTTTTTGAGTAGCCTTAGTCGTGTAACGCGTCCATACCAGTGTATCGAAACCGAAGTTGAGACAACCCCTTATTCTGGGAGGTTGCTAATGAAATGGATGAGAAACCGAGAATTACCATCATGGGCTTATCTTTTAGGAGGTTTGTTGCTTGCGACTGGATGCTGGATAAACGTTCTCACTAAAAATCTTTTACTCGGTACATTGCTGATGTGTATTGGTTCTTGGTTGATGCGTTGGTGGTTTGAAGTGCCAACAGATCACCCAAGATTTCAGAAAATATCAGAACGAAAATTTCGCTTTTTGCGAAACATGGCATTAACGTGCAGTTGGGGAATGCTTATCCTAACAGCTGCCGCTGTTTGTCTTTCCGTTGTCGGCGTGATACCGTAGTAAAAAGAGACGTCCTAAGGACGATCCCTCCGTTTCGATCATTCAAATCGCGAATCGGGATTGAAAATTAATTCAAAAATCAGATTGCCAATCTGGTAACCTGAAATAGAGGATTGAAAATACAATGTTAATCGCAGACGTAAACGAAATTGAAGGGCGCACCTATCCTGCCCGTAGACGCACCAAAAACCTTGTCGGCGGCGCATCCCCGATCCAGATAGACGAATTCTGCATTGGGTTCGTCGTCTTAGAACCCAACGGCGGACAAGTGCCGTGGCATAACCACGAACAAGAAGAGATCTACTTTATCGTCGAAGGCGAAGGCGAGATGTGTCTCGGTGAAGAACGCCAAACCCTCTCCGCAGGTCAGACCGTCTTTATCCCGTCTTGGGTCTTCCATCAGTTGACGAACACGGGCGACACACCGATGCAGATGGTCTACTGCTACGGACCCGCAGGCGATGTCGCACACTGGAAACAGGAACTCGCCGGTACGCTCCCGAAAGCCGGTGTCGAAGCACCACCACTCCCAGAAGGCGCAGCCCCCCAATGTACTGACAAAGCTTAGATATATCCACCTGTTTTCGCGTGGACGAGGCACCCATGAGAAAAATGAGAACGTACCGCGAGTACCTTATTGAGATATTCGCCGATCGCGATGAAGCGATTGGGCACCTCCAAGTGGCTCTTGAAGATTACCAAACTCACGGGGATACAGACATATTTCTATTCTTGCTTGAAACCGTCGTAGAAGCCCAAGGCGGGATTGCTGAACTGGCAAAGCAAACCGATACCAAGCCACACGTTCTTTCGGACGCGCTCACCAGTAACGATGTACCGCTGATTGACAGACTCGGAACGGTTCTTAAAGCACTCGGATATCGGCTTTCAATCGAACCGTTAGAAGTGGAAAGCCTCAATCTTGAAGCTGCTACCAGGGATGGACACGCTGCAACAGCACCTCTGTCAGAAAACCGAGGCACACCACAACAAGCAGGTAAATAATAGGAGACAGATGACCAATCAAACCGAAAAAACACATCGCATCGGTATCATTATGAACGGTGTTACCGGCAGGATGGGAACTAACCAACACCTCATCCGTTCAATCTTGGCAATCGCAGAAGAAGGTGGCATCCCTATCGGCGACGGCGAAGTTATTATGCCCGACCCGTACCTCGTCGGACGGAACCCCGCGAAACTCGAGAAACTCTCCGAAACCACCGGCGTTCAGAAATGGACCACAGACCTCGACACTGCCCTTGCCGACGATGACTATAGCGTCTATTTCGACGCACAAGTTACCTCACGCCGTGTCGCTGCCGTTGAAACCGCAATCGCCGCCGGAAAACACATCTATTGTGAAAAACCGACCGCTACGACAACCCAGGACGCATATCGCCTCTACGAAAAAGCCGCAAAAGCAGGACTCAAAAACGGTGTCGTTCAAGATAAACTCTGGCTCCCCGGCATTCAGAAACTCAAACGTCTGATAGATGCTGACTTCTTCGGAAAGATTATCGCTGTCCGTGGTGAATTTGGCTATTGGGTCTTCCAAGGCGACGCGATCCCCACCCAACGTCCGTCCTGGAACTACCGAACTGAAGACGGTGGCGGCATTATCCTCGATATGTTTAGTCACTGGCGATATGTCATAGACAACCTCTTCGGTGCCGTCAAAAGCGTCTCTTGTATCGCTGCGACGCATCTCCCACAACGGTGGGATGAAGAAAACAAACCGTACGCCTGTACAGCGGAAGACGCTGCTTATGCCACATTTGAACTCGAGAACGGCATCATCGCACACTTCAACTCGTCTTGGGCAGTCAGAGTCCGACGTGATGACCTACTAACGATACAGGTAGACGGTTTGAACGGCTCTGCCGTTGTCGGTCTGCGGGATTGTTGGATTCAACCCCTCTCAGGCACACCCCGTCCGGTCTGGAACCCGGACATCGAACAACCCATCAAATTCTTTGACGGATGGCTCAAGGTCCCGGAACAGGAGACTTACGAGAACGCATTCAGAGCACAGTGGGAGTTATTCCTCCGCCACGTCGTCGCCGATGAACCGTTCCCGTGGACGCTTCTTGCAGGTGCAAAAGGTGTACAGTTGGCAGATAAAGGCATGGAATCGTGGCAGACCCGCAAGTGGATAGAGTTACCAGAGTTAGCAGCACTGTAATCCAAACTCAGGAAGTGCAATTTCCCAAACGCTTCAGTCCGCAGTTCCGGTAGGGTTTTTGCTTGGGTGTTTCTTCACAGTTTCCCCACCGCGCCGGATTTTATTTTTACCTATTTTCCTTCCATATAGACGGGATTTGTACCCCCGCCATATCATCAAATTGTTCTCTCATATTGCAGGCGGGGTTTGTACCCCCGCCTTCTATAAGTGTCCCGTTAATTGTCCAACAACAAACCTACCCTTGCAGGGTTTTACTGGGGTACTTCTTCAGGATTTCAAACCCCGCCGCAACTGACAACTACCTTATCACAGTCATCACAGAAATCACGTCAATCACAGTTCAGATTCCAGCAGCAATGGCGGATCGATGGGTTTTTAGTGTTTATCATTCACAGGTGTTGATGTTTAAGATATGCTGTGTTAGAAGTCTGAGAAAATCCAAATTAAAACAACCCGCGGAAGGATTTTGTAGGATTTAACAGCATTTTGAAAGAATTTACGCGTTTTCATCTTGGGTTATTTCTAAAATTATGCTAACATTACCGCGTAACGCTGCTATCAATCAACAAACGATAATACATCTAACTGTGCCTTTATAAGGTTTCATCAACTTGTCATACTGTGCGATAATCTGACACCGTTTCTGAATAACCCCTTCTCAGGAACGAAAACTGGTTTGTACTCGCCAAATGCGATGTGCATTATTGCGTCTCTTATATTCAGAAATCCCCTATAAATTTCAAAGTCTCATAAATGCGAATTTATTTTTCAGATTTGGTATCAATATTCGGTACTTAGTTGTGCTTGATTAGAGATATTATCACGGGAATCACACAAATCAAAAAAATCACAGTTCAGCGGAGGCAACGCGTCATGATAAGAAAATGCTATCTCCTTTTCGTTTCCATGTTAACACTCGCCGCGTTCATAACACACGGCACGGCACAGAACACCACCGATAACGAAATCGAAACGTCTGACTATTTCGACCATGTTACGCTGTTTTCGGGTGGCAGGATCACGCGCTTCACACAGATGCCGATTCGGGTGCATATCTCACCGACCCTCAGACCCCTCCCGTATCTAAAAGCGATACGCTACGCGATGGACACATGGGAATCTGCCACCGGTGGCAAAATCCGATTTCAAGAGACCGAAACCCCGGAACAGGCAGACATCCGCGTTAACCCAATCTACAGCGGTCGTTTAGCGTTCTTAGATACACGACTCGGCAGTGCGAAATTAGCACGGTTTTCACAAGGCACGAATGCCCAAAGTAACAACACGGGTCAACGTTCAAGCACGGCAATCGACTTCACTGTAGAGGTTGTCCTTGTCTTAGAGGGGGACGGCACCATCGGCGAACTCTCAGAAGAAGAGATGCGGACGGTCTGCCTCCACGAACTCGGACACGCCATCGGGTTATGGGGACACAGTCCGCACACAGATGATGTCTGTCACGCGATGGCGACCTCCCAATATCCAACACAGCGCGATATCAATACACTGTTGAAGATTTACAATACACCCCTCCACACTTCGCAGCACGACATCGCCATCGACCTCTTGAAAAAAGAGACCCAAGAGAATCCGAGGCTCCCGCGTCCGCACTACCTCCTCGGCGCAGTCTATTTCGATAAAGGCGATATGGCATCGGCGATTGCCAGTTTTCAGAGCTGCCTCAAGGTCGACCCTAATTATGAGCCAGCGAAGGAGAAGCTGATTCAGTCTTACCAAAGAACAGGGCAGTCGAGCCAAGCGACCCGTCTCGTTGAACAGCGCGTGAAAAACCAGCAGGAACACCGTTCCCTTCGCGACAGTGCTGAATCGTATAACCGCCTCGGCGCGCTCCATTACCAACAAGGCGATATGGACAAAGCGATAGAGGCATTCGAGAACGCTCTGAAACGCTCACCGCACCACAAAACAGCGAAACAGAACCTCAACCAACTCTACCGTCAAAAAGCGTTCAACGCCTTGAAACGCCGCGCCTTTGACGAAGGTACCGCATATTTTCAGAAAGCCATCCGTCTTGATCCGATGAACGCTACGACATACCGCGTTATAGGAGACGGATACGCGCTCGCCTCCGAGTTTTCCAAAGCAATTACACACTACCAAAAGGCACTCGAACTCGCACCCGACGATGTAGAGACGCGAAAGAACCTTGTCATCAGTTATACGAACCACGGCGTGACACTCAGAAATAACGGAGAATGGGACGCAGCGATTCGCGCCTACCGGGACGCTTTGGCACTACAACCAACCTATCAACTCGCCAGAACGAACCTGCACGATGCCCTCTGGCAAAAAGCTAACAACCTTCGGCAAGCCGGACGTTCCGCCGAGGCAATTGCGACCTATCTCGAATTGCAGAAACTGCATCCAGACGGTACGGATATCGCCAGCCTACTTGGCGAGTTATATCTCAAAGTAAAAGACTATCCAGCAGCAATCGCCGCATTTCATAAGGTTCATACCGCACAACCCACCAACGAACAGGCACAGCGTAACCTCCGTGCCGCGTATCAACAGCATGCACAGACACTGAGAAATCAGAAAAATTATAGTGCCTCAGCGACGCAGCTTCAGAAGGCAGTAGACCTCTTTCCGAGCGACATCAATCTCCGTTTGAGCCTATCGCAAGCGTATCAACACCTCGGCAAATACGAGCAAGCGAAAAACGAATTGGAACAGGTCTTAGCGCAGGAGCCAAACAATAAGAACGCAAAGACAGAACTTGTGAACATTCAGATCCGACGCGGAAATGCTCTGATGAACCGCAAGAAATACGCCGAAGCAGCAGCCGTCTTTGAATCGATTCCGGCATCCGAAAAGACTTTGGATATGCACAACACGATCGGCTATCTCTATCTGATGCAGGGTGAACACCTCAAAGCGTTAGCAACTTTTGAGACCGTCCTCTCGAAACAATCGAAGAATGCTGTCGCCTATCAAAATTTGCTTTCACTTGAATCGCAACTTGATGTGATACTCAGTAAAGCGAGAGAGGCAGCCGCACCGGTCCCCGCCACTGCTGAAGGAGCTTCGGACCCAGATACAGCACCAGACACCCCGGATCCAACTGCGGAGAAGTTATCGCGTGTGCAGTGTGTCCTCGCACGCTGCTTAATGAACCGCAAGCAGTCAAAAGAAGCGATAGAGAAATACGAACAGGCGTTAGATGCGAAACCCTACACGCCAGAATTACGAACTGTGCTGATAGACACCGGCAAGCAGCTCGCCAAACGGTTCCAACAACAAAACGACACCGAGCGTCACGACACAATCACGCGCTGGATAACAGAATTGAATTGAAAGCCGATGGCTGATGGCTGAGGCTAATGGCTGATAGTCAATCCGCTGAAAACTACCCAAGACAGGAGATACCAATGAATTTTTTTAAGAAATCAATCCAAACAGGTTTGGTGATTCTATTAATCTTCCAAGCCGTTATCCTCATCGGATGTGCACAATATGAAGAACTCACCAACGACCCGCCTGAAATAACCACGTTCACTGTTCCAAATGAAGTTGAATACGGTGAAACCGTCGAGTTTAGAGCCAGAGTCTTTGATCCAGAAGACGATCCGTTGAGGTATGCGTGGGAGGTCTCCGATGGTGCTTTGGCGGGTGAAGCCGGACCCCAAGTCCAATGGACTGCCCCGGAACTGCCACCGGAGGAAGTCGTCCCACCGAAAACCGTAACCGTCTATCTCTACGTACGCGATGGAGGCGAGGAAGATGTCCACAAAATGGCAACGATTACTGTTTACTCTAAATCCTATAAAATCGCCCAATTCTTCACCAGCACCTATACCCTCATCTCCAAGCAGGTCCACGGCGAACCCGTCGAAGAGACGAGTACCCTACGGCTCACACCGACGACATTCACACAAGAGATCCAGTCAAATCCGGAAGCGGAGGTCCAAGCACCGACGCAGTTCATCACCGGTACGTATAGATTTATTGAACCGTTTGATGAAAGCAGCGGAACGATTCACTGGTTTCCAACGGGCAGCTTGAATCCTGAGATTAGCACATACACATGGGACGGTAGACTCTTCGTCATCTTCTACCCCGAGGCTGCCACCAGTTATATCTATGAAAAGTAGAAATTATTTCATAGATACCCATAGGTGTCAATTTACAAATAATTCTAATATCTACCACAACAACCATTGCAGCCCCGTAGGATGACATCTCTAAAGGAGATAGAAGACTATGAAAATGAAAACAAGATTTTTTTATGGGACGTAGCGACTGGCACGCTGAAAGCCGAAGCTGACCTTCCACACTTGCATCCCACTGCAAACTATGATATAATACCAATTACAGCAGAATTGAATGTCTCCGCAAAACACTAAGGAGCCTCCGCATGAACACGTTCCGCAAAACGTGTGCTTTACTGATCATCGGTTTCGTCGCAACCTACACCATCGGCTGCGGCGATGTTACCACACAACTGGAACCCGAAGATCCTGAAGTCATTGATGAAACAATTACCGCCGATGAAGATAAAGCACCAATCCAGACCGACGGGAGACCCATCACAGTCACAGATGAAACCTTTGACACCGTTGTGTTGGAAGCCGAAATGCCTGTCGTCGTCGAACTGCGAGCGGAATGGTGAGGCTTCTGTCGGGCAATGAGACCCACTGTTGATGCAGTTGCATTAGAATACCGCGATAGCTTCATCGTTGCAAGACTGGATATCGACGCAAACCGTGAAACCAACAAAAAATACGGCGGAAATGGAATCCCAGCGTATATCGTATTCCGAAGCGGCGAAGTCATCGGACGCGTTTTGGGAGCGATGCCCAAACGGGTATTTGAACAACAAATCCTTGATATATTGGAATAGCAATCAGCCATCGGCTGCCAGCAATTAGCAATCAGTAAAAGAGGTTTTTGACAACCCTCGGGAACACATCAGCAAAATACACTTCTTTGCTGATGGCTGACGGCTGAAAGCCGATAGCCAATAAAAAAACCATGGCACAACAAAACATAACACTCCAAAAAATCGATGAATACCGTTGGCGTATCCCGAAAAGCTACATGAAAGGCATGCGCGTGGACGGCATCGTCTACGCCAACGAGAAACTCCTTGAACAGACTAATAGTGATGAGGCGTTGAAACAGGTGGCGAACGTCGCGCACCTCCCCGGCATCGTCAAATACTCACTCGCAATGCCAGATCTACACTGGGGGTACGGCTTCGTCATCGGCGGTGTCGCGGCGACCGACCCGAAAGCCGACGGTGTCGTCTCTCCCGGCGGCATCGGATACGACATCAACTGTGGGGTACGGCTCATCCGGACAAATCTCGACATCTCACAACTCGAAGGGAAAGCGAAAAATCTCATCGGCAAACTGTTTGAGAATGTCCCGTGCGGTGTCGGCTCCAGTGGCAAAATTCGGCTCACCGTCCAAGAGGAACGGCAGATGCTCGAAAAAGGCGCGCGCTGGTCCATCGAACGCGACTACGGACACCCAAAGGATCTCAACTTCACCGAGGCGACAGGCTTCCTTGAACACGCAAACGCCGATGCCGCGAGCCAACGCGCATTGGAACGCGGCAAAAACCAACTCGGCACACTCGGCTCCGGCAACCACTTCCTTGAAGTCCAAGTCGTTGACCGTATCTTCTACCGAGAAGCCGCGGACGCAATGGGGTTAACCGAAGGCAATATATGTGTCATGATCCATACCGGTTCTCGCGGCTTCGGCTACCAGATCTGTGATGAGCACGTCAAGAGTTGGGTCAAAGTCGCCGAAAGATACGGGATTAAACTTCCCGACCGGCAGCTCGCCTCCGCACCGATCAACTCACCGGAGGGTCAGGACTACATCACCGCCATGGCGTGTAGTGCCAACTACGCGTGGAACAACCGGCAGTGCATCATGCACCTCGTCCGCCAGACATTCATGCAGTTTTTTGATACAACGGAAGACGAGCTCGGCTTAGAACTCGTCTACGATGTCGCACACAACATCGGCAAATTCGAGAAACACACCGTTGACGGCGAAGAACGTGAACTTTTCATCCACCGCAAAGGCGCGACGCGTGCGTTCCCGGCGGGACACCCCGAAATCCCCGATAAGTATCAGAAAGTCGGGCAACCCGTCCTAATCCCCGGCGATATGGGAACCGCCTCTTATGTCCTCGTCGGTGATCCGGGTGCGATGGCGGAGACATGGGGCACCACCTGCCACGGTGCCGGTAGATTACTCTCACGCCGGAAAGCGATCGCCTTAACCAAAGGACGTTCCATCCAGAAAGACTTGGAAGCGCAAGGCATCTACGTCCGCGCCGAAGGCAGGCGCACCCTCCAAGAAGAGGTCCCTGAAGCATACAAAGATGTCGATGAAGTCGTCCGCGTCGTTGACAAAGCCGGACTCTCACGACGCGTCGCACGCCTCCGACCCATCGGTGTCGTAAAAGGCTAACATCTAAGGAACAACTAACAGCCGACGGCTGATGATTGATCGCTGACAGCCATTCCACAATGTTTACTTTTTTACCAGACATGTTCAAAAAATAAGCAAAATTCCAACGTTTATTGCCGAAAACAGACGCTTTTCGATTGGCACGAAAATTGCACATACACAAATAAGCCTCCTTGGGTAAGCCGGAACCATAATACCTAAAAGTCACGGTCTGCAGAAACCTATACAACACGCGTTAGGTTAGAATCCCTGCAATTCTGTGACCGATTAGGAACACAGTTCCGGCTCCTTTTTTGCTTGCATCCCTCCCCAACGCTTGTATAATATCAGTAAGGTGTTCCGTGCTGTGTCCCCGAGTGTTGAAAAACAGACGACGCTCTGGGGTAAACTCAAACAAACAGAAAAGACTACCAAGTAACTGTCGCACTATAACATTTCGCGCCTACGGGACTGTGTATCGGGGCATCCACGTTTATTTTTTACAAGTTATGTTTGTATTGGTAACTGTCCGAAAAACCGAAAACTATTGTGGAAGCATATCGTGATCGGGACAGAAACTGTCTAAACTTCAGTAGATTTAGAGAACACTTCTAAGCGATCCGATCCTGCATGGAATTTGCCAAAAATCTGCCGGTATCGGATTTTTTTCGAGATATGCACCCTTTCCGCTTCAAAATTGTATCATTAACAATTTGAATGTAAATACAATCACGTTTATGCGTGGGTCATGGAGAATTCTGATAGTGGAAAACGATGTTCAACTGATTCACAGAGTTCTATCAGGGGATGAAGCGGCATTCACTGCTTTAGTCCGAAAGTACCAAAAGAGCGTTCACGCGCTTGCGTGGCGGAAGATCGGCGATTTTCACATCGCTGAGGAGATTGCTCAAGATGCCTTCATCCAAGCATACAAAAACCTTGCAAGGCTAAGAAACCCCAACCAGTTTGCTGGATGGCTTTATGTTATTGCGAGTAATCTTTGCAAGAGGTGGCATCAAAGTAACAAACCTGCGATGCAATCCCTGGATGAGGCATCTGTAATGGAGGTAGAGGCATTTTCCTATAGACGTTATGTGTCGGAGCAACGGGAGGCGGAAGCGATGGAACATCGCCGCGAAATCGTCAAAGAGCTTCTGGAAAAATTGCCGGAGAGTGAACGCACGGTGGTGACACTCTACTATCTCGGCGAGATGACAACACAAGAGATAGGCAACTTCTTGGGAGTCTCGGTAAATACGATCAAAAGTCGGCTTCGCCGGGCACGAGAGCGTTTACAGGCGGAAGAGCATCTGATTAGCGAAACGCTGGGGAGCGTCCAATTGCCCATCAATTTCATTGAGCGTATCATGCAGCAAGTCGCCGACATAAAACCAGTCGCCCCTCAGGTTGGCAAACCCTTACTACCGTGGGTCGCTTTTGGCACCGCTGCCATTCTTATAATGCTGATGCTCGGTGTCGGGTCTCAATACCTTACTCGCTTTCAGAGACCTTACAACTTGAACGCCCAATCGGAAACCACTGTTGAGATCATTGACGCACCCATTGTCCTTGACACACAAGCAGAACCGGACCTACGGAACCAAGCCGGACTTTTCGATACGATTGGTAGCGACAGAGGCACCGGCGTGCAAGCTTCAAAGCCGATTGTGCCGAATCCGACTGCACAGGTAGAGACGGAAGTCCCGCCAACGCTAAATCAGCAGTGGAGGCAAGCAAACGCACCAGGTTTCGCTCCAATATTAGGCTTGTTCGTAAACTCAGAAGGCGATACCTACGCCGCTTCGCTCCTCGGTATCTATAGATTGCCAAGAGATGCCCCTGCGTGGACGTTCATTAGTCCGGCAGCCGCTGTTAACCTTCCAACCGCTTTCACAGACTACAGCATGATACCCATGGCTGAGAAAGACGACACGCTCTACCTTGCCTCTGTTGATGAACTGTTTAGTTCGAGCGATAGCGGAGAGACATGGACATCGCTTGGGGATCGCCCAAAAGGAGCCGCTATGGGATTAGCAATAACTGATGAAGCCTTGTACCTTGCACTTCGAGAGAATGGAATCTTCCGATCTGAAGATCAGGGAAAGCAGTGGACCCTATTGAATGATGAAGTTACAGAGCTAACAACCTTTGCCGTGGCTACACTTGAAAACACAGTGTTTGTCGGGACAAATCAGGGGCTATACCGTATCAAGCCAAGACACGGTTTAGAAAAATTGCCACTAAATACCACGCTAACTATCCATTCCTTGGCAGTTTCCGAAAATAACCTTTATGTCGGGACAGGACCCGATGTTTTAAATTCTTCTCGAACGAGAGCATCTGTACAAGAACGAAAAGATAAGAAGCAAGGTATGTGGGAAATTTTCCATTCAGCCGACTTCGGAGATTCATGGACGAATATAACACCGCCAACCGAATCACCGATAATAAGCATGTCACCCGGTGTTAAAGTCCTCACTGCTGGAAGAACACTTTTAGCAATCGGATATACCGGTTTCCATCTCCGATCCATGGACGGTGGAAAAACGTGGTCAGGTACCGATCAGAAACTGAGCGTGGTTGCAATGATGAATTCATTTTTACTGAGCATGTTCCCTGCTGTCGGCGTGGACGAAAATACCGTGTTCACAGCCGGATTTCTCGGGCTTAACCGTTCAACGGATGGCGGCGAGTCGTGGCAGCCCTTTATGACCGGCATGGTAGGGACCAGAATATCCAACTTAATAACCTTCAAAAACACACTCTACGGGAATACCGCTACCAATATCGCCAAATCCACCGACGGTGGGATGTCGTGGAATACCCTACGCTTTGCTCCCGATGCATGGACACCAAAGTCGGAATTGGATTCCGGCAGACCCCTGTTTTCTTCAAAATTGGCGGTCGCTGACGGTGTACTTTACGGGATCACAACCATCCCAAGAATAGAAAGTGCACTGCGCATTTTCCATCTTTCCGAGAAGGGCAGTATGCTGGTGACTATTCAAGATTTCAAGCTTTTGAGTGGAAATCGCTCTATAGAGACACCAAAAACTGAATCACAGGAGACCTCTAAACAGAGTATCGCAGACGACTCCCCTAACAATACTGACCAAGTAAGTTCATCATCAGGCGCAGCCCGCCAACCCATAGCGTATCCCCGCAAGTTCGCAGTCAGCGGCGATACGTTTTATGTAGAATATAAACAGAGACTTTTACGATGGAGACGCGGCGAACCAGATTGGGTTGATACTGGACTAATAGATACTGCTGAAGGTGCCAATGAGGGCATCGCCAAACCGTCTACGCTTGCTGTTTCAGGCGAAACCGTCTACGTCGGAAAACGCGACGGCCATCTGCTCCGATCATTTGACGCGGGGAACACGTGGAAAGATGTGACATCAACGATGCCACTCCGATTTGAGTACTTCAACGAGATAGTCTTTGTCAATTCACGGATTTACGTTGCTACGAGCGCAGGCGTTTTGACATCAGAAGATGGTGAAAACTGGCACACGATAACCGATACAGAAGGCACACACACCGTCATAGACCGAATCGCAATAGCAGACGAAACCGTTTATGGTGCTGGTGATACCGGTATCTATCAATTAGACAACCGCGGCAGGTGGGAACGGATCTTGCCACCGGTACCGAATCGGGTCATCTCTCTTGCTATCAATGCTGACAAACTTTATATTGCTACCGAACGCAGCGGAATGTTTTATGCATCGCTTGAGAAGGAAAACGACTGATATTCCCAGAAATTCTCCCATCAGAAACCGCTTATTTTTCGTCTCATTCAATTTTTTTTCCCATTATGCACCTTTTTGACCTTCAAATTGTATCATTAAATCATGACTAAAGGTTTGAGCAATTTAAGGCAAACATAAATTATCTACACCCGAAGGTGTTTTCGGGAAGGAGACATTCAAATGAAGAAATTAAGCCTTTCAATTTTAACCCTACTCTCCATTTTCACTATTATTTTACCTTTTGCCGCTGCCGAGGAGTACTTCCATACTCGGACGCTCAGTGGACATAAATATTCTGTCTATGCAGTGGCATTCAAAGACGATAGCACACTTATCAGTGTGGGGACCGGTAGCGTCCTTCACTCTTGGAATCTGGATACGGGTGCGCAACACTGGCAGACCGGAGTTGGTCTCTTCTTAATCTCTGATATTGCTATCTCATCGCATGACCCGCGTTTTGTCGTCTATGCTGGCGGACTGTTTTTCCGCCCTTATATTGGGATGTCTTACACAGATGATGGAGACATAAGAGGTTACCTCATAGGACATACAAACACTGTCAATACGCTGTCCTTTAAACCAGAGAGTTCCACCCTCGCCAGCGGAAGCGACGACGACACAATCCGTATCTGGGATTTAACATGGGACGCGTGGAAAAGTCGACCCGTTCAGACACTGCGCGGACATGGCAATGACGTCGAATCGGTTGCGTGGAGTCCTGATGGCACGCTGATTGCCAGTGGTAGTAGAGATCGGACCGTCCGCTTGTGGAACCCAGACAACGGCAGCAACATCGCTGTACTTCGCGGACATACAAATACTGTTAATGCGGTTGCGTGGAGTCCTGATGGCACGCTGATCGCCAGTGCAAGCCGCGATGACACAATCCGGATTTGGGACCCAACGGACACGGACTCTCCGCTGCACGTCTTGGAAGGGCATACCGGTAACGTCAATACGTTAGCATTCCATCCAACTGAGCCACTCCTTGCCAGTGGCAGCAGTGATGACACAATCCGATTATGGAACCCCACCACTGGTGTGCACAAAGCCACTTTGAAAGGGCATACAAGGGGTGTTAATACAATAGCATGGAGCCCGGATGGATTGATTCTTGTTAGCGGCAGCGATGACGACACAATCCGATTATGGGAACCACTCGCAGCTGTTGATATAACAGGGGACGGTAGTGTCACATATCTTGACATTATTGAAGTGGCGGAGAACTACGGAAAAACTGTCGTAGAGGGCGCAAACCCACGCGCGGATGTCAACAAAGATGGTGTCGTTGATATTGAGGACCTTATTGTTGTTGCGAAGGCAGTGGATTCCCAAGCACCAGTAGATTCCCAAGCGGCTCCTATTCTTGCACAGAATCCAAACAATTTCTCCTTCACCGCAGAAGATGTTCAGCAGTGGATCCAAGAGGCACAGGATGTTGGTGCGAATCCACAGACGATTGCTGTCTTAGAACGCTTTTTGGCAGTTGGGACACGGGCGGCACAACCGACACCGGAAAAAACAGCACTCTTGGCGAACTACCCCAACCCGTTCAATCCAGAAACATGGATACCCTATCAGTTGGCACAACCAGCGGAGGTCGCACTGATGATCTATGCAGCCAACGGAATAATCGTCCGAACCTTGACATTAGGGTATCAACCTGCGGGTATCTATCAGTCTCGAAGCCGTGCGGCGTATTGGGATGGCAGAAACGAACTCGGTGAGCGAGTTGCAAGTGGCGTTTACTTCTATACACTCAAAGCTGGGCAGTTCACTGCCACGCGGAAGATGTTAATACAAAAATAGTATCAAATGACCATAGGATAGCTGGGGGGTTGATGTTTATTAACTTCCCAGCGATCATTTCTGAGTGGGATGTTTCGTCCATATAGAGGCTCGTATTATAGGATCATGGAAGCAACTTCCGCAAGGTCTGAATCAGTGTACTTTCCGAGAACCATTTGCCTGCCACGCGCCACACACTGCTCGAAAACGTTGGATAGACGTGAATCATCCCGCTCAATTTTCGCAACGGAATTCCCTGTTGCATCGCCAGAACATACTCATGCACAACCTCACCCGCATTCGCACCGACAAGGTGAACCCCCAATATCTTTCCTGTCCACCGGCTTGCAATAACTTTACTGAACCCGTGTGTCTCGCCTTCCGCAACTGCCCTATCAACATCGTGTTGGTCGAGTGTGAACACATCAACGTCCCCGTATTTCTCACGCGCCTCCGCCTCCGTCAGACCACAACGCGCAACTTCCGGATCACAGAAGGTCGTCCACGGCACAACGCTGTAGTTAATCGTATTGGAGAGCGGAAAGAAGATATTCCGAAGAAGCAGCTGCGCTTGGAAAGCAGCGACATGCGTAAACAGATAGTGTCCGATCACATCACCCGCAGCGTAGATATTCCTGACGCTCGTCTGGAGTTTGTTATTGACTTCGATCCCACGGCTGCCGACCTGCACCCCGATTTTGTCGAGTCCTAATCGCTCAACATTCGGTGCGCGCCCCGCCGCAATCAGGATTTTGTCAAACCGCTCTTCTGTCGTCTCATTTTCACTGTTGCTGAATGTCACGTTTGTGGATTTTTGATGTTGAACAACCTGCGCGATCTGCGTGTTGATCCGGATTGTGATCCCCTCCTCACGAAGATAACGCAGCATCTCTTCAGAGACATCGGTATCCTCTTTGGTGAGAATCCGCCCGCTCCGTTGCGCGATCGTCACATCGGCACCGAGGCGATGGAACGCTTGTCCGAGTTCGATACCGATCGGACCCGCACCGATAACGAGCAGCCGATTCGGGAATTCTTCTAACTCCCACACCGTCTCGCTGTCAAGATAATCACACGCGTCCAACCCCGGTATCGGCGGTGCAACCGGACGCGACCCCGTACTAATCACAAACTTTTTGCTTTCGAGTGTACGCGTCTCTCCGCTTTCGGCATCTGCTACGACGAAGGTATCCGATGCCTCAAAATGTCCATCTCCGAAGATGACATCGACCCCCATTTCCCGGAACCGTTCCGGGTTGTCGTGTTCTTCTTCTATGACGTGTTGCGTCCCGCGCACATAGTCCATCACACGCTGCCAATCAGGCGCGTTACCTTGCACACCGATGCCGTATTTCTCAGCGTTCCGAATGTAGTTCGCCACCTTCGCTGCTTTCAGGAGTGCTTTGGAAGGCACGCATCCCGTCCAGAGACAGTCACCACCGATACGGTGTTTCTCCACAAGTGCCGTCTTTTTACCTAACTTGGCACCCGCCACGGCAAGCACGAGTCCGGCACTTCCGCCGCCAATAATTGTCAAATCATACACGTCCACGGTTTTCCCCTCCATGTTATCTTGTCCATCGCTGTTGGCGCAGCACTCTGCCCGGCAGTTGTCCCGTCACGCTTCCATCTTCAACAACTGAAACGCCATTGACGAACACCCAGTTTACACCGACAGGGGATTGGACGGGGTCAAACCAAGTGGATCGGTCTGCAACAGTATCCGGGTCAAAGACAACGATGTCAGCAGCAAGCCCGCGGTCAATTCTTCCGCGGTCGTACAATCGGAATCGTTCTGCTGGAAAACCGCTCATTTTATAGATGGCTTCTTTCAACGAGATCAACCGGCGTTCACGCACAAATTTGCCGAGATACTGCACGAAACAGCCGTAACTACGCGGATGTGGATGTGGAATGTTGTAAACGCCATCGCTCGCGATCATCATGCGGGGGTGGCTTGCTGTCTGATTCAAGATCCGTTCATTTTCTTCGGGTGTTGTCGCCCACGGCATCACAAAGGTCTCAATCGCCGCTTCTTCACAGATGAGGTCGAAAGCGAATTCTTCGTTAGATTTACCTTCGCTCTCAGCGGCTTCGGCGAGCGTCATGCCGATAAACCGACCGGAACGGTTGTACCCCACAATCTGGCTGCCGTCGCGTAATTCACTGCGTAGGTGCGCGATTGATTTTTCTCGGACTTCTGGGTTTTCCAAGTGCGCTAACATATCATCAGGGGCACCGGTCTGATACTCCATTGGGAGCATCATTGCGAGATGTGTCATACCAGCGGGGTAGAGGTAGGATTCAAAAGTCAAATCGATCTGTTCATTCTCAACACGTTCGAGTATATCAGCAACTTCATCGTCTACCCGTTCATGCGAGATATGCACAGGAATCCCGGCGCGTTTTGCAATTTCAATCGTCTCCTCCCACGCCTTTTTTCTCCCAAGAATGCGGTATCGGATATGCGCTGCGTAGATTGCACCGTAGGCTTGAGCGATACTTGATAGATACACAAGTTCATTCAAATCGGCATTTGCGGAGGGTTGATAATCCAACCCTAAGCAGAGACAGCAAGCCCCTTCCGCTAACCACCTATGGGTTATGCGCGACATCAATAGAAGTTCATCACTGGTTGCCGGACGCGGATCCCAACCCATCGCACCGAGCCGAACGGCGCAGTGTGGTACTTGCGGACAGAGGTTCGCGGGGATTCGCCCGTGAAACATATCAAGATACGCTTCAGGTGTTTCCCAGTTGAGTGGCAGTTCAGCATCGCCATAAGCAAACTGCGTGTAGTGCCATAATTCTCGCGCCCGCTCCGGTGGTAAGGGTGCCCATCCGAAACCGTCCGGTGCAGCTAAGTGTGTCGTTACGCCTTGACTCACAGCGGCGAACTGGTCGCGCCCACCGAGTAAAGATATCTCGGAATGCACATGTACATCGACAAAACCGGGACAGACAACCTGTCCTTCTACCGGAATCCGACGCGGTGTTTCTGCCTTCTCAAGGTCGCCAATCGCAGCGATTTGGTCATCCTGAATGCCGATGTCCGCAACGAACGGCTCCCGCTCACCCGTTCCATCAACGATATTTCCACCTGCAATGATTGTATCAAATCTCATCAAATGCTCCTCTGTTGTTGTTGCTTGAGTCTACCATCAAAAGCCTGCACATGTCAATAGAAAACCAAAGCAAAAAACCGCTAACACCTGAAAACAAACTGAAAACTGGGGATTGACAACTGATGACCAATGATTGTTATCCGCATATCTATTGACAAAAAGTCAAACGCCTGATAGAATAATAGAAAACAGTTATCAGTCCGGTAGGAGCGAGCTCGCGATTAGCCATACGAATCCGATTAACGTGGCAGCAAACTGCGCTCGCTACTAACACAGAAGAAAATAGAAGGCAAACACATGCATCAATCCGAACCACGCATCAAAACGCTGCTCAAAAATCCATATCCGATACTCGGCATTGCCCTATTGTCCCTAGTGATTGCATTGGGCGGTTGTAGTGAGGATCCTACTGGTGGGAGCGGGTTTACGGACGTAGGACGCGGCGAACCGATGATCGTTGATTCTGTCTTAGCAATTAGCGTCTTTGACGACAGACCTGACGGCATCACAAACACCTTCTCCGCCGAATTTAACGACCAAGTGTACTTCTGGCTCCTATGGTCAAACATCACAGAAGAACACACAGTTGAAGTCTCGTGGTACTCACCAGAAGACGATTTTGAGGATCCGCCGTTCTGGTCAGAAGAAAAGAAACTCACATCGACAACCGGCGACAAAATTACATGGTTTTACATCGACCTACCAGATCCAGACATTACAGGTGAATGGTTCGTCGAAGTCTACTTAGACGGCGACCTCTTTGAGCGCAGCCATATCTTCTGGGTAGAATAGACACACTGCAACAGATGGAGGGAAGTCATGGACAAACTCAGAATCGCACATATCGGGACAGGGAGACGTGGTTCCGGCACCTACCTACCCCTAATCTCAAAACTGGTGAAGGATATTGAGTTGGTCGCTGTCTGCGATCCACGCGAGGAGAGCGCTAAAGAACAGGGAGAGAAGTATAACGTCCCCGCCTACACAGACACCGAGCGGATGCTGGATACTGTGAAACCCGATGTCTGTTCCATCGTGATTACACCGAGCAATAACCACATCCCGGGCCTCCTCTGCTCCGAACGCGGTGTCAGTTACTGCACGGAGACCCCAATTGATACCGACCTCGGATGGGCAGATAAGATGATCGCCTCAGCGGAAGAAAACGGTGTCAAGCTGGAGGTCAACGAAAACTATTATCGGGTACCGACAGAACGCATCAAACGGGAGATGATCCTCGCAGGTGTCTTCGGTAAGGTCAATGTCGCCTATAACGATTTTCGTGGGCACGGCTATCACGGCATCGGGCTTATCCGCAGCTACGTCGGTTTCGACAACGAACCCGTACAAGTCTACGGCTTCCGAAAGAACTATAAAGTTCAGGAGCACGTCTGGCGGAAAGGACAACCTACACGCGATACCGAAGATTGGCAACATGCCGTTATTGAGTTCGCAGACGGTGCCGTTGGCATCTTCAACTTCAGTGGTCTCTCCTACGGTTCGCCGCTCCGAGGCTTTAACGGCTCAAAATTCTACGCGGAGCGCGGGATGTGCTTCCGAAATGATGCTGTCATCTTGAAGGATACCGCCGATGAACAGCGCGCAGTTAACATCTCACGTAGAACCAATAACGTTGACGGTTACAACACCTTAGCCGCACTCGTCGCCGACACGGATCCCGAAGTGGTCTGGGAAAACCCGTTACAAAACTATCCGCTCAGCGACGGCGAAATCACCGTCGCATCGGAACTCATGAGCCTCGTCAATGCCGTTCGCAACGATACAGAACCCGAATACGGTGCCTACAACGGTCGTAAAGACAGAGAAATTGATGTCGCAATGTCGCGCTCATGGTCAAATAACGGAGCACCCGTTACCTTCCCTTATGGATATGAGAAACGGTAATTCCATTTCCTGTTTGCAGGGTTTTTGCTTGGGTGTTTCTTCTGGGGTTGCAACCTCGCCTCAAATGACTGCTGACTGCTGATCGTCATTCCTCTGAAAACTGAGTCTTGACAACTGAAAGGTTTTCGCAGAAAACGGTATTAACAACTAACACATTTTCCTTGCCGTTTCCTCTAACATTCTGTATACTTTAAAAGTGGAGAAATTAAAAAACAAGAGGAACACTTCATGCTGAAGAAATTTCTGTCAACTTTCGTGATATTGCTTATCCTCGGTCTGAGCCTGACACAGGTCGGCAACGGCATAGCAGAAGAATATTTTCCTACTACGCTTGGAAGTTATTGGGTGTATAAAGACCAAGAAGGAAACGAACTGACGCGCCGTGCCGTTGAAGGTAAAGAGATCGAAGGTGAAACATACAACCGTTTCAGTTATGAATCTGACGCGGAAGACGCGGTTAAATACCCGTACCATTTCCACGCCTCCCTTTATCGAATTGACGAAGGCAGTGTTACGTTCCTTGCCCGTGATGAAATAGAAAAAACTATCAAGGCACGGCTCACCAAAGAGATGGAAACCTTCACCGAAGCAACAGAAAAAGTCGTAAACAATCACGCCACAGCCGATGTGCCAAGCATCTCCTTCGATATCAATTACAATGTAGCAGTGGAAGCAGAGGATTTTTTTTTCCTACTGCCAACTACCACAAATCCGTATGAGAAGTGGCACACAACCCGAATAGAAGCCAAAGTCAGAATGAAGTATGACATACAGGGAGGACCCACAGGTTTTCAGGATGCAGGTGATATTCCGGCAATTCTATTTGACTTTTACATCGTCGAAATCGGAAATATTCTCAGCACAGAGACTGTCGAAACGCCTGCCGGGACGTTTGAAGATTGTTTGAAAATCGAATATCGTACAGCAACAACAATGCAAGTATCACCACCAGACCAGCACGCAACAAGTGAACCTCCCGGTGAATCTGTTACCACACTCTGGTTGGCACCTAACGTCGGAATCGTCAAGTTTCACCAAGGAACAGAGGATATATTCCTGGAGACCATACCTGACCCTGAGTTGCAATCCGCAGCCACAGTCAAGACTTTAGAGCTAACGAACTACGAAATCAAAACCACTGAATCAGGTAGTGACGAAACTAAATAACCTGATTCCTGAAGTGTCGCTTTCGGGGATTACAAGTGTTCCCGAGGGGCTAAAAGGAACCCATTATGTTGAAAGAAATTCGGATTGCTTTTGTGCTTCTACTCGTTTTCGGTTTCAGCACTGTCTCTATTGGAAACGAGTGGGCTAACTACTATTTCCCTGATACTCTCGGCAGCTCCTGGACATATCAGAACCAAGATGGCGATGAATTTACGCGCTATGCAATAGAACCACAAAAGATTGATGGCGACACCTATCGCGCATTCAGTTATGACCCGCCGTTAGAAGATTGGGAAGACTATAGGTATCACATCCATTCCTATTTTTACCAAGTCGGTAACGATTGGGTGGCATTCTCTACTGGTGAAGAAATTGAAAACGCTCTGAAAGCACTGGTGACGAATAAACTCGACGAAGGGGTGATGCAGCCCCTCCGAGAGCAGCTAGATAAAACGGCTCCACCTGGCGTTACCTTTGAGATTAGTACGACCTTTGAAGCGGAGGCACAAGACTACTTTTATCTTTTCCCAACGCCGATTACTTACAATGAGGAATGGAATTCGATGGCGGTACACGGAAAATTTGTCATTAGGATTGATGTCGCGGGTGATCCCAACGAAATTCCGCCCGGTGGTGCCTTGGTATTCACCTTCAATTACAATGTCTCAGAAATAGGAACGGTTATAACTACCGAAACTGTCGAAACACCAGCAGGGACATTTGAAGACTGTTTGAAAATTGAATTTCAAGCAGAAATGGGCATGACACTTGAAACATCTCCACCTATGGAAGGGATGCAATCCATGTTGCCGGACAATACTAAATCGTTGACAACGCTTTGGCTTGCACCTAATGTCGGAATTATTAAAATGTTACAAGAATCTGAAAGTAATGACACCGACAAAACGTTTGAATTGACGAACTACGAGATCAAAACCACTGAATCGGGAAGTGGTGAAACTAATTAACCCGATCCCTGAAGTGTCGCTTTCGGGGATTACAAACATTCCCGAGGGGCTAAAAGGAACCCATTATGTTGAAAGAAATTCGGATTGCTTTTGTGCTTCTACTCGTTTTCGGTTTCAGTGCTGTCTCTATTGGAAACGAGTGGGCTAACTACTATTTCCCTGATACTCTCGGCAGCTCCTGGACATATCAGAACCAAGATGGCGATGAATTTACGCGCTACGCTATAGAACCACAAGACGTTGATGGTGAGACGCATAGGGCTTTCAGCTATGAACCTGCCTTAGAGAACTGGGCAGACTATGATTATCATACGCACCCCTATTTCTACTTCGTCGATGACGACTGGACAGCGTTCCTTGTCGGCGGCGACATCGAAAACGCGACACGGGCGGTTACAGAACAAATATGGCAAGAAAGCATCTCCACGATGAAGGAACAGATAAATAGTCAATTCCCTGAAGGTGTGAGTATTGACCTTGATGTAACTTATGACCTTGACATCCAAGCGCAAGACTATTTCTATTTTCTGCCGAACAATGCAACTTTCAATGAAGAGTGGGAAGCTCTCAGTATTGATATGTTGATCGATATGCAGTTAGGTTTGACAAGTAATGTGCCAGGATTTCCGCCGACATCGCAAGCGATTACAATGTCACTGTCCCTGATTGAGACCGGGGTTATCACCGGCACAGAAACCGTCGATACCGAGGCAGGACCGTTTGACGATTGCCTCGTAATTTCCTATAGCACGGCGGCAGCAATAGAGACGGATCCAGAGATACCTGAAGCGAAGAGTATGTTCGCGGACGCGTATAGCGAATCAACAACAACCCTATGGCTCGCACCTAATGTTGGACTTGTTAAAATGGAACAAGCATCTGAAAACAGCGGTGTCGTGAGAACCCTCGAATTAACAAACTACGAAATCAATACCACTGCATCGGGAAGAAGCGAAAGCAACTGATGCCGTCCTATAAAAAGCCGCTTTCGGTGATTTTCAAGTCGCCCGAAAGCCGTAAAAGGAATCTAAAATGTTAAGTAAAATCCGATCCCTTGTCGTTCTGATACTCGTTTTGAGCTTCAGTACTGTCTCTATTGGAAACGAGTGGGCTAACTACTATTTCCCTGATACACCCGGCAGCTCCTGGACCTATGAAGACCAAGACGGCAACGAATTAACGCGCTACGCCATAGAACCTGAAAATATTGATGGTGAGACCTATCGCGCATTCAGTTATGACCCCGCTTTAGAAGACTGGGCAGACTTTGAACATTACGTTCAACCTTACTATTATCAGGTCGGCGACGATTGGGTGGCGTTTTTTGTCGGCACCGAAATTGAAAATGCGCTTAAGGCACATACAATCCGAGAGATGGACGAAGCACTTCCCTTCTTACGTGAACAGATGATGTCAGAGCTCCCTGAAGGGGCACCCATCTCCATTGATATCGACTACGATGTCAAAGCAGAATCGCAAGACTATTTCTACCTGCTACCGACACCCGCTACCTTCAATGAAGAATGGACAGCACTTGAGCTAAGCGCAACGCTAACCCTCACAATCAACATCCGAGGGGCACCGATAGAAATCCCCGGCGGCGCACCAACCATCACAACACACAGTTCCATCGTAGAGATCGGGAGAGCCACCGGAACAGAAACCGTTGATACGCCTGCCGGAACCTTTGAAGACTGCCTAATCGTCGAATACCAGACAAACGAAACAACGGAAATGGCGTTCTCCACACCCGGAGCACCACAGCAAGACCCCGAAGAACGGGATGCCACCACCATAACAACCCTCTGGTTAGCACCAAACGTCGGGATCGTCAAATTTAAACACGAACATCCTGAGGCTGATGAAGCAAGAGCGGAACTCGGATTGGCACCCGAGGGAGAGAAAACGTTGGAACTAACGAACTACGAAATCGCCGGCTCGCCTTCGGAGGTCGAAGTCGAATGAGCACCTTTCCTATCTACCGTCCAAGACGGCTACGCGCAAACGAAAACCTGCGACGACTCGTTCGCGAAACAGCACTCTCCGTCGATGACCTCATCTATCCGATGTTCGTCATGCACGGAAACGATACAGCAATCGAAATTTCAGCAATGCCAGGATGCTATCAGTACTCGGTTGACAGACTCGTCATTGCCGCGAAAGAACTCGTTACGCTCGGCATTCCAGGAATAATTCTGTTCGGTATTCCAGCGTCGAAAAACCCACTCGGCACTGAGGCTTATGCCGAAGATGGCATCATTCAACAAGCAGTTCGCGCCATCAAAGACGCTGTGCCGGACCTACTGGTCATCACAGATGTCTGTCTCTGCGAATACACCGATCACGGACACTGCGGCTTAATTGAAGCCAACGAAGTCCAAAACGACCCGACACTGGAATTGCTCGCTAAAGAAAGCCTCTCACACGCACGCGCCGGTGCCGATGTCATCGCACCCTCAGATATGATGGACGGTCGCGTCGGCGCAATTCGCGAAGCACTTGACGAAAACGGCTACGAGAATATACCCATTATGGCATACTCCGCCAAATATGCTTCGGCATTTTACGGGCCCTTTCGTGAAGCAGCGGAGTCCGCACCACAGTTCGGCGACCGACGCTCCTATCAGATGGACCCCGCAAACGCTGAGGAGGCATTGCGAGAAGTCGCCTTAGACATCCAAGAAGGCGCGGACATCCTCATGGTGAAACCTGCACTCGCCTATCTTGATGTCATCCATCGCGTCAAGACGGAATTTCAGGTACCTGTCGCCGCGTATAACGTCAGTGGTGAATACGCCATGATTAAAGCAGCCGCACAGAACGGCTGGATTGATGAAGCGCGGGTCGCACTCGAAACATTAACCAGCATCAAGCGCGCAGGCGCAGATATGATTTTAACCTATTTCGCAAAATTCGTTGTCGAGCGGCTATAACATGGCTGTCGGCGATTAGCAGTCAGCAGTTAGCAAGGGGATGCTGGTTCGTTAGAACCTCTTGACTGACGGCTGAAGGCGATAGCCGAGGGCTATAAAAAATATGGAGGAATCGCTTTGGAGAGTCGTAAATCTTTGGATGCATGGCAAAAAGCACAACAATCTATCCCGGGTGGGGTCAACAGTCCCGTCCGAAATTTCAGTAAAGTCGGTGAGTACCCCCGTTTCATTGCGCGCGGCGAAGGCTCAAAAATATACGACATCGACGGGAACGAATATATTGATTACGTCGCCTCTTGGGGGCCATTAGTTTTAGGACACGCGCACCCAAGCGTTGTGGACGCTATCAGTGCAGCCGCAGCAAATGGCACCAGCTTCGGTGCCCCGACAACTCTCGAAACAGAACTCGCCGAGATTATCGTCAATGCTCTACCTTCGATCGAACGGGTACGACTCGTCAATTCCGGCACTGAAGCCACAATGAGCGCAATCCGCGTCGCACGCGGATATACCCGACGAGATAAAATTCTCAAGATTGATGGATGCTATCACGGACACGTTGACTATCTGCTGGCGAAAGCCGGTTCAGGAGTCGCAACTTTTGGACTCTCCGATAGCGGTGGTGTCCCCGAAGATTTCGCACGCAATACACTCACTGTACCGTTCAACAATACCGACGCTGTCCGAGAAGCAATAGAAGCCAATCCGGACGAAGTTGCATGCCTCATCCTCGAACCGATTATGGGAAATATGGGGATCATCCCACCACAGGACGGATACCTCAACGAGCTCCGCGAAATTACCGAACAGCACGGTATCGTACTCATCTTCGACGAAGTCATTACCGGATTTCGGGTGGCGTACGGCGGCTCTCAAACCCGATATAACGTCACACCCGATATGACCTGTCTCGGAAAAATTATCGGAGGAGGGCTGCCCGTCGGCGCGTATGGCGGAAAACGGGAAATCATGCAATGTGTCGCACCAGAAGGGGATGTCTATCAGGCAGGAACCCTGTCTGGGAACCCTTTAGCCGTTACCGCAGGCATCACGACACTCAAAAAACTCGCTGAACCGGGAGTGTACGAACAACTCGAGAGTCGTGCCGCCGCACTTGCAGACGGACTCGCTCAGGCTACCAAAAAACACAATGTTGACGCTTGGCACAGCCGCGTCGGATCGATGCTGATGCTCTACTTCACGCCGGGAACTGTTACCGATGCTGACGGTGCACGCACAGCGGATACCGAACGCTTTCGGAAATACTTCTGGGGACTCGCTGAACATGGTGTCTACGTTGCACCGTCTCAGTTCGAGGCAGGTTTCGTCTCATTAGTCCACTCCGAGGACGACATCGACAAAACCGTTCAAGCCGCAACACAGGTACTGGCTAACCTCTAAAGGTTATCAGTCATCAGTTCGGTTTTTCTGCGAAAAACCTTTCAGTTATCAGAGGAACAGTTATCGGTTATTGGTTATCAGTTAATCTCCTGTGGCGGTTGCTATTTCTGTCGAAACCACGAGGAACCTCTTGACTGACAACTGACAACTGACAACTGAAAACTATTACATTATGTCCAGCTTTAAGCAAATCGTTGAATTGATTGCCGATGATCTCACTGCCGTTGAGGCGAAACTCACAGAACAGACAGCGAGTGAGTACAGTTTCGTTGATATGGCAGTCCAACATGTCGTCGAAGGCGGCGGTAAAAGACTCCGTCCGATCCTCGTCGTGCTTTCTGCCAAAGTCTGTGGATACGAAGGGAGCGACGCACACACGCTCGCGGCTGTTGTCGAACTTATCCACGTCGCATCGCTCGTTCATGACGATGTACTCGATGAAGCCGCTATCCGTCGTGGGCGCGAGACATTACAGACGAAGTGGGGTAATAAAGTCGCTGTTCTCGTCGGTGATTACCTCCACGCACGCGTCCTTTCCATGCTCGTCGCACGCCGCGCCGATGACCCAGCAATGGCAATCCTCGCTGATACCACGCAGGCGATGTGCGAAGGTGAAGTCATCCACGCATATAAGAGCGGCGATTTTGACATTTCCGAAGCCGAGTACCTCAAAATTATCAGCTTCAAAACCGGTAAACTGATCACCGCCTCCTGCACCCTCGGCGCACACCTCGGCACTACCGACAAACAGACGCTTGAAGCACTCACAACCTATGGACAACAAATCGGAACCGCCTTCCAAATCGTTGATGATGTCCTCGATTTCACAGAAGACACTGACAAATTGGGCAAAAACGCGTTCGGAGACCTACGAGAGGGAAAACTCACTTTTCCGATCATCTATGCCAGATCCGTCTGCAATGATGATGAAAAGCAGACACTTGAAAAGGTCTTGAATTCTAATACGGACGAAGCCGAGGCAATCGCCTTCGTCGAATCTCTGTTCCAGCACTACGGGGTTGAAGTACACTGCCTAAAAGTCGCACAAAACTACGCTGACCGCGCCAAAGTAGCACTAACAGTCTTACCGGAGATACCCGCACGCGTCGCACTCGAACAACTTGCAGACTACGTCGTCGCACGAGAATCGTAAGGAACAGTACTCAAGACTCAGTTATCAGTACTCGGCAATCAAATAACATTACTTTGTGAAACAGAAACGTGCGAAATAAAAGCGTCTCTTAACTGGGTACTGAAAAGCTTTCGCAGAAAACCGTACTGACAGTCGATAACTATAATATGTTTTATCCTGCGTACATAAACCTTCAGGGCCGAAAATGTCTCGTTATCGGAGGTGGCACCGTTGCTGAACGGAAAGTTGTCGCTATGCTCATTAGTGGCGGCGATGTTACCGTTATCAGTCCAGACGCAACCGAATTAGTGGCGTTTCTCGCAAACATCGGCACGATTCGCTGGCACAAAAGACAGGTGAAGGCAGGCGATACAACCGGCTATTTTCTTGTCTGCGCCGCAACCGACTTCACGGACATTAACACTGCTGTTTTCACGGAAGCATACGAAAAAAACAATATCCGATTGGTCAATGTCGTTGATGTTATCCCGCAATGCACCTTCGCCGCTGCTTCTGTTGTAACGGACGGTGAGCTGATGTTCAGCATCTCCACGAGTGGAAAAAGCCCCGCAATGAGCCGCCGTATCCGTGAACACTTTGAAAAAGTCCTGCCCGCTTCTTCTCTGTATACGCTCGGATACGAGAATGACGACCCCGTACCGATTAAGAATCAAGGACTACCCTATCCGATCTATCTTCTGCTGGAAGGTCGTCCGTGTGTCGTCGTATGTGAGAAAAAGACACCAGAGATTGAACGCCGAATCTCGCTATTAAACCGATGTAACGCAACAGTTGTCCGCACTGCACCCGATAAACTGAGTCCGCATCTCCTTGAAGGTGCGTTCCTTGTCGTCTTTGACAATATATCTGAAATAGATGCCGTCTACAAAGGTAACAGCGGATTCATTTCGGAGTGTCTTGAAGAACCGAGTGCTGGCACCTACTTCACCCCGGTCCTCGTCGTAGATGACAATCTGATAATTAGCGTATCATCGCGAGACAGTATCAACACCGAAAAAGCGAAACGCCTTCATAAACAACTCACGAACCAGTTTGAAAACAACGGTTACGGTGCATTTATTGAGTTCCTCGGAACGCTCCGTCCGCAAGTCCTGAAGGCATTCCGGACCTCGAAAAAACGCGCCCAATTTTTCGACACGCTCATCGACACCGTTGAAACGAATGGCGTACACACCCAGACCTGCTGCTTTGGACTTACAAATCCCGAATGTTCTGCTGAATGCCTTTTCAACTGGATTCGGCAGGGTCATCTGGAACGCGCTAACACCTTTACTTCAGACCTTTTAGCAGTACATACGTCAAAATCATTCAGTTCCGCGATGGCTGACGGCTAATAACAAGTTTATGATCAACTTTCTATTCCTTCTAACACTTTTAATATACTTAGCAGCGAGTATTTTTCAGACCCTTTCGCTTGCGCTCGGCAACCGCACCGAAGCGATAGCAATCCGTTCAACAATAGAACAGATCGCTTTTTCGGGAACCGCAATCGGCTTCGCCTTTTTGACGCTCTTTATTCCATTGTGGTGGCTACAGCAGGGGCATTTCCCGATGACACATTGGACAGATTCCATCGCCTTTTTTGCATGGGCAGTCACCTTGATTTATCTCATTATCGTCCGTTTGACGCAACTCCGTACACTCGGTAGTTTCGTGATGCCGGTTGCATTCATTGCTATTCTCATCTCATACAGTTTCGCAACACATACCGCCGCGCTGCCGGAACCGTTGCAAAATTACTGGTTACTCGCACACACGACACTCATCTTTCTCGCTTATGCTGCTTTCATTGCCGCATTCGGGTTCGGACTCATGTACCTCATAACAGAACAGAAAATCCGTAAAAAGACGGATACGCTACTCGACAATCTCCTCCCTTCTCTCGGCATATCTGATGAACTCGGCTACCGTTGCACGATTCTCGGTGTGATTCTGCTCACAATGGGTGTCATTGTCGGCAGCCTCTGGACCCAATATATCAAAGATGTTCCGTGGAGATGGCTCGATGCAAAAGTCGTTGCCACCTTGGTGACGTGGTTCATCTATGTTGTCCAGATCGGTTTCCGCCAGTTTTGGGGGTGGCACGGACGCAGGGCAGCGTATACCGCAATCATCGGGTTCGTCGCTGTCCTCTGCACCTACGTCGGGGTTGACCTCTTTTTAGACAGCATGCATACTTATCGGTAACCGAAGAACGGTACACCTCTTGGCATCGCAACTCGGTGTGTAATGTTTTTCTTTTGGAATTTACGCCTTCCGTTTCTGATGGTGGTTGTAACCGAGCCTGAGGCACCAATTACATAGTATCGCAACCACAAAATTTGACACAATCGCTGGTATATGATATAATTTATTGGCACGTATAAACAACGTATCATCTTTTTTAATTTTTTTGGTTAAACGAATGCATCCAATTGTCTCTATCGGAACCAGCCATCATGTTGCCCCGATCGAATTCAGGGAAAAGTTGGCGTTTTCCGAAGCACAACTTACTGAAGCCGTTCAACACCTTCGTGAGACCTATCAGGTTCAAGAGGCTGTGATCCTCTCGACCTGTAATCGCGTTGAGGTCTACGCAGTGGCGAATTCAATGCCTTCTAACGACGCAGCCGCGAAAATGTTGGTCGAATTCCTATCACGATACCACCGAATGAGCATTGAGTCGCTCAAGAAATGTACCTATCTCCATCACAACTTGGAGACGATCCGACATCTCTTCAGAGTGACAGCAAGCCTCGATTCCATGGTAGTTGGGGAATCCCAAATTTTAGGGCAGGTCAAAGCGGCTTATGATGCCTCACGCGAGGCAGGCGGTGCAGGGACAATTCTGAACCGTCTTTTCACCAAGGCGTTCAGCGTCGGTAAACGTATCCGATCCGAGACGACCATCACTACCGGTGCTGTCTCTATTAGCTACGCCGCTGTTGAACTTGCCAAAAAGATTTTCAATACACTCGAAGGCAAAACCGTCGCAATCGTCGGTGCCGGTGAAATGAGTGAACTCACGGCGAAACACCTCGTTTCAAACGGGGTCTCTAACGTCATCGTCGCAAACCGGACCTACGAACGCGCCGTAAAAATCGCAGAAAAATTTAACGGCACACCGCTCGCTTACGACAGCAACCTCGACTTCCTCATTGATGCCGACATCGTCATCAGTTCCACCAATGCCCCTGATTATCTCATCAAACGGCAACCCCTCACTGACATCATGCGCAGACGCAGACACCGATATATGTTCCTCATCGACATCGCTGTACCTCGCGATGTCGAACCCGACGTGAATAAAATTAACCACGCCTTCCTTTACAACATTGACGATCTCGAAGCCGTCGTCGCTTCCAACCTCAAAGACCGGCAACAAGAGGCAACGCGCGCAGAACAAATTGTAACCGAAGAAGCGAAGCGGTTCTACGACCAACTACAAATCTTTCAGGTTAATCCTACTATTAAGGCACTCCATCAACAATTTCGAGAGATCGCTGACACGGAACTGCAGGCGTGTTTCTACAAAGCATCCCTCACAGATCAGCAGGCGGCAGCCGTAAACTCTATGACACAAGCCATTATCAAAAAACTGCTCCACGATCCGATGAAAAATCTCCGATACGCTGTCAACGATGGCGATGCCGATCACGCACAATACGTCCAAGCCTTACAAGAACTGTTCGCCTTGGATGTTAAAGATGAGGAACCAGAACCGTAGAGAGATGTCCTGCACCTCATCCTACACGGTTTAGAATACAGGGGATTTCAATGCAAAACTCAATCGTACTCGGTACTCGTGGTAGCCAACTCGCGCTTTGGCAAGCACAATTCGTCAAAGAGCAACTCGAAAACCTTTATACGGGAATCGATGTCCAATTTAAGATCATCAGAACCACCGGCGACGCTTTCCCAGACCGCCCTATAGCCGGACTTGGTAAAGCTGTTTTTACCAAAGAGATTGATATCGCACTCTTAGACGGCGAAATTGATCTCGCTGTCCATAGTTTGAAAGACCTGCCGACAGAACTGCCGGTAGGTCTCTGCATCGCTGCAATACCGACACGCGAGGACCCGCGCGATGTACTTATCACCGCTACTGGCTTACGCTTAGAAGACCTACTGAACGGCGCGAAGGTCGGCACTACAAGTCCACGCAGAAAAGCACAACTCCTCTGTATGCGTTCCGATTTACAAGTCGTTGATATACGAGGTAACGTCGATACACGGCTCCGGAAACTTCAAGATAGCGATCTTGACGCAATCATCCTCGCCGCAGCAGGCATCAACCGACTCCGAAAACCGGAAGTCATTACCCAGTTTTTTGAAGTAGAACGCATGGTGCCTGCCCCCGGACAAGGTGCACTCGCTATTCAAGCACGCCAAGGCGATACCGCTGTCGCAAAACTTCTCGAACCGTTGAACGATTCAAAGACAGTAGCAGCTGTTACCGCTGAAAGAACACTATTAACAGCCCTCGGTGGAGGATGTCAAGTGCCTATTGGCGCGTACGCAAGGCAGGTTGATGGTGATCTTCGCCTCATCAGCACCGTCTGCCATCCAGAGGGTGCCCTCCGTATTTTTGAGAGTGCTGTTGATAAGCCTTACGCGGCACTGCACTTGGCGGATACCGTTGCTAAAAAACTTCGGAACAACGGCGCAATGGAACTCTTGATGATGGCACAAAGGGCATTAGAATGAACCTGGATCCGAATACGCCACCCACTGGTATCGTCTATATTGTTGGCGCAGGGCCCGGCGATAGAAAACTCATCACACTCAAAGGTGTTGAATGCCTACAACGCGCCGATGTCGTTATATACGATCTCTTACTCAACAATACACTCCTCGATCATTGCCCCTCACACACCGAAAAAATCCAAGCACCCGATCCGAGAGTCCGAACGACACGACAGGTAGAGATCAATCAGATGCTTGTAGAACACGCCAAGGCAGGCAAAGTTGTCGTCCGCCTAAAAGGTGGCGATCCCTATATCTTTGGACGCGGCGGCGAGGAGGCAGTCGTACTCACCGAAGCCGGAATCCCGTTTGAAGTCGTTCCCGGTATCACTTCTGCAATCGCCGCATCCGCGTATGCTGGCATCCCCGTCACGCACCGTAACTACGCCTCATCCGTCGCATTTGTTACTGGACACTCCGCCGCGCTGAGACCAGATTCAAATATCAACTGGGAGCAGCTCGCGACCGCCGTTGATACCCTCGTCGTCTATATGGGGGTGGCACACCTACGACAGATTACCGAACGGTTGATCGCACACGGTAGGAAACTAGAGACTCCAGTGAGTTTAGTCCGCGTCGGAACAACGCCACAACAACAGGTCATCCAAGGCACCCTTGACGATATTGTACAAAAAGCGGAGGCAGTCCAACTCAAAAGCCCTGCACTTATTGTTGTCGGTGAGGTGAACCGGCTCAGACAACAACTCCGATGGTTTGATACCAAACCGCTCTTCGGAAGACGGATCCTCGTAACCCGCGCACGCGCGCAGGCAAGCGAATTCGCAGAACTCTTGGAAACCAATGGCGCACAGGTAATCCAATTTCCGACGATAGAAATCCGTCCACTGCAGTTTGACACGACGTATATTCAGTCTATAAACGAATACGATTGGGTTATCTTTACAAGCGTCAATGCCGTAGAAATCTTCTATGGACACTTGCGAAAGGAAGGGAAAGATGTCCGAGCGTTCGGTGAAACCAAAATCTGTGCAGTCGGACCGAAAACGATTAATGCGCTCAACAGCGTCGGTATACATCCCGATTTTGTGCCGTTGCACGCCCGCGGAAGCACAATCGCTACTGAAATAGTAGGTATCTGCGGCAAGAAAATCCTTCTACCGCGTGCCAAAATTGCCTCCACCGCACTGCCAGAGAATCTACGGCGGAGAGGCGCGTACGTCGATGATGTACCGCTCTACGATACCCTTAAAATCGCAGGCGATAGCGATAAAGGACGAGATGAGATCGAAACCGATCTCCTGAACGGCAATATTGATTTCGTTACATTCACCAGTTCTTCTACAGTCACCAATTTCTTGGAGATGTTCCCGACCCACACGCCTGCAGCACTGCTTAAAAGCGTTCAGGTCGCGGTTATCGGTCCCGAAACACAAAAAGCAGCAGTAGCACAAGGCATGCAGGTCGATATCGTCGCAAAGCAAGCCACAATAGAGAGCCTTGTAGAGGCGATTATTAAAGTCTAAGTCTTCAGAACTGGTAGGCGCGGTTTCTAACCGCGCCTACACTTAAACACATATCTTTATTTACCCGAAAATCGGGAAAACATAAGGCTCAAGTACCTGTTGATAAACCGTTATCGTCCCGAAAATCGAATAGAATCCGGCACACAGAACTAATCCGATCTGTTTCCATACTGGCGGCTGGATCTCCTTCGGCAAGAACTTCCGGTTGACGTAAAGCGTATGTAACGCCGTAATCACCAATAGATACCCACCGACCGTTGCCGATACCAGGATCATAAAGAACGGTTTCGCGAGATACATAGCGATAACACCCCATAGAATATAGACACCGAGAATCGGATAATAGATCCATTTTGCGTTGTGTTCACCGAGGTTGTGCACCCGCTTCAGCCCTGTCCATATAATATCCGTATAGGTCCGAGGCACACCGTCTACCCCACCGATTTGCGTCGAGAACAGCACCCAGAAACCGCATAATAGCGTGAGATACCATAAGACTCTACCGCCTTTTTCCGCGAGCCCGTCCGCTTGGAAACCTGCCGCCGCCCACTGGTCCATCTCCTGCCCAGCAGGCACAAATGCTAACGTGAGCATTGCAGGCAGCGCGATACCGACAAAGCATCCGAGCATCCAGATACCATACTGCTCAAAACGGACATATTTCCACCACTCCTTGAACCGTGTAAGGTTTTCCGGTGTGATGCGAAAGACCTTACCTAAGTGTGAGAGCGTAATATTTTGGCCACCGATTATTGACGGGATCGCCCCGACGAGACTGCTCATACCCCATCCTTTATCGCGGACGTAGTTCGTGATTGTAACATTGCCTAAGCCTCCACTTCCGGCGTATGCAGCGAAAGCACCAAGCAACAGCCAATCAACCTGTCCATCGGGTCCCGGTTCAGGAAGTGCTCCAAAGCTAAAGAAACCTTTGATGGCATCCCACCACACACTCAACGGAACCATAAAAATATCAATGACAACGAGGTAACCGATAATCCAGACGACCATGAAAAGCTGTACCTTCTCAAGGGCGTTGTAGATCTTCCCACCGAACAGTACAATCCCTAAACAGAAGAAGAAGATAATGTAGGCAAACATACGTACCGTTCCTTCATCTCCTTTCACTAACTCGGTTGATTCTTGCGGCATATAGCCGAGCCATATTGCAGCGAGTGCCGTCGCAGCCGTCATTGCCCAACCCGGCCAGATCGCAAAAAAATTAACACTTGAATAGAAAGTCATCCAAAACGGCGCGCCCGGCTTACAACGCATATAACCGCTCAACATCGGTTCGCCGGTATAGAGCGTATAACGGATCGCCTCTGTGTTCAGAATCGCCTGCAATAGAATAGCAATCGTCGCTATCCAGAGAAGTCGACCCCCGTACTGTGCAGTGATTGCGGGACCCAGCAGCCATTCTCCACTACCAATCGAACCGCCCAACGCAATAATACCAGGGCCTAAGATACTCCGAAACGCTTTGCCAAATTGATATTTCGGTGGCTCAGGAAGTTCCGCAACCTCCCAATCGGGAAGTGCACCACCTGCTACACGTTCATTATTTTCCTGCATAACGCCTCCCCAAATAGAAATTTAAAACCTATTTTAGCAGAGAGAGGTTTCCGTATCAAGCATAATCCAGACTTTTCCACGCCTTCCCTCCATTTTCTATGGACAACCCTACCCACTTAACGCTAAAATTTATTCATAAAAAGATCGGAGGCAAAACATGCATCGACATAACTCTTTGAAAACAAACACAAAAACACGCATCCTGCTTTTCATACTCACGTTTACTTGTCTGATCCTTTCTTCGTGCGCGAACAGTCCATTGCAACCCATTAGCAGCGAAGAAGAACAAAAGGTAAAAGCCGAATTAGATGATCGCTCGTTCCGCCAATTTGACCCATCTAAAGATGCCGAAAAGCGAAAAGCCGTTATTCTCGACTTCTTTAACGGTGTGAGCCTCTGGGCACAATATGCCGAAGGTCCGTATGCGATTAACGAGTGGGAGATTTTAGCGGACGATTACCGCGTTGAAAAAGCCGGTTCGGAATACCGAATTTATTTTGAGGCACCACGTTCCCAACAGATACTCCCGACGGAGTGCGAAAATTGCGTTGAAACTACGGGCATCTCAATTTCAATCCAGAATCCTTTTGATAGCGAGAAAATAAGATTCAAGTTGAACATTGACAACGACAATTTTCCTCGACCGTTCCCAATATTTGAATCGTGGACAAAGTTTAACGAAGACGAGTATTTTGAATAGGAACACTCAGTATATCGCCATCTCCGTCTTTCTATAGAAGCACGCCGCGCTCGCGATCTTCCGTGTGCATTGTAGAAGCAAGTTCTGCTCGCTATCCTTCGCTCAAACTGCTCAGAAAACTGAAAGTATAAATAACGTGAGTTTGATAAAAGTGGGATGTTGGGTTTCACTACCGCTATTTAGGCAGAAAGTGCCTTGAAAAGCGGCATATTTGTCTAAATTATACGGTTTTTAGTGTGTATTTACCGCTCAACCCAACCTACAGATTTATTTTCAAGTTCACGTTAAA
>JAJEET010000006.1 GCA_022820835.1 Candidatus Poribacteria bacterium
CTCAGTTGTGGATGGTAAAATCTACGCCATTGGTGGGTCGAAACTAAAAACAATTCAGATGCCTCGCGGGTTCAGTTCCGAGAGTGAAGAACTCGCAACCGTAGAAATGTATGATCCGGTTACGGACACATGGACCCAGAAGGCGGATATGCCAACACGAAAGAAAACCATGACCTGCGTTGTGGATGGTAAAATCTATGCCGTTGGTGGGTGGTTAACGACGAATGAAAAACCGCACTTAGGGACTGTGGAGGTATATGATCCAGCAACGGACACATGGGCAAAAGCCCAAAGTATGAACTGTGCGCGTTGTTCCGCAGCAATTGGTGTTGTGAACGGAGAAATCTATGCTATCGGTGGACTCGGTTCGCCTCCTATTCAAGAACAGCCAGATCTGTATCTTTCCAGCGTTGAAGTGTTCAACCCAAAAACGAAACAATGGCAGGAAAAAACAGAGATGCCTGCTCCGAAAGCGTTGCACGCAGCAAGCGTAATTGATGGAAAAATCTATGTCATAGGCGGTTACTTTACGAAGAATGAGGAATTTAAAAAACTTTCAACGATTGAAATTTACGATCCCGCAACCGACCATTGGATCCAAAAGCCAGACATGCCCATTGGTAAATGGGGACATAAAACTGAGGTGATCGATGGGCAAATCTATATTTTTGGGGGAGGCCCCGTTACGAGCGTCCAAGTTTACGACCCAAGAGGAGTTCCTTAGCGTGTCAATCTAAGTGGAAACGCGCAAACGACTAAAAAAGTCGGTAATTGAATTTTCAATATCGTTTTTCCAGATGTGTCTCCTTCTCCATTGGCGAGGTTTTTAACCTTGCCTTTTTCTTTTTCACGCCAGGCTGCGCTCACATTCCATTTTTCCTGCAAAAAATGTGGCGGTTGTGATAGAATAGATGTAAATTGTGAGCCTTCAGGCAACGAGGGATATACTTTAAAATAGAACGCCAATGTCGAAATCATGAAAATCACCGACGTTAAGACCTACAACTTACGCTATCCACTCCTTGAACCGTTTGCCAATTCGCGGGGATGGACGAAAACGCGAACCGCCAGTGTCGTCGAAATTTCCACAGACGCTGGAATCACCGGTTGGGGCGAAGGCATAAGCACACCATCTGCCTCCGCAATTCAGACACATCTGATTGGACAATCACCTTTTGAAACGGAACGAATCTCGGAAGCGATGCGCGGAAACATCGGCGCGCTCAGCGGGGTCGATATCGCGCTCTGGGACATCATCGGTAAAGCACTTGATATGCCGATCTATCAACTCCTCGGCGGCGCATTTCGGTTGAAAATTCCTGCCTACGCAAGTGGACTTTTCAAAAAGGATAAACCCGACATCACGCAAGCCTTGATGGATGAGGCGAAAAGGTATGTGGATGCAGGGTTTCCGGCTGTGAAAATGAAAATCGGTTTCGGGAAAGCGTACGATGTGAAAAACGTGGCTGCAGTCCGACACGCCATTGGCGACGGGACGCTTTTCGCTGTCGATGCAAACTGTGGCTACGATGTCGGCACAGCGATTGACGTTGGACAAAAGATTTTAGGCTACGACCTCTTTTGGTATGAGGAACCGATTACCAGTGACGATGTTGCAGGCTATCGGGAAATCCGAAACGCACTAAATGTGAGAATCGCTGGCGGTGAGATGCTACAAGGACGTTGGGCATTCCGTGATCTAATACAGAAACGCGGATTGGATATTGTGCAACCGGATATAAGCATCGCAGGTGGCTTCACGGAATGCCGAAAAATCGCTGCCATGGCGAGCGCAAACTATGTACGAGTGCTGCCACACATGTGGGGCAGTAGTATCCGCCTCGCAGCGACACTGCACTGGCAAGCCACGCTCCCGGATGCGCCACAGGCACTCAACCCGATCCCTTCGCTCTTGGAGTTCGATATGACCGAAAATCGCCTCCGAACGGCGTTAGCGCAAGAACCGATAAACGCTGTTGATGGATACGTTGACGTTCCACAAGCACCCGGATTGGGAATTGAGGTTAACCGTGAGGTATTGCAACAGTACGCATGAGGGCATTACGCAATGAAAAACCGAATCCTAATTATATGTCTCTTATTTTTATCTGTCCTTAGCGTGCTTTTCCTCTACCATTTCCGCGTCGAAGCCGACCCACGCACATATAAGCCAGTAGATGCAGCGTCTTTCTCCCACGATCTATTTGATCAAGTTTTGCAGGAACACGTTGACGCGGAGGGACGAGTTGATTACACAACATTGAAAGCGAACCCCGAAAAACTGGAGAAATATTTGGACCTGTTAGCAGTTGCGAATCCAGTTGAACTGTCCTACAATGCACAGTTAGCGTTCTGGGTTAACGCCTACAACGCGCTCGTTATTAAAGGCGTTATCGACCATTATCCGACAACAAGCGTCCGGAAAGTCAAATGGTTTGGCGGGTTCTTCTATCGACTCAAGTTCCAAGTGGCAGGCAAAACTTACACACTCAATCAGATTGAACACGGCATCATCCGCACAGAATTTGTGGATCCGCGCGTGCATTTCATTCTTGTGTGTGCTTCAAGCAGCTGCCCACCTATAGAAAATCGGGCGTTTTCCGCTGAAGATATTGAAGAACGCCTTGAAACTGCTACATTCAACTTCATTCAGAACCCAGAGGATATCAGGTTGGACAAAGATAAACGCCGCGTCTATCTCTCGAAAATTTTCAAGTGGTACGATGATGATTTTAGAGAGGGATACGACGGTGTAGCAGACTTTCTCGCCGATTACCTACCACCGGAAGACGCTGAATTCGTATCTGCAGAGAACGTCAAATTTCACTATTTGGACTACGATTGGACCCTGAACGATCAACGTTAAACTGAAAACCACTATCAAAGGAGAAATTGGTTGAGGTTGTCAATTGATTCGGAAGTTACCAGATATCAAACTGATAACCGACAACCAATAACTGAAAACTAATTATGGTAAATACTGCTGTTATCGGTTATGGATACGCTGGACGTGCCTTTCACTCTTATCTCGTCAGTTTGGCAGACGGGTTAAACCTTTACGCCATTGCAACACGAGATGCTGAACGCCGAGAGGCTGCACGCCAAGCATATCCAAACGCAAAAAGTTATCAAACAATTGACAAAATTATCGCAGATGATGCTGTTGACCTTGTCGTGTTAGCCACACCACACGACACACACGCTGAACTCGCCATCAAAGCGATGGATGCAGGCAAGCATGTCGTCACAGATAAAATTATGGCGATGAATACAGACGAAGCAGAGGCAATGATCGCCGCCAGTAAACGGAACAATGTCCTGCTCAGCGTCTTTCACAACCGTAGGTGGGATTGGGACTATAACACCGTCAGAAAAATCATTGACGACGGACTCCTTGGCACACCGTACCTTTTCCAAGTCGCGATTATGCGCTACGGCGCACCCGGCGGATGGCGTGGGATCAAAAGCCAGAGCGGTGGTATCCTTTACGACTGGCCCGCACACTTCGTAGACCAGGCACTACAACTCGTAACAGCACCGGTTGAATATGTCTTCTGCGACATTCACTACAACACACGATGGGACACGGATATTGGCAACTACGGTAACCTTATCATCAAGTTTGCGAACGATGTCCGTTATCAGATAGAGATTGGTAACCTCTCCAAAGCCGAGAAACCGCGCTGGTATATCGTCGGCGATTTGGGCGGACTCATCAAATACGGACTCGATCCACAAGAGGGACCGATGCGCGAGGGGAACATTGATGCCGCACAGCAAGATCCGAAAAACTATGCCAAAGTCTGGACGGAGGCAGCTGGTGAGAACCGTGAACTCGTTGTTGAAAGCGTCCAGACGACATGGAAATCCTACTACCAGAACATCGCAGATGTGCTGAACAGCGGCGAGGAATTGGTTGTCAAACCAGAGGAAATCCGTAAAGTCATGCAGGTCTACGATGCGGCGATGCAGTCTTCAGAAACAGGCGAAACTGTGCGAATTTCGTAGGTATCCCTTTTCGGTCGCGACGCTTTATAGGAATCGGTATTTTTAACCCTCTAAATCCCCTTTATCAGGGGACTTGGAACGGAAAATTGTTCAGGTTATGGACAGCAGTGTTCAGTTATTGACCGAATTATCCTTTAGAATTCCGAAATCGGCGTGATAATAGGCATTCTAAACTGGCATCGTACTTGCTATGTATCACATAAACAACTCAAAGGAGCGAAAAAAATGAAAATCAAAACGCAGCAAGGATTCATACTGGTGTTATGCCTCATGTTTGCTGTTGTCCAGAACGGCATCACCGCGCACCATGAGACAGGCGCATCGGAATATCACGAACTCAACGCACAGGTCATCGCAAGCATCGACAAAGGGTTGGAATGGCTAAAGGGACAACAAGCCGAGGATGGACTCTTCGCCAACCATCCAGGGATAACGGCTCTTGCACTCACCGCCTTTTTACGACATCCAGAAAACAAATACGCAGAGGCGGATCATCCCTTTATACAAAAAGGACTCCAACGGTTGGTTGCAATGCAACAGCTTAACGGTGCAATCTATGATGTTGAAATGCAACCCGCACTGCCGAATTACAATACCTCTATTTCCATCATGGCTCTTTCCTCAACTGGCAACCCAAAATATGACGAAGTTATCAAAAAGGCGCAAGGCTTCTTGAAGAACTTGCAAGTCACAGATGAGGAGAGCGTCTATTATGGCGGGATCGGCTACGGTAGCCGTCAGGACGTGAAAGACCTCTCCAATCTGAACCTTGCTATCCAAGCATTGAAAGAGAGCGGTTCTGACGATCAAGAAGTTTGGGACAAAGCGATCAAATACCTTGAACGTACCCAGAATCGGAGTGAGAGTAATGATCAGTCATGGGCAGGCAACGACGGCGGTTTCATCTATTCGCCTGACGGTGAAAGCAAAGCCGGAACAGATGCCGCAGGAAGTCCGCGCTCCTATGCAAGCATGACTTATGCCGGACTGCTGAGTTTCATTTACGCAAACGTTGATAAGAACGATGAACGCGTCCAAGCCGCTGTTAAATGGATAAAGGAGCATTTCACGCTGGAAGAAAACTACGGCATGGGTGCTCAAGGACTTTACTATAACTACCACACGATGGCAAAGGCACTGCGGCTGTACGGACAACCAACATTTGTAGATTCCAAAGGCATCACACACGATTGGTACCGTGAACTTGCTGGAAAATTGATTGCAGTACAGAAACCTGACGGTTCCTGGATCAACGAGAACAGTCGTTGGATGGAAGCACTACCTGTGTTAGCAACCAGTTATGCGATCCTCTCCCTTGACACAGCCTATCCAAAATAGGTTTTTCCAACCGACCTGACCGAACCGAAAGGAAAAGTAGAGAAGCTGTTTCAAAAAAGCATGTAGCTTGGAACGAAGTGGAAAGCGGGTCTACGGAAAAGCACTTTCAACTTCCAATCCACCTGATCGAACCGCAAGGAAAATTTAAAATGTATCAACCGGTCAAAGTCTCCGCAATTTCATTGAAACCTACCAAATGGGATAAAGCCTCCAACGCCGAAAAATTGGAGGCTTTATTTCTCGAGGCAGCCAAAGATACCCCACAGTTAATTTTGGCGACTGAGGGTGTATTGGAAGGCTACGTTGTCATGGATGTCATCGAAGACAGAGCCACACCGGAGGCGATGCTCGACATCGCAGAGCCGATTGACGGTGCCTATATCCACCGCTTCCGTCGGCTTGCCAAACAACTCAAGACCTGCCTCTGCTTCGGTTTCGCTGAACGGCGCGGCACCTCCGTTTACAATTCTGCTGTATTTATTGATAATGAGGGTGAGATATGTGGTACCTACCATAAAACGCAATTCGCTGAAGGCACACATCCATCCTGGAACTTCAACTGCATCGGTGAGACAATTCGAGCATTTGATACACCCTTCGGACGCGCCGGTATCTTAATTTGCAACGACAGATGGAATCCTTTGATTGCACGGACATTGGTCTTAGACGGCGCGCAATTCCTTCTCATCCCTTCTTACGGCTCGAAAGGCAAAGCACAAAATCAGACCGTTCTCGCCAGAGCGCGTGAAAACGGCATCCCAATCGTAGAAGCGAACGTCGGTATGAACCTGATCATCAGTAAAGGCGAAATCGTCGCATACAAATGGGGCAACGATCAAATTAGCACTGCATATATTGACATCCCGTACCTACCTTCAACCGAGGCAGCACGCCAATCGGAGCAAGAATACTTACAAACACAAGGTCCTGAGATGGCAGTTCGATACCAAAAGACCGTCGCTCGGACGAAATCTAAGAATTTAACACCGTAATTCCGCCTTCCACTAACCGCTGTCCCTCGCTATCACTCAATTTCCCATCAGCCAGAACCGTCCCCCGTACAACTCCGCAAATGAAACTTGTATAAACCTATTAACGTTAATTGCGTCAAAGGTGTGTTGTGAACGTAGAAATACGCAACACGACTGATAGGTACGCTTACACACCTATCTATCTGACAACATAACATTTGTTATTTTTTAAATTACAAAAACAAACAGCAAATTAAAAAACACACCAATAGATCCATTAAAACGCTTAGGAGGAACCATGCGTTTAATTGAAGGGCTATCAATCGGGCTGTCAGCAATCCGGGCAAACAAAATGCGATCGCTGCTGACGATGTTAGGGATTATCATCGGTATCGCGGCGGTCCTTGCAATGATTGCGATCGGTGACGGTGCTAAAGAAATTGTGATGAATGACGTAGAAAAATTAGGCGGTGCGACACGTATCACATTTTACCATACATCCTACAAACGAGAAAATAAAAGATGGGTCCGCGTCCGTAGCAATGAATACATGAAATACGGAGATGCTCAGGCAATCGAAGCAGAATGCCCCTCCGTGAGTTCAGTCGCACCGAGGATTCCAGATTGGAGAGGCGTTTTGATTCAGGGTCCAGGCGGACATGAAACTTATGCTGGCTATAACGGCGTAGATGCCAACTACCAAACAGCGATGAAGTGGGAACTCAGAGCGGGACGCTTCATTACAGCCGAAGATGTCGAAAACGGAACAAAAATTTGTGTACTGGGTGATGAAATCGCCTTTGAACTCTTCGGCAGCAAGTCGCCGTTAGGGCAAGAGATTAAAATCGCGCGGGATGTCCGATATCGTGATCAATGGGGAAGAAGGCGGCGCGAGCGTTTGACCGAACGCTTCACGGTTGTCGGCACACTCCAACCGAGAGGCAGAAGTCTACGTTTCGGCATGAGTTACGATAACCTCGCTTTTATCCCGATATCAACCGTCCAAGAACGCCTCACGGGGGGTGATAGGGTTTCGGATATTATGATTTTCGCGAATACCACTGATGATATCCCTAAAGCAATCAGTGAAGCCAGAGCAGTTATCCGAAAACGGCATAACGACCAAGACGACTTCATCAAAATCCGGGCGATGCGTTCAGGCATGGCACAATTAGAGCGGATTAGTAAAATGATTAAAATCGCCTTGGGAAGTATTGCCGGATTCTCGCTTCTGGTTGGGGGTATCGGGATTATGAATATGATGCTCGTCGCCGTGAGTGAGCGGACCCGTGAGATCGGGCTACGGAAAGCGCTCGGCGCGAAGCCTTTAGACATTATGGCACAGTTCCTCATAGAAGCAGTCGCCATGTGCGGTGTCGGTGGTGCAATTGGTGTCGGGTTAGGTGTACTTGCTGGTGAAGGCATGGCACTCCTCGCCGTCAAAATCGCTAAAATCGTTCCCGAATGGCCAGCCGTTATTTCTATGGAATGGGTATTAATCTCAGTCTCATTTTCCGCGGCGATCGGTATCTCGTTTGGGTTGTATCCCGCCATAAAAGCCTCTATGCTTCAGCCTAAGGAAGCACTACGTACCGAGTAAACTATAGTCGTTCAAGGAACATCCGTTTCTGCAGGCGCGCTGATAAAGCGCGCCTTTTCTTATTAGAGCCACACCGTCGAATAAACTTATTTCCCAAAATTACGTCTAATATCACGGTTTTTAATAGTCGTAAAGTTCCCGAAAATTTAGGAGAAGACATGCGTTTAATTGAAGGGCTATCAATCGGGCTGTCAGCAATCCGGGCAAACAAAATGCGATCGCTGCTGACGATGCTTGGGATTATCATCGGAGTCGCCGCGGTCCTCGCGATGATCGCGATCGGGGACGGTGCGAAGGTCATCGTACTACAAGACGCGCAGAAATTAGGTGGCGCAAACCAGTTCACGATGTACCGGACGACGTATAAACGAGAAGGGAGTCGGTGGATTCGCATCCGTAGCAACGAATATTTGGAATACGAAGATGTCCTCGCGATTGAAGCCGAATGTCCGTCGGTACGTGCGGTCACACCTCGAATTCCAGAATGGAGAGGGACGTTAATCCAAGCCGCTGACGGTTCTGAAAGCCGTGCAGGCTACAACGGCGTAGATGCCAACTACCCAGTCGCAATGGATTGGGATGTTCAAGAAGGACGTTTCATTACAGACGAAGATGTTCAAAACGCAACAAAAATCTGCGTGCTTGGTCAAGAAGTCGCAACTGAACTGTTCGGTAACAAATCACCGTTGGGGCAGGAGATCAAAATCGCGAAAGGGAGCGGTCGTTATGATCGATGGGGGCGTAGAGATAGCAAACGTTTGACGGAACGGTTCACCGTCGTCGGTACGCTGACACCGCGCGGGCGAAGCCTCCGGTTCGGTTGGAGTTACGATAACCTCGTCTTTATACCGATCTCTACAGTCCAAGAACGTTTTACCGGTAATAATATGATTCAAGATATCGTCATCTATGCACATACCGTTGAGGAGGTCCCGAAGGCGATTGAGGAGGTAAAAGCCGTTATCCGCAAACGGCACAAAGGCGATGACAGTTTTGTCGGAATTTTCGAGATGCGTTCAGGTATGGCACAGTTAGAAAAAATCAGTAAGATGATCAAAATCGCCTTGGGGAGCATCGCAGGATTTTCGCTCCTCGTTGGCGGTATCGGAATTATGAATATGATGCTCGTCGCCGTGAGTGAGCGGACCCGTGAGATCGGGTTACGGAAAGCACTCGGCGCGAAGCCTTTAGACATCATGGCGCAGTTCCTCATGGAAGCCATCGTTATATGCAGCGTCGGTGGTGCAATCGGCATCGGGTTAGGTATGTTCGCCGGCGAAGGCATGGCAGTTCTCGCCGTCAAGATCGCCAAAATTGTCCCTGAATGGCCAGCCGTTATCTCTACACAATGGGTCTTAATTTCAGTATCGTTCTCGGCAGCAATCGGCATCCTGTTCGGATTATACCCCGCCGTAAAAGCGTCAGCACTTTCGCCAATTGAAGCACTTCGGACAGAGTAATACATCGCAGTACGATACGAAAATACTAAACCCTTTTAACGTAATTGCGTCTAAAAAACGTAGTTAGCCTTGCCAGAATTTGAGGTGCGGAATCCGTTTCTAACAAAAAAATTATTGCGAAAAAACGCGAACTTATTTACGCTATCTCTGTCTAAAAGTTAAGCATATAAATATATTTTTAATGTGGAGGCGTGAAATGCGTATATTTGAAGGGTTATCCGTTGGCATCTCTGCGATTCGCAGCAACAAACTCCGTTCGCTGCTCACCATGCTCGGTATTATTATCGGGGTCGCCGCGGTTCTCGCAATGATCGCAATCGGTGACGGTGCCAAGATGATTGTGCTGCAAGATGCCCAGAAAATGGGCGGTGTGAACCAGTTCACGATGTATCGAACCGGGCATAAGCGTGTAGGCAACCGGTGGGTCGCGAATCGCAGCAACGAATACTTTGAATTTGACGATGTGTTAGCGATTGAAGCGGAATGCCCATCTGTGAAAGTTGTCGTACCGAGAATCCCGGAATGGCGAGGGGTCCTCGTCCAAGCCTCTGATGGTTCTGAAGCACGGACAGGCTATAACGGTGTAAACTACACGTTCGCGGAAGCAATGGATTGGGGTATTGAGCAAGGACGGTTTATTTCCGAAGAAGATATTGTAAACGAAACAAAAGTCTGTGTACTCGGTCAAGAGGTCACTACGACTCTATTTGGCAACGCTTCACCGGTCGGTCAAGAGATTAAGATCGGTAGAGGTGGTGATCGCCGTGATCGGTGGGGCAGAAGAGATCATACACGCATTACCGAGCGGTTTACTGTCGTTGGGACGATGGCACCCCGCGGGCGAAGTCTGCGATTCGGGTACAACCTGGATGATATGGTCTTCATGCCGCTCACAACAACACAGAAACGCTTTACCGGCAACGATCAAATTGTCATGCTCTCGGTTCATGCGAACACCGTTGAAGAGGTACCACAAGCGATTGAGGAAGTGAAAGCCGTTATTCGGAAACGACATAAGAATCAGGATGATTTCTTTATGCTCCGCGACATGCGCGAAGGCATGGCGCAATTGGAGAAAATCGGTAAGGTTATAAAAATCGCTCTCGGCAGTATCGCGGGGTTCTCGCTCCTCGTTGGCGGTATCGGCATTATGAACATGATGCTCGTCGCCGTAACGGAACGGACACGCGAGATCGGACTCCGAAAAGCCGTCGGTGCAAAACGGGCAGACATTCTCATACAGTTCTTAATAGAAGCCGTTGCAATGTGTGCTGTCGGCGGCGCAATCGGCATCGGGTTAGGTATGCTCGCTGGCGAAGGCATGGCACTCCTCGCTGTCAAAATCGTTCAAATTGTTCCTGAATGGCCGTCAGTCATTTCAACACAATGGATACTGATTTCCGTGTCATTTTCAGCCATCATCGGCATCTCTTTTGGGCTGTATCCTGCTATAAAAGCATCAGCACTCTCGCCGATCGAAGCTTTACGTACCGATTAGGAGGCACAGTAAATGAATCTACTCGAATGTATCATTTTAGGCATTTCCAGTTTGCGGCGTAACCCGCTCCGATCCGGCCTGACAATTTTAGGGATTATCGTCGGTGTCGGTTCCGTTGTAAGTATGGTATCTGTCGGAGACGGATCAAGTGCTATGGTTCTACGTGAGATTGAACGAACCGGCGGCACGAAAATTGTCGAAATCTATAAAGACGATTGGGACAAACAGTCCGGGACGCTGAGCCGCGCAGCCGGTGAAGCTGTACGCGGTAGAGGACGCTGGCAAAGAAACCGCGCCGAAGACCTCGAAACCGAAGACGCATTTGAAATCCTAAAGCACGCACGTGGGGTCGTTGATGTCGTCGCTGAAGACGATATGCCGGGATGGAACGTGAATTACAAGGGACGCTCAAAGGAATCCCGTATCGTCGCCTCAACCGCCGGATACGACCGGTCGCATAACTGGTATACCTCAAGCGGCAGATTCTTTACCGCTGAAGAAGTAGAAGCAGCGAGTAGTGTCGCCGTGATCGGTTCAAAAGTTGCCGAAGAGATCTTCATTGATGAAGATCCTGTTGGGAAAGAGATTAAAGCCGCACGTGAGTCGTATCGGTACGGACGGAGTGGACTCTATGAGGTGCGTCTCAAAGTCATCGGTGTCATGGAAGAGAAAGGCGACGCAATGGATACCTCCGGATGGGACGACCGTTTCATCATTCCGATCACAACACTCCAGCAACGTTTTAAAGGGCGTCAAGATGTTGAACGTATCCGCGTCGAAGCCGTTGATATTGATACCATCCCGATAGCAATAGCGGATGCCAAAACCGTATTAGGGAGACAACACAACAACACAGGTGAAGAATATAACTATTGGACAGCTACAGAGGAATTAGCAACGGCGAATAAAGTCGGCTTGGTCATGAAAGCCTTGATGGGCGGCATTGCCGCTATCGCTCTTATGGTTGCTGGCATCGGCGTGATGAACATCATGCTTGTCTCTGTTACTGACCGGACGCGGGAAATCGGATTACGGAAAGCACTCGGCGCAACACGGAACGATATTTTAACGCAATTCCTGATTGAAGCAGCTGTGCTAACACTCGCCGGTGGTATCCTCGGCGCAATCTTAGGCATCTTTATGGGGCAAGGCACCGCCGCACTGATCTCCAGGTTCGTCTGGGAAGGGAGTAACTGGCCCTCAGTCATCTCATTCGGCACGATGCTGATCGCCTTACTCGTTTCTGCTGCTATCGGTATTTTCTTCGGGTTGTATCCTGCCAATAAAGCAGCGAAACTCACACCCGTTGACGCACTCCGATCCGATTAGTCCATTTGCAAATATAGTTTTCAGTCTTCAGTTATCAGTTTTCAGATAAAGAGGTTCGCTCTAACGAGCAACTCACAACTGAAAACCCTTCTTACCGATAACCGATGACCGACAATTGATAACCCATACTTAGGAGGGATTAGCCTTGAAAAATCTGATTATTGCTGTTGCCGTTATTATAGTCCTTATCGGTGCAATCGGTTGGGTTGTGCTCGGACGCGCCAAAAACGGTCCAGATCCGTCTCTGGCGAAGAAAGTTGAGGTCGTTGAACGCGGCGATTTCCAAACGCGGATAAGTGCCACAGGGAACTTGGAACCCCTTTTTGACGTGGAAGTCAAATCCAATGTTGAAGGTGAAATCGTTAAACTCCATGTTAAAAACGGTGACCCTGTGGAAGAAGGGCAAACACTCATAGAACTCGATCCAGAACTTTATGTCGAAGAGAAAAACCAAGCGGAAATGGATGTCCGAGCCGCTAAAGCACAATTCAAGCAGGCCGAGTTGAACATCGAGCTGAAAAAGGAACGCCTGCAAAGCCAGTTGGTTCAGGCTGAATCAGACTACAAAATCTCGCAGGCAAATTATGAGACGACACAAGCCTCAACCGTAACGCAAATCAACCAATCTGAAACAGATATTCTAACAACACAAAACTCACTTGACCAAGACAACATCGCCTTGGAACAGGCTCGAATCGCGCTTGATCAGGCGAACATTACACTGTCCGAACAAGAGACATCGCTGAGTTCAGCCAAGATTTCATTGGACAACGCGAAATCTGAGCTCGACCGAAACACCGAACTTTATGACAAGGGACTGGTTTCCAAAAAAGCGTTGGAAGATGCACAGGCGCAGCATGTGAATGCTCAGGTTCAATATGAAAACGCCCAAAAACGGGTAGAATCACAGAAACAGACGATCCTTTCGCAGGAGAGAACCATTAAAGTACGTGAAACCTCCATTGCTTCACGCGAGTTAATATTGGAAAACCAAAAGAAGAACCTTGAAGATCTCAAAAAGACGCGGGAGAACGCAGAGGAAGAAGCGAAACTCCGCGTCGAAAATTCTAAAGCCAGGCTGGACGAGTTCTTAAGCACGCTTGAGAATGAAAAGTTGTTGACGGAGCAATCCAAAGTTAGTGCCCAAGCCAATCAACTTCGACGCGAGAGTACACTAAAGAACCAAGCAGAACGACTGGAATGGACGACAATCAAAGCCCCTATGTCAGGTATCGTCACACTTCTCGAACTTGAAGTCGGTGAGATTGTGACTTCCGGACGTTCCGCATTCTCGCAAAGTCCGCCACTCATGACAATCGTTGACCCCTCGAAAATGGTCGTTAAGACTTTCATCAACGAAGTTGATATGGAACGGTTGGATGACAATCAGAAGGCGGAAATCAAGGTTGATGCCTATCAAAACAAAATATATGAAGGCAGAGTCTATGAAATCTCGCCGAGTGGGCAGCAACAGGATAACATCATCTCCTTTGAAGTCATGATAGAAGTACTCGGATCCCCGGAGGAACTCAGACCCGGCATGAGTACGGATGTTGACATCATCACCTACGAGGAACCGAATGTGCTAATGGCACCCATCGACGCTGTCATCAGCGAAAAGAGCGTGACCGTCAACGCACAAGTAGCGAACACCTCTCCCTTCAAAGCGAATCAACCGATTGTGATGCAGACGATCAGCGAGAAAACTTTTAACGGCACGGTTGAAAGTGTCGGAAGCGGCAGCGTCACTTTCAGCTTGGATAGCAAGCAGCGGGGGATTACACCGGGACCCGCGACGGTATCGCTCCTCGTGAAAGGCAAAAAGGAAGCCGACGGAGCCCGCGCACAGGTAAGTATCTCAAGTGGGAAACACGTCATGATAGACGATGGAAGTCTTACAGGTAAGAGAACGCCTGTTGAAACCGGTATGCAAAACGAGACGAAAGTGGTTATCAAAAGCGGTGTCACCGAAGGCGATCGGGTTATTCTGCAACAACGGAGACCCCCACAACAAGGGGGTTGGGGACGATAGAATATAGAAAACTATCAGCTGTCAGCCATCAGCAAAGAAATAGTAAAGCCCATAATTATTGAAACACATCAAATCGAAGCGATTCCCATCTTATCCCCCCTGATAAGGGGGGTTAGGGGGGTTATCTTCGTAAAAGTGTTCATTTATTTTCCGATTTTACTATAACAGAAGACAGTTCGTAGGGGCGAGGTTTCCTCGTCCGTTTTTCAAAGTGTGTCTTATTATTTTTCAATGTCACTATAATCAAAAACCTCTTAACTGACGGCTGATGGCTGACGGTTGAAGGCTACAATTGAATCACCTGACCATCATAAGCAAGGTAGGCATTATCTGGAAGTTCAATGTCCATCTCTTTACACTGATCCGGGAAATAACGGTGGTCCAGCCGATGCATAATGTGTGTGAAATAGGTCTCCCTCGGTTTCAGTGCGTTGCTAATCTCCAACGCTTCCCCGACCGAAAGATGTGTCGGATGTCTCGGATTAAAACTCAGCGCATCAATGACAAGCACCTCTATCCCATTTAGCAAATCCTGCGATGCCTTCGGCAGGCGTTTCACGTCCGGTAGATACCCGAAGTTATCAATTCGATAGCCGAAAGTGTCAACATTCCCGTGTTCCACCGGAATCGGCACAATATCGAAGCCGTGCAGTTTCAACCTCTCTTTTTCTTTAATTACGTTCGGTAGCAGATGTCCAACGCCTCCGCCTTGGAACGTCTCCTTTGTGAACATATAGTAGAAGTTACGCTGCAAGGTGTTCATTGTCTGCTCGGGACCATAGATGGGCATATCCATCTGCTGTTTCCGGCACGGCATCACGATGTCGTTTGTCCCACTGATATGATCCGCATGAGGATGCGTAAAGATAACAGCATCTATCCGATCAATCCGATTCCGGACAATCTGATCCATGAAGTTGGGTCCCAAGTCGAATTGGAGGTTTTTCCCGTCCTTCTCAATATGGATTGACGAGCGGGTTCGATAGTTTTTTGAGTTCACATCCCGCGCGTCTTCGCAGGTCTCACATTCACATTTATACTCAGGAACGCCTGTTGAGGTGCCTGAACCCAAGATCGTAATCTTCATTTTTTATTAAATCCAGTCGCCGTTTTGCGGCGTATTCGCGCATAAGCGATCTGCTTCACGGTGATTTTCGGTTAAATCCATGTTTCTGGATAATAAAGGTTTTTTAATGACTATCAGCAGTCAGCTATCCGTTTTCAGAAGAGTGGTTGACCGCTAATGACTGATGGCTGACACAATGCCTAAACTCACGCCTAAAGAATGTCTCGTCCTGGCTGATGTTATCGGTGATACGCCGATGACTGTTATCTCTGGTTCTCGTCTAAAGTCCGGAATGTGCGACGCTTATGTCGCTGGCACACAGCCGGAAATAGCCGCCGCGCTTGTTTTCGATGCATACTGTCCAGATGAACCGTGCGGTTTCGGTAGCGATGCCGATGCTTTGTGGCAACTGCTGAAAGCCACCAATAGCTGGGGATGCATAAACGTAGATACCGCATGCGCCAAACCGCTCGGCGCACTTATTGAAGCAGACACCGATACATCTGTCCGTTATTACGGCGATGTCTACCACGCACTTTTAGAGCCTGTTCACTGCTATCCGAATGCGGCGGTCCGCCTTCTGAGCTTAGAAGATGTCAAGTGTCTGTCGAAAGCCCCCGCAGAAGTACAAGGCAACGGTTACAACACACACGAAGCGATGGTAACAAAAGGCATCGCCGCTGGTGCCGTTGTGGACGGTAACATCGTCGCCATCGCACATACCTATGCGGAAACAGACCTACACACCGATATCGGGGTTTCTACCGTAGAAACGTGGCGTAAAAATGGATTTGCGACCGCCGCTGCATCTCTCGTCGCCCAAGAAATACAAGCAAAAGGTAAAGTGCCTGTCTGGAGCTGTGGTGAAGACAATTTCGCCTCGCTTCGAGTCGCAGAAAAATTAGGTTTCACCGAAGTCGGACGGCGTACGTACATCATCCCGGTTTCACGAGAATAAAATTCCCCTATCCGAGCGCAGCGTCAACTTTATTAATCGCGGCTGCCATTAATCGTGCGTGCTCTTCCTGCATATTCACATTGAAGCCGAACCGTAGCGCGCGCCCCAAGATAGATAACGTCTGCGGACACATATCTCGCGAGTATTCGACCTCCCCTTTGTAGCGCGGATCCTTCCACGGATACCCTGACGCATCTGGTGAATGTTTGAAGAGTATCGAATCCCAATAGGTATAGATATGTCGGTCGGGGAAACCCTCATTATAGGCAGTCCCGGCGTTGAGACCTTCTGCCCTGAGCGCATCAGCATATTTCTTGGCGAGTTCCACATCACGCACAATAATCGCTGCACTAATCCCACACTCACCTACGGGGTCATCAACATGTTGTCGGATATATCCTTTCGGATCGTCGGCAAGTTCTGCGGTGAACGCTTTCTTCAGTCGGCGTGTATGTCCCAAAATACCCTCTAATTTCGAGAGTTGTACACGTGCAATTGCCCCCAAAATTTCGCTTGTCCGATAGCACTGCCGTGAGAAGGGTTTGTTCTGCCATTCAGAATCGCTCATCCACATCGGCAGACCGGGTTCTGCCGCAAACGCTGCGCGTTCATAGATATCGTAGTCGTTGGTAAAGACAAGTCCACCTTCTCCACAAGAAATTACCTTGTAGTAGTTGAGGCTCCACGAGCCTGCATCACCCCATGCTCCAGCATACTTTCCCTTGTACTGACCACCGACACACTGACAACAATCTTCAACAACCTTGAGATTGTGTTTCCGCGCGAGTTCGACAATCGCCTCAAGTCGGCACGGCACGCCTTGCATGTGCACCGGTAAGATGGCTTTGGTATGCGGTGTAATTTTCCGTTCGACATCGGCGAGATCTAAACCGAGCGAATCGTCAATTTCTGCTATGACTGGAATCGCCCCGACACCCACAATAGCGGCAGCGGTTGCGATAAAGGTGTAGCCCGGTAAAATCACTTCATCCCCCGGCCCGATGCCGACACCAGTGAGCGCACAGATAATTGCCGAGGTGCCTGAGTTCACCATCAAAGCGTGTTTGGCACCGAGGTACGCCGCTGCTTCGCTCTCAAAATTGCCTACATTTGAATCCTCAACGAACCGAAAAAGTTTACCACTACGCAAGACCTCGGTTACGGCATCAATCTCACGCTGATCTATTACACTGGGTCCATGCATTCCACCGGGTATAGGTTCGGGAATAACAGGCGTTCCACCCTCTATTGCTAAACGTGCTGCCATCTTTTTCCTCCACAAGTTAGGATATAGTTTGAAGGTATCGCGGTTACAAACCGCTCCTACAAAGCCACGAAATATGGTGATACTTTATCAGATGTTTCCGTTTTTGTCAACGGCGTTTCTCTATCCTAATTACCTACGCCACCACGCCTTTTTCGGTTGATACGAGGCGAGCAGCTTTGAAATCGCCTTCGCCTTCTTGTCCAAACGCAATACCGCCTCACAGGCTGCAATTACGCGCTGTTTGGCATCATCGTCTTCGGTGGTCTCATAAAGATGGTGATAACTTTGCGCCACTGCGGTATGATAGGCAACAGCATCTACACTTTCAGGCACATCGGCAGGAAGGTCCGCAGCAATCGCAACCGCTTTGTCCCACGCGTCCGCTCCGACATGACAAATAACGAGCCAGTAGCAGGGAATCTTTTGCTCTGGGTACAGCCAAGATGCTTGCTCATAACACATCACCGCTTCCGTCCAAGCAGTGTTGGCGATGTGCAGCTGCGCCAGTTCAATATAGAAGTTATACAACCCCTTTTCCGTTATTGTATAGAGCGATGCTCCAGTGTTCGTAAGCCACTCCCTTTCCAATAGAAAATTGATCGCCGAATTCCGCTCATCTTCCGTGATCTGAATATCGGTCAGTAGGTGCTTCGCCATAGCAGCGTTCGGAAAAATTTTGGTACGACTCTGCAGCAACGGATAGGCTTGCACCGGCTTATCCATCGTCAGGAGTTTAATCCCTGTAGCGATACGGAAAAGCGACACGATCTGGTCGCTGTTTTTGCGCGACATTTCATCAGCGACCGATTCCCGATTCTCTGAAAAATAGAGATTGAGTTCGGCGACTGCATCGCGGATGTCGGTATCGCTTGGGTCGAGTTGGTGTGCCTGCGCTAAAAACCGTTGTGCCGTGAAGAGTTCTCGCCAGCCGCGATAGATGGTCCCGAGTCGAAAATTGGCAAGCGCGTGGGTGAGTGGTTCGTTAGTCGTGTTGAGGATATCATCATAAGCTTGGATGGCTTCGGCGAGCCTGCCTTCGGTTTCTAACGCCTGCGCTTCAGTGATTAGATTTGACATAAAGGATATGGTTTCCTTACCGGATTCTGTGATGCGTTTATCACACGTGCTCCGGTTCAATAATAAGCGTTGACTGCTATTTTATTCCAACAACATTTGTTTGTCAATTGGTTTTACTTGTGTACTCGGAAGTATTGAGTTTTCCCGTATTCGTAATTTCAAAACCAATGAACTCTCCTATGTAGGAGTGATCTCCCAATCGCGACTAACTGCTCAAAACCGTAAAATTTAGTTGACATCTGCTTACCAGATGCGTTATTATTCTTTTTAGAGAATTGATCAGGATCTAAAAGGAAACGCAAGAAATGCTCTGAATTTGGCGCGTATGAAAATTTACGAGAGATAGAGGATTTTTGATGGAATACAAAATACCACTTCTTCTAACCCCTCAACCTGAAGGTGGATATACAGTAACCTCTCCACTGTTGCCTGAGTTAGTCACCGAGGGTGATTCATTAGGTGAGGCGTTAGAGAATGTCAAAGACGCTTTTGCTGCAGTCCTCGAATTATATCAAGAGATGGGACGGTCATTGCGGGAGAACACACAGATTCCGGACACAAAGGGTCCCGTGTGGCTGGAAACGGTGGTATCTGCCTCGTGAGATATCGAGAAGTTACTCGAAAGTTAACGGTGCTCGGTTGTCAAGAACGCGAGAGAAGAGGCGGTGGATCACACCGGAAATGGTTAATCCCAACACTCAACGCATTACTGTTGTTCCAGATTGGGGTAGCCGTGACTTGAAATTGGGAACGATTCGTGCTGCTGTTCGTCAGTTAGGTATTGATTAGCAAGATTTCCAAAACGCTTAGAATCGGAGCACTCTCTGATGAAACTACTATCCCATCTACTGACTTTCACAATTGTCATCGGACTTTACACTGCTACGGCAGTACCGCCAGATGCTATCGACACACCGCCGTGGCAACCCGCAGGAAAATACACACACCCCGATATTAGAGAGAGTTCCGGCATCGTCGCAAGTCAGCAGTTTGAAGGTGTCTACTGGACGCTCAACGATTCTGGTAACCCCGCCACACTTTACGCTACAAAACGCAACGGCGAACTTATTCGAGAAATAGCAGTAAAGGGTTCCCGAAATTTCGATTGGGAAGCACTCGGTATTGATGACAAAAATCAGCTCTGGATCGGCGAGATCGGTAATAACAGTAGACTGCGTCAGGATCTGAAAGTAGTCGTTGTTGCCGAGCCGGACCCGTTTAGCGAAACGGAGGCGGAAGTTATCGCGAGTTATCCATACCGGTATCCAAACGAAAATGTGGATGCCGAAGGACTCTTCGTTGTTAAAGGGATTCCACATATCGTTTCTAAAGAGCGGGAACGCGCTGTGCTTTACCGGTTTCCAACACTGCAAGCCGATACAAAACAGGTGCTGGAAAAGGTTGGTGAATTCGTCGGGGCGAAATTCGTAACGGGTGCCGGAGTGTCCAAAGACGGAACACGCCTTGTTGTTTGCACCTACGATGCACTCTGGGTATATCACGGCACAGCGAGTAATTTGTCGAAAATGATTCAAGGCACCCCTTGGTTCCTACGACATAATTTTCAGGGAGAAGCCGTCTGCTTTGATGGCAACGATCTCGTTCTGACAAATGAGGCGCGCGACCTTTACTATCTCCCACAGTTCTGGTATGAAAAAGCCTGGCCGTTACCGCCAAAGGAGACACAATCCGCAGTAACACTTTTCCCAGCGATAAAATCAGCGGAGGCAACGGCTCAAGTAGAGACTTATCTCGCAGCAGGCCTCGATATGGGTGGAAGCCATGTCGCTTTCATACCACAGAATACTGATGAGCAAGCCACTTTAACCGTACCGATAGATGTACCCTACAGAAACATCTATGAAATCAGTGCTATTTTAACGCGCGGGCAAGAATACGGGCGCGTTGAATTATCTGTCAACGGCATCACAGTTGGTAGTACTTACGACTGTTATTCCACGGAAGTGGTAGCCGGGACACTGGTAAAGTTAGGAACGGCGCAACTGAACGGCGGCGAGAACCGTATCACACTGAAAAGCGTGGGGAAAGCATTAGAAGCAACAGGCGACAAGATCGGCATCGATTCCTTCCAACTGCTGCACGCTTCGCCGTTTGTAAAAAAATATAAGGTCTTAGGTCCCTTTCCGAGAAAAGACTTTAGAACAGTCAATACACCCTACCCGCCTGAAACAGACCTTGATCTGAACGCTACCTACGAAGGAGTTGAGCGGAAATCTATCAGTTGGCGAGAAGCGACTGCTGAAACAGATGGCATGTTAGATTTGCGAAAAAACATCGGTCTCGATACAAACGTTGTCGGCTATGCGCTCAGCTACGTCTACGCGCCAAAAGTGACGGATACTGTTTTGCTCTTAGGGAGTGATGAAGCCGTTGCAGTCTGGTTGAACGGCACCGAGATTCACCGAAAAGACGGTTTTCGGAGCGTAGGTCCAGATAGCGATGCAGTTCCGTGCCAGCTGCAAGCAGGATGGAACGCGGTGTTATGTAAAAGCGGTCAGAACGGCTGGCATTGGAGTCTCTATCTGCGGTTCACGGATGCAGACGGTGCTCTCAGATACGCCACCGAACCAGAAGAATAGCGTCTTTACTGCAACCGTTTGAATTCGTGACGCTCTTCCAAGCCCACCAAATTCCTTTACGAATAAAAAAGCAAATTCCCGTCTGTATCCAATTCCATGAATTCATCGTTAAACCTTTAGATAAATATATCATAAGGACTGAAAACGTTTACCCTATGATAGTGGAAATAGACATATTATTCAGATTGAGAACAGTAGTGGGGTGTATCCGATGCAATTTAATTTTCTTAGAGGTAACAGACAAAGCACATTGCCGCGAATCGCACAAACGATCGGCTTAGTTGCGATCATCTTGGTAGCCGTATCCGTTCCGGTAGAAGCTTCGAGTATCGCACACCGCGATATTTTTGTCGGTGCAAGCGCACGAGCCGTCGGTATGGGAAGCGCATTCACGGCAGGTCCCTCAGCGAATAACGGTTTCCTTTGGAATCCATCTTCATTAGGGTTTATGGATGGCGTAGAAGTTAGCATGGGAGGCATGCCGTTTCCGGGTAGCGCATCAAGCAACGAACAGGCATTCTCTGTCGCCGCGAACCCAAAATCCTTCGGTATAACAGACAGAGACTTAGGCAACCTATCTTTCGCAACATGGCTTGACGGTTGGGGAAACGATACGAATGAGTCTACACAGATTGTGCTTTTGGGTTACGGTCTTGCGTTTGGACAAAACGCCTCGGCAGGTGCGAACTTACGCTACTATCAAAACAACAACCCTATAAGAACGAACTTCTTATGGAGCGTAGATTTAGGGATGCAGTTTGCCTACCCGCTGGAAAAATGGGGTGATACGGTGAAGGTCGGAGTCAATTTCTCCGAACTCAGCAACGGTATACGAGAAAACGGTGTTCTCCTTGAGAGTGCCCCCTTAGCAGCGCGTTTCGGTACAACCTACGAATTCGGCAGTCACACGCTTTTCTCCGCCGATTTCGCTGTCCACGGTGAGAACAGCATAGACTGGGCAGAACGACTTCGACTCCATATCGGTGCAGAGCACTGGCTCATCAACGGACATTTTGGACTCCGCGTCGGTTATACCACCTTAACGAATTCCGAAAGGTTCCTGGAAGGTGAATTGGCACGAGGTGTCAGCTTCCGAAATTCCGCCGGACAACTCGATTACGCTTACGTTAGCGGCAGCGAACTTGAGAATGGCGTACACTGGATATCCGCAACCCTACGTTGGGGTGGAGGGAACACAGCACCCGTATTAGCAAAAACGCCTCCTGAAGCACCAAAAACAGAAGAGGTACAGGTACAAGAAGAACCCGCACCGATTTTAATGCCTGCAACCCTCACCGCTGAAACAACAACGTTAGAATTGCAGATTTCAAACCCAGTAATCTCACCGAATAATGACGGCATCGCTGACGAAACAACACTCCGCTTGCAGCTCACGGAAACCGAAAACTCACAAGGAATGGCAAGCGACACCTTAAAGTGGCAGTTAAACATCCGTGATGAATACACCGAAAGTGTTTGGGAAAAAACTGGCACAGGTCTCCCTAAAGAAGGTATTGTCTGGAACGGTATCGCAAACACAGGCAACTTGGTTCCAGATGGCAACTACGAAATTCAACTGCACCTCCTTAACGCACAAGGGAAACCGCACCTAAAAGACAGCGAGAAAATTACCGTAGACCTTATCCCGACAACGTTAGAACTCTTTGGAAAGACAGCGACAACGGTCAGTGTGAAAACGTGGGATATGAGTCCACTTGCCCATTGGAAACTTGAGATATTCGATACCGAGAACACACTTGTCGAACAGGTAGAGGGGGATGGCACGCCACCAGAGGAGATTACTTTAGCAAAAGTTCAATCGCAGCCCGCTGCCACTTATATTGGCAAGCTGCACGTTCAGGACATCGCTGGTAACCGGAGCACACAAGAGGCGCAGCTCACACTCGGAACAGAACCTGAACCGATAGTAGAATCGGTCACGGTAACAGTATCTGTCCCATCAACAGCAAGTCTGACATTAATGGTTGGTTCTTTTGCCGAATCTGGCAACGCTGAAATGCTGGCTGAGAATTTGGCGTGGATGTATCCGGACGAGAAAGTGCAGATATATACGGCTGTCGTTGAAGGCAGAACGATGCATCGGGTAACGATCGGAACATTTACGGAACGCTCGGAGGCAACAGAGCTCAAGCAGCACATCCAAGAGACACAAGGCGTTGAGCCGATATTGATTACAGTTCAATAACACGGTTCTCGGCTTTCAGCATGCAGTAGGTAAAAGAAATACCAGCTAAAAACAATTCGCGCTGAGGGTAATTGCCATTCGCGGTAGTGCGGTTTCCCAACCGCACTATATAGGTGTCAATTTAAAAAAATAACCGTCTCGAACCCAGGCCCGGTAGGTTCGGTTTCCCAACCGAACCGGATTTTGCACGGAAACCTTGAAGATCTCAAAAATCTCTTCAGTCCCGTAGGGACGGTATGTTTATAGCAGCGCGTGCCCAAAAACCTCAGCCCCGTAGGGGCGGCATGTGCATAACACCCCAACGAAATTAGACTTTAGGATTCCACAACACCTCTCAGTTCTCAGACGAGATGCTTTTCTCCCAATGCAATAGTTTGGCTATAGGGACTACATCATCATTCCGACCAACACCGTATTTCTGGAATTACTCAAGATACCAGCTCGGAAAAGGGCTGCCTTTTTGCTTAAGTTTCGCCAACTCCACATCAAGGTCGCACTTAGACTTCTTTCCGCCGTGGATACTTGGCTCAGCACAGAGCATCTCACGTAGCGTCTGCATTGATTTTAGCACTTCATCGCTCGTAATTCCTAAAATCTCAGTTAGTAGATAACGGTCTAATTCTTTGCGTACAGGGTCATGCGCGCACTCATTGACAGGTAACATCCGCTTATACTTCAAACGTTCAAAGATAGCATCCGCGTTTGCTAACGCCTCATCGGAGAGTTCACGGACATCCAGCGTCGGTAGTGTCTCTAATGTTTGTTGGCGTAGTGTGCCGCGGCCCATCTGTTGTTTACTGCTATGTGCCCAATGACAGAACAATCCCAAACTTGAATTACACCAGAGTGTCCACGTGATTTCGTCCCGCGAGTTGTTAAGCAAAACGTTAATCATTGAACGTACACCGATGGAGGGCTTTTCTGTCAAAGAAGAAATAACCGAATTTGAGGTAAATCTCAGATTAATATGATAGTGCGTTCTGCTGAAACAGTCTAAAACACGCTTGACCATAGCATTGTTATTTGAACGTGGTATCGCAGTAGAATCTGGCGCCGCCATCATAGCACGTTGTAAAGGTGCGTCAACTTTCCACAATGCGTCATAACCGTCGCTATTTGGCTCATAATCTTCAACCATAATAAACGGACCGTCTTTTTGCCTATAAGAATCTGCGGAACCCACCCTTGCAATATCTTGTACTTGGCAAATGTGAATCGGTAAAGTTTCTCTTGACATCGGAAAATGCAGTTTCCCAATTGTCAGTTTGTTTGCCATCTGTAATAATGCCATGGATCTTGCTCGTGTTGCGATCCACGGAACACCATCTTTTATCGGACAGTCCAACATTAGACCGCTGTTTGTGTTTCCAACGCTAATCGTATCACCGCCGTTAGGGACATCTTCAAGCCTTCGTGTTTCCTTGCTTCTATTAATCCGATTTGCTATTTCAACAGATTCAAGAGAACTGTGTGGTTTATCAGCAAGACAGACAAACTTCCCGCGTCCTGTGTTTTCACCTATACTTTTCGTTGCAACAACGATACATTCTGCCATAGTCGTGTCTGCCGAGAATGTGCAGTCTTCTGCTTTTGCCTGCGCCATAGTTATCACGACTACGTTGTGGTATTCGTTTGCCCATATATCCCGAAGTTCCTGCGTAGTTGGAGACCTCAACACTGTTAGTGGCAAAATGAAACCCATTGTACCGCCGTCTCTCAGTTTTTTGTCAGCAAGGTCTATGAAAGCAGAAACGAAGCCGTTAGTTCCATCAGTTACGCTTGTATTTTTAGATTTCAATGCAGCCTGCATCAACTTCTGCTCTTCCTTAGGTCGATCACTACCTTGGAAAGTAGATTTTGGTACATCGGTATTGCTATCCGATCCCGGTCTGGTGAAGGGAGGGTTTTGTATAACGATGTCAATATCACCGTGTGGGAACGTCTGTTGGAGTTTAACGACGGTGTTTTCCTCACCGCCTATCTGCTCAGCCTCGGTGTCAAATAGTTTTATATCGTCAAGCAATTCCAATGAGCCGATCGCGTAACTACCATTATCCATTACACCGTAAGGTGCAGTTACGATTTGCGTGCCTCCGATTTTGACACCTGCATACGTACTTGCAAGCGCAGCCGCGGTGAGGTGTGTCGCATTCGGCATAATGTCTACACCACCGATGTTCTTCTCCAACATTCGTTGATGAATATCTTTGCCGTTTCCACCAGATTGTTCATACAAGGACAGTATACGCTGGTATACTCCGTTGAGCAGTGCCCCAGTTCCACAAGCAAAATCCGCCACCTTCGGAAGTTTACCTCTCGGCAGTTCAGGCATCACAAGCGTCGATAACAGGACCGCGCTCTCCGGCAGCGTGTAGTTCGCCTTGACGTATTTCCTATCAGTAATGAGTTTTTGAAACACTATACCCGCGAGTTCGTGGATTTGCGCGATACCAGTATCAACGAGATCCTTAGCCGCCTCACATAGGAGTTTTAAGATATGTTTAACCAGTCTATCGTCCGTTGCAAGTGCTTCAACAAGGCCACGGGCATCTTCAAAGATTGGACGGTAATTAACCTTGAGAATTGTATTCCAGTCCTCAATAACATCGGCATAATCAATTGTAGGCAGGAGTTGACGGAGCGAACGAACAGATTCCATCTCTGTTTTGCCAGCGAGGGAACTTTGGAAGACGAAAGCATCGGTGATAATCAAGGCTGCCATGCGCAGGGTCTGTCCGTTCGGTTTTTCTGCTGTGTTATCTTCCGTTTTAGAGAAGACCTCTTGGTGCAAAATTGCCTCAATTTTTGTGCCGATAGCAGGATGCTCAACAATGGCATCTTCAAGCAGATAGGCTGCCTTGTTGATACTTTTCTCCATCTGCTCTGCAGCATTTTCAAGATGAGAGTTCGGCATTGCCCCGATGTGGAGCGCATTTGCGATGTCTCCTACGGTGCCGACTGCCCATCCGTTTGTTGGAAAGTGTGCAACGGTATCACCGACAGTATTGACAAGTTTGTATTGGAGGTCGTCGGCTGTGCGGAGCGTTGGATTGATATCCGCCCCCGCCATCGTCTTAAACCGATCAGGATATAGAATTGCCATGACATTGTTGAGGGTTTTTCCAACAACGTGGTACTCGGTTTCAAGTTCAAGCATAAGTCTTGTCTCTGCTTGTGCTATAAGATTTTTAGCGTTGGTGGTGGTAGCGTACTTTGCTTCAATCCCGACGGGTTCTCTGCCGCGTTCAACAACAATAGCATCAAGTTCACTGTTGCCTTTAATGAAAGCATGAACTGCTGTTTCAACTTCCCAGCCGTGACGCATGTTTCGCAGAATGTTCACCAAGTGATTTGTAATTGTCGTTTCGTGTTGATTCGGCATAATGTTTCCTTAGGATTGCCTTCAATAATGTGTAAATCTAATAGAGTTAACGGAAGAAACCACAAGATATAATAGAAGGAACACGTTTAGCATTGACCAAAGAACGCCAATTAAAAAAAATTATTAGAATTCGCTTGGCATTTACCAATTTTCCTCACCCACTGGCGGTCCAGTGTCTGTTTCTTCTGAAATGCCGGGTTTTCGGACTTTGGGTTCTGGGACCTTGGCTAAAAGTTCTTCTATTGTATAATTCGGACGCGGTATAGGTCTACGCCTTTCTTGGTTGCGGGATGTTATTTCAACCATCTCACCAGGCAATCGGGATTTGGGAACTTTTCCAGAAGGTATCTCTTTTTTCATAAAGTGCTCCTCTTAGGGATACCACCCTATACCGAATAGAATTCCGAAGCGTTTTCGTAAAAAAGTCTGTTTCTTTCGGCATCTGAGGCATCTTCAACAGCCCACAAGAGTGCGTCTACCCACTCCCGATATGTCGCCGCCAGCGTGCAGACGGGCCAATCGCTGCCGAACATAAGCCGTTCATAACCGAACGCCTCCACCAGATGCCGGATATACGGCTTGAGTTCCTCACGCGTCCAATCCTCGCTTGCGGTCGTCACGATTCCCGATACTTTGCAGTGGACGTTCTCAAAAGCAGCAAGTTCACGGATATGCGTTGCCCACGGTTCAAATTGTCCACCTTTTATATCCGGTCCGCCGCAGTGGTTAAGTGCGTGCCGTACATCTGGGGTCGCTTTGACTAACGCAATCGCCGCGGGCAGCTGCACCTGATTTGCACAGAGTTCAAAGGACAAATCAAACTTCTCAAGCAATTTCACACCGTTAATCAGTTCAGGTGTCGCATAGAACTGCGGATCCGGGTGGTGCCACGCCATCCGGCGCACGCCGACAACGAGTCCGAATCCGACAAGTTGCGAAAGGATAGCCTCAGCGCTCGGTTTTTCCAACGGTGCTGCCGCTGCGATTGCGCCTATCATCCCATCTGTCTCAGCGATTTCCGTGAGCCACGCTACCTCTTTAACGACTTCCGTTTCAGCCGGATCCCCTTCAACGTGAACGGATTTGACGACGTTAAGATCGCCAATCGCTGCGCGATAGTCTTCTGCCGTATATCGTTTCCCTAACAGATCAAACCCCTCAAGCCACGGGTATTCCAAGTTTTCAGTATCCCAGAGGTGTTGGTGGGTATCAATTATTTTAAGCATCTGTTTTTCCTCATTTCCAATAGGTTAAACACATTCTGATTTGGCAGTATAACACGTTATCCGAATAGCGTCAATACAGAGATTTTCAGGTGTGAAAAAAATGATTTGAATTTCACGGCAATATCCCGTATAATTTCCTTAACACAATAAACAGTATAATAAAAAAAACAGAAACAGAATTAGGAGGCATTATTATGTTTTTAGGTTTCTTTGACCCACTGTATTTCGTATTTCTCGCGCCCGGACTTGCTTTGTCTCTATATGCGACGTTTCGCACAAAATCGACATTCTCAAAGTATTCAAAAGTCGGATCGCGTAGTGGAATGACCGGTGCCCAGGCTGCTGATCAGATGCTAAAGCGGCACGGTGTCAGCGGCGTACGAATTGAACGCTCTGGTGGCTGGTTAAGCGACCACTATGATCCATCTAAAAAGGCACTCAGGCTATCCGATGATGTCTATTCCAGCCAATCGCTTTCTGCAATAGGAGTCGCTTGCCATGAAGCAGGGCACGCGATGCAGGATGCACACGGCTATGGAATGTTAAGTTTACGGACTGCTCTCGTCCCCGCGACGAATTTCAGCTCAATGTTCTCTTATATCCTGATAATGGTAGGTTTCTTTATACACCCGTTCCTACTGCTCGGCGTAGGACTTTTTGCAGTAGGCGTTGTCTTTTCGCTGATAACGCTCCCCGTTGAATGGGATGCCAGTAGACGAGCAAAAATTGCAATGGACGAAGCAGGAATGCTAACGCCAGAAGAAAATCGACACGCCAGTAAAGTGCTTAACGCTGCCTTCCTGACCTACCTCGCTGCAGCAGTAACGAGCCTGCTGACACTGCTCTATTACCTGTTCCGCTTGGGGTTGTTAGGTGGTGGTGACGAGTAATTGTGTTGGTGGCGCGGCGGGGAGCCACGCCTACGGAGGATTAAAGGTTCAGTTTTTGCTTTCGATATCGACACCGGGCCATTGGTCATCCTGTTCGGTAATATCGACAACGATGCCGTCCGGGTCTTCTACTTTGAAGGCTTCTGAAGGCAGTTCGTCCGAATTCGGATCGTAAGGTTTGTTACCGTCTAAACCTTCCCAAGTGATTTCAAAACCGAGGTCTTCACACCGTTGTGCGGCTTCCCGTAAATTCGGAACCCTGACACCAATATGAAGGTAGTCTAACATTCCACCGACATGTCTCGGACGTTCGGGACCGCGGTGCTGAAACACTCGGAAATTGTGATAACCATCGGTAAGATCGTAGCAACCGTTCATCGTTGAAAAGACTTGCAATCCGAGCGCATCGCGCCAGAAACGGATGCTTTTCTCCAAGTCGGTCGTGCGGACACCGATGTGTACAAGTGTTGTGGACATAAGAAATTCCTTCTGTTACGGCATACGATGTACGCCTACTATTTTGATATAGCACCTACTCCTTTAAAGCCAGACAGTCGGTTCACGGTTTTCGGCGCGGTGCTCGTAGAGTAATCGGACATCCTCTGGGAACTTATCGAACGTCTCACCCGGAATCGTGGCAGTGTTGACCCCGAAGAGTTCCAAATTTAGCCACCACGGTGCGTATCTGACGACAACCGCAGTCCGCTTACCAGCACTCGGATTTTCGGCGTTGGAGTGCCAAATCCTGCTGTCCATGATGAGTACACTACCGGCACTCCCTATGGCTTGCATTTCACCGTCAAGTGGGTTCCGGTCGCCGATACCGTCCGCCTTACCTCTCGGATTCCGAAGGTCTATATGCGTTTTCGGTACAATCCAAGTTCCGCCGTTCTCTGTCGTAAACTCGGAGAGCATCCAGAGGGTGGTGATGCCGATGACAGCACTCGGAAACGGCTGAGAGATATGCCATTTCTGATTCAGGTCGTACGGGAAATCAGAGTGATATGCCCGTACCAATTGGTAATGCGGTGGACGTATCTTATATTCGGTCTGCGAAATACGCACCTGTTGTCCTAACAACTGACGGATAGTCGTCAGGAGTCGGTCATTCGCGAGGTGCTCAGCAAATTTCGGCATGAAACTGATAACATTGCGTTCCCATCTGCCGTGCGCTTTGCTAAATGCGTTATAGTCGGCTTCTGAGGTTTCAACTTCTTCACGCACTTCACCAACGACATCGGCGGGAATAACGCCATCCAAGACGCACCAGCCTTCTTCCCGCAACTGCGTAACATAAGGTTCAACTGTTTCTAATGCATTGTCGGTTTCCATTGAAGTCTCCTTGCGTGTCAAGAATCGCAATTAATTTCTCGCTCACGGTTATAGCGAACGGCAGTCTTAATGAGCGGTGCGAGGCGCATCACTTTACCTAGGGAACCAATGACACCGATTTCGCGTGTCGTAAGGGCAGCCATGACGTTAAGTTCGCCTGTCCAAAACCTGTAGGCAACATCACCTGTCATAGTGAGTTCAACATCCGGTGCCGTGGTATCACACGCGCCACGGATAATGTGATACTCGCCATCCGCTGCCGTTAGCGTCATTATACAATCAGGCGCGGTGTAGTTAAACTGGACACTCAGCGTCAAGGTATTCAGTGCCTCACGCGCTTCTGGTAAGGTCGCAATTTCTGCAAACAACTCACTGATATAACCATAGAGTTGGTCAGATGTTTCAAATATAGCCATAATTTGTGGTATAGCATATCGTAATAACACCCATAAAGTCAAGTGACTTTTTAACAAAATTTTAGGAGTCGTAAAATGAGCAAATCAAATCCGTTAGAAATTACCGCCAATGCCTTAGGTGGTGATGACGGTTTAAGAGAATTAAGAAATATTGTCGGTATCCCCAGTTTTTGCTATAAATCCCCTATAGGTTGGATAGACATCATCGCTGAAGAAAACCGTATTTCGAGTGCTTTCTTTAGTGAAACAGCACCTTCATCTGGATCGACCTTCTCCCCAACGCGCCCTGTTCTCACCAGAACGATTAAATTGTTGGACCTCTATTTTGCTGGCGGACCGATCAATTTCGCTGAGATATCGGTACAATTAGCATACGGTACGGATTTCCAGCAGCACGTCTGGAAGACGATTCGGGAAATTCCTTATGGAGAAGTGCGCACGTATCAATGGCTCGCCGATCAGATCGGTCGGCCGAAATCAGTGCGTGCTGTTGGAAACGCAGTCGGTGCTAATCCTGTATCAATCCTTGTTCCGTGCCATCGTGTCATCAGAAGTAATGGCGCATTGGGTGGCTACGGCGGCGGATTAGATCGGAAACGCCAATTGTTAGCCCTTGAAGGTCAGGACATCGAGAACTTGAAGTAAGGATGTGATTTTCGCGCAAGCATCAAAAGTAGGTTTTTTGGGAGTTTATTTAAATGACTGTTGAGAAAAAATTAGGCAAATCCACGCAAGCGATTCATGCGGGTGAAAGAGATACATCCGCCATCGAAAAAAGCGGGATACCTCTACTACCACCTATCTATCAGAATAGTACCTTCCGTTTCACAACAGCCGCAGAATGTGCGGAAGCGTTCCGAGACGAAGAGAGCGGCTATGTTTATACCCGTTGGGGTAACCCGACACAGGAGGTATTAGAGAGGAAACTCGCTGTCTTGGAGGGAGGCGAAGCTGCACTTGCAACTGCATCCGGAATGGGAGCCGTCAGCACGGCACTACTGACTGCCTTAACTGACGGTGGACATGTCGTCGCTATGGCAAACCTCTATTCCGCTACGTTCCAAATTCTCAATGAAGACCTTCGACGGTTTGGAATCGAGACAACATTCGTTGATGCCACCGACCTATCGCAAATTGAAAGCGCGATCAGGAAGGATACGAAAGTACTCTATCTCGAAAGTCCAACAAACCCACTGCTGAAACTGATCGACTTGCGGACATCTGCCGAGATTGCGAAAGCACACGGAGTGACTTCAATTATTGATAATACATTCGCGACACCGTGTGGGCAGCAACCGATTGCCTTCGGTATTGATGTCGTCGTCCACAGCATGACGAAATATTTGAGTGGTACGGGGGCGGTGATTGCCGGTGCAATTGTCGGAGAAAAGGAATTTATTACGCACGCTAAAACAGGGACACTACGCAACTTTGGGGCAGTTATCAGTCCATTCAATGCGTGGTTAACACTACACGGGATTACAACGCTGCCCCTTCGATTTGCACGGCACTGCGAGAATGCGGTGCAAGTTGCGGGGTTTTTGGAGACACATCCGGCAGTGGCATGGGTTCGGTATCCGGGACTGCCGAGCCATTCGCAACACGAACTCGCACAACAGCAGATGGAAGCGTTCGGTGGCATGATTACTTTGGAGCTGAAAGGTGGACGCACCGCCGGTGAAAACCTTGTCGATCGTCTCGAACGCTGCGCGCTTGCCGTCAGCCTTGGAGATGTACGGACACTCATCTGCCACCCCGCATCAACAACGCATTCACACGTACCAGCAGAAATCCGTCAGCAGATCGGAATTACGGACGGCTTGGTCAGAATCTCCATCGGTTTAGAGGACATTGAAGATATTCGCGCTGATCTTGAACAAGCATTAGGGGCCTGCACTTCTTAGGCTTTGGATATAATTTTCAGTGATGTTATTTGACTGATGTGATGCCTCTCTATGCGGTTCTGGAAAATCCTTGAGCAGTTTCTGGTAAGCTTCGACGGCTAAATCTGTATCGTCGTTGTCTTCATAAACTTTGCCGACTGAATATTGTGCCATTCGTCGGGTATCATAATCGTAGGTGCTATTATCCGCCACTTTTTGAAACGCGTCAACAGCGGTCCCTATATCTTCGTTGACGAGTGCGATTTGCGCGATGTAAACCTGTGCGTTAGCAACATTTTCATTACGTGGGAACAATCCAATGCCTTTCTCAATCTGGGCGATGGCTTCGTCATACTTACCGAGTCTTTCATAAGCCCACCCCATGTAGAAATGTGCATCCTGTCCGGCTTTGGTGTCCGGATACAGATCAATGACTTTCTGATAGCCGTCAATTGCCTCCTGATATTTTCCCTCCGCAAAATAAGCCTGTGAGATTCCGAAACTCGCGAACGGAGCCAGATCAGGATCACCAGAATCGACGACGTTTGTGAATTCGACGCGTGCGTTCTCATACTCCTGCATCTTGAGATAAATTTCGCCGGTAGCGTATAAAACCTGGTAGAGAAGGGGACTGGCACTGAACGGTTCTCGAAGGGCATCAAACGTTGAGAGGGCGAGGTTCAATTCGCCTTTTCCAGAGTAGCACATCGCTGTATTAAATTGCGCTTGCTCCGACAGTTCACTGCCGGGGTATGTGGCGATTAATTGATTGAAAAGCGCGAGTGCCCGGTTATAGTAGGCATCAAGAGATTCAAGTGTGCCGGTTTTCTTTAATTCTTCTGCAATCTGATAAGAGGCAAAAGCGATAGCATACATTGAATCATCTGACCATTGACTGTCAGGATAATTGTTGATGAGCCGACGGAAAAGCGCAAATGCTTCTTCATCGGTGCGTGGGATGCGTGAAGCAAGTTGATAGATGGCATCGTCTGCCCATCGGCTGTCAGGATACTCATCGAAAACCTCGCGGTATGCGGCTCTGACCTTCCGTAAACGGTCTGTATCTGGACTATCAAGCTCTATCGGCGGGTTGTCAAGTGCCTCTGCCGCTGCCCACGCCTTATCTGCATTGTCATAGTAGTCTTCGTAACTGGTGCTGCCGCCTGTGACACGCCCCAGCCAAAACCCGCCAGCAAGCGCAAGCAGTACGCAGATTTCTGCAATTATGAACTTCTTCATTTTTTTCTCCTCCAAGTATTAGTTCCGAATATACTAACAAGATTTTTAAAATATGTCAAGTGCAGCTGACACCGGAAAAATGGTCAATTTTTAGTTGTCAAAAAAATGACTGTTAATCTACCGGAAAACTGAACCCAATATAGCAATTTTCGTGCCGAATCTGAGTGAGACCGTACGGATAGAAATTTCATTGATCCCGCAAAGTCCTGCACAAAATAGGGCATACTTCAGGACCCAGCTGCACGAAATAGGGCAGTTTTGACGAGAAGTCATCGGTCATTAGCAACCAACAAACACGTCGAAACAACCGGATCACTTAATCATTTTGCTGGTTTCCATTAATTGCTTGACAATATAAAGGTAGTCTGATACAATCTTTAAAAGATAACAACGGTTTTTCTTAAGATATAAATGCGATTTTTATATAACTGTTAATGCTAACAGAACTACATCAAATCGCTACATTTTAACGATCTCTTCAATAGAGGTCACATTATAAAAGAGAGGATTATAGTGCGTAAATTTTTGTTTCGAGTTTCCGTATTAGTTTTAGCGATTTCATTAGTGACACCCCTACTTGCCGACGATCACGGGAGTGTCTTGGACAAAGTTAAAAACAGAGGAAAATTAGTCTGTGGCGTACACGGCGGTTTACCGGGTTTCGGTTTCCTCGGTGAAGATGGCAAATGGAGCGGTTTTGATGCGGATTTCGGACGTGCAATCGCTGCAGCCGTTCTTGGCGATCCCAGCAAAGTTGAATTTGTGCCCTTAAATGCTGCCGAACGTTTCGTTGCCCTTCAAACCGGTGAAATAGATGTTTTAATCCGAAACACCACTTGGACGCTTAGCCGTGATGCTGAGTTGAGTACTGATTTCGCGCCACCGACATTTTATGATGGACAAGGTTTCATGGTACCGAAATCACTTAATATCGAATCGATTACGGAGTTAGAAGGAGCGAGCATCGGTGTCACTGCTGGAAGTACAACCGAGTTAAACCTTACGGATACGATGCGTTCCTTAGGACTTGAGTTCAAGTCGATTAGTTATGCGGACATTGACACTCTTTACAATAGTTATGAAGCAGGACGGGTGAATGTCGTCACCAGTGACAAATCCCAACTTGTTGCGCGGCGTAAAGATCTAAAAAACCCAGATGATCACGTTATCCTGGATGTAACTATCTCAAAGGAACCGTTGGGGCCCCTCACTATTCACGGTGATAATAAGTGGAATGATGCTGTGAGTTGGGTTGTTTACGCAACGTTTTTCGCAGAAGAGCACAATATTACGCAGGAAAATGTCAAGACCTTTAAAACTGAAAATCCCGAGATCAAACGTTTTTTAGGTGAATCCGGCGAAATGGGTAAAAAACTTGGGCTTCCTAAAGATTGGGCGAAGCAGGTTATTATTTCTGTTGGTAACTATGGCGAAATCTTTGAGCGTAACCTAACTCCGATTGGCTTACCTCGTGGCATTAATAAACCGTGGACGCAAGGAGGACTGCTTTACTCTATGCCGTTCCGTTAGATCGTACTTTTCAGGAATTCCATCTTGAATGCGCGCCGACTTAGGCGCGCATCTACTATTGTTCTGTCCACCTTTAAATCGTAGATGGATTCGTTCGTTGTAGGAACGAGGTCCCCTCGTCCTATACACCAAAGAAAATAACCCACAACTTGTAACTGGACAGAACACTACCTTTATAACTATGATGGAAGATAATTCACCTAAGGTCATATCAGACAAAATCCCATTCTATCGAGACATTCGGTTTCTGAAAGTATTTTTTCAGATACTTTTCATTATCGGCATCATTCTGTTAGCAGTATTTCTATACTCAAATATGCTAAACGGACTCAGCAAGCAAGGCACAGAACTTGATCTAACTTTCCTAAACAGTGAAGCAGGATTTGAATTATCCGAAGGAATTGATTTTGATCCTTCCGAAACATTCCTCAAGGCATTCTGGGTGGGGATTGTTAACACGCTCAAGGTAAGTATATTAGGGATATTTTGTGCGACTGTTATCGGTTTCTTTTTTGGAATTGCTCGCCTTTCCAGCAATTGGCTCATCCGCCAAATAGCATCCGTCTACGTAGAATGTTTTCGTAATATTCCGCTCGTATTGCAGATCGTGTTTTGGTATGCAATAATGCTGGTACTTCCCGGTGTGGGTGAGAGTATTAGTTTGTTTGATAGTATCTTCATAAACGTTCAGGGCGTATATCTTCCTTCACTTGAAGGAACAGCAGGATTAATACCTTGGGTGTGGTATCTTTTAGCTGGTATCATCTTAGCGATTATTGTTGTGCTTGGTCTTGCAGCATACCGTTATTTCTTTCAGTTTCGTGAACTTCACGAGACTGATCGTCCTTCCTTTATCTCCAACATAATTTTTGGTGCAAAGTGGGTTGCTGCTCCCATTTTTTTAGCAGTTGCTATTGTAGGATGGTTTCTAACACCAGAAGTACCGTTTGAATTATTACAACCTGAGTTGCAAAGATTTGGCTTTGTCGGTGGCATGAATTTTTCACCAGAATTCACAGCACTCTTAATTGGACTCGCAGTCTATACCAGTGCCTTTATTGCAGAAGTTGTGAGAAGCGGTATACAAGCAGTCGTAAAGGGACAACGGGAGGCTGCACGATCCGTCGGTCTGAAAGAATCACAAGTCCTGCGTTTAGTTGTCATACCCCAAGCTATTCCTGTTATTGTGCCGCCGCTTACCAGTCAATATCTGAACCTTGCCAAGAACTCCAGCCTTGCAATTTTCATTGGTTTCCCTGACCTGTTTCAAGTTGGAGAAATAATGATGGCTCAGACGGGACAATCTATTCCTATCTTCGCGATGATTATGGTGAGTTATCTGATAATGAGCCTAACGACATCCGCTTTCATGAATTGGTATAACCATAGAATAACCCGAATTGGTAGATAAAGATAGATACGAAAAGGATAGAAAAGTGGAAAATCTTACATTTACACAAGAAGTCAAACCCCCAGATACCAAAAAAGGACCTGTGAAATGGTTAAAAGATAACCTTTTTAATACATGGTATAATACCATTTTGACTTGTTTAGCACTTGTGTTTCTCTTCTTTGTCTTTAGGGGAGTTTTGACTTGGGTGTTTACGCAGGCAAATTGGCAAGTCATCCCTGCGAACTTGCAAATATTTTCGATTGGTCCTTATCCTTTAGAACAAATATGGAGAGTTTCCTATGTGATATATGGGTTAGCAGTATTATTGGGACTGAGTGCCGGTATATGGAATGGATTGACTCGACAAATTACAGTTGTTATCGGTTGCCTTGGTGCGATCATACTCCTTTTACCTTTTGCCACATCTATTCGAGAACAAACACTTATAGCAACTGTTATCCTTGCAGTATCTTTCGCTATTGGACGTAACAAGGATAATTGGAAACAGTGGGTAGTGGTAGGTTGGGTACTCTCCTTTCCGTGGACTATGATGATGCTGCATGGTTTCGGTGCGGACACCGTCTCAACAACACTTTGGGGTGGACTTCTCCTTACACTCATTCTGGCTGCTGTTGGGATCGTTGCTTGCTTTCCATTGGGTGTGCTATTGGCACTTGGGCGGAGAAGTCAACTGCCAGCGATAAAATGGGTCTCTACAGTTTATATAGAGACGGTCCGCGGTGTGCCGTTGATAGCCATACTGTTTATGGGTAATGTATTGCTGCCGATTTTTATGGCGGGTGATTTTCAACTTGATAAAGTTATACGCGCTATGATTGCACTAACGCTTTTCTCTGCTGCATATATGGCAGAGAACGTGCGTGGGGGCCTTCAAGCAATTCCGCAAGGACAAGTTGAGGCTGCACAAGCAGTGGGACTTACCTATCCCAAAGCGACACTCTTCATCGTTCTACCACAGGCACTACGAGCAGTTATTCCAGCGATTGTGGGACAATTCATCTCGCTTTTTAAGGATACATCTTTAGTAGCTATTATTGGACTCCTTGACCTATTAGGGATAGGCAGAAGTGTTCTTGGGAATTCAGAGTGGACAGGGCTGCAAGCTGAAGTATTCTTATTTATTGCTCTCATCTATTTCATTTTTACTTACGCAATGTCTCATGTTAGCCAGAAGATTGAAGCAGACTTAGGCGTCGGAAAACATTAGGAATTTGTTAGGATTGAAGGAGAAATCAAAAAATGACTGAAAACGAAAATATAACGAATGACCCAATTATTATCTGTGAAGACGTACACAAATGGTTTGATGATTTTCACGTCCTTAAAGGAATCACCACTACTTTTAAAAAAGGTGAAAGGGCGGTCATCTGCGGTCCCTCAGGTTCAGGGAAATCCACTTTTATCCGAACAATTAATCGCCTCGAGGAGCATCAACGCGGCACAATCATTGTTGATGGCATCGAGCTTAGCAATGATCTCCGGAATATCAATCTGATCCGTCAGGAAGTCGGTATGGTTTTCCAACAGTTCAACCTATTCCCTCATTTGACAAATATAAAAAATATCACCTTAGGCCCAATCCAAGTTCGGAAGATGTCCAAAAAAGCAGCGGAAGAAGCCGCTTTGGCTTTATTAGAACGGATGGATATTGCTGACCAAGCCTATAAATACCCCGCAGAAATATCGGGTGGTCAACAGCAGCGCGTCGCAATTGCAAGAGCATTGGCGATGGAGCCTAAGATCATGCTCTTTGATGAACCGACAAGCGCACTTGACCCCGAAATGATCTCGGAAGTGTTAGACGTGATGCGTGAGCTTGCACACTCCGGTATGACGATGCTGGTTGTTACGCATGAGATGGGTTTTGCACGAGAAGTCGCTGATCGGATCATGTTCTTTGATGAAGGGGTGGTCATAGAGGAAGCAGCACCTGCAGATTTCTTTGATAACCCACAGCACGAACGCACGAAACTTTTCATCTCACAAACACTGCAACATTAGGGACATATTGCAAATAGGTTCGTTTAGCAGGCTGCTTGTAGGAGCGTAATCGGAATCGCTTCGGAAATTGACGGTGTATACGGTCAACTACCCAAGTCTAAAGACTTGGGCTTGTGAACATCCGTAGCCACACGGGGACCCACAAGTTAAACAGTTGACTACAGTAAGATATCGCGTCTCTGGTGGTGGCACACCCGAAGATGGTATGGATGCTCCCCAAGTCTATACCCGCTCTGAGACGTGATCTGGATGGGGCAACATATAACCCGAAAGGGAGATTACAAACTATGTTTGTTCCTGTAAAAAGTAAGTCAGGCAAGAAGTTGATGCCTACAAAACCCAACAAGGCAGGTATGCTGATTAAGAAAGGATTGGCAACGCCTTATTGGTCTAATGGTATATTCTGTATTCGGCTCAACTATGAACCAGAAACCGACTATACGCAAGAGATAGCCATAGGTGTAGACCCCGGCAGTAAGAAAGAGGGCTTTACTGTGAAGTCGGAATCCCACACCTATCTCAACGTTGAAGCAGATGCCCACAACAAAGTCGGTAAGAAGGTTGAAAAAAGACGAGAACTTCGCAGAGGCAGACGTTCGCGAAAGTGTGGAAATAGAAAGAACAGAACCAACCGCCTTACGAATAAGGACCGTATTCCCGCAGGCACGCGTGCGAGATGGGACTGGAAACTCCGTATTCTTGATTGGTTATCCAAACTCTATCCGATTACCCATATCTGTGTTGAGGACATTAAAGCCCGGACGATAGAACGCGCCAAGAAATGGAACACATCCTTTAGCCCGCTTGAAGTCGGTAAGCAGTGGTTCTACACTGAAATCAAAACGCGTTGGCAGTTGGTAACACTTCAAGGGTGGGAAACAAAGGAGATACGCGATCGGTTAGGACTCAAAAAGTCAAGCAAGAAACTATCGGAAACCTTTGACGCACACTGCGTTGATAGTTGGTGTTTGGCATATCACACTGTTGGTGGTGATAGCATACCGGAGAACAGGGATATATTCTGTATATCGCCAATACCGATTCGGCGAAGGACGTTACATAGAGAGCAACCGAAAAAGGGCGGGATTCGTTCAAGATATGGCGGAACGGTGTTGGCGAACGGACTCGTCAAGAACACGCTTGTCAAGCACGCCAAATATGGACTCACGCGTCTATCGGGTATCAATGCAAAAGGCTTATTTTCTATCTATAACCTTGCCGGAAAACGGTTAACAACAGGTGCGAATCGAAACAGTTTTAGAGTCCTCACACGACTGAATTTCAACTACAGGAACGGGCATTCCTCCCAACGCTAAAGCATTGGGTCTCCTGCCCGAAGATTAGATGAAAGCAAAATATGATTTTTCAAAAGGTGAACGTGGCAAATTCTATAATGCAAAAGCTGTCTTTCAATATCCTCAACTCTCACGAAAAGACATAGGACCAAAGATGCGGTTACATAACAAAACAGCCATTGTCACAGGAGCAGGACGCGGTATCGGCAAATCAGTGGCACTTCGGTTTGCTGAAGAGGGTGCTAAAGTCGTCGTTGATGACGTAAATGATGCCAATGGTGCTGAAACTATTGCTGCGATTACTGATGCAGGTGGTGAGGCGATGTTCGTCAATGCTGATGTCTCCAGTGCTGCTGATACTGAGAGACTTATTGCGGAAACTGTTGATACCTACGGCACAGTTGATATTTTGGTCAACAACGCCATCTGTTCGACAGCCGATGTCTTGGACAATAACTGGGAAGCGAACTTGGCAGTTGCCCTCCGAGGGACGAGTCACTGTTCCAACGCGGTTATTCCCGTGATGCAACAGAATGGTAGTGGCAGTATTATTAACATCGCTTCTGTCAACGGACTCATCGGATTGCAGGCGATTCATGCCTATTCCGCTGCGAAAGGCGGTGTGATCGCATTGACACGCTCCATGGCAGTCGCACACGGCAAGGACAACATCCGTATCAACTGTATCTGTCCCGGCACAATTCAAACCGAAGTGTGGGAGCCGATGCTTGAACGCAACCCTCAAATTTTGGACGAAATCACACCGTGGTATCCGTTAGGACGGATCGGACAACCCGTTGACATTGCGAACGCCGCGCTGTTCCTCGCCTCCGATGAAGCCAGTTTCGCAACGGGTGCGGTTTTTGTCATTGATGGCGGATTGACAGCAGGCAATCACCAGTTTCCCATTTAGATGTAGGTTTAAAGGCAGTACACATACGCCTACAAATTGCCCAGAAGTATAGAAAAATGGATAAAAACGAACCCTTCTCCTTTAAAAAATTTTTCACAAGTCTTTCCGTTCTAATAATAGCATGCTTCGGGTTTGTTTTTATTGCTATTTTGCCTCTTGAATCCATAAATAAAAACACGATAATATACTTTTTCCTACTGATACTAAAGCTTTTTGCCGTTGGCATTATAATAGTCGCTCAATTATATCTCACATACTACCTGTTGGTACTTTTGTTGTGTTTGATACGGAAACTTATATCCTTTATTTTCAGTGTGATGCAGACATTTTTCCAAAAATTTTTCAACTATCAGTAGTTTCAAACCTGTATTGGAAAGGAAGGGTACAATGGTAACACAAGAACAGATCGATTTTTTTCAGGAAAATGGGTATCTCAAATTCGGTAGGGTCTTAGATAGCGATGGCGTTGAAGCGATGCGTGCTGGATTAGATGCGGTCATTGAACTTGAGCTCAACGAAGGCGACGACTCGTCACCGGAGTTCAAATATGGACACGATCGGCGCGAAGATAAACTCAATCGCGGTAGTGGTCACCCCCGCGCAATCCATCAGTACGTCAATATGTGGAAACGTGAAACCAGTTACGAGGCAGCGATCCATAATCCGCTTATTGCAGGAACAGCACGCGCCTTACTTGATACACCCGAAGTCCGTCTCTGGCACGATCAGATTATCTCCAAACCCCCAAAAGATAACGGACATTTCGGGTTCCATCATGATTTCTTCTTTTGGCCCCTGAGTCCGCCAAATATCGTGAGCTGCTGGCTCGCTTTGGACGATGCGACAGTCGAGAACGGGTGCATGCACGTCATGCCGAAGAGTCACAAAGATGAACGGTTCTCAGTGGCAGCCAGAGCGGCATTAGATACAGCATCCGCAAAAGCGAGTGAAGAGGGAAGCGAACCGCCGCCGAACCCGTGGACAGAGAGACGCGGATTGGACATCAGTCACGGCGTTCCGGTGGAGTTGAAAGCAGGCGAATGTATGTTTCATCACTGCCTCAACTGGCACGGTACGCCGCCAAACATCACGGATCGTCAACGTAGAGCATTTGTCATGATTTTCATGGCAAAAGGGGTCCGCTATAACAACGCGCAATCGCCGGGTCATATCCTCGTCCCGACCATCGAAGTTTCGGACGGTGAACCGCTCACTGGTGATGGGTTTCCGGTGGCGTAATTCTGCATAAAATTGGGGTTACAAACCCTTCCTACAGCAGAGGTCCAACGAGATGAAAGACTCAACGTTTATTACAAGAGTTGTTCTAAAGAATTATAAGAGCATTGCTGCATGTGATGTGCAGTTGGGGCCCTTGACATTTCTTGTCGGACGCAACGGTTCGGGCAAGAGCAATTTTCTTGATGCGCTGCGATTTGTTGCTGATGCGTTGAATTCGTCCCTGAGCCATGCGATACGCGATCGTGGGGGTATCAATGATGTTTGTCGTCGTTCTCGCGGGCATCCGAATCATTTTAGTATTCGTCTTGAATTTGTTGTGTTGCCTGAAGGTTTTACGGGGCACTATGCTTTCCAAATTAGGAAGCGTCCGCCGGGGGGTTACGAGGTCCAGGCTGAAGAGTGTAGCGTTCAAAACAAGTCGTGCCTAACGTCAGAAGCATACTTCCGTGTTGAGAGTGGCAGTGTAACCGACACGAGTGTGGAAGTTGCACCGGCGGCTGCATTCGATCGACTCTACTTGGTAAACGCGTCTGGGCTGCCCGAATTTCGACCTGTCTATGACACATTTTCTCGGATGGGATTTTACAACTTCAATCCCGATAAAATTCGGGATCTTCAAGATCCGGACCCTGGAGATATGCTTTTTCGCGATGGGAGTAACATTACCAGTATTTTTAATCAGTTATCACCCACTGTGAAGCAAGACATTGAGGAATATTTAGCAATTATTGTTCCTGGTGTTCGTGGTGTAGAAATTAAAAAGTTTGGGGGCAAGGAAACACTAGCGTTCAGGCAGGATGTAGCGGGAGCTAAACACCCTTGGCGATTTCTTGCAAACAATATGTCTGATGGTACCCTCCGTTTGTTAGGGATTCTGGTAGCACTGTCTCAGGGAAATCACGACGCGCAAAAGCGGGTGCCGCTCGTGGGAATTGAGGAACCAGAAATCGCGATCTATCCTGCAATGACAGGGGCGTTGCTTGATGAGTTTAGGTACCCCGCCCACAAGAAACAGGTGATTACTACCAGTCACAGTCCGCAACTTCTTGAGGACAAACACTTGGATGTAGATTCTATTCTCGCGGTTGCAGTACACGAGGGAAATACGGTAATTGCCCCGGTTAATGAAGTTAGCAGGTCTGTCGTGCGCGATAAACTGTTTACAATCGGAGAACTCTTACATATGGATCAATTGCAACCTGATCCAAAT
>JAJEET010000039.1 GCA_022820835.1 Candidatus Poribacteria bacterium
ATCTCCTCGCTCGTCATTTCTGCGAGATAAAATAACGTTACAACGGTGCGCTCGCTCTCTGGGAGTTTTTGGAGCAGACGTTTAACGAGTTCGCGCTGGTGTTCAATAGATGCTTCTTCGCCACACGCCGCCTCATGTCGCTCATAGCATAACGCCTCTAGCTCGGTTGTGGGCATCGCATCCAGGGATGTCGTTGATAGCCGCTTCTTTCGGAGCCATGTGATACAGTGCCGCGCCGCAATTACATAGAGCCACCCCGGAAAACGGTCTGGTGGTTTCAGCGTCGATAACTTTTTGTAAACTTTGAGAAAAATATCCTGCGTGAGTTCTTCAGCGATATGGAAATCGCCTATCTTCCGCCAGACAAGCGTGTGAACCCATTTCTGGTACTTGTTGACGAGCGTGGTAAACGCCCCTTCGTCTCCATTTAAAGTTCGTTGAATTAATGCAGCATCACTCTCTTTCATCTGTCTCCCTCCGAATATATAAAAAATAAGGCTTCATGATATAGTAACGCGTGTTGGAGACCGAAAGGGTGCATAAAATGCAATGCGCCCGATTCTGGCGATAAACATATCGTCTTTACCTTATAAAAAAAGAAGACGCATCACGGATGCGCCTTTTAGATGGATAATGCCAAAGATTGACAACCTTTTCAGCTTGACAGAGAAGGACAAGAGTGGTATGCTGTCGCTCAGATTTAGTTATTTTCGGCACCTTCATCAATCCAATCAATGAAAAGTTGAACAGCGTCAGCATCTAATGGGGGTTGCCCGATCGGCATTTGCGGTGGTTGAGTGCCGTCAAGGCGTTTGACAACAAGGCTGCCTTTCCCATTACCCGCGGCGAATGCGGCACCGCCGTTTCCGCCCTTCTTGAAGGTATCGTATTTGGTAAGGTCAAGCCCTGCGGCAGCGGGGGCGGCGTGACACCCTGCAAAAGTACATCGCTCCGCGAGGATCGGTTGAATATCGTCTTTAAAAGAGACCTTCGGTTCTTCAACAATAGGTTCTTCAATGACCACTGCATCTACTGGTTCTTCGCCAACAGCAGGTGGTTGGGTTTCAGGCGTTGTCGTCGGTTGAACAATATCCGTCATACCGGTGGTGTCTTCGGTCGTGTCGCCTTCGTCGCCACAACTTGCGATGAAGACCGCAGTTAGTAAGATACCGATTGCCAAGATAGGCAAAAATAGACCCCGTTCACATCGGTTAGAGAAACACGTAAAAGATAGATTCATGAAAATAAAATTCTCCTTTTTTGAGAATGTGTTTTTTCGCAAGCCCTTCGCTATTTTGTATTTAGCCATGAGGGTAGCATGTAATTTCGCAATCCAATTTATGAACCACTCCCCTATAGGATACCACCATACCCAGGAGAAGTCAACATGAAAATTTTGATTAACACCGATATTACACCTGAACAACAGCAGCAAATTGAATCGGTTTCTGACGAACTTTCGCTTGTGAGACCGAAGAATTCGGAAGATGCCATGCGTGAAATAGTAGACACTGACATTGTGTTCGGTGGGTTCAACCGTTCGCTCTTTGAAAAAGCGGAGCAGTTGAAATGGGTACAAGTGCTTTCGGCAGGGGTTGACGGATTGCTGTTCCCTGAATTCGTTAGCAGCGATATTATTCTGACGAGCGCGAAAGGGTTTGTTGGACCGCATCTTGCGGATCAGGCGTGGGCATTGATCCTCGGACTCCTGCGAGGTATCGGACGCTCGGTACGCGAGCGGACGTGGGATAACCGGATGTCTATCCGACACGCGACATGGGAATTGAGCGACCGGACGCTCGGTATCGTTGGACTCGGCGGCACTGGGATTGATGTAGCACGTCGGGCACAAGGGTTCGATATGCGTGTTATCGCTGTTGACCCTGAAACAGTCGATGCACCTTCATTTGTTCACGCTGTCTGGAAGATGGACCGATTCCACGACCTGCTTTCAGAATCAGATGTTGTCGTCATCTGTGCGCCACTGACACCCGAGACGCACGGTATGTTCGACGATGTTGCGTTTGAAAAGATGCGATCACACGCGTTGTTAATCAACGTCACGCGTGGCAAGATTGTAGACGGGCCGGCACTGCTCCGCGCACTCACTTCAGACAGCATCGGCGGCGCGGGGTTGGATGTCACGCCTGAAGAGCCGCTACCTACCGATAGCCCGTTATGGGACCTGCCGAATGTGATTATTACACCGCATGTCGCGGGGGGTTCACCGATTCGATTGGATCGGTCGGTTGGACTTTTCTGTGATAATTTAGAACGCCTTCTCGTCGGCAAACCGCTCCTCAGCGTGATTGATAAACAGAAAGGGTATTAGTTCCAGCGAACCGTTAGAGACAGGCGAGACAAGCAGTCTCGCCATCTCTGTATCATGCTTAAGCGTTTAACGCCGCGATTTTGACGAGTTGTTTCCCGATATTTCCACCTTTTAACATACTAATGAATGCGGCGGGCGCGCTCTCAATCCCACCTTCTTCGATCGTTTCGTGATATTTCAGTTTACCCTGTCGCAGCCATTCTGCCATTTGTACGAGTGCTTTCGGGTGCTGGTCAACGAAATCGAAGACAAGGAAGCCCTCAATCCTTGCGCGTTTGGTAATCATGTGCCAGAGGAAACGCGGTCCCATTTCTGGTTTCTCTAAGTTATATTGTGAGATCTGTCCGCAGATAACGACCCGTCCATTGATTCTTAAATTGGGGAAAACAGCATCCGTAATCTCTCCACCGACGTTATCAAAATAGACATCGATACCGTCTGGGATCAGTTTCTGGAGTTCTGTGTGATAATCGGTAACGCGTTTATAATTAAAAGCGGCATCAAATCCGAGTTCATCAACAATATAATCGACCTTTTCATCGGTTCCAGCGGAACCGACGACTCGGCATCCTTTAATTTTGGCGATTTGTCCGACGACAGAACCGACAGCACCTGCGGCACCAGAAACGAATACGGTCTCTCGCTCTTGGAGTTTCCCAATTTCGAGTAAACCGAAGTAAGCCGTCAATCCGGGCATACCGAGGATTCCTGCGCCTGTTGAGATGGGTGCGATTGTCGGATCAATTTTTCGCACTTCATTCCCGGCAGCGACACCGTATTCCTGCCACCCGATATTCGCATTAACGATATCACCGATCTTAAAGTTCGGATGTTTTGATTCGATAACTTCGGCAATAACACCGCCTACCATTACTTCATCGATTTCGACGTTGGCGGCATAAGATTTTGCTGCATTAATCCGCCCTCGCATGTACGGATCAACGGAGAGATAAATAGTTTTCAACAAGACTTGATCGTTTTCTGGTGTTGGAATCGGGACTTCGATTAAATTGAAATCCGATTCTTTTGGATACCCTACTGGACGGGATGCCAGCGTAATTTGATGATTCATAGAACGACTCCTTAATGATGATTGACCGTCACTTACAAACCGCTGTCAACTAACTCCTTTTATTGAATTCGACAGGATCTTCGCCGTGAATGACAATGAGTTCATGTCTCGGCGCATCCCAATCGAAAACTTTAACAATTGGAAGGATAACCCGGACTGCCAATCCGATCCGTCGCTTATCGGATCGATTCGCTTCCGAGTGATGCAAGGTGCGTTCATTAAAGAGTACAAATTCGCCGGGTTGCATCTCTAAGTTGACAGCACTACTGGTATCAACGAATCCGAGGTCCCCCATTTGTCCGAATGCCATATCCGAGGTCGCTTTCACGTGCGGTATCACTTTTCGGTGTGAACCGGGGACGATCTGGAGGCAGCTATTTTCCAATGTCGCTGAATCGATGGCAATCCACGCTGAAATGATGATCGGTGGTTCGAGGGGCCAGTAGTTGAAATCTTGGTGCCATGGGATCTCTTTTGCCCCCGGTTCCTTAACGAAAAAATTCGTTCGCCAGAGCAGGAGATCTGGACCGTAGATAGATGCCATCCTGTTGACGATAGCCGGATGCGTGGCGAGATCGTGAATTATAGGAGAATCGAGATGCCGATTATGTACCCTATTTTTGTGGTCTGGGGCATCGGTCTCGAGGACCTTCTCGATTTCCGGTTGCATGTTGAGCATGTCCTTGGGATTGCAAAGCCTATAAGGGCCTAAGTAGCCATGTTCCCAAAACTGCTCTCGCTCCTCAGTGGTCAATATATGGTTTCCGTTTTGCATGGTACAAATCCTTTCATAACTATAAACTCGGACGATTCTTTGAGGTATTGAAGTTTCACATAAAACGGTTGGCGTTCCGTCCTCATCAACGATAGTGGAAACTATTCTTGACAGACATGAACTTTAATTGCGCCGGAGGATTTATCGGCAGAGACACGGAAGGCTTCGCTGATCTCTTCAAGCGGATAGTAGTGCGTCACCAGTTTCGTGGCATCAACTTTTCCGGAGTCTATCAACTCAATCGCCGCCTCAAAATCTGTTTCCATCCCACTATAACCGTAGCAGTTAGAACCTGTAATGAACGCCTCTGACCAGACGATAGTAGATAGGTTCACCTCAAGCGGTTTGTAGTATCCTGCGACGAGTACGACCGCTCCCTGCTTCCGCACAATAGTTGTGGCGGTGTTGAAGTTATCCGCGCCGCCGACGGTTTCGATCACTGCGTCAAATCCGACCCCATTTGTTACATCTTTGGCGTATTCTCGGACATCGGTATCTCCGATATTGACGATGTGATCTGCGCCGAGTGATGCTGCTAACGCCGCCTGTTGTTCGTATTTGACGGTAATCAGGGTTTCCTTAACGCCGGTTGATACAGCATCCGCTAAACAGAGCTGCCCGATAGTTCCGCCCCCGATAATGGCAACTGTGTCTCTGGCGTTTGCCCGCGAACGCGCGACAGCGCGGTGTGAAACCGCAAGCGGTTCAACGAGCGCGCCTTGTTCAAACGTCATCCGTTTCGGTAATTTAAAGAGACCCGACTGGTGCGTTGACGTGAATTCAGAAAATCCACCGTGCATTTTCGGGGAGATCCAGGCTCTGTTGACGCAGAGGTTGTACTGACCCGTTTCACAATACTTGCAAGAACTGCAGTGCGAGAAACATTCTACTGCGACCTTATCCCCGATTTCAAAGCCTGTTACACCATCGCCGAGGGCTACGACGACACCACATGTTTCATGTCCGGCGGCATGTTCATGCGATTGACCCCAATGTCCGAAATAACTGTGCAGATCACTTCCACAAATGCCGGTCTGTTTGGTATCAATGAGTACAAAACCGGGGGGCGGTTCGTTGCGTTCCACTTCACGAATCGAAATTTGTTCAATACCTGTATAGATAGCAGCTTTCATCAAATTCTTCGGTGTGGAAACCCCGTTCTTTAGGACGGGGAGGAACACCGCTCCTTCCTTTTTTCTTTGACAAAATATGTCAAAAATGTTAGAATGTTTTGTAAAGTTAGACGCTAAACACGCTAACTTTGCGGGAGATGGCGATATTTTTCGCATACCACACATCTCCAAGTAACTCGAGGACGTTAGAACGTTCGTTCTACTTCCGAAGTCGGAAGTGTCTGAGGTTCTGCATCGTGGGCTGCTTGAGCCCCTCGGGGGTATGCAGGTAAAGTTACGAACCATAGCCCGAGAAGCAAGCCTCACGCTTTAGTGTGAGGTGGCACTTGACGGCATTTCCCTTTTTGACAATCGGTGCTTCGGTAAGATTCAAGAACATCGGTCATGATAAAGTTCTTAGCAGGTACGATATTTTCTCACTCAGAACTTACGCATTTCTCCATGATAATTTACCTATTACACACTGCAGGCGTGGTTTGAAACCCCGCCTGCAAAGGGGCTGCGTAAGTCCTATCACGATTTCTTTCGCGTAGAATTGCGTATTCGACTTTTTTCGACTGGGGGCTGGCTCCCCGTGAGTTGCATCAAAATTGTGCGTTTATCGGATTTCCCGACGCTCGTCTTCGGAATTTCATCAACACAGATGAATTTATCTGGTATCCAGAATTTAGGAAATTCAGATATGAGTTGTTGTCTAAGGATATCCGAGAAGTTTTCGTCTGTCTGTTTTGTGCAGACAACGACGGCGACGGGTCGTTCACCCCACTTCTCATCGGGTATACCGACAACCGCTGCTTCCTGTACGTAGGGGTGCTTTAGGAGCGCGGTTTCGAGTGCGATACTTGAAATAGATTCTCCGCCGCTTCGGATGAGCGACTTCGCGCGGTCAACTATTTGGACGTAGCCTTCAGCGTCAATAGTTGCTATATCGCCTGTACGTAACCACCCGTCATTTGTAAAATGTTCGGGTGTGGGTTCAATTTTATAGTAGCCGTTCGCTGTCCATGGACTCCGCGTTTGGAGTTCCCCGATTGTCTCACCGTCCCACGGGAGTTCTTTGAAACCGTCAGTCGTTTCAGTTGCAAGGCGGAGTTCAACACCCGGTATAGGTCGTCCCTGTTTCGCTTTGATTCGCCATTTCTCGGTATCCGGTAAATTCTGATGTTTGGAACGCAGTTTTGAGAAGGTCCCGGTAGGCGACATCTCTGTCATCCCCCAGGCATGGCAGATTTCAACACCGAGTTCCTTCTCATACACCTCAATAAGAGCGGGTGGCATCGCTTCTCCGCCGACAATGACGCGTCGTAGGCTGGAGATGTCCGTTTTCCGTTTTCGCAATTCCGGGTGAGCCGCTGCCCAGACCGTCGGCACGCCAGCAGCGACGGTGACACCCGTATCGGCAATTAGGTTAGCAATAGAGGTGTATTTGGCACCCGGTAGCACGATATCTGCACCTGCGAACATACTCGCGTAAGGCAGTCCCCACGCCATTGCGTGGAACATCGGGACGATCGGCAAGACGACATCCGCCTCTGTCAATCCGAAGACATCGGTTTGATTCGCTGCGAGGGTATGAAGATACATAGATCGGTGTGTGTAGAGAACGCCGCGCGGTTCTCCGTGCGTTCCGCTGGTATAGCACAACCCCATCGCCGAGTTTTCGTCTCGAATATCCCATGTATACGCAGACTTCGCATCCGAAAGCAGTTCCTCGTAGGAGGTATCGGTATCCGCGGATTTTGGACCGAAGTAGACGGGCTGTAGAAAATCAATCTTATCCTGTAATGGCTGAAATTGCGCTACATACTCACTATCAACAAAGACGAGTTTGTCCTCTGCCTGACGCATAATTTGCGCTAACTGCGTCGGTGAGAGACGTACATTGAGCGGGTGTAGCACGGCACCGAGGCACGGGATGGCATAGTAGAGTTCCAAATGCTGGTAGGTGTTGGCGGCATACGTCGCGATTCTATCGCCACGCTGGACACCCAATTCGGTGAGCGCGTTAGCCAATCGTTTCACACGCTGATATAAAGTCGCATAGTTATAACGATGCAGGGTTCCGTTGGGCAGCAGTGTGGTAACGTGCTTATCCGCGTGTATACGGTGTGCGTGTTCCAATATCTGTGCAAGTGTTAACGGATAGTCCATCATCAAGCCATACATTTTTTGACGATTTGGTTCCTTCATCAAAAATGGGTTTTCGTCACCTATCAAAGGCAATTTGGTAAAAAATATGAAATATAGGACAAAGATTCTACTGATGAGCGCAAGAATTGTCCAATTTCCCTCTATTTTAGCACAAAATCAGCGTTTTTTGTACAAAAAGCGACACCGGACGCTACTCCTGAACTTTAATTTGCATTTTTAAAAAAAAATAATGCATAATTAAACATAGGATGCGGATAAAGTATTGGATTCATGGAAAACTACGCTCAATTCGTCCAATTTTCACGGTAACAAAGGGGGAAAATTAAATGTCAATATCAGATCATGGAAGGTATTTCTGGTGCGTTATGGCGATCCTATTCAGTTTCGCGTTATTAATTCCGATGTCCGCCAGTGCTGAAGCACTCAAGGTCATCGTTCAAGATCAAAACGGGAACGCTATCCCAGAAGCAAAATTGCAAATCGGAAACCAAGAACAGACAACAGACGCAGACGGTGCTGCCACATTCGACGACGTATCCGGAGCGCAGTCGCTGACGGTGTTAGCAATCGGTTTTGCGAGCAAGCGGATTAACATCGCTGCGGGACAAACAGAAACGACAATCGTGCTCGCGCCTGTCCAAACCGTTGACGCGGTTGTGGTCGTCGGTACGCGTAGTATCGGGCGGCGCGTTTTACAAGCACCCGTCCCGATTGAAGTGGTTGACAGAGAGCAGCTCAGCATTACCGGTCAATCCGAAACGGGTCGTGTTCTTCAGATGTTGGTTCCGTCCTTTAACTTTTCGAGTTCAACGATTAGCGACGGTACAGATGCCTTACGTCCCGCAACACTACGCGGCTTAGGTCCCGATCAAACGTTAGTGCTTGTTAACGGCAAACGTCGCCACAAAAGTGCGTTGTTACACGTCAACACATCGGTCGGTCGTGGTACGGCTGGCACGGACTTCAATGCGATTCCATCATCGGCGATTGAACGGATTGAAGTGCTACGCGACGGAGCAGCAGCACAATACGGTTCTGATGCCATTGCCGGTGTGATCAACATTGTGCTGAAAGATGATGTGGACACAGGCGATGCCGACATCTATTGGGGACAAACCTACGAAGGTGACGGCGATACATGGAACGCTAACGCGAACTACGGTATGAGAGTCGGTGAATCGGGATTCCTCAACCTGACGGCTGAATGGCGTGACAGATACCGCACAAACCGCGCAGGACTCACAGGTGTCCGTCAATATGACTGGGTGGAGGAAGACCCCGGTAGACCAGCAGATAACACCCTCGAAATCGAAAACGATGACGGCACAGTGACCGCCAAACCTGTCTGGTTCGATGCTCGCGAATATACCTTTGAGCGTCAGAATTTCCGAATCGGGGATGCCGACTCGACGCAAAAAGTCGGGTTCTATAATTTCGGACTCCCGCTCGCGGCAGGTTTAGAACTCTACTCTTTCGGCGGACACTCCTCACGCCAGAATAACAGTGCCGGCTTCTATCGCAGAGCCAATCAAGCAGACCGAACCGTCACAGAGATCTATCCAGACGGATTCCTACCAGAGATTAACACCGACATCGGTGATACCGCTCTCGCTTTAGGGGTGGCGTGGACACACGAGGCGACTGACCTGAACGTTGATGTCAGCGTCAACCATGGACTGAACACGTTTGACTTTTTGATTTCCAACTCTCTGAACGCCTCTTACGGTCCGAGCAGCCCGACTTCAGCAGATGCGGGTGGCTTTGAACTCTCGCAGACAGCGTTCAACTTGGATGTTACTTATCCGTTGGACTATCAATCCTCGCTTATTAACCTTGCCGGTGGTGTCGAATTCCGCAGAGAAGGCTACGGCATCCATGCAGGAGAACCGCTTTCATGGATTAACGCTGGCCTCGGTGCAGATGGTGCCGCGGGCGGTATCCAAGTCTTCCCCGGTTTCCGTCCGGACAACGAAGTGGACGAAAACCGAACCAATATCGCGGGGTACGCAGACTTTGAATCCTATCTCAGTGGACAACCGGGAAGTGGACTCCTCGTCGGCGCAGCGGTGCGTGGTGAGCAGTACAGCGACTTCGGTGCAACGGTCACAGGAAAAGCGACGGCGCGTTACGACCTGACGAAACAGGTTGCAGTGCGTGCTGCGGGTAGCACCGGTTTCCGTGCGCCTTCCTTGCAGCAGCTCTACTTCAATAATATTAGCACCCAATTCAAAGTAGATGCCGACGATATTGATGGTGACGGAAATACAGAGGAACTGGTCGCACTTGAAGTCGGCACGTTCCGCAACGACAGCGAAGCCGCACGTGCGCTCGGTATCCCTGAACTCAAAGAGGAGACCGCATTTAACGTTTCCGGTGGTTTCGTGTTGAAACCGCTTGAGAAGGCGTGGCTCACCGTAGATGGATTCCTCATTCAAATTGATGATCGTATTGTGCTGAGCGGAAGCTTCAGTGCGGATAGCGTCGCAGGCTTAGCCGCAGCGGGTGCAAGCAGCGCGCAGGTGTTCACGAACGTCGCACAAACACGCACACAAGGTGTTGATGTCGCAGCGGGCTACCTGCTTGCTTTTGACAACGAATCTTTGCTTAATTTGCGTGCAGCATTTACGTGGGCGGATACGGAAGTTATCGGTGATGTGAATGCGCCAGAAATCCTCATCGGACTCGAAGATACCCTTTTCCCTTCACAGGAACGCTCTATGATTGAGGAGTGGCAGCCGAATACTCGGATTAATCTCAGCGCGGATTATATTATCGGTGATCTGACTATCGGCGGTGCCTTGCGTTACTTCGGCAGCTACACCGTTCAAGAGGGGAGCGGCGAGGATCCAGCACGTCAGACGTATGGCGGAAAATGGCTCACTGACATTCAGGGGAATTACCAATTAAACGAAGGACTTTCGTTGACTATTGGTGCGAACAACCTGCTCGATCAGTTGCCTGATCCGAACGAGATTGGGCAGTCCCGCGGTGGAACTTTAGAGGATAGCGCAGGTGATGTCATTGTTGATTCACCGGGTGTGTTCACCTATTCGAGAAGGTCTGCACCTTTCGGTTTCAACGGCGGACTTTACTACGCGAAGGTGTCCTATCGCTTTTAGGATGCTTCTATAAAATCGAATGTGGATTCAGTATTAACGCGTAGGTTGGGTTGAACGGGATCTTACTTAAAACCTGGATATAAAGATATCTTCAAGTTCATCAAGAAACCTAAAATTACCAGAAGTACAAGTGAAACCCAACACATTTTCACGCGGACAGCGTTTGGATTGTTGGGTTTCGCTATATTTATCTACTGGAATGGTTTCTCAAAAATCGGAATGCTCTGTATAAACTTGAAGACTCTTAGAGAGACTTCCAAAATGTTAATTTCAGAAAACAGACGACATTTCTGGTGCGCTGTAGCGATTTTATTCGGCATCATATCATTATTAATCCCGATGTCCACCAGTGCTGAAGCACTTAAAATAGTTGTTCAAGATCAAAACCGGAACGCTATCCCAGAAGCAAAATTACAAATCGGGAACCAAAAACGGACAACGGACGCATCTGGAGCCGCCACGTTCGACGACATATCCGGAGCGCAGTCGCTGACGGTGTTAGCAATCGGTTTTGCGAGCAAGCGGATTAACATCGCTGCGGGACAAACAGAAATGACAATCGTGCTTGCACCTGTCCAAACGGTTGATGCGGTTGTCGTTGTCGGTACGCGTAGCATCGGGCGGCGCGCCTTACAAGCACCCGTCCCGATTGAAGTGGTTGATAGAGAACAACTCAGGCTTACCGGTCAATCCGAAACGGGTCGTTCTATCCAGATGCTGGTACCCTCCTTCAACTTCCCGAGTTCAACGATTAGCGACGGTACCGACGCGTTGAGACCGGCGACATTGCGTGGCTTGGGACCCGATCATGTCCTGGTGTTGGTCAATGGTAAACGCCGTCACAAAAGTGCCTTGCTTCATGTCAACAGTTCTGTCGGTCGCGGCACTGCTGGCACGGATTTCAATGCGATTCCGTCGTCAGCGATCGAACGGATTGAGGTGTTACGCGACGGTGCCGCTGCACAATACGGTTCCGATGCTATTGCGGGTGTCATCAACATCGTGCTGAAAGACGATGCTAACGCAGGCAATGCCGACATCTACTGGGGACAAACTTATGAAGGTGACGGCGATACATGGAACGCTAACGCGAACTACGGCATGAAAGTCGGTGAATCGGGATTCCTCAACCTGACTGCTGAATGGCGTGACAGATACCGCACAAACCGTGCTGGACTCACAGGTACGCGACAATACGATTGGGGAGAAGTAGACCCTGGCAGACCACCTGACACCACGATTGAGATAACAGACGCGAACGGAAATGTGACGGGTGAAAAACCGGTATGGTTCGACCCGCGTGAATACTATTTTAATCGAAAAAATTTCCGTGTCGGAGATTCTGACTCGACACAGAAAGTTGGGTTCTATAATTTCGGTTTGCCCTTGACGGAAAGCATCGCGTTATATTCATTTGGAAGTTATTCGGCACGCCAAAACAATAGTTCCGGTTTCTACCGTAATTCCAAGGATACCAGCCGCAACGTGAAGGCGATTTATCCAGACGGATTTCTTCCCGAAATTAACACAGACATTAAAGATGTATCCATAGCATTCGGTGTCACTTGGAAACACGAGCCAACCGATTTAGATGTTGACATCGGTTTCAACCACGGTCTGAATACATTTGATTTCTTCGTTTCTAACTCTCTGAACGCATCCTACGGAGTTGGGAGTCCAACGTCCGCTGATTCCGGCGGCTTTCGACTCGATCAAACCGCTTTTAATGTAGATGTCACCTATCCGCTTGTGTACCAATCCTCACTGGTGAACTTAGCGGGTGGTATCGAGTTGCGTCGGGAAAGTTACGGCATCCGAGCAGGTGAACCCGTCTCTTGGCTCAACGCGGGGCTCGGTGCAGACGGTGCCGCGGGGGGTATCCAAGTTTTCCCCGGATTCCGACCCGACAACGAATTGGACGAAAGTCGAACCGACATCGCAGGGTATGCAGACTTTGAATCCTATCTCAGCGGAAAGGTAGGAACGGGGTTACTTGTTGGTGCAGCCGTGCGAGGTGAACAGTATAGCGACTTCGGTGCTACGGTCACAGGGAAAGTGACGACGCGTTACGACTTGACGGAACAGATTGCCGTCCGCGCTGCGGGGAGTACCGGTTTTCGAGCGCCTTTACTCCAACAAATCTATTTCAACAACATCAGCACACAATTCAAGGCAGACAATAACGACGCTGACGGTGATGGGAACACAACGGAACTCCTACCGTTTGAAGTGGGGACATTTCAAAATGATAGTGATGCGTCGCGGGCACTCAACATTCCAGAACTCAAAGAAGAGACCTCAGTCAATGTTTCTGGTGGAATTGTCGTCAAACCGATTCAGAACCTATGGTTGACGGTTGATGCGTTCCAGATTAATATTGACGATCGGATTGTTCTCAGTGGAAGTTTCAGTGCGGATGCCGTACCTGCATTGGTAGCGGCTGGCGCGAATCAGGCACAGGTTTTTACAAATGTCGCCCAAACGCGCACCCGCGGCATTGACGTGGCAACAGGGTACCTACACGCTTTCGACAATGAATCCATCTTGAATGTCAGAATCGCGGCGACTTGGGCGGATACGGAAGTTATCGGTGATGTAGAAGCTCCCGGTCCTATTCTGATCGGTTTTGAGGAAATCCTTTTCCCGAAACGGGAACGCTCGATTATTGAGGAATGGCAACCGAACACTCGTGTGAATATCAATGTGGATTATCTCATCAGTGATCTGACTATCGGCGGTGCCTTGCGCTACTTCGGCAGCTACACCGTCCAAGCCGGAAGCGGAGAGAATGCACAGCGACAGACCTACAGTGGAAAATGGCTCGCTGATCTTCAAGGGATATATCAACTCAACAAATCTTTAACGCTGACACTGGGGATAAACAATTTTCTTAATCAGTTGACTGACCTGAACGAGGTCGGTCAAGCGCGTGGTGGCACCTTAATAGATAGTACTGGGACAGTCATTGTGGATTCGCCAGGGGTTTTCACGTATGACCGGGCAGCTGCACCGTTCGGTTTCAACGGCGGCTTTTACTACGCAAAGTTAGCCTATCGTTTTTAGGATAACTGTTATCAGTAGGACTTACGCATGTTGCTCTTTTGTACCACGATGCACTTCGCATCTGGGCGAGTACGCCGCAAAACTTCCCAGTTTGTGCCACCAGAACACTATGTTTTACGAGAAACCTCATCTAACAGAACAGGCTGCAGCCAAAATTGCGTAAGTCCTGTGTTACCAACACGCAAAGAATAACAAAATCAGGCGCGGTTGAAACCGCGCCTTTTTCGCGTAATTTCTATTGCATAGATTTGCAGAGTGTGCTAAATTGAGTCCGAGATTTGATTCTATAAGGAGTGTATCGAATGCATCGAAACCTTTTAATTTTTTGTGTAGCGGTGCTGTTTGTCGGTGCCGTTATTGCGCTGAGCATCCGTTCTGTTGAGAGCCAGAGTGATATGGTACAACGTGGTAAATACCTCGTGGACGCAGTCGCCGCGTGTGGATATTGTCACACGCCGCGTACGGGTGCCGAGTACAATATGGATATGTACCTTGCTGGTCACCTCGCCGGACAACGGTATCCGAGCTACAATCTTCGCAGCATGATGCCACTGGACATTTTCATCTTAACATCAACGAAGATGACCGCCTTCTCCGGTCCATTCGGAACGAGTTTCGCCTCGAACCTGACTCCCGATAAAGAGACGGGGTTAGGCGAATGGACGGAAGAGATGTTCATCGGCGCAATACGTACAGGACTGCATCAAGGTGTTGAAGGTAATCGACCAATTTTACCACCGATGCCTGTGAAGCACTACGCCCAGATGAACGATGAAGATTTGAAAGCGATTTGGGCGTACCTCAAGACGATAAAACCTGTCAAAAACGAGGTGAACCCACCACTAAATCAACGCGGTCGTCCATATTAAAATAGTTGTCAGTTGTCAGTACGCTGCGCTTTCAGTTATTGGTTAAAGAGGATTCTGATTTAGTCAATCCACCTCTTACCTGATAACCGAACTCTCATTGTGAGGCAAACTGACAACCCTAAAACTGATAACCAAACATTTGGAGATACTTTGTTATATGGCAGCAAAAGACTCTGTTCGTATCGCCGTCGTCGGCATGGGTATCGGTAGACCCAATGGAACGGCACTCGCCGGAAACCCACGCGGCAATGTCGTCGCACTCTGTGATCTACTCGAAGATCGGATGAAAGATTTCGCTAAGGACTTACCCGGCAAGGTCAAATTTTATACAGATTATAAAGAGATGTGCAAAGCCGATGATATCGACGCGGTATTCGTCGGCACGCCGAACCAGTGGCATGTTCCCATCGCGTTAGAAGCCGTGCGGAACGGTAAGCACGTCATGGTAACGAAACCGCTCGCCGATTCCGAGGAAGCAGCGCAAAAACTGGTCACAGAAGCAGAGGCAGCCGGTGTCGTCAATATGATGTCGCTCTCGACGCGCTTTGGGAAAGAATGCCAATACCTCGGTAACCTCGCACGCGACGACTATTTTGGCGAACTCTATTACGCGCGGGCACGGAGCGTGCGCAGGAGCGGTATCCCCGCATGGAATCTCGGTTTCATCCAGAAAGGTGGCGGCGCATTTCGCGATATGGGGGTCCATGTGCTTGACTCGGCATGGTGGATCCTCGGACTGCCGACACCGATCGCCGTACTCGGTGCTGCTGGCGCGAAGTTCGGACCCCGAGGACTCGGCTACTGGAACGGGACGAAAGCGCCTAAAGAGATCTACGAGAAATATGATTCCGATGACTACGCTGGCGGGTTCATCACTTTTGAAGGCGGTGTCGGTTTGCAGGTCGAAAGTTTTTGGGCATCACACCAACCCAACGAATTTCAGATTGAGTTGTTCGGCACAGAAGCGGGGGCAACGATGAGCCCTTTGCTACTGTACCGAACCAATAAAAAAGGTGAATTTGAGGATATAGAAGGGAAACCGCCAAAGAGTAAGTATGGAAGGTCGTGGGACGCTATCGCTGATCATTTTATAGAATGCATCTTGGATGACGTAACCTGCAAAGCACCGCTCCGCCATGGATTGATCGTCCAACAGATGATGGAAGGGCTGCTCAAGAGTGCCGAGACCGGACGTGAAGTTCAGATTAAAGAGGGATAAAAAATGACCCCTGACCTAACAACGATTCGCGACGATTTTGTGAGAAACGGTTTCGCTATTGCCCGGAACCTGTTTACGCGAAGTGAAGTCCAACGGCTCAAGTCAGAATGCATCGACATTTTGGCAGCCGTTAAAGCGGAGACAGGTTCAGTCGCTGGACACGGCGTACATGTCGGTTTAGCGACGCGGAGTCCCGTCTTCCAAAAAGTGATCGGTGACGAGCGGATACTCGATATCTTGGAAGGCATCCTCGCGCCGGACATTGAATTTTTGAGCGATAAGGTGGTCTTCAAGAGTGAGGCGATGACTTTCGCGAGTCCTTGGCACCAAGACTGGCACTATTGGCACGGTGCACACAAAGTCTCAATCTGGGTGGCACTCGACGATGCGACTGTTGAAAACGGGTGTCTCAAGTTATTCCCGGGTTCACATAAATCCGCGATTCTCCACGATGGCGAGGCAAGTGATGGACACGGGTTCGGGAACCGGTTGCGTCCGGGTGCAGTTGATGAGAACCTCGCCGTCACAGCGGAAGTGGAAGCCGGTGGTGCCGTCTTTTTTCACGATTTGACGCTCCACTCCAGTCATCCGAACATTTCTGGTGAGGAACGCTGGGTCTGGATTCCGACGTATCGCGACGCAAACGCTGAGGACAACGACTATCCGTGGGCTGTCGCTGCGAAAGTTTTACGCGGTCAAAAATCGTCTGAATCAGGATTTACAAAATAGCCATAATTAGAAATAGTGGTTCCAAATGCCAAGCTTGAAATGAAATGGAAAGCGACTCTTAATAAATACGCGTGAGGTCCCAGATCCACGTGTTTAACCGCAAGGAAAATTAGAAATATGTTTAAGAATCTGAGTACCGGTGCCGTTGGTATCCGGGCGGATATGAGAGAAGGTTTAGAACTCGCAAAAAATGCGGGGTTTGACGGGTTGGATCTGAATATCGGTGAAGCCGCACAACTCGCAGAAGAACATTCCGTGCAATACGTCAAAGACCTCTGGTCGGATGCGGGTATTGTCATGGGGGGCTGGGGTTTCGGTGTCAACTGGCGCGGTTCCGATGCCGAATATTATGCCGGTTTGGCGCAGCTACCGGAACGTGCAGCACTCGCCGCAGAACTCGGTTGCTACCGGACGACAACCGTCGTTGGTCCCGCCTCAAACGATATGACGTATCAGCAGAATTGGGATTTCTCCGTCAAACGGTTACGTGCTGTTGCCGAAATTCTCAGTGCACACGGACACGCAATCGGACTTGAGTTTATTGGACCCGCAACGAGCCGCAAAAGTGCCAAACATCTCTTCGCCTATTCTATGGATGCGATGTTAGGACTTGCCGCCGCTATCGGTACCGGAAACGTCGGACTGCTCTTCGATACATGGCACTGGTACACCTGTCGTTCCACAGTTGACGACGTACGGAAACTCTCTGTATCGGATGTCGTCTACGTCCACATCAACGATGCACCCGCTGGCATTGATCCTGATGATCAGATTGACAACATCAGATGCCTACCTGCCGAAACGGGTGTGATTCCGCTCACGGAACTGATGCAAATCCTGACGGAGATCGGTTACGAGGGACCGGTAACGCCAGAACCTTTCAGCAAAGCGGTGAACGAGATGGAACCTGCAGATGCTGCGAAAGCGACTGCGGAATCGCTCGATAAAGTATGGAAAAACGCTGGTCTGTAGGCGCACGCCAAAGAGGTTAATATGCAACTCATTGATAAAGAGAGTATCCTCGCAATGACGCATCTGTGGGAAGGCGATCGGTTCCCTGATGGACGACCGCGCGTTCCCGACGATATCATTCAGCGTATGAAGGCTATCAGTATTGAACAAGCGTGGGGTGTGCTCAACGGAAACGGCTATAAATTTCAGTTCGCTGGCGATTGGATGAACCTCCACCCCGATCGGATTCTCGTCGGCAGAGCGGTGACGTGCGCTTTCGTTCCAATCCGCCCGGATTTCAACGACGCTGTCTCTGCACAAGGCGAAAAAGACGGATGCGTCGGCGGTCAAAACTCATGGGTGATTGATACGCTCGTTCAAGATGATGTTATCGTCGTGGACCTCTTCGGTAAAGTGAAAGATGGCACTTTCGCGGGTGACAACCTCGGCAACTCTATCTATGCGAAAACGGGAACCGGCATGGTCATTGACGGTGGGATCCGAGATTTGGACGGTATCTACGAGTTGCCTGATTTCGCCACGTTCGTACGCGGGGTGGATCCGACAGGTATTGCGAACGTCACGTTGACGGGCATCAACATCCCGATCCGTATTGCGGAGGCGACGGTTTTACCGGGGGATGTCGTTTTGGGCAGACGTGGCGGGATTATCTTTATTCCGCCGCATTTCGCACAACAGGTCGTCGAGCGCGGTGAAGAGGTCGCACTCCGCGACAGATTTGGACATCAACGGCTACGCGAAGGCGTGTACACACCCGGGGAAATAGACCGCAAATGGTCGGAGGAGATTGAGGCAGACTTTGAGAAGTGGCGTGAGGATCAAGATTCCGAATAACAAGGAGGTTCCCAAATATGAAACTCGAGCAAGTGATAAACCAGGACCCTGAGATTCACGGTGGAACTCCCGTATTTAAAGGAACACGGGTGCCTGTAGAGGCACTCATCGATCACCTGAAATCCGGAGAGAGTCTTGACTATTTTCTTGAAGGATTTCCGTCTGTTACTCGGGAGCAGGCGATCGCTTTTTTGGAACTCGCCTTGACCCACGCACTCCGATCACGCCCACAATAGGAACGCATCGGGTCGCGTTGTGATCTGGCAAGGGCGGATTTGTGAACTAATATCATTTTAAAATAAACGCCAACGAAAAATCGGTTCGTAGTAGCGCAATTTATTGCGCTCTTACAAGCGGATACCTCAGAACGTGAATTAGAACAGCTCCGCCGACAACTCGAAAACCGATAACGGAAACCGTGCTGCTGTTCTAAACGGTGTCGCATAACCTGTTAGGTTGGGCATCGTCTTCTCGCAAAATGGTGTGGGAATCGGAAGTGAACATATCTGAATCAAGATTTTTTATTTGACAAATTTCCTTTTTCGGTTATAATTCACGATAGTTATTTCTGAGATTAGGACTATCGTATATTTTCAAATCATTAAAACGTTCAAATGGATCAATGCACATTATGTATCGGTACAGAAAATGCGAGAAAAAAATAAAGTGGAAAACACGCCTTTTGCTGTTCCCTATCTGTCTATGCCTTTTTATTTTTTTTTATAGGTTGTGACGGTGAAATGCCTATCCTAGACCCTCCAGAACCGCCACCGCCCTTACCGTCCATATCAGACAAACTTGTTGCGCACCTCTATTTTGACGCTACACTCTCCAGGCAAGGCTGTGTTGTTCTGGGTTTAACGCATTGCACCGAGATAGGTCCCTCTTTAGAGAGTGTGATTTTAAGGCGGTTGGAGAGATGAAAAGGCAGTTTTTTTCGGTTTTGTGAGCAAATTGAGCCTATTTTGGCGAAGGTATTGATAGTTGGAGTTTAATATAATTGAACGAATTACTACAACAAATCTTTAATCTTGAAACCCCAATTGGTAGAACCATTGTCTACTGGATTCGTATATTCTTTTGGGTCGGTGTTGGAAACTACATTTGGCATTTAGGACGGTTAGGATATGAATATATCTGTCTTAAATTTGTTCAAATCAAAATCAAAAGGGGTCTTGATGTTATATCTCCTGATTTACTCAATCGGTTAGCTAAATCCGTAGTCATCCGTACAGGTATTAGAGTAAGTATTATTTACCGGCGAATTCATGATCTGGGTAAAATTAAGCAGAACGGCGGTGAAATTGATCATAATGTCCTCGGTGACATCCATGCAGGGGCAACCAGCAGAAAGGCAGGTTTATCGAACTATATCCTCGGTATTCTTATTATCCTCGGTTTAGTTGGGACATTGTGGGGATTAACGACGGCAGTTATTGAAGTCCAACCGCTTTTGCAAGACATTGATGACCTTGACCAATTGCCCCAAATTTCACGTGCCCTACAGGAAACATTAAAGGGCATGGGCACCGCATTTAAAACGACGTTAGCAGGTTTGGTAACATCACTCGGTTTGGGGGCTTTGGGATGGCTTTTTAGTCTTTTAAACTCGGCTTTTCTCACCCAGTTTGAAACAGTTGTAGCCACAGAAATAATTCCGCCTTTCAAACAAACCCCAGAGTCATTAATTGAATCCTCTGTAGATCAACTTCAGGTAAGTGTTGGCGAATTTAAGTTAGCAACGGAAGACAATGTTCGGAGAATGCAGGAATCAATTCAACAATTAACAGAGAAGTCATGGGATGCCTATCTGGAACAACAATACGTCATCGCAAATGAGTTGCGTGAGATTCCAGGAGAACTTCGTGAAAGTTTAGGCGGAATAAGTGAATATCAAGTCCTGATTAAATCCACGGTGGCATCTTTTGAGAAAATGACTGAGAATTTCATGACCGAAATCTCAAAAAATCAATCTGCTGTGGATACTATGGTTGAAGAATTTAGGACATTAACAGAGAAATCCATGTCTCAAGTTTCGGAGTATCAAGCAGCACTACTTGAAGGTTTAGAAAATGTCGTATCAGAGTTTAAAGAAGAAAGTACGGAATTGAAAACGACAATTCGTGATGCTCAGAGTTCGCAAGCAAAATTTATTGACGAGCTTGCTAACAACCTTGCTGGCATTCTTGAGAAACAGTTTCAACCCATTGTAGAAAATCAGCAAGATATGATGGAAGGACTCCGTGTAACGGTTATTAATATACGCCAAATTGCTGACGAGTTACAGATACGGTCTGCTCTTGAGAAGCAGAACGAAGTTTTTGAGAGCATCAAATCAGAGTTGATACAAAATCAGCAGGAAATGCGTAATAGACTATCGGAATTAATAAGTAAACTTCAAATTATACCTGCTCTTGAGGCACAGAATAAAGTTTTTGGACGGATTGAAAGTCATCTGGCAGGGCAACGTGACTTGGTCGATAAGCAGATAGAAATAATGCAAACATTAGATAGCAGTGTGAACCGGCTCCAACAAACTTTTTCAAAAACAGAATCGGATGAGCAGCAACGTACAGAGCAAATGTTACAGCAGCTCAGGCTGAATTTTGTCGCGCTCAGCGAGAAGATGGATACATTGAACCATACAATGAGCAAGCCAGGTTTATATCGTTGGGGATCGGAAATTCGCCGTTGGTTTGGTGTTTTTCGCAGGTAGTAGTAGAAGGCAGTAGGAGAGATATTAATGGACCTTCGGATGCGTCAAAATTCTGCTTTGAACGTGTGGCCCGCTTTTACCGATGTTTCCATCGCGATGCTGCTCATCTTTATATTTTTTCTTTTCATTCAATTTGTTTCCAACAGCAAGTTGATTTTGAAAATCCGAATGGAGAAAAAGCAGGACACGATACAAGAAGCTTTTGAAAAAAGGTTTGCCAATGAAATAAAAAGAGGTATTATCTCTATTGAACGGGATGGCAACCTGCAGCGATTTATGTTTAGTGACCGAATCCTATTTAAAACTGATGAGGCTGTCCTCCAACCGCTTGGAAGGTCTACACTCACTGCTGTTGGTCGGTTATTACAGAATTACAAAACGGACGAGAAGGGGCAGCAGTTGTATCAAAGTATTCAAATTGAGGGACATACGGACAATGTCCCTATTATGTCTCCAGACCGTTCAAACTGGGAGCTGTCATCAGATCGAGCGATTGCCGTTTTACGTCTTTTTGTCGATCATATTGGCATTGATCCGCGAACGCTAAAGGCAACAGGTTATGCAGAATTTCGTCCTGCTGCAGGTGATAGTTCTAATATAGAAGGTGCTAACAGTACCGAAACGAAACGCGCGAAAAATCGCAGAATTGAGATCGTTTTAGTCTATTCGGAAACGGAGGGGAACAGGTGAGCGTTTGTCCTTATGCAAATACGAGTGAGGTATGTGGCCTGCCAGCAGTAAATACGGATCAGGGCAGTATAGTTGCTTATTGCCAAAAGTGTTCTGAGGTTATTTTTCGATGTGCTTCGGGGCATTGGAATCGTGCTTTTGCGCGTTATTGCACACAATGTCGTCAAGAACTTGAGAAACCTGCACAATGGGGTATGGCTTCGGCAAATCCGCAACGCACCGCAACACTGCCCCACATATCTTCTGTTGATGCTCTGAATCGTGATTACGGTTTCAATACTGGGGTTGTAAATATCCCTAAGATGAACGTTGATGGAGATTTGCCCGGAATCCTTGTGATTGATGGATTGATCGTCGTCCCGAATCCTAATGAAAAAAAATTGGATGCCTACACAATAGCGAATCCATTCGATCAGAGGAATCTTAAATTGAAGTGGAGTATCTCTTACGATGAGGCGTTAACTTATGGGGCAACGCCAGTTTATCATGGGTTCCATCTATACTATGTTAGTTCGGCTGGTATTCGGCGACAGCCAGTTGTTGGCGGAGAAGTAAAACCTGTGGAATTGAATGATGTAACTTCCGCACCTATTCAACCTACTCCGAAATGCGCCCCACTGAAATGTTATATCAATAGAAGTCCAACAATGATTGTTGGCTTGGAGCAAGGTGTGCTACTCTTAGACCTTGTAAATAATGAAAGTAACTATATTGGGCACAAATTTTTCAGCGAAAACACGGTGATGTCGCCCGTTCAGTGCCGAGAATATATAGTTTTCACTACACTTCAGGGACAAATCTTTACGCTTAACATGAATATGATTGGTGATAAGATGGTACCGCCAAAGGTGTATCGGGATATATCTTTCTCTGCTCCCATTTCGTTAAGCGGGAGGGTTTATTTTGAGGCTTTAAGCGGGAGCGGCAACCGGAGCCTTGCATGTTTCGATCCGAGTTCGGGCAAATTGTCTAAAGTAATAGAAATGGACAACGACCCAGAAAGCAATTTTGAAAATCGCCAAGTTCTTTTCACACACCCTCCACTTACTGATGGAAACCGATTGTTTGTGTCTGATAGGTATGGAAAGCAGGTTTATATCTATGATATCGAAGATGGTTATTCATCTAAAAGAAGTTTGCCGCAAAACGATGTTCGATATATGTTTGCTCCGCACCTATCTATCGTTGTGAATAACCGAATTTATTCTCCGACTTCATACGGTTTAACTACTCTGGATCTTACACAGAATTATGCCGCCGGACATCGATCATTGGCAATGGGGATGCCACCGGTACCGAAACCGATTGCCCGCCCTGTTCGGTATGGTGATAAATTGTTTATTTTATGTGAAGATCGACTACTGTGTCTCGGTTGTTAGGAGGTCGATTTATAATGGAATACTTAATAAGTGTTCAGAGACATATTTTTTTTGTAATAGTTTTCCTTGTTTTGATGCTATTCTTGCCAGCAGCACATGCCAAACATATTATAGTTGTTTACGATGTGTCTGGTAGTATGATTGGCCTTAAAATTGGTGGGAGAACAGAAGTCTATATGGAGTCCGATGATATACGTCGGGTTAACGATTATTTGGTAGGTCTGCTATTTACGGATACGTCGCAATCTTTGCGTGATAGCAATGACACACACATTGAGGAATGCAAAGCTACGTTCGTCGGTAAACCTCTCTACCAGAGCGGTGATGTACTCACTTATGTCGAATATGCAAAACAAGGGAAGATAAAAATAAACAGATCAAAGGTATCTCGTAACGAATTTCAACGGCAGCTGCCAAACCCGATAAACCTAAAATCATCCTTCCCTGGGTTGGTTTCTTACTTGCTGCGCGCAGAGGTTGAGGTGTATGACGAATTATACCGTAAGGATGACAATGAAACGTATTGGGTCTTTGTAACGGATGGTGATATTGATAATAGTGGAAAAAGCGATCCTGGCATAACTACAGTCTTACAACGACAGGCAGCAATTGAAAAGGAATTTTATTCGCCACTAATATTGAGTCTTTTTGTTAACAATCATGTTAAAATTGAAGTTAGACAACTTCAAAAACGGGACGACATCAAGTCAATTTTTATTGCGACTCCAATAAAACCAAAACAGCCAGTGCGAAAAATACAACTCTCGAGAAATATGGAAGGGCAGTTTTTCAGTGAAACCTTAACTATTGACACGGAGAATTCCGCAAAAACGAAATTTAAACTCAACAGTGTCGGTGTAGAAGTTGTTGATAAACACAACAGACCTCTTCAAATTGTGACTGAAGATAATGGATTCGGTGTGCTTGAAGTTCCGCCTATTTTACTTAACGAAAATTCACCACCGTATGAATTTCAAATACTGCTTTCCGCACATCCAGAACTTGCTGCTCCCGGCAATGCGTTAAAACTTGAGGTCATATATAACTACAATGGTAAAGATGAAGTCTACTCAGCCCCGCTGATGAACTATACAGCAGTTATTGACAGTATCTATGTTGCCACGCTTGAAGAGCCTGATCATCCGACAAAAAAGTTAGATATCGTTTTTTCTGAAGGTAAATATAGCCAAGCGTTGACTATTCAGAGTGAGAGTCCAAACATAGACGCGTTCCAAATCGGTGAAATCCGTTGTCAAATTCAGTATAAGGATACCCGTAAACTTTGCGATGTGACTGTGCCTCAAACAATAAAGCGTTTGGGTGAATCTTTTAACTTAGAAGTACCAAAAGAAAACCGTTTGGATTGGTATGGCAACAAAGTTGTATTTGAAATTGATTATCAATATGAGGGCGATACCAAATCAACTACGATTCAGATGCCCTTTAAAGTCCGAGGTGGTGGAACAGGTTTCCCAATGTGGTTGCTTTGGGTTCTAATTGCTATTCCTTTAGTTGGCCTTGTTTTACTATTGGTTCGCCAGATAAAGCCTATCCTTGTTCCTCCTCTACCTGTCTATCATGTTGCGTTAACCGAAGTGGGCGAAGGGGGCACTGAATTAGGGGAAACAAAATATGTTATATTTAAGGACAAGGCTACACTTGAATTTGGGGCGCGTGGTTCCAATGAATCCCGTTTTGATGTTGGAAGTGAAGCTTTCTTGTACTGCGACAAGAAAAATATCATACTTTTTACTGATGCTGACGACGACGAAGGACAAATATTAGATTTACCAGAAACAATAACGTTGATTCGAGATGAAGATGATGAAGTCTGCGTCCGTTGTGAGATAGTAGACGATACCTCTGACGAATCAGAGGAGGAGCGATCTATTATTGACGCGAATCCTTCTAATGATGACCCGCTTGGTGTATGAAATTATTTCTTGTCATTTTTTCCTATTCATGGTATCTTGCACGCGCATGAGTCAGAAATTTTATTAACTATGAGCGTGCTTTGGAGCATGCCGAGTGACAATAATTGGATATTCAAGGAGAATGTATGACGGGCATTGCTGATTTTTTTGGAGACCCATTGGTATGGCCGGCTATTGTTTATTTACTTGCTTATACTTTTGTATGGTTGATCGCACTTGTGCTCGGTCAATTCTTAAAGAATCGATTTAGCATTGAGCGTGCGGCAAAAATAGCATGGAGAATTGCGCTTTTTATACATATTATCGGCGGAACATTTCTTATAATTTGGCTTTGGGACAGAGCGCATAACCGATTCGCAGATGGGTTATATTCACTCCTTTATCTGCTTCTCTACATAGTAATTATGATTGCTGATGTTTACTTGATATTTTCAATACTATCCGAGAATCGTAAAAAAACAGAAACTGACTCGCAGACTCCAAAAACAACAGGTAGATCTCGTAACCCAAAAAAGAGTTGATGAAAACCGCTGTCTGCATAATTTCTAAATACGAGGGAAGACTCTATGATTACACCTACATTATTTATTGGACTTGGAACAACTGGAACCAATATTTTAAAAGAGTTACGTAAACTTATGTCTGAGGAATACGGGCACTTGGGGTTGCCGCTTTTTCGATATATTGCTATTGAAACAAATGGTGAAGTAGAAGTTCAAAATACTAACCAGATGGAGGATTATGAACGAATTAACCTAATAAGCGCGACAATTCCGACTGTGATACCGATTCGTCATAAACTGACTCCAGGAGATCCGTTGCACAATCCACAATTGGTAAATTGGTTGGATCCTGAACTCTTAAAAATTGAAGCAGGTAGCTTTATAGCGGGTGCTTCTAATATCCGTATGGCAGGTAGATTGTGTTTGTGGGAAAACTGGGCTAACGTACAAAATACATTCAGCAGAGCACTTGGTGCTATTATCGCTCCCGCTACGACACGACAAACAGAGGATATATTGACACAACGCAAGAAAATCGCCGGGAATCCTCTTGATACGGAGGGTGCCATTAAAATCTATGTTGTTGGTTCGCTTTGTGGCGGTTCTTGTAGTGGAATGCTTATTGATGTCGCGTACTTTTTAAGACACCTCCTTAGTGGATACGGTGATCAATCAAAGGTATTTGGAATCTTTACAATATTTGATGAGAATCACGCTGCAAAACCGGATGCTATGTGTAATATACGTGCCGCTAATTGTTATGCCAGCCTTTTAGAGTTGAATTATTATCATCATCAGGATACGACTTATGATATAACCTTTCCAGATGGACGAAAGATTGAAAATATGCGGAAAAAGCCGTTTGATTATACATTATTTGTTTCACCGAGTGGCAAAATAGCCGGTAACCAATTTGTAAAACCAAACGGTTCCTTTGATGAAGAAGGTTTGAACTTGATGGTTGCCCTGAATCTTTTTGCTGAATCTGCTGCGGACACAGGTGGAAGAAAAGATGAAATTCGCACAAATTTTACGTCTCATGGTAATTTTGGGACATTGAAACCGGTTCCACAAGGTGAAATCCGCACGATGATACGATATATGGCAAGTTTTGGCTTAACGGCTGTTTGGTACCCTAAATATCGCATCGCAACAGCTGCTGCCTGCTTAATCAGTAACAAATTATGTGACGATTGGCTTACATCACACATTCCACAGGCCACGACTGTGAAAAATGCAGAAACGGAATGGAATCAGATACTGAAAGAGAATATTGATACACTCACCAATCCAGACGGGCAAGCACCAATAAAGAGTCGGATTGAAACACAACTTACATTGGCAAAACAACAATGGGGTAATAAAGATATCTCGTCTTATCAATTAAGCCAGAATATGGAGGGTTTCCCAACTGGAGAATCATTCCGGGAGAAATTTGAGCAGGGTGGCGAGTACGTTGAATTAATGAAAATGCAGGGTGCTGAGTGCCAAAAGGCATTTCACAGTGCCATCGAAAAAACTTTGAATAACCAATTAGGGCGCATCGATTTTTCCGGAGCACACGGATTACATGACGTGAGAATATTCTTTGAAACGCTTGATAAGGAGATTGAAAAAACGATTCAAAATTGTCCAGAGCGAATGCCGTCTTTAGATTTGAGAAAACTGAATTTTGAACCGATGGGTAGAGCAAATAATAGTTTTTGGTTGAAGAGTCTTTGGCTACGTGAGTATGCAGTTAAATCACATCAGAATAACTTAATTGACCAATATTGCAATTTGATTATCGGAGGTGGGACGAGTTTTTATGAGTCGGTACGAAATTATTATTTAAGGCCGGTTTTACAAGAAATCCGCACCAAACTTGGTTTTGGGGTAATTCCATCGGACGAAGTTGGACCTAACCGACCTCAAACAATTAAAGAGCGATTGGATAAAATAGAAGGGAACCTAAATGACTGTATCAAGGAATTCAAAAACGAATATAATAAAGCTATCAATCCACCAAGATCTGAATGTGTGAAGATTGTTGCTAATAATTCAGAGAATCGAATTGATACGGATGCAGCGACATTGAGTCACCAGATTTCCCAGTCGGATGATGGTATTGACTTGCTCCGTGGAGAATCTATAGCTACATTTTTAGCGAAAGAACGGGCAGATATAATCGCTTGGATGACTGAAACTTACCGGCAACTATCGTTAGATCAGGTACAGGTTGATGATGTTGTTACAAAAGCCCAAAATCTTTTAGACTCCGGAAGTTCAGACATCCAAAATCTCGCCAGTCGATCAAATCCGTACCAGATGTTCACGCCAACTTATATCCCGTTTACCGTCTCGGATTCACCAAATATAATCTTTGGACAAATTGGGGCGGTATTAACGAATTTAAACAACAATTTAAGTAGTCCCGAATTATCATTTGGTGTAGGCCCATCTTCTGTAGACCACCTCCTGTTTTTCTATCAAGAGGAAGCAGGTTTTGCCTTAGATGATTTGGTTGCACAAGGTATGCTTATTGATAAATTTCGGCGAACTCCAGGGGAATATGGACATTCAACCCATCAGAACCCAGATTTTTACAACCTCGAACTTTACGACAAAACACAAAAAATCAAACGCTGGTGTCAGGTGTTAGCACGTCTTGTACCGGAAATATGCAACCGAATTGACAGAAAGGCCTTTGAGGGAGTGTTTCAACTTGATCATGGGAAATATGTTTATGAATATATCGTAGATGGATCAACCAAATGGCTCGGTTTGCGGAATCACGAGAGTGGGATAAAGGAGCTTTCCATGAAGCAAAACGAGAGTGCGTATCATGAATTTTTCAATGCCGTGCAGTCCCGTTTTAATCGACTGGATCGTGAAAAAATTAATGAAAGTATAATCAAACCGTTGTTATTAGAAGTTGAAAACCTTGAAACTCGTAATACAGTAAATAGTTACTACAATCGTTTCCTGAATGAAGTTTACTCTAACGATACTATCGTGAATGATACGGCTTCCAGTGTTGAAGTTGAATTGGACGCGTATTTTTCACAGGTTAGTTCCGGTGCACCTGAGGAAGCTCTACGCAACGAAGCGGAGCAGGAACCACCAGAGCAGACCGAAAATATAAGGAGTGAAAGTGCCGCGGATCAAACTACAGACACAGATGACTACGAAGAGGAAACTTCTGAACCAGAGGAAGTGGGACATGATGTCGGCACCGTGAACCAGCCGAGATATACAAATAGCGACAACTATTACGAAGAAAGTGTAGATTCTGAGGAAACGGATTCATCGTCCGAAAATACGCTATCCACAGAAGTCAACGAAGACGAGATTGTATGGAGTGAAGTTGAACCTGAAGCGGATCCCAGTTCCGCAGAAGAATTTACTGAAGAGGTTATGATCAAAGAATCTTCTTCAGAGCAACAGTCACAGCCAGAAGTTGTCCCTGGAAACGTTAATCAGGATAAACAAACACAACCCTCTAAAGAATTTTCTGTGGCTGATGTTGACTTAAAACCGATACAGCGTCGTGGGAGCACTCGTAAGAAGGAGTAATCGAGTATGGCAGACGTGTTTTGTTCAAAATGCGATGTCGGTTGGGTAATTTACTCACATGATAAGCATTGCGGGTATTGCGGGTGTAAAATCTTTGATTTTGAAGTGAGATGGGAAGAAGAGCCGTTGCTTTACGTAGGTGATGGAGCGGATATCTATGACCGAACTATTTTCGTAGAAAACACTGGGGCCTATCCGATTACATTCCATCCAATTCAAACGATAAGAGATGATACAATTCTATTTCCACAGCCGAATGACAGTCCTTTTGAAGTCAAGGCTGGTAAATTCCGCGCTGTTCCGATTCAGGTGAAATTGGCAAATTTAGAACGGGCTCACGAAGTTATCACTGTGCGAGTACAGGATGCACCATCGGATTTTGAAAACGAAAAATCATTGTGTCTTAAGACTTTGCCAGATCCTGAATTTAAACTGACTCCGGATCCTATAGAAGTTCGTTATCGAAGAGGAATAAAAAAGACAACGGTAGACCTCCACCTTGAGGTGCTGCAAGGTGAGTTTTATATCAGTGATATTAAAGTCAAACAGGGATCTGTTCTTCGTGTTGGTTATTCCAAAGACCTCCATAAAAAAAACAGCGTATCCAAAAAACTCCTGTTAGAGCTCGACTGCAACCAACTCAGTGATGAATTGAGTATGGTAAAACTAAATTTTGAAATTCGAGACTTACCTCAGCCTATTGAAAAGCGAATTGAGATCCGAAGAGAGGTAGTACCAGATCCACCAAAACTATTCGTTCCACAAATGAATCTGGACATCACACAGGATCGTACGAAAACACACATCTTAACGCTTCAGAACAGAGGCGAACGTCCGTTGACAATCCAAGATATTATATTCAATAGTCCTTCCAATTTAGTCCAGCTGCCAGACCTTGAGTTCCCTATAAAAATTGAGAGCGGAAAACATCAGAATATTGAATTGCAGGTTTCTGCGGAAGGTATTGAACCCGAGACTTATCCCATTAACTTTAACATCAACTCCAATTGTGAAGATGCCTCAGAATATGAAGATGTCCTAAATGTAAAGGTTAATAAGCTAGAAGAGTATCCACATTATCTCGCTATTGATTTTGGCACAACGAATTCGTGTTGCGCGTATATTGATTTGGATACATACAAACCGAAACTCATTCCGTTAGATACTAAAGCGAACCCGCCCGAAATTATGCCTTCAACAATTGTTTATCACAGTAAGCCGACGAATGGGAAAACACATCACGTCGGATATGATGCAGAGAACTTTCGAACAAGTGAAATTGACGGTCCTTATTATATCACTTCTGTCAAGCGTTGGTTAGGATATGAATGGGGACGACACTTTCCAGACAATCAAAATATACAACCCTGTGATGTGGTTGCGGATATCTTTACCCATATTATTCAACAGGCGGAAAAGTATTTGGATACTTTTACGACTCAATCAAAAGTTAACAAATGTATAGTTACCTATCCGACAATGTTTCCGCATGAGCAACGGGCGGACTTGAGACGCGCATTTGAGAAAATTGGCATTGACGATGTTATCCTCATTGATGAGGGGTCGGCAGCTTCTATCGCAACAGTTTTTCAAAGACGTGTAAAAGACACCTCAAAGGATTATAGAATGCTTGTTTATGATTTTGGAGGTGGGACTATTGACATTGTCCTATCGCAAGTCAGTAACAATGATGGAGAAATAAAATTTGAACCGCTTGCCAGTGGGGGAAACCCCAGATACGGTGGTGAGGATGTAACACATGCAATTGTTAAAGATATTTTGGAAAGACTAAGTACCGAAATTCGGCGTGTAAATCCAAATCTCAGTTTTGAGATTCCTTATTTTGATTCAAGAAAAACATCTATACCTTTTGAAAAGACAAGTATTGATAGAGCAAGACTATTTAATTCAGTTATATTGTATAGTCAGGCGGAAAGGATAAAAAAAGAACTCGGCGAAAAATCAGAAACGACAGGATCTTTTCCTATAGAGGTTGTTGTTGGAAATGACACACGATCGCTTGAAAATCTAACTCAAGGCGATACTACCGTGCAGTTGTCAACGCAGCAGTTGCAGAAAATTATCAAACCTGGATTAAGTAAAACCTTTGATGATATTGACGCAATGATAGAAGCCAATGACGCCCGCTTGCCTGACATTGTTATTCTTGCAGGTCAATCCTCAAAAATGCGTGCTGTTAAACAGATGATGCATACCCATTTCCAAAATAAGTACGGAAGAAGTGTTGACGTTCAGCTGGGGGATCCGCCTAAAGAATGCGTTGTGCTGGGTGCTGCGGAATATGGTCGGCACCATATAGTACCGGATGATGATGGGGACTGGATAAATTATGCCGATTTGTCAAATATAACACACTCACGGTTGGGTATCGTTAAAATTAGAGGACGGCAACCGATTTTTAGCGAGATTATTCCCAAAGGGAAACGAATACCTAATAATAGTCGGAATACGGTAGACTTTCCGCTTCGCTCACAGGAAACTTATATTGATGTCCACGAGCATTTCGGCACGGATGATGATTTGGCAAACAGTTCGCAAGTTGCCAGTTACACACTCACGTTACCAGAAAATGTAACGAAGGAAGAATTACAGAAGGCGCGTTTAGAGATGTCCATCAAAGCTGACGGTGAGATTGAATTGATTGCACTTGTAGGTGGTAAAAAATATGATTCAACTGTGAAAAAGAAGAAACCGCCATTTGTAGACAAAATTTAAGTGGAAGTTGACATTAATCCAGTATTGATTGTTATATTCCTGACAACGGATTTCCTATGCAGAAAATCGTATGTATCATTGATCTCTCCGCTATCGAAATTCAGATTGGTGTTTTCACTGAAAAGAAATTTAAAATCATCCGTCCGGCACTCCCATGGAAGGTTGGATTTCGGCAAGTAACCGATGGTACATTAGTTTCTTGTTTTGGGGAAATGTTGGATCGACTTGATCCAGACAATCCCGCGGAAGTTCGGTTCACAGACTTGGATGTGAAATTCAAGGAAATTACAGATGAAAAAACCTTAGAATGCTTATTTAACGCATTTTTTCAGGAGATTTTTCATCGGAGGTTATCTGAACACGAATATTCTATGGATGCTATATCGGTATATGTTATTACACCGTTCGAGTGGAAACCCGTACACCGTCAACAGTTCAGGAAAGCATTCAAGCGTTTAAATAGCAAAATGCCGGTTTCATTTCTCAAGACATCAAATGTGACACTCCGGGGTGTACTCAGCCAGATTCTATGCCTTTCTGCCTATTATCAGAAGACGTGGATTAATATACTCACAGACCCAAACAAATGCCATCTGTTTCTGGTAGATTTTGCACGGAACGATTTTGTAGTCTATCATACGATTTGTAATCAACTGGAAGACAGTATTATAGTTGAATTAACCGATATACTGCGGTTTATTGACTTCTTTATGGATATAGATAAAAAGGTTTCAGATGTGCAAAAGATGTTTCAACAGGTTGAGGAGGGGCAGCACGTTGCAATTGGTTTTTCTGGCAGAATTGACGATACTGCTCTAAAGTTCATTGAATTGTTGCGAGCGCGACACAGCGCAACATTTCTTGAACCGCAGGAGACCGCAACACTTTTGGGTGGGGCAGAATTGGTTAGGTACTTTGAAGAAGAAAACCTTGAAAAACCACTTCACTTTATCTATAATTATTGCTTCGGTGTGCAGTTACCTGATGGAAAAAATGTTGATTTTGTCCCAAATACATGGACACCCCCCTATCATCGTAAAAAAGCCTTTCGTGTCACGGGGGACGTTAAAGAATTCAATGTCCATCTTTACTGCGGCTTATCCATGACGACTAACAGCGATGTCCATCATCTCGCGACACTTAAGATTGTCCCGCGGGAGAATAAAAAATATACATTGAACAGCCCGATGGAATTTATACTTTCTGTTACCTTGAATGATGCTACGCATGGTACATTTGCTTTACATCTTCCAAATTCACAAGGGGCGCAATCGGTTGGATTTACTATACCAGTTTTGATGGACTAAAACCATGTTCACCACAGGTTATACAAGGGAAACGCAATGTCTTATTTCAGATTTATATTATTCTTCACATTAATACTATTGGGTTTTGTTTCAATTGGGTTTTCACAAGGAGACGGAGACCAACTAGACATTGAACCAGTTTTATCGGAATCTCTGCTTTGGACTGTGTTAATCGTTCTCGTGATACTTGCAATCCTTGCTTTGGTCGTTTTTTTCGTTGTTAAAATGGTTAGGCGATGGAAAGCAATGTGGCAAAAAACACAGGTATTATCTACAGACATAAATCATCTTACTCATGAATTAAATGGAAAGTTGGATACTATTCAGAAAATTAGCACCGGAAACGCCAACAAATTTAAAGAAATAGAATCAATACAAGCATCAGTTCAAAAAGACCAGGAAAGTATACAATTTGATATTGGGCAAATAAGAAACTATATCAGCCAAGTTAGCACGTATTTGGAAGAATTACATTCTAATAGAAGCGTTGATGTAGATGATACAAGGGTCTCAATTGATTATCCTCTTGAAGTGCAAAAAGCAGTCCAATCGGCAAAAAATCGGGTATTGAAAATAGCAAAGGCTTACGAAAATGGCGAACCGATGGAATTAGTTGGTGTTGATAGCCCAACACCAAGTCAGAATGTGTTGATAATTTTAAATTCAATGGCGTATGATTTAGGTGAATGGAAAGCAGAAATAGAACAATCCGCGACAGCTAATTCCGAATTTGTAGATATTTTAACAAACGCAGAAAGTGACATCAGAGATAGGCTTAAACGCATTCGCAGTAAATCTCCAATTTCGCCTATACCTCTTGATGTAAAAACTGATGTCAACACAGAAATTGAACTGAATCATATCCGCAATCAGTGTATTGCTTATGCTGCCTATTTTGAGGGAGTGCTTACCGGATATGAACTGACATATAAGGTTGATGAGGAGGAATATAACCAATTTATTCCACAATTTATCAGGTATCGCCTGTTTAATGAGGTTGCAGATTTTGTGCCCTTTGAAGATTTGCCTGAAAAAATGGAAAGATTTTTAAGGTTTTTAGATTATGAAGTGGTTCCTATTGAAATAGAGATAACGAAAGCTGATTCACATGTACATGATATACGGGAATCAAGGCAATCTAACGGCGAACCTGGAACTGTCATTGAGATCGTTTCCCCAGGTCTTAGGCGTATAGCAGACGGTGAAATTGTTCAAAAACCGGTGGTCATCCGCGGAGAATAACGCACAATGTACACCAGACTCCTGATTGTCCTTCTAATCAGTGGATTTCTTATCAGTGCGGATGCTTTTGCAGAAGATGCCTTGAGTTTTGTACAGATTGTAGAGGGCATGACTCAGCAACGCCCGTCCAATACTCGCCAAACAATCGGACGGCGGTATGTGTGGAATTTTAAGAGAAGACCCTACACCGTCCTAATGACAATTGATCTGGAAAAATATAATTCATACTCCGGCAAAGAACGCTACGATATTCCCAAATTGGTTGAAGAGGGTAGAACAACTATTGGCAATCTAACGCGTGAGTTCCAACGTATCTTCAAACAAAATCGCAACTGGAATCGGCAGGACCGTGTTGATTTTGTCTTAAGCTTTGTCCAATCTTTGCCTTACACGTTTGATGACGTGACGACAGGTTATGATGAATTTAGAAGGTATGCCGTTGAAACACTGATTGAAGGCGGTGGCGACTGTGAAGATACGACGATCTTGGTGGCGGCTATTCTGCGTGGGTTAGGCGAAAAGGCCGCCCTGATTTTTACGCCCGGACACATTGCGATCGGTGTCAGTGGAGATTTCACAGGATCATCGCTGACTTACAACGGTATCAAATACTTCTATTGCGAAACGACTGGAACGGGTTGGACCGTTGGTAAACTCCCGGCATCTGTCGGTAAAACTGTAGAGGCAATTGTCCCTTTAAGTCCTTCTAAGGTAGGTCCTGCACCGAAACCTGACAAGGTAACGACACCGACACCAGAAACGGATCCGACACCCGTTATACCAGAACCTACACCAGAACAGCCACCTATCCAACCGGAGCCAGAACCGATAAAACCAAAACCTGAACCAGAACCCGAAAAGTCTAAACCTCCCAAAAAAGACACCTCAGAAACAGGTAGCACTGTGGGCATGGTGCTTGCAACGCTCTTTATACTTGTCGGTTTGGGAATACCCATTGCGTATATAGTCTACCGTTTTGTCTTTGCAGATAACGATGATGACGATGATGACATATACTATGACGATACGCCAGAGTCAACAAATCCGTTAGACTGGTAATTATTTGTAGGTTGTAGAGAACGGTGGAAAATTCGCTGTATGGCAAAAAAACAATAGGTTAGGAAACCATACCTACGTAGTTGAACGAGAATGACCGCTCAGGAAAAAATAAGACTTACATGGCTCGTGAATATCGCTGTGGTATGTTTAGGTTTAGGTATTATGCTGCCGGTTATGCGAATTGATGCGAACGATGGCACTATCCGCGGATTTATCATGGCGTTTATCACACCTGGACCTTCAAGTTATTCGATTTTGAGTAGCGTCTGGGCATTGATAAAGAAAGGTATTGTCATGGACGTTATACTTGGGAGCATTATCTTTCTTTTTTCGGTTGTTTTTCCAATCTTGAAGTTAGGCGTGTTCTATCATACACTCAGTGGTGGTACACCGAACAGAGGTATTTCAGCATTCGTTCACAAATGGGGTCGGTTTTCGATGCTTGATGTCTATATCGTCGCTATATTGATACTGACAATCAGGAGCCTCCCCGGTGGTGCACAGATTGAGCCGAGTTGGGGACTATTGCTCTTTACAATCTCGGTCGTTCTCAGCCTTTACATTTCATCACGCCTTGAGGCATAGATTTATGATTGATCACCTAAAAGATATTCATCGTGTGCTATACCTACCGGCAGCACCAGAATCAGAGGAACCTCCATTCAAGGTTACCCCGATTAATGATCCCTATCTCTATACCGATGCGAACATCTATGTAGATACATTTGATAATCCGAACCAGTCTGTAAAGGTGATGGTATCAAATGTTGGTGACGGGAAGTTGCATGTTGAACGAATTCGTGTTCCTCGCGGATTTGAAAAGTGGATAAAACGGGCAGAAGGATCAAAACCTGCGACTTTGACATCAACATCAGATCCATTGGAACTTGAACTGAAACTCAACCTTAGAACCCTACCAAATCCTTCATCGGAAAATATAGTAAAACTGAGCATCCTTTCCAATTCAAAACGCAAAACGTTTAGTGAGATATTGTTACGTGTGCAACCCCCATGCACTCAATCTACCAATTTGACGCTCCCAGAATATATCAACTTTGGTGAGATAACTACTTATAAAGTCTCTATTGCTGATAACCGTGAAGATGCTACGGTACCGACAGCCGACTTTCTGCTCATTGGGGATTTTACGCCTTACCCTCCAACCCGTCTTGAAGTGATACAAAAAGACGAATCCTCTTTTGGTGCGAAGATAACCACATCAAAAGGCGAATTGTCTTATGAATTGGACTTGCAGAAATCGGGAGTCGTAATGCCTCGAGAAAAAAAGACTGGAATTACACTAAAATATTTCCAACAAACTATTCCAATTCCAAATGTTACCCCACACAGATCATCAACGCAGATTTCAACATCGGATTCGGATTGGTTAGTTGTCCCACCTCAAATCCAAACTGATGGATATGATACAACCGATTTACCTGTTTCTATAAATGTTGAAAAACTGGAAGCGGGGCGTAATGTTGCGGAGCTCGGTGTAGCAGATCAAAAAATATCGGTGTGGGCGTGGTATAAAGTTGTCAAAGAAACGGCATTGACGTTAGACAAGGAACAGGCAGATATCCACCATGTTGAAGTTTTCGGTGAGCAAGAAACACCTTTACCAATTAATGTCGTATCAACAGAGGGACCGTCCCAATCCGTGATGATTTTTGAGGATTTAGATTTTCGATTTCCATTGGCAGGCAAAGAACGGAGTAGTTATCTGATAGGCGATTTTAATCAATGGACGCCGCGCACGCTTTTTCTGAAAAAAAGAGATGACGGTTTTGGTCTTACACTGAGTGTTTCTGAAGGAACCTACCTTTATCGTGCCGAAATTGATGGCGAAATTCGACTTGACCCTACGCGGTTGGACGAGATAATCTGCTGTCCGCACGGAGTGGCATCCAAAATACAGGTCAATCGTATTGAACAAAAGGTAACACTGCAAAACAGGTCTAAACAGAAGATAGGGTTTAAACTTCAATCTCTGACAGAATGGTTGCGTATTAAGCCTGAGACGCTTGTGCTTCCCGCAAGAAAAAAACGAGAGGTAACTGCAATAATCCGACCCGAACGCCTCTTACCAGGGCTCAATTTAGGATGGATACGGCTGGAATCGGAAAGAGAACCGATAAAGTCGTTTCTCGCTCCTGTTTATGTTATGGGTGTGACAAATGGAGCTGTCCCTATCCTCCGAAATGAAGAATTGATTTTTCCGCAAATTGAACAAGGCAAAGTAGAGGGCGTTCCGCTGGCACTTGACATCGTTGGTGAAGGTGAATTGAAGGGTGAAGTGCAGCCGTCTACTGTCTTGCGTTTTGTAGAAGCGGATTGGCATGTTCAAAACGAGACGGCATTTGAACCAATGACAGCTGCACCACTTGTTCAAGTGTTGAGTGAAAGACCTTCTAACGCCTATCGTAAACAGGTTCGTGCGTCTCTGGTTACAGATTGTTATCTTGCGAACCGTCGTGTGCATCGTTTTGATGCCAAATATGATATGGTTCACCTTGTCACAGAACCGCCCGCTTTATATTTTCCCAAAGTGCATCTATTTGATGATCCACAGCATGCTGATATTACGGTAAAACGCAGTGATGGTAAAGGCGACATTGTATGTAATGTTGAAATACCTGATGCGTTAAAACAGACCGGATTATTAAGGGTTGAGAATGACGCTGAGACAAATATATCTGATCGTTGTGGATTTGTGCTTAATCCGCAGGCTGTAACGGATGCTGGACGTGTTTCTGAGAGTTTACACCTTCAGGACAAAAGGTCCGGTATGGTGCTCCCAATTCAATTCGCGGTGGATTTTGTCGGAGGTCAAGCGAAGATTGATGTTAACGCTCAGGTGAAACGCACAAATCTATCATCTGGTGGCATACCGTTAGTGATTACCAATATCGGTGAAACTGAGTTACGGATATTTGAGGTGCGATTTAAAAATATGCGGTTTTACCTCTCATCGCATCTGACTTCGCAGCAACGTACCCTTCTCCCTGGGAAATCTATTGAGAGACTTATAAAAGTAAAAAAAACATTGAGTTTATTAGGGAAAACAACAGTTCGGGACGCGCTTATTATTAGACTCAATGATCCACAGTTTCCTAACGGAGTCTTTGAAAAGGAAATCCAAGGACATATTCCTGGTTTTAGACGTTAATGTAACATTGTTAAACCCATTTCAGCAGTAATAAACAATTCTCATAGTGCTGTATCAAGTTTGATTTTGCAATAGGGGCCCCTCATCCGATAAATTTGACTTTTCGCAGTGGGTATGGTATACTTTAACGTGGTAATTGTCTAAAGTACACAGGCAGAATAGAAATGAAAATCGCTAAAAATCTGACAGACCTCATCGGGAATACACCGACGATTCGCTTGAACGCCTTGCCCGGTAAGGACGATGCGACAATCTTCGCAAAATTGGAGGCGTACAACCCCGGCGGCAGTATCAAGGACCGAATCAGCTACGCCATGATCGTCGATGCTGAAGAACGTGGTATCCTCAGAAAAGGGGATACCATCGTTGAACCGACTGCTGGTAATACGGGGTTAGGACTCTCCATCGTCGGCATAGCGAGAGGCTATCCTGTTACTTTGACGATGCCAGAAAATGTGAGCCGCGAGAAATATGAACTCCTCTCTGCCTTCGGGGCAAAAATTGTGCTGACCCCGGAGCACGGCGGTATGGCGAGTGCCATCTGGGAGGCGGAGACAATCGTCCGGCAGAACCCGCGGCACTATATGCCGAACCAATTTACAAACCCCGCAAACCCCGAAATCCATCGTCGTACGACAGCCGTCGAAATTCTTAAGGCGATCGGCACCGACATCGATTTTTGTGTTATAGGAGTCGGCACAGGCGGGACCTTGACAGGTGTCGGAGAGGTACTGAAAGCAGAATGCCCGAATGTGAAAATCGTTGCTGTGGAACCGCGTGTTTCAGCGGTGCTTTCCGGCGGTAAACCCGGTCCAACCCGAATTGATGGACTCGGCGCAGGGATGGTGCCTGAGGTGCTGAATGTAGATGTTATCGACGAGGTCATCACTGTCTCCGAAAAAGAGGCGTATGAAATGATGAAGACCATTTCGAGAACCGAAGGGTTGTTGGTCGGGATGTCGTCTGGCGCGAACGTCTATGCCGCGTTAGAGGTTGCGAAGGCACAAGGACCTGATAAAACCGTTGTTACGATTCTCCCTGATACCGGAGAACGCTATTTCAGTTTGAGTCGCTACTTTGAAATCGAATCGGACATTATGGATACACTTCCGTAGGTTTTTCAACTAAGGGAATACCATTAAAAATTGAAGTACTCAGTCGATCAAGCGCTCTGCCAGGAAATTTTGTTGACGGAGGAACCCCAAGAGATCCTCTTCTCCCTCTTTAAGCGGTTCAAAGAACGCGCCGCTATTGTCACCAGTGGACAACTTTCGGGTATGGTTTTGATCCACTTGGCGGCTGAAAACGGGTTGCCGTTCCGGGTCTGTACGCTTGACACACTTCGCCTCTTCCCAGAGACATACACCTTTCTTGAGCAGGTGGAATCGCGCTACGGTATTAAGATTGAACAGGTTCAACCGGATCCCGAAGAGGTTCAAGAGATGGTCGCACAACACGGCGAATACCTGTTTTTCGACAGCAAATCGAAACAGGAACACTGTTGTAATATCCGGAAAGTGCGTCCGATGCAACGACTCCTCGAAACATTAGATGTCTGGATCACCGGTCTACGTCGCGATCAATCCGAGGCAAGGAAGCAGCTCCGAAAAGCAGAGATTATTTCATCCGCGACACATCCGGTACTGAAGACGAACCCGCTTATCCAATGGACCACCGATGATGTTTGGGAATTTGTCCGAAAAAACGAAATTCCTGTGAACCCACTGCTTGAAGCGGATTCCCAAGGTCACTATTATGAATCTATTGGATGCATCATCTGTACAACACCGATAAAGCCCGGCGAACCGAAACGCGCGGGACGGTGGCGTTGGCAGAACGGCGCATCCGCGTCAGAAAACGCAGATACCGAAGAAAATAACAAAGAGTGTGGGTTACACTATTCGATTTAATGGCTGTCAGCAATCAGCCGTCAGCAGTCAGCAAAGAAAGTTTTCTGTTAATCGGAAACCTCTTGTGGCTGAAAGCCGATAGCCGATAGCCGACGGCTACACAAAAAGGAGAAAAATTATATTATGGCTGTAACAGTTCGTATTCCGACACCGCTGAGACGTTTGACGCAGAACTTGGCGGAAGTTGAAACAGAAGGTGCCAACATTGAAGGCATTATTGAGAATCTTGAAGCGAATTATCCGGGGATGAAAGAGCGTCTCTGTGATGAAGGCGGAAATATCCGTCGGTTTGTAAACATCTATCTTGACGATGAAGATATCCGTTTCCTTGACGGTAAAGAGACCGCTGTCGCAGATGGTGCTGAAATCTCAATTATCCCAGCGATCGCTGGTGGACTTTTTTAACGAGTAGTAAAAAATAGTAACCAGTGGCCAGTAAAGAAGTCCGTAAAGTGTTGTAGAGTTAGGGAAGTCCGTAAAGTTGTCAACTTTGAAACTTTAGCACACTTTGCAACTTTGGAACTTTCTTGCTGGTAACTGTTAACTGGTAACTGGTAACTTGAAAAACTGATGACGATAAAACCAGAAACCCTCAACGAGATTTGTGAGCATGCGAAATCGGAATTTCCCGATGAATGCTGTGGTGCCATCTTGGGTGATGGGGTTCAAGAATCTGTCTGGAAATGCCGGAACATACAGAACAAACTGCATCAGGACGACCCAGACACGTATCCGCGCGATGCTCGCACAGCTTACGTGATACACCCAGATGATCTATTCAAGATTACCAAGGCATCTGAGACGCAGCAGATTAAGGCGTTTTATCATTCACACCCGAACCACGAAGCCTATTTCTCAGAAAAAGACAAAGCAGATGCGATGATGTGGGATGAACCGACCTATCCGGGTACGACCTATCTGGTTATCTCTGTCTATGGGACTGAGATCCGAGCTGTGAAGGCTTTTGCGTGGGATGAAACGTCAAAGGATTTTGTTGAGGTTGAGACAATGGACACAAACTGATTGAAGTTTAAGAATTTAATTCGGTAATGCATCAGAAACCTCTTGGTAGAAGCACGCTGTGCTCGCGATCTTTAACGATTACCGAAATATTTATTTAATTTTCATACAGTTTGTGCTACGATTGGAAATGGTATAACACGGTAGCGCGATTTTTTATCTTCAAATTGTGCTATCAAAGCACACAATGGTTTTGTGTGCTATATTGAGGCAAGAACCATGCAACGCTGGCGAGTCTACCTTGCGCAATTGATGCCGGACATCCGCGTTGTCAAGGCACCCGCACTCAGACCCTACGTTGGACTTCTCTCCTTCTCCGCTGCATCCCTTGCGATCGCTATAGGGATGACCCTCCAAAAATACGTCGCTTTTGAACACCACTCAAGTTCCGGTGTTGTCGGTTGGCTCAGTGTTAACGCGTACCCGAAACAACAGGAATATTTCTATTATCTGCTGGCACTCCTTGGGGTCCCGATGACGATAGGGTTATATTGGTTAGGATGGTGGACTTATTCGCGCTGGTGTGCTAAGCGAACGGGACAACCGATCGTACGGGTGCTTAAAGCGAATGCGTTGGCATCTGTCCCGTTATGGGTCTGTTGGCTACAGGTCTACGCTATCGGTCAGAACATGCTGATAGGCTTAGTCTTGCCGCTCGTTTTGTCGGCGTTGCTGAAGTTGGTGCTATTGAATAGGCAATACTTTCCCAGACTATGGACTTCAAAAAGCGCGGTTGAAAACCTCGACAGCGAAGAACGTGAAGAAACTACGTCTGGTCGCTATAGGTCTCCGAAGTTCTGGCGTATCGGTCTCGAATACATCGTCCTCCCTATTTTTATCTATCTCCTAACCTATTCTGGGAATATCCACGGCGGTATAGACCTATTCCATGAAGGTGAACGGCTTGCCCCGCTGAATGAAATGCTGCACGGTGGTATCCCGTTTCGGGATGTCTATGTGCAACACGGACTCTTCCAAAACGCGTACTTGGCGTGGGTCGGTGGTCAAATATTTGAGCCGACGCTGTTCGGTTTGCGTACAATGGAGCGTATCCTAAATCCGCTCGGTTATGTCGCGCTCTATCTGCTCGGTTTACAAGTTTTTCGGGGCAGATTCCTGACCGCCTTTTTGTGTATGCTTATCGCTTCTGGAACAGAGTTCTCCGTATCCGCACGGCATAGTCTCGGCTTAATCAGTTTCGCCTTCGCTGCCAATTTTCTGACGCTTTCACAAGGTAGGTCAAAGCGGAGCGTCCTTTCGTGGAAACTCCTCTTCAGTGGGATTTTCACGAGTTTAGCTTTCTGGTACAGCACCGAAATTGGGTTGTATTCGTTAGGTGCAATCGGACTGTTTCTGGTCATATATTCGCTTCGTAGGGGCGAGGTGACCTCGCCCCTACGTCAATCAGAAAACGAACAGGTGCAAGCAAAGGGTGTGAAGGAACGACTATTTCCGGTTATCAGTTATAGTTGCGGTGTGCTGTTAGGTTTCCTGCCGGTGGCGTTATATTTCCTATCTCACGGTGCCTTGGATGATGCGATCTGGAATTCCTATATCCAGTGTCGGTATCAACTGGCGACGTGGGGACTCGCTTTTCCGTCTCTGTCGGGCACCCTGACGCTATTGTCATCGGAGGGATGGTCTGCCTTTATCTTCAGCAAAGGATTTCGGTGGTATCTACCGATCTGTATCTTCCTGATTGTCGCGAGTTATTTAACCTACCGCGGCTTATCCGGCACGCATTCCGCCAACACGATGAAACTTCTTCTTTTACTCCTCGGTGGCGTTGCCTTTTTCCGTACCGCCTTGGGACGTTCGGACGGCGGACACCTGAACTTCGGTGCAACTTTCTTATGGCTGCTCTGTCTATTTCCGTTGGAGGGTGGTATCCTCAGCATGTTCCGTGCGATTTTATCCTCATTCAGAGGTAGAACCGCTTGGCACAACGCGCTTAAGGCAGCGTGGGTACTGATTCCGACGGTTATATTCTGCTGGTACGTTGGAGAGGTACACAACCCACTCTCAGGATTCAATGGGAAGTGGAATCGGTTGCGTCAGAACCCGTTCAAGCAACAGGTCGTATCGGAGGAATTAGCGCGCGCAGGTGCGGTAGACATCCCAGACGATCAAGTTCAGCAAATCCAAAAAGTGGTCGCCTATATCCAAGAAAATACCGAACCGAATGAAAATATCTTTGACTTCACGAGTCAGGGTGCGTACTATTTCTTTGCGAACCGACTGGGTGTCACACGATTCCATCAGGTCTCGTACGCATCGACACCCGCAATGCAGGAAGAGGTGATTGCGGCTCTTGAACGGGACAAAACGCGCTTGGTGATCTTTAAGACGGGAGGGTGGTTCGATAATGTTGACGGTATTCGGGTTGAGGAGCGACACGCATTGATTGCGGCATACCTACAAGAAAACTACGAACCCGCGATTAACATCAACAACACGGAGATTTTGCTGCGAAAATAGTTGTCGGTTGTCAGTTATCGGTTGTCAGTAAGAGGCGATTGGCAACCGATAACCGTTATCGTTTAACCGAAACCTCTTTAACTGATAACTGAGTACTGATAACTGATAACTACTTCTGCTGTTCAATGAAGATCCGGTAGATGTCCTCAAAGAGCCTGACATCTGTGAGCGTATCTTCGGCTGAAGATCGGAACGGTTCAGCGTTGCGGACGTTCGCGACGAAGTATTCTGCTTCTCTGTGATATGCCCACGTCCAACTCGGTCTCGGAATCGGGCGCGTGATTTCCTGTTCGTCGCCAGCCCGGTAGATTTCGACCTCTGCGGGTGTGTTCTTCAGGAGCAACGGCGGTGCCCACGTGTGAACCCATCCGTTTTGAAAATAGATTTGGCTATGTTCATCCCAACGATAGTGTGAAACGTGTCCGGTTTCGAGTGTCACACGGATGCCGTCCATATCGAAGATGACGACCCCGGTATATCCGTTTGCATCTAAATCGACGGCTTTAACAGCAACTTTGTCGCCAGCATCAAGGAACCAGCGCATCAGATTAATATTGTGTGTATACTGCTGAAGGTATCCGAGATAGGAGCCTCGGTATTGCTCTGGTATCCATTCTGGGGTTTTGACAGGCGCGCTCGGTCTCGGTTCATCCGTGCCGTCCATGTGCGTATCGAGATTGCAGACCCAATCGCCACCGAACCCGTGATTTCTGGCGTACGTCAAGCGACCGAGTTCGTCGGTTTCTCGGAATTGTGCGACGCTCTCCTTGACGATCTCGTTCCCGGCATCGTAGCGTTTCATGTAACCCACCATCAATTTCTTACCGGACTTCTGCGATGCTGCCACGATTGCCTCAGCCTGTTCAGTGGAGACAGCCATCGGTTTCTCCATGAAGACATGCTTACCCGCTGAAAGCAGATCCTTGGCGATTTCACCTTGTAAGGCGAAGTCGGCGGAGACTGCGACGGCTTCGATATCGGCGTTCTGTGCGAGTTCCGCGTGGTCACGGTAAAGTTGCGGGATACCGAAACGGGTTTGGACTGTTTTACCGAGTTCCGAGCGGACCTCTGCGAGTCCGATGAGTTCACAGTCCGGGATGCTCATAAAATTCGGGATATGGACTTTCTGCGCCATGAACCCGCAGCCGATATAACCGAGTCGAACTTTTTCCATATTTTTAATTTTCCTTGCGGTTCGGTTAGGTGGGTTGTACCAAAAACGTTCCACCGCGTATATCCAGCGCGCCCGTTGGTTGCGCTTACCGATTCTGACCCAGGACTGCAACTGACTGCTGAGAACCGATAGCCTCTAAGATAATTTCCGCGATTCTATCTGTTCAACAGCCGTCTTAGCACCTTCTCGGACGAGGGCAGAAGCATCGTTTCTGGCAAGCTGCTTGAGTTTACCGAGGCTGAGGCTCGCTTCGAGTTTACCGAGTGCGACTGCGACGAAGTAGCGTACATCAGCATCTTCATCATCCAACGCTTCTAAGAGTGCTGTCATATCTGTCAAGGTGGCGAGGTGCCGGTCAGCATCCCCGATATTAATGAGTGCTTGTGCGGCGATCCGTCGGGCATGGATGTCTCCGTGCCGTAGGGATGCCAGGATTTCGTCATTACCTGTCGGTATAACTGTAAGGTTGTCCCAATCGCAATCCAAGCAGAACCATGAATTTCCATCCAACCGTCGGAGATTCTCGCTCCCACACGACGGGCATTCTCCAAATTCCTGTTGTCGCGCCATTTTTATTGTCCTCGGTTACGGCACACGGAGCGTGCCTACGCCTTTAAGTTTCAGTTTCCTCGATCGTAGGATTGGTTTCCATTTCCGGGAGTTCACGCCAGATTTCAGGACCCTCTGGCTTGAAGTTGATCGTTGCGATGAACTGCATACCGTGATAGAAATTAATTTTGAACTTGCCGCCTCCGAAATTTTGTTTCAGATATTCCATTGGCGTTTCAATCAATGGCCCCATTTCGTCGGCATGATAGAATGCGAGCGGTTTGAACCGCACTGTATTGCCTACAGGCTCCTGCACGAGGAGTTGTGCTGAGGTCGCAGGAAAAAGGAGCTGAAAGGCTTGCCAAAGGTCGGCAACCGTCGGGTTCGGATTCCCAACCCGTTTTTTGAAGTCGTTCTCCAGATATTCTGAAAAGGTATTGAAAACCCAGTCCATGGTGAATAGTTACCAGTTTTCAGTGCGGTTGCTACGCAACCTTTCAGTTAATAGTTACCAATTTTCAGTGCGGTTGCTACGCAACCTTTCAGTCCTCAGCTAGCACATTGTGTCGGGAACATTTTCTCTAACTGCCACAATATATCTCTTTAACTGATAACTGAAAGCGTAGCGTACTGATAACTGACAACTATTACAGCGGTGCCTTCAAGAAGTCCTTCCAGTCAAAATTCGGCAGAGGGAACTCCTCTGTGGCTTTACATTGTCAAAATGTGGCGGCTTTCTCGAAAAATTCGATATCGACACGTTCAACCCCAGCCTCTCGTGCATTTTCGGCGACACGTTGTACGACCATCTCACGGACAAACGGAATCGGTATCCGTTTAACTCTGTGTTCGACTTCCTCTGTGCAAGGGACTGTGGTATTGTCGAGGTAGGGACCGTCTTGGAGTACGGCTGCATCTGGGTGGTCACATGTCTCCGGGACGAGTTGTTGCAACCGCATTGAGACGTAATTGGTCACCCACTGTTTGAATTCTTCCGTTTCCGCGGTATCCACTTCACCGATATTGGAACGCTGATCCAATTTCTCGTTGATACTGACGAGTAAATTCTCAACACGCGTCAAGCGTTCTTCTACATCGGTAATCCGTTCGTTGGCACTGTTTTGCTCGTTCATATCATCTCCTTTTTTATATCGCCCAATATTTCCACAAGTCTTCTGGGATTTCGTATTTAATTTCTTCTCGCTTTTTATGCGAATAACGTGCAAAGATACCAAAGCGCGGGACCTCTCGGATATTTGCGGAGCCGGTATGGCAGAGAAACGCGTGCCAGAGGACAACGTCACCAGCGGCACCGGTAAACTCACGAGGACCCTCTGGCGATAAATCCGAGAGTACGTGCCATCCCCAATCTTCGATGTCGTAGAAACTTCCATCAATCTGCTCTGGATATTGAAGGAAGTATTTATGTGTCGAGTGGTGGCTACCGGGCCAAAACACGAAGGCACCCCCACCGGGTTCGACATCGTAGAGATAGGTTGTCGCGCCGAGCATAAAGGGACTCCAGCCGCCGGGACCATAAGCATCAATGTGTCCGCTACCGGGGATTGCCCATTCTTCTTCAGGGTTGGGCCATTTAACGAGCGGAGAACCGCCGCCACCGGCGAACTGTCCATCACCGAGTTGCGCGATCATCTCTTGCATCGCAGGGAGCTGCCCGAACAACGGCGAGAAACTGAAATTTTGGACCACGTAGTCGTTGGGCCATGTCTCCGGCGTATTCAGGCTGGAATTAAAATGTTTCCAGATCTGCTCGCGCCACGCCTCTATTATCTCCGAATCGACAAAATTTTCAAGGATAAGATACCCGTGTTCCTGAAAAAATGTTATCTGTTCTGTTGTTAGCATCTCGGTTTCCTCTGTTGGTTAGGACTGCGGTGCGGTTAATGAAGAGTAAATAACGTGAACTTGAAAATAAATCTGTAGGTTGGGTTGAGCGGTAAATACACACTAAAAACCGTATAATTTAGACAAATATGCCGCTTTTCAAGGCACTTTCTGCATAAATAGCGGTAGCGAAACCCAACATCCCACTTTTATCAAACTCACGGTAAATAAATATTTCGGTAATCGTTAGGGATCGCGAGCACAGCTCGCTCCTACAGTAAGAGGTTATTGTATCATCGAATTAAATTCTTAAACTTCATCAAACCGCACCTACCGCGTTTATTAACGACGGGGGCGGAAAGATGGGATACCGGTTTCATCGAATCGTTTCTTGACGGCTTGCATGAGTTCGGGGGTAACCTCCCGATAGCCGTGTTCACGTGCGTATTTCTCTACGCTTTTGACGACCATACCGCGTGCGAATGACGGTACCCGCTTCAATCGCTGTTCCGCTGCTTCAGTCCATTGCAAATCGTAATCGGTTTCCGTTGCGAAAGCGATCCTTTTCTCAATCTGGACAGGGGGTGCACCGCGCTGTGCTCCGTCTCCATTAACAGGTACGGACCCGGGTTTATATTCACACGAAGCATCTTCAGCGAGATAGTTCCCAGTCGTGGCATAAGCACGCGCCCGACAACCGCCACATACCTCTTTGAATTCGCAGGCACCACATTTCCCTTCAAGCAGGTTCCGGTTCCGCAAGTCTTGAAAAGTCTTTGATTCATTCCAGAGGTTAACGAAACTTTCGTCTTTGAGGTTTCCGACACTAACAGGGAGATACGGACACGGTGTCAGTTCACCCTCCGGTGTGATACGACAGTAGTAGATACCACACGGACAGGTGCCGCTCGGATACCCTTGAAGGAAGGCGGAATCGGACTGTTGTCCATAAATAACGCGCTTGTAGTGCGGTGCACATTTCGCAGCGATGAGCATCTTGCCGGTGTAGGCTGCCTGCAACTCGAACATCGTCTCAAGCATCTTCTCATATTGCGCAGGTGTGAGGTCCATCACAGTCTTACCTCTACCGGTTCGGACGAGAAAATAGAGGTTCAGCACCTTGGCACCGAGTTGGTATGCGAAATCGACGATTTTCGGGATTTCATCGTAATTCCACTGCGTTACGGAGGTCTGAACGAGGAAGTCCATCTGTGCCCGTTTGAGTGCCTCAACACCGTTCATCGTCGCTTTCCACGCGCCCGCCATACCGCGAAACTTATCGTGGTCTGTGGGTTGGATGGAGTCCAGACTTACGCCTGCGCCAGTGACACCGTGCTGTTGCATCTTCTCGACCACTGCGTCGTTGAGTAGGACACCGTTGGTTCCCATGACAACAAGAAACCCGGTATCGGAGGCATACTTCGATATCTCCAAGATATCCGGGCGTAATAACGGTTCTCCACCGGTGAGGATGAGGAGGATGTGTGGGTTGATTTCGGCAATCTCATCAATGACACGAAAACATTGTGATTGACTGAGCTCTGCATCTCTCGAAAGTTTATGTGTACCTTGAATATCGGAGAGATGGAGGTTCCCATCCAGTAATTCACTTGTGTCTACGAACCCTGCCGGTAGGTAGCAGTGCGTACATTTCAGGTTACACAATCGTGTGATATTCCATGAGACTGCCTGAACTTTGGTATCTTGCATTTTTTTGAGCGTATTTTCGTCCTGTGCTTGTTTATATCTGAAAGGTCTATAGCCGAACAGATGGCGCGATCCCCGTCTCAAGTGCTTTAGCGGCTGTCAAATCGGCGTTGGCTTTTTCCTGTTCTTTAAGGTGTTGCCAGGCTTCGCCGCGGCTGCGATAGGCTTCGGCATGCTCCGGATCGCGTTGGATAACTTCATTATAGTCAGCAATAGCCTTGGCATACTCGGCATTTTTGGCGTAAGCGACACCGCGTCGGTAATAAGCCTTAGGGTACTCAGGCTTGAGTTCTATTGCCGTATTGTAGTCAGCAATAGCTTTCGCATGTTCGCCGATGTAACTATAGGCGTTACCGCGTCTGATATAGTCCTCAATCATTTTCGGATTGAGTCTCAGGGTTGCCGTGTAGAGCTTAATATTTTCCTCAGCTTCTTCTCGGTTCTCGATACGGTCAAGGGGATAACCGCCGTTTAGCTCTTGGCACTGCCGTAGAAAGTTCATTGAGCCGGCAACCCCGAGTGTTTGGGTAAGGACTCGGCTGCCAATTTCACAGATTTCGAGATCCGTCATTTTTTGTATTTCACTCTGACTCGCTGCGAACCGACGAGCTCGGGCGCGTTCTTCATCTTTTCTGGTGGCCTCGCGCGCTTGAATACGCTTAACGATAGTATCAATATCCTGTTGATCCCCTAACAATTGGTGCCGATCAATAGAATAATCGCCTGTGCCAGGTTGCCACTGCCGGACAAACCACTGTGTTTTGGCAGCACCCAGCTTAGTTGTTAGGGCTTTGCACCCAAGTTCATAAATTTCACTATCGGTCATTTCCAATATATTCATTTCCCTCGATCTCCTGTAACCACACATAAGGGTTTTCAACTTGGACGTAAAGGTTTGAACTATTGCGCTTCGCCCTTCTAAGAAGCCCATCATCTGTTGTTAGGAAAATATCTACATTGCCGCTTTCTGCACAGGCGATATGCAGCGCATCCATTTCTGTAAAACCTAATACTTCTAACTGCTTACCTCTTGAGATTTCCCGTGCTCCAACGGAAACAGTTTTGTTGACATCAGTTAGCCGATCCTTAATTTGCAAGCGGTGCCCCAGATTTGGGTTTCGTTCAACCTCTTCCTCTAAAGTATTGCTGGAGATCCAGGACCAGGAACCCGCGCGAATTTGACCAAGGATTCACCTGATAACTAGGGCTTCCCTACGAACCCGAGGTTACGTTTGTATATCAAAAAGCCGGCTCAAACAACAAGTATCTAAATAAATTACCCAGGCTGGCAAATCAGTTGGCACGTGGGTCCGCCTACTCTGTTTTTTAATTCTGTGTGTTGTTTCGCAATGGGTGCTCTTAAAAACATCGTCAATAAAAATAGGGTTACAGTAACAGTGCAAGTGCGAAAACGATTAAACCTGAAACCAATGTTAACCCTCTCCACAGATTGATATACGGACTCTGATTGTGATGTGTTTCGCTGTCCGGTGGTGCAACCTCAAGGTGTCGTCGATAGAGGGAACTATACAGTTCCCAAAAGAGGGTCATCAACCCAAACGCCACGAGTTTTGCGACGAAGATGAGCATATAGGTTTTGAAATTGAAATCGCTACCGTCCTGCTTCGCAAAAAACCCGTTATCCCATGCAACGATAAAGAACACCATCGCGCCTGTCGTCAGAAGGATATGGATCATCAAGCGTATCCATGTCCGAAAACGGTTATGAATCGCTAATAGGTCTTGCGATGTTAGGTTCTGTTGCAGTATCGGTATTGCAACGAAGGTAGAAAAGAGGATACCTCCGAACCAGATGATCGTTGCGATCAGGTGGACACTCCGGATAAGAAGTTCTATGCTCTCCCGCATTTATCTAACAAATCCCACTTTTTCATAAATGATACCATATTTTACGGCTAAAGTCAAATTTGTCTTTGCCAGTTTTCACAACTATTTCACAGACGCTGTCTTGTGGGAACGATCTTCTGTAGGAACGATCTCCTTTTTCGACATTTTTCGTGACAAATTGGGTGCGGGTTGGTATAATAGGAACGATAGGCTTAAAATAGGAGACAACTTTAACATTATCCGAATAGGAAAGGGAATTATGCAGAAGTTAGTGTTTGACGGGAAACCGAGCCATACGAATTCACTCGGTATGCAATTTGTACGGATTGAACCCGGTCGTTTTATGATGGGTTCAGAGAACGCGTCGCTATCAGATGAATTGACGGCAGGGAAGGCACATCTTCGCGATGGCGATTGGGATGAGAAACCGGTGCATCAAGTGACACTCACGACACCGTTTTATATGGGTATCTTTCAGGTTACCAATGCCGAATATGAGGCTTTTGACCCGACACACCGCGAGTTGCCGAGCCTTCAAAACACCGGTTTTTCACGAGACGATAACGAAGCCGTCGTGTTCGTCGATTGGCACGATGCAACGCGCTTCTGCGAATGGCTCTCCGAGAAAGAAGGTTTACCCTACCGCCTGCCGACCGAAGCGGAATGGGAATACGTCTGCCGGGCAGGCACAACGACTCACTTTCATACGGGGGATACACTGCCATGGGAGTTCCATAAAAATGTTGGCGAGAGTTGGTACCCGGATACGGGACGGAGTCGCGGGGCACAGGAGATCGTGCCGCTGCACGTCGGATACACGCTGCCGAACGCGTGGGGTGTCTACGATATGCACGGAAATGTCGAAGAGTGGTGCCAAGATTGGTACGGGGTCTACGAACCGGAACCGCAGATCAATCCTGTCGGTAGAGAAGACGGTTTGTATCGTGTTACGCGGGGTGGCAGTCATTCGACGTTGTTGTGTTACCTGCGTTCTGCGAACCGGATGGCAGCGGTCCCCGAAGATAAACACTGGTACATCGGATTCCGTGTCGTTTGTGGTGAAATGCCGCAGCCATCGGTTACACCTATCCCGAAGGTCGCTCTCTGGGGACGTGATGTCGGACAAGCACCGGCAAGCGCGCCTGCACCAGAGGCACCGTATTTCGCTGAACCGTTGACGTTCGTTAAAATTCCGGACGGCTCGAATGGACCGCTTTTCTCCGCGCATAACCACGTTCCAGCGATAACAGAATGCCTGAACGGTGATATGTTCGCGGCATGGTATTCATGTGTGACAGAGCGCGGACGCGAGTTGACAGTCGCTGCAAGTCGGTTGCGTTTTGGTGAATCGGAATGGGAAGCCGCCGAACCGTTCTGGGGACCCCCGGATCGCAACAATCATGCGACATCTCTCTGGCGGAACGAGAACGGACGGATGTATCATTTCAACGGGCTCTCGGCTGCGGCGACGTGGGGACCGCTGGCGTTAGTGATGCGTTATTCCGACGATAACGGTGCGACGTGGTCGAAACCGCGCTTTATTTCGCCGGAGCATCGTCTCCGACACATGCCGATCGCCTCTGTCTTTCGGAGGCGGGACGGTTCTATACTCCTCGCTTGTGATGCGGTAAGTGGCGGTAACGGCGGCACCGCGATATGGCTTAGCGACGATGATGCGGAGACGTGGTACGATCCGGGTGCGGGTCAGCCGATCCCCGAATTCGCTGCTGGAAAACAGGGCGGTTGGATCGCCGGTATCCACGCCGCTGTCGTTGAACTCACCGATGGGAGACTGATGGCGTACGGGCGCGGCGATACGATTGATGGACGGATGCCGAAAAGCGTTTCCTCGGACAACGGTAAGACATGGGACTACAGCGCGAGCCAATTCCCTGTGGTTTCCGGTGGACAACGGTGCGTTCTACTACGACTTCAGGAAGGTCCCATTTTCTTAGCATCGTTCACAGGCGACCGACGGGAACCGACCCCGATGCCGATCATCGACGCTTCGGGAGAGGAACGCCTCGTTACTGGACTCTTTAGTGCCTTATCTTATGACGATGGCGAAACGTGGGAACACATTCGTCCAATCACAGATGACGGTCCAGACCGGGAGATTGAAACGATGGATGGACGACGCTTTACGATGGGATTGAACAGTGCTGAACCGGGCGGTTACCTCGCAGTCTGTCAAGGACAGAACGGAATCATCCATCTGATTAGCAGTCGTTTACACTATCGATTTAATCTTGCATGGCTGCAAGAACCGCCGCCGTCAACCTAACCGAACCGCGATGAAATAACAAAATGTAGCCCAAACAACGTGCGGGGCGGACATAACAAGGAGCACATTGTGTCATCAAACCAACTTGATAAACCGCAAGGTAAGCTTAAAATGCCTTTTTTGCATCAGGACGTAGAAGTTCGCACGGAATTACGGGAAAGCAACGACATCCTTGACGATCCGGATGCCTTGAAAGAACGGATCGCAGCCGACGGATATCTCCTGATTCGTGGACTGCACGACAAAGAGACTGTGCTCACAGCGCGTCGGCGGATTTTAGAGAAACTCGCGGCGAAACGGATGGTCGCACCAGAGACACCCTTGATGGAGGGTATCTTCAACCCTGATTATCCCGAACCTACATCGACCGGTTCTATGGGGAATAAGGCGTTGACGCAGCTACCGGAATTTAAAGCCGTCGTTGAAGGCGCACCGGTGATGGACTTCTTCAAACGGTTTCTCGGGGGTGAGGCAAGGACGTTCGATTTCAAATGGCTACGCACAGCGGGTCCAGGATCAGGTTCCCCAATACATTACGATATCGTCTTTATGGGGAGAGGCACGCAAGATCTTTACTCCTGCTGGACTCCGTTTGGCGATGTGTCGCTTGACATGGGCCCCATCGTTTTCTGTCTCGGTTCTAACCGATTTGAGAAAGTCCGTGCTACTTATGGACAAGCAGATGTGGATCGAGATATGATTGAGGGACATTTCAGCGACAATCCGATCGAAATCGTTGAGAAGTTTGGTGGGCATTGGGCGACAACGACGTTTTCTGCTGGCGATGTGATCATTTTCAGTATGTTCCTCATGCATGCTTCACTTGTTAACACGTCAAATAAGATTCGGATAACCGCGGATACGCGCTATCAGCTTGCATCGGAACCGATTGATGAGAGGTGGATCGGTGAAAAGCCGAAGGGACATTACGCGTGGAAACAGGAGAACGCAGAGATTGAGTCTTTAGAGACCTCGCGGCAGAGATGGGGAGTCTAACGTTTTGTAATGCTATTATGGATAGGACTAAGGAGTAGCCAGTAAACAGTGGACAGTAGCCAGTTAAGAGGGGTGCGGATAACACAATATCTCTGTTCTGGTAACTGGTAACTGGTAACTGGTAACTTGAAAAATATGAGAAGTGATCCAAGCACACACGATACCGCAGCAACATCACAGGTTCATAAACCGAAATTATTGTTGCCTTTCATTCTCATCTTGCTATGTGCTATTGCAGTCGGATTCGGGATAAGGTATTACAAGAATAGACCGGAACCGACGACTGAGGTGGCGTGGAAGGTATATTTCAGCGAAGCCGATGGGATTGAAAGTCCGTATTCTCTGGAAAAGCGGCTTGTCCATAGGCTCGGTGCTGCTGAGGCGCGAGTTGATGCGGCACTCTACGATTTAGATGCTGCTCCAGTAGCCGATGCTTTGATTGAGGCATATAACCGCGGTGTGCAGGTACGAATCGTCACAGAAGCGGACAATATTGACGAATCCGAAATTGGACGATTGCGAGAAGTTGGGATTCCTGTCGTTGACGACGGTGATAATCAAGGGTTGATGCATCACAAGTTCATTGTGATTGATGAGCAGTATGTCTGGACGGGTTCTTATAACACCACGTATAACGGTGCGTATAAGAACAGTAATAACGTGATACTCATTGATTCCGCACAACTGGCGTACAACTTTACTCAGGAGTTCCGGGAATTGTTTCTTTCGGCACAGGTTGGAAAGCCTTCTGGTGCGTTTGTGGCATATCCGAAGGTGTCGCTAAACGATGGGACGGAGGTCTTCACCTATTTCTCGCCGGAAGCGGACACGATCTCGCCACTGGTTAAGGAGATCCAGGCTGCGGAGCAGTCAATCCATTTTATGACATTTGCGTTTACACACGATATACTTGGCAGTGCCATGCGGGACCGCTTTAAATCAGGTATTGATGTCCGGGGTGTGTTTGAGGAGAAGCAAGTCAATAACGAATACTCTGAATATAAGGCGATGAAAGCGGCGGGGTTGTCAGTTATTGTAGATAGAAGTAGCGGGACTATGCACCACAAGGTGATCGTTATTGATGCAGAGACGGTGATTACGGGATCGTATAACTTTTCCAAGAACGCGGAAAAACGGAATAACGAAAACCTGTTGATTATCAAGGGGAATCGTGAGATTGCGTCTGCGTACCTCGCGGAGTTTGCGAAGATAGTGCGTTAGGTGTGCTACGGTGTCTCGCCTAATATGACCGTCCGGTGTTGCTCGGTTCCGTTTCTGTAGATTTTGAGTTGAACCTTCGTTTTGGGGCGTTCACTTGCAACACATCTTAAGAGTTCATGATAGGAGCGTACAGGCACTTCGTTGAATTCGAGGATAAAGTCTCTCGGTAAAATTTCACTTTTGTCTGCCGGGCTGTCTTTGATGACGCCGGTAACGAAAACGCCAGACTCGTTTACATCTACCTCGACACCGAGCCAACCGCGCGCCACCTTCCCGTGTTCAATGATTTCTTCAGCAACTGCGCGAACTGTCTCTATCGGCATGGCAAAAGTAATTTCCTGCGTCCGACTTTCCTGCGAGAACTCTTGAACAAGAAGTTTTACAATATCGGGATTGATATTTTCCTCGAGAAGCGCGTCAACGGCAACGTTGGTGGTATCAGGGGGTTCTGTCAGCACAGCAAGTATCATTCCAACAATCTCGCCGGAGGTGTTTATGACGGCACCGCCGCTGTTCCCGGGGGTAACCGCAGCGTTGAGTTTAATCAATTCGCCACACAATTGATCTGGTAAGGTGTCCCAACCCCCGACAATACCGAAAGAGACAATGGGGCTATGTCCATAGGAGCTTCCCATCGTTACAACCCAAGAGCCGGTATCAATTTTTGAGGAGTCTCCCCACTTTACAGGTACCACGGTTTTAAATTCCCGCGTCGTGAGTGTCTGAAGCCGGACCGGAGCGGAGCGCTTCTTAGCTGCTGCGGTTCTATTAGCCGCCGTCGAACGTGTGGCTGATAGGGGTATTCGTGCGTCCTCCGCGACTCGGAGTACCGCGATGTCGGTGAATGTATCGGTGCCAATGAGTTCAGCTGTCGAAGCGGCTCCGTTGTTAAAGATAATCTCAATCTTATTGGGTGTTTCCATCTCAAATGTCGTTGTTACGACGTGTCCAGTGGTGTTGATAACAATACCGGAACCGATCTCTTGGCGGATAAATACCGACTTTTCAGCGTTCGGTGGGATCATCTGTGTCGCGACAACTTTCACAACAGCAGAACGAGCCTCGGTGACGACCCTCTGGAATTCCTTTTCAAGCATCTGCAAAACATTTTCGTTTGCGATACTCGGGGTGACCGCATAGAAAAGTAGACTGAGCATTCCAATTATCAATTGTTGGCGTTTTGATTCTATAGCGTACATGCTTTATTTTCCTTAAATGGCATATTGGCAGAAAGGCGTGCTTATGCACGTCTCAATTAAAGCCCACCGCTGGTGGAGGTAGTAGTATAACTTACCTGCTTTAACATATAACGTTGTTGCATCGGTTGTGTCGGTGTTGAGATAACACTTCCTCGCAGGAGTTGGTTCCTATCCGCGGCGACACGTCTCGATTGCTGTACCGGGAACACCTCCGGCGATGTCGCGACCTGTTTTGTTAGCGGTGTAGTTGCTACGGGTCCTGGACGTAGGTCTTGATAGAAATAGGTGCCAGCTGCGGCGAGTATCAGGGCGAAGACACCACTGAATGCCCACTTAGGACGGCGGAACACGTCAAGCAGCTGCTGCCATTGTGTTGTCAGAACGTCTTTAATGCTACGGGTCTCGCGTTCTTCTGTAGTGAGTCGTTGTTGCAATGCGGGTATAAAGTACGGTGACGGTTCTATCTGTGGCAATTGCTGTACCGCCTTAACGGACTCCTGAAAACGGGTATATTCGGCTTGACACGTTTCACATTCTGCGAAGTGTCCTTCAAACGTCTGCAATGTCTGATAATCGAGTGTGTCTTCAAAATAGGCAGAGAAGTGTTTCTCAACCTGTAGGCAATTCATAATTTGCTCCTAATACATCAAATAAACGGTTTTAACTTTTCTTTGAGCATAAGTCGGGCGCGGTTGATGCGAGATTTCGTTGTACCGTCCCGAAGTTCGAGTACCTCACTAATTTCATCGTAACTCAGACCTTGTAGGTCGCGAAGCACAAGTGGGAGTCTATACTGTTCTGGTAGTTCTGAGATCGCTTTCTGGATAGCGTTTTGAAGTTCCTTGCGTTCGAGAGCGACTTCGGGTTGATAAGCTGGATTTGCAGGGGCGTTCCCGATGAGATCGATCTGCTCCGCGTCTCCGTCACTATCGTTTCCGCTGTTCACGACGTTATCGACTCTGTATCGGTCCCGTCGGCCTCGATTTCGCAGTTCATTTTTGCAGAGATTCGAGGCGATATGATACATCCACGTTTTAAAATGTGCACCCTCCGATTTGTAGCGATGTGCAGCTTTAAAAATCCGGATAAAGGTTTCCTGTGCTAGATCCTCAGCACTATCCCTGTCATTTATGAACCGAGCGATAAAATTCACGAGCGGCTGCTGATGTCGGCGCACGAGCAGCGTAAACGCGTTTTCATCGCCTTTTTGGTAGCGTTCCATTAATTCATCGTCTAAGTCAGGCATCAGATACCTCCGGGGTGCTTATGTTAATATACACCAAACCCCGAATTTGGTTGCAAGTTTTTTTCGATAGGTAAGGAAATCAGGTAATTTAGATGTGTGTCTTGACCTGAAAACGGGTTTTCGGGTATGATTGTTTTGTATCAGTAACCAGTGGCCAGTAAAGAAGTCCGTAAAGTGTTCTAAAGTTAGGGAAGTTCGTAAAGTTGTCAACTTTGAAACTTTAGCACACTTTGCAACTTTGGAACTTTCTTGCTGTTAACTGTTAACTGGAAACTGTTAACTATAGGGAGGTAATTATGTTTGATCAGGTTTTACAAGAGGTCGAGGCACAGTGTCGGGCAGAACGGATCCCGATGTTAGGTCCAGAAAAAGCGAAATTTCTCGCTGGCTGTGTTGAAGAAGCGAAGCCGTCTCTCATCGTCGAATGTGGTACGGCTATCGGTTATTCTGGACTCTGGATGTTACGCGTCTTGAAAGCTGCGGGTACTGGACGCTTGATAACAGTCGAAATAGATGCTGACCGCGCAGCACAGGCGCGCACCAATTTTGAGCGTGCCGGAATGGCGGACCTCGTTGACTCACGGATCGGCGACGCACAGGAAGTACTCAATAGCATCAAGGACCCCGTCGATTTTCTGCTCCTTGATAACAATTTTAGTAACTATTTCCCGTGCTTTCAGGCGATTGAATCGCGGTTAACGAATCCTGCCACGGTGCTTGCGGATAACGTCGGCATCGGTGCCGATTCGATGGCGGATTATCTCGGACACGTCCGCGAACGTTATGAATCTGAGACACACTGGTTTGACATCAACTTGCCGTGGGTGAAACAAGATGCGATTGAAGTGAGTATCTATCGCCATTAGTTTTTTCGCGTTCCACGCACGCCTTCTATACTGGGACAATTTCTAACTTCACCAACGAATGCCGATATTACCAAAGGAACACGTTTGTATGGATTATAATTTTTGGGCTGTCGCACGCTTACCCGCGCCAGACGACAACGTCGCTATCGCGACGCAGACATTGGAAAGTGGCACGCGTATTCGCTATGACGAACAACAATTTCAGTTATCACACACGATTTTAGAGGGGCATCGCTTTGCGATCCAGCCGATTTCGGAAGCGGCACCGTTGCTGTCGTGGGGATTGCCGTTTGGGTTTGCGACACGCGCCATTGCCCCGGGTGCCTACGTCTGCAATCAGAAGATGATCGATTCGTTGTCGATTAGGAATCTACCGTTTACATTGCCGGAAACGCCGAACTTCAGCGACCAGATCGCACCTTATGTGCTGAACGAAGCAGAATTCTGTCCCGGTAAGCCGTTGGCACGCTATACGGATGATCGTTGCTTCCTCGGTTATCACCGTCCGGGCGGACGTGGTGTCGGCACACGGAACTATATTGTTGTTATGGGGACGACGGCACGTACTTCGGGGTTCGCGAGAAGGCTTGCAGATATGTGTTCGCGGCATGCTGAAGCCTATCCTAATATAGACGGCATCGTCGCTGTAACGCACACAGAGGGTGGTGAAGGTAGGACTCCGAATAACATTGATATGCTCCTCCGAACGCTCGCCGGTTTCACTGTCCATCCGAACATCGGTGCGATGCTGCTCGTTGACTACGGCACCGAGGCAGTTACAAACGAAATGCTCCAGTCATACATGCAACGCGAAGGTTATGCCTTAGATGATGTCGTCCACCGTTTCTATCGGTTGCAAGGAAGTTTCGACACGGATTTGGCAAGTGGTGCGGAAATTATTAACAGATGGTTGGATAGTGTGAATGGTGTACCGCGCACCGAGCAGTCTCTGGAATACCTGAAAATCGCTTTGCAGTGCGGGGGTTCCGATGCGTTCTCTGGTGTGTCTGGTAATCCACTCGCTGCTTACGTCGCCAAAGAAGTTATCCGTTACGGTGGATGCGCTAACCTCGCAGAGACCGACGAACTGATCGGTTCGGAGGCATATATACTGCAGAACGTCCGCGACCTGACGACTGCGCGTACGTTTCTTGGAACGATTGAACGTTTCAAAGAACGCGTTTCATGGCATGGACACTCAGCGGAAGGCAATCCGTCTGGCGGCAACAATTTCCGTGGGCTTTACAACATCGCCATTAAATCGATCGGTGCGGCGATGAAACGACACCCCGATGTCTGCCTCGATTACGTCATCAATTACAGTGACTTGATGGAAGAACCGGGTTACTATTTCATGGATAGTCCCGGCAACGATTTAGAGAGCATCGCTGGACAAGTGGCATCCGGTTCTAACATGATTTTCTTCGTGACAGGCAACGGATCCATCACAAATTTCCCCTTCGTGCCGACGATTAAGATCGTCACGACAACAGGACGTTACGAGATGCTTTCCAAGGATATGGACGTGAATGCTGGCGCGTATCTCGACGGCACACCGATGGAAAAACTGGGCGAATCTATGTTGGGCCTGACGGTGGATGTTGCTTCCGGTGAACGGTCGGTTGGTGAGAAAGCTGGACACTCGCAAGTCTCGTTGTGGCGTGATTGGAAACAGACGGGGCCCGTGGATTTGGACCCTTTATTGTCAGCGTCCGAATTGAAGTCCGGTGAACCGATTCCGATTGAAACTTCGGTAGGAGCGATCTCCGAATCGCGACTTCCGATCTCCGAATCGCGATTTCCTCAAGAGTTGCAATTCCGTGCGCTTCAAACGGAAGCAGGATGCCGGACGGATCAGGTCGGTTTAATCTTGCCGACGAGCCTCTGTTCCGGGCAGATTGCGCAGATGATCGCGCATCGTTGTAATGAACAGAAGATCGGCGAGAAACAAGGTATCTCAAGGTTTGTCGCACTCCCGCATACGGAGGGGTGTGGTGTCTCCAGCGGTCGTTCCGAGGAGATTTATACCCGCACGATGATCGGACACCTCACGCATCCGACGGTCGCGCTCGGTCTGTTGCTTGAACACGGTTGCGAGAAAACCCATAATGACCACGTCCGACACGAGATTCAGAATCTCGGTATCTCACCAGAACGCTACGGTTGGGCAAGCGTACAGTTGGATGGCGGGATTGATGCTGTTATTGAAAAGGTACAAAACTGGTTCTCGGAAACGCTTGCGGATAAACCGTTTGTCCGAGTTATCGATGCTGGGTTAGAACACCTCTGCATAGCCGTAACATCAACCGGTGCAGCGACGGAAGAAGCCTCTCGATCCCTAACGCAATTAATCTACAAAGTTGTCGCTGCGGGGGGAACGGTTGTCGTGCCAGCGAACGCAGCGTTTATGACATCAGAGTTGTCCCCGACATTGGCTTACGGGCAGCGGGTGGAAAAAAACGGTTTTCACGTCATGGAGACACCGACGGATCAACCGACGGAAACATTGACAGGCTTGGGCGCGACGGGTGTGGATTTGGCACTTGCACATATCGTCGGTGCGCCGTTGCAATCGCATGTGATGGTGCCGTTGATTCAAGTCTCTACGGATGCTGCGACGCAAGCCACCTACGGGACGGATTTGGATTTGACAACTGCTAATGTTGATGATTTGTTGGCGTTGATTGTAGAGGTGGCTTCGCGGCGATATACACCGAAACTACACGGTAAAGGGAACACCGATTTCCAGTTGACGCGCGGGTTATTAGGAATTTCGATGTAAACTTGAAGCATGGGAAATACGAAGGAGCTATATGCCCAACTATGAAACCCTGGATTGGCGTTTAAGCAATGGAGTGGCTACAATCACACTCAACCGACCCCGAGCTGGGAACGCGCTGACAATGCAGATGGGACGAGAACTGATGGATGCCTCAATTTGCTGCGATACCAATCCCGAAGTGCGAGCAGTGGTGCTGACAGGCGCAGGAAAAATGTTCTGTGTCGGGGCAGATCTGAAGCAATTGCCACCACCAGGTCCGAAGATGGCAACCGAGATTAAGTTACTCACAACGTGGTTACATGCGGCTATCTCACGCTTCGTACGGATGGAGGCACCACTAATTTGTGCCATTAACGGGACAGCCGCTGGGGCAGGAATGAGTCTGGTATTGATCGGAGATATGGCATTAGTTGCGGAATCGGCGCGGTTTAAGATGGCTTATTCACGGCTCGCCCTCACCCCAGATTGCTCTGCTACCTATTACCTACCGCGACTCGTCGGATTCCGCCGAGCATTTGAGTTGTATGCAACGAACCGAATACTCTCAGCAACGGAAGCGGAAGCCTGGGGGTTGGTCAACCGAGTGGTGGCGGATGACACACTTGTATCGGAAGCGCAAGCACTCGCTGCACAACTCGCAGCGGGACCAACGCAGGCAATCGGAGCGACCAAACGACTATTTCATGGTGCGTGGACGGAGTCACTGGAATCGCAGATGGCGCAGGAGACACGGGCGATCACGAACGCTGCACGGTGTTCCGATGCAGCAGAAGGTTTTGAGGCATTCTTTGAGAAACGCGAACCTAACTTCAAGGGATAAGTAGTGTTCCTAGAATATAACACCTCCAAAAAATCAAAACATTAACCAACTGCCAGGAGCATAAGTACCCAAACCACCATTGGATTCTGAATCATGAGAAAGGATAATAGATTTCTGAAACGTTGGTCTTCACCATCAATCGGATACCGCTATTAACATCATCATTCCTAACAAGTAAGATGAACAACAAGCAGCGCTGCCTACCCAGGCATTTCCAATCTGAAGGCTTCTGGCTTTTGCATAGTAAGCAGAGGCGTAAGTGGCAACATACTCTGGTGGCTTGCCAAGGAGTTGTCCAGCAGGTAAAGAAGGTATGTGTCTTCCGGCAGCACTGACTCCACTTCCACCACAACATGCCAAAAAACTTACCTCAAAGCAGCTGGATTTAATTCCACCATAAGAAGGTCCCAAAAAACCTACCAGAAACCAACGCCTTGTGTCAACATAGGTATTAGCATCTTGCTCAGCAGCATCCACTGCCTCTGCCTGTGCTGAATTCTGTTGGACGAGGGAGCCAAGAGATTTACTTTGGTCTTTCTGAAGAGATTCCAGTACCTCCGCTGGAACCAATATCTTCATCTTCGTTCCCTTTGGCTTCAGGAATTGCATGTCAATCGTTTTGGACAGCCCCTGAGGAAAGCGCGCATAAGCACGAAACGCATCTAACGGTTTGGCAGGATATATCATCTGGCGATGTAAATCTACTTCGCTATCACCAGAGAGTTGAATTATCGTTAAGGTTACACGGGAAATACTATCGGATGAAATGGAAGTTAATCCCTGCGCGGTTAGAACACAAACTTGACTCAAGTTTATAGCAATTAGCTCTCCGCGTACTTCCGATTCTGAAGTACCGGTCTGGTATCTAACGGAGACCCATCCACCATAACTTTCGTGTTGAGCGGTAGAAAGGGAGGGAAGCCATCCCTTTGGCGCGGTTGTTGTTGCTCTACTACAACCGATGACATAAATCAGTGCCATAAATATGGGTAGGCCTATGTACCTATTGAGGTTTTTCATAGCGACTCCTCCAGAATTTTTCCTCCATATCGGTTTCAATCTTCTTAAACTCAGGTGCTAAAACACGTAATGCACGTTCAGGATTAAATAGCATCATCGCAGCGAGTGCGGGATTTTCATCTACGAGCCACTCTTCACGAATCCACTCCAGATAGTAACCACGGCTTTCAAGAAAAAGTTCATAATTCTCAAAATCCTTTGGCAATTGATAAACGAGGGTGTATACGTCGCCCGGCAATGTTGTTAAAGCTTTGGTTGGATCTGTCAACAACTGATGTGCTTCATCAGCACTCACGCCATCCTGATTGACTGTGATAGGAGAGAGTCGAATAGGTCTGAGTTGTTCACCTAACTTAACTAATTTAACGGCATCAAGCCGCCAGTGGCCTTTTGTTAGACGCAGACGGATGTTCACGCGTTCGTGCTTGATAGCGGGTAATTTTACAAGGTGGACATCAACGGCTAATGGCCCTGTTTCATTGACTTCACCAACGGAAACCCACTGGCCTGTATCGTCCTGCAAAAGCACTTCGATGCCACCCAGTGTCTGACCGATACCCGTGACCGCTTTTTCAAGGTTTGTATCTCCTCTTTCAAGTACTGCAATCCATTGCCCTGCCGAGCGGCCCATATAAGAGAGCCCTTGATAAAATAGGAACGTGCTCAGCAGGGACTGGCGGGCTGCGATTACCAATCCATCACTCCCAACTGGCACGTTCTCAAATTCAAGGTCGAGTATTTCGCGCGTCGCAAGATATTCGGGATCAGCTTCACTAAATCGCTCCTGTCCATCAACGGCACGAAGTAGGGACAGGCAATCTCCTTCCGACCCAGAGGCAGCACTGGGTTCAACAATTGTGTCGGTTTCCCAAAAAGTCTTGTCCGCAGTTTGGAAAACCCGTCCGCCTGGCTGCCGTTGGACAGCGAGCAGATCCGCATGGCGTACGACGTGGGTTTCAAGAGCTTCATTTTTCATCTGAATTTCAAAAAGACTATCAGTTGGTTGCGCGCGATACAAAGCATCGACATCTGACGCTTCAAGGACAGGTGCTACACTCGCTGAAAAACCCTCAGCTTGAAGAGTGAGTTGGTTCCCGTCTGAAACATAAAAGGTCGGACACGAACCAAAGCACGCTTTTGGATTCATAGCGCAAAATATCGCAATGCCTCCAACTAAGCTTGCTGTAGCAATAAGTATGGCTGACCTGGCTTGAACTTCTGGAGGAATGTCCTGGGTGTTCGTCTCAAAAATTGCAACTGAATCAATAGGTATCGTCAATTCACCGGTTTCCAGAGTTTCTCGATTGACGTTGAGAAGTTCCCCTTGTCCCGTCACGGTTTGGTTTTCTGAATTGACCTTCCATGATGACAAGATATAGACCCGTCCATCATGCGTATGTGCCTTTAAGAAAGGTGAGCTGCTATCAAGGGATTGAAATTGGGCAGGTGCAGTCAGCTTTCGTTTTAGCATATAGCCACAACCGTGCAGAAATGTGAATGTCAATAAAATTGTCCAACATAGCAGATCTCTGCCCGGACGTTTTGGCTTTAAAAAAATAGCACTAAAGCATTTCTTAAGATTCATTATGAACCCTCCTTGAATGTATGTGTTCTGTGCGTAAGTTGAAACTTCGCGAGCGCAGCTCGCTCTTACAGGTAGAGGACGTTTGAAAAAACGAGCGAAAATATGGAGAACTAAATGGTCCTATAGAGGTGAACGCCATACCAGTTCTTTATTGCTCCCGTGTTTTCAGATCCGCCCACCTTGTCGTGAGTTTGCCGCTGGCAGATACGAATCCTCTCATGCGGACAGTGGCTAATAGCGTGTACGGTCGAAATTCCCTTTCATGTAGTGTAGCATTACATCTCGATAAGAGCGGTTTATCTATCGTTTTCCGGTGGAGTATTAACCACTGGCCGAGGATTTCGATTTTGGACTTCAACAGGAATCTGTTCGCTGAGCCTCTCAATCGGACCCATATCTTGAATTAGGTTCTCACTGATACTTAAATTCCGTAAGTTCTTGAAGTTTTCAACGACGCTGATGTCACGGATTTGATTGTCTTCAAGTTTTAGACGCGTAAGCTGCGTCAAACCGGCGAGCGGCGTGATATCCTCAATTTGATTGTTAGCAATTCCTAATGATCTCAACTGCCTTAATTCTGCGAGTGGCGTGATGTCGCTGATTTGATTATATTCAAGTGATAAATCAATAAGTTGCGTCAACCCCACGAGGGGTGTGATGTCACTGATCTGATTAAACGCAATCAATAAGGACGTGAGTTGTGGCATCTCCGCGAGTGGCATGATGTCACTGATCTGATTAGAAACAAGCCATAATGTTTTAACTTGTTTCAGTTCTGTGAGGGGTGTGATGTCACTAATCTGACTATGAACGAGGATTAAAAAATCGAGTTGTGCCAGTCCTGAGACGGGTGTGATGTCGCTAACTTGACTGAGCGAAACCGATAGTATTTTAAGTTGTGTCAATCCTTTGATCGGTGTGATGTCGCTAACTTGTTTGCCCGAAATCGATAATTCCGTAAGTCCTGTCAATGCTGTGAGTGGTGTAATATCCTCTATTAAATCGCCACCGATTTTTAACGTGGTGAGTTGTGTCAATTTAGCGACCGGTGTGATGTCCCTAATTGGATTTGACCGAAGGTTCAGGTCTGTAAGCTGCATCAAGCCAGCGAGCGGTGTAATATCCTCTATTCTGTTCTTATCGAGTTGTAAACTTGTTAAACCTGTTGCTTCCTCCAGACCCACTAAATCTATTATACCTCTTTGCGGGGCAGACAGTGTCTTTAGTTCCATCAGTTTCTCTTTTGAGATGCGTGCCCCTTGACGCAGACCTAATGCCTCTCGCACAGCTTCGGCTAAGTTCGGATCTGGTATTTCTACATGTTGTCCGAATGAACAACTGAGGAAAACTATGAAAACCCCGAAGAGTGGATACAAACGTTTCATAAGACGATACCCTCTGCAATTGGTTCGTATTTAGAAAAATTCACAAAAATGTGTCCCATCTGGTTAAAAGTGCAAAATGGTATTTCTTACAACGGTAGCGAGATCGGCGCGCCGATTTGTGAGGAACGATATGTCGCTTCTGCTAATTCGATACCGTCTCGGCCCATGCGTCCGTGGGTGGTCGGCTCCGCTTCACCGGAGATGCATTGAAGCCAGTGATCGATGCTCGCCCCTTTCGCTGCCATCCCCCAATATCGCTGTTGACGGTGCGCTTCAGGGACGTTGCGATAGGTATCGTCATCCGGTACCGGTTCGGTAAATTCTTCCGCCGATGCCATATCGTGTGTTTTCCAACGGAGTCCGTGCCGTGTCAACGTCGCAGAACCGTTGCTCGTAACGAGACCGTTCCCACTATTGCCGACTTCAGCTGCCCAACTCTTCATCATCATCCCGACACCGCCATTTTTGAAATGCACGGTTAGCACGGCGTTGTTTTCTACGGCTTCGTCAGCAGGCGGATAAGTGCCACCGAGTGGGACATGGCTTGTGAACCCGTAGACAGTGGAAGCGGGACCGTAGAGCCACAACCAGATATCAAGATGGTGAATCGCCTGCTCTACCAACATCCCTCCTGATTCTGCTTTCACAAAGAGCCACGGATGCCGTTCCGGTGAAAAATAACCGACCTGATTGGAATACGCCATCTGTAGTGTGCCGAGGGTGCCGTCGTCTAATAGCGATTTCAGTTTTATATGTCCGGGATCGAAGCGCATCATGTAGGCGACCATCAGAAGGACCCCGGCATTTTCAGCGGCAGCGACCATCGCATCACCTTCAGCGACGTTGCAACACATCGGTTTCTCCATCAAGATGTGTTTACCAGCATCGGCGGCAGCGCGGGTGATTTCGAGGTGCGGACGCGGATGAACGCAGACATCAACTGCGTCTATATCTTGCCTATCAAGGAGCGCGTGGTAGTCTGTATAGGCATCTGCACTGAACTGGTCTGCCTGTTCGTTTGCGGATGCCTCGTTGATGTCTGCAATGGCGACGATGTCCGCGCGTCGCGTCGGTTCATGGTAATACGGTGAATGAAGATTGCGGAAGATACCGCCACATCCGATAATACCGACTCTGATTCTGTCCATTTTTCAATTTTTCCTTCTGGTTAAGCAATACAGTTTGTACTTGAATCCCTATCTACTAACATATCGTGTTGCCTACTAACGTGAGTTTGATAAAAGTGGGATGTTGGGTTTCGCTACCACTATTTATGCAGAAAGTGCCTTGAAAAGCGGCATATTTGTCTAAATTATACGGTTTTTAGTGTGTATTTACCGCTCAACCCAACCTACAGATTTATTTTCAAGTTCACGTTACTACTTTTAAGGATAGGCGGCGAAGTTTCGTCCGCTAAAAGTGAGAGTGCCTCAGCGATGATGGCGTGTTGTAGTTCTGGGTTGTTCGGTTCACCGAGCGGATGTCCGAAACCGTACGGCACCGATAAAGCGCGCGGCGGTTTCACCTTCTTCGTAATATCTTCTATCAGTGTAATTGAAACCGTAGAAATCCCAGATGCTTCAACTGCACGTTGTATCAATCCGACGGACTGATTGCACATCGGTCAGACAGGCGTTAGGAAAACGACATCTACGCCGTCCGCTTTAAGTATCCGTCCAACCTCAGGTGCGGATTGTGTGATAAGCACGTCCGGTTTCGTGATGGACCCCATAAAACTGAAGTGTCTATGATTTACGGATCCGATTTTGCTTTCGGTCTCCAGTTCTTTGAACCGATCAAGTGGAAACGCGAGGTTCGGATCGGTTTCGAGCCCACGTTCATCGTAAGCTGCACTTTTGTGTCCGTTTATGAGTGCTTGCGTCTGTATGGCATTCGGAATCTCGCGATATGAGCAATCGCCACCTTCAAAGGGTTTCTGCCCGTCAAGAAAAAAACCGGCGGTTGTAATGAGCGCGACGCGACATCTGTTTAACGGTAAACGCAACGGTGTGTGCGGAGATGCTTCATAACGCACACCACGATAAAGTTTCATAAAGAATCGCGAGAACGGATCAAGCTTACGTAAAGGTGCCATATTCGCCTCGTGTTATCCGTTTGCGAAGATAAGCCGTGTTCTGTTCTGGCAGGGGAGTTGTATTGTCTGTCCGGTGATGCCGCTCTCGATTGTTGCGAACCCGATTTCATTGACAGCGGTATAGTCGTCGCGCGCACAATGCGGCAGCGGACCGCCATCCAAGTAGTCGGTAATCTGTTTGTATGCAATCTTAAACGGACTGGCGTTTTCGGGGAGATCAAGGGTTTCGTTATCGACTAATTTGCCTGCTCTATGAACAGTCGCACCGCTATAGAATCCCGTCTGCACACTGCCTTCACTGCCGAGAATATCGACCGAGAACCCGCCGCGCGTGCCGTGGTTCCCGACATGGAAACCGATAACACCGCTTTCAAATTGGATAGTCGAACCGACGATTGCGGGTTCAGGTTCGTACGGCTCCGGCACATCGCCACCACCGGAGACGAAACCGGTCACGGCAACTGGATCGTAGCCAGCGAACTGGCAGATCATATCCGTTGTGTGGATAGCGAAGGAGAGAATCCCGCCACCGCAATAGCCGATAACGGTTTGTACCTCACCGATAAGCCCATCTGCTATGAGTGACTGGAGGCGTATCAGATGCGGTCCCCAGTGTCGTGTATAGTCCACAACGATAGGGATCCCTTTCGCGTCAGCACCGGCGGTCATGAGGTCAACCTCTTCGAGCGAACATCCGGCAGGTTTTTCGAGGAAGATCGCTTTAATGTCAGCCTTCAAGACGTTCTGCATCACAGCGAAATGGTGTGGTCCGCGGACACAAACAGCGACGATGTCTAACTCTTCGCTTTCGAGCATCTGGACATCTGTTTCATAGTAGTTGATTGAGTTATCAGGGAATCCGGGTCCCCACGTTTTCTGGAATTCTTCTTGCCGTTCTGCGGACATATCTGCGACTGCGACGAGTTCGGTTGTTTCACAAAAGCGGATACCCCCTGCGTGGCAATAGGGATAAGCGTCATCAGGCGTTGAATAGCGGGCGGCGATGCTGCCTAACCCGATAATACCGACACGATACATTGGCGTTCTCCTTTTTCGAGGGTTGATAAGAGGATAGCATGAATATAGGAAATTGGCAAGGTTAAGTTAGTTGTCAGCCATCAGCCATTAGGCATCAGGTAGAGATGGAAACCTTCGTTACCGATGACGGAACCGGTGAATTTGACTAAAAAAGAGAGATTGTGTTGCGCAATCAGTTTGGCATCTATCGCGCGGTTCAAAATAATCAGTACCGGTTGAGAATGCTCGCGACTGAGTTTTCGCGACTCTTCAATGATGCGTTCATTGGAAACATTATGTGTCCGCGCTTTGTCCCACCTCACAAAAGATCCGTATCGACTCCCGCGTGGATAGTAGATTTGCGGTTTCTGTAGGTAGCCAGCGACGGTACTGACAGCGAAATCGGTCTCACCAACCATTAGATGGTCTTGCATGCCTTGCGATTTGATATATTCGGCTGTCAGTTTGCCGTAGGAAAAAATATGGCGGTGTTCCATCCGTGTGGCGATAACACCACCGATAGCGTGGCAGATAAGTAGCAGGGTCAAGACCACCGTCGCTGCCACATTTAAAACACGACTTACAACCGAATCCCTGTCGTCTTGCGCTGTCTTACCGAAATTGATTGTTGGGGAGTCTCGGTAAATCCAACAGCACATCAGAAATGTTAGGAAGAGGAACCCGTGATGTCGGATGCTGCCGTGATACTTCACATAGAAAAATGTCAGGAGTCCAAACGTACCGATGAGATAGATAAAGAGTGCAGTGGGGCGTTTAAGAAACAGCAGCACACTGAAAAGCATGAAAAAATAACAGAGCGGGATTTGGATGGCTTGGAAGATTGGATAGGTTGTTAGTAGGTTTGACCCCCAGAACCCGAACACAGGTCTCGTGACGGGGAGATACGCACGGGAGATCAGTTTGACGATATTGTTAACCCGTTTCGGATCGTAGTTAAAGTGCCATGCGACAGCAAACCCTGTATCTGGTGGCGGGTTGAGTTGTAAAACCGCTGTCGTAATACCCATACCGATGAGGACGAATCCGATCCAGAGGGACCTTTTATCTTCGATAGCCGCAATCTCTCGGTTTAGCGGTTGAGAGAACCGTCTGCCAAAGACGTATTCGCAACAGAGCGCGCCTCCGATCGCTATGGTAACGATCAATGCATGGACACTCGTATGCGCAAGGAGGAGTAGCACACAACCGACCCAGAGAAAGCGTTTGTAACGTTCCCTGAAAAGCACACAAAAGACGGTTATCAGTAGCATCCCAAGTGCGTAGTTTCGGGCGACAATAGCATATTCATAGAGGACGAAATATCCGAAGCAGAAGAGGAGTTTCTGGATCCAGTTGAAAGGCGCGTATCGAACGAAGAGGTAGACGGTCACACCGGTAATCAGGAGGTGGAACATCTGCATCATGACGGGGGAATGGCTGATACGGCTCAGCGGCATGAGGCAGAGGTGCCATAAGCCTGGATGTCCCTCATATTTGAGGTTTGCGAAGAGATTAAAGACGGAGGTACTGTCCCGCGCCAGAAGCCATGCCTGAATTTCATCTCGCCACATCTCATGGTGGCTGGCAGTAAACGCGCCGATTGCAAGGAAAAGACACGTCAAGCCGAGTGCGTAATGTTTGTTTCGATTCTCCATTATTTCTCTATCGTTTTATTCGAGAGCGAGGCTTGAGATCGGTAGCCATAAGCCTCCGGTGCTCTTTGCTATGAATTTCTGGAACGGTTCATCGCGTCCGATAACATCCACCTTGATTTTGGCGGTTTTCATCTTCATCATCACATCTATAGAGGAGTAAGCACCACTAACATATTCGTCCGTGACGAAGATGAAATGGATTTCAGCACCGTGTCGAAATACCACCTCATCCGCTGCGCGGATGAGCGCATCTAACCCTTTTTCATCACCTCTGAACCTGAGTTGTGCGAGTGCTTTTTTGATTTGCGAAATAGAACGCGTCTGCGGGATAACTTCAAAATCGAGTCCGAGGAGACCGTACCCGGTGCCGCTACGGAAGGCGACAACACCGATCGTAAAGTCTATGCCGGCATTATCAAAGAGGTCTGTCATAGTATTGAGGTGTTCTCTGACAGCATCAACATCGTTTTTCATGCTACCACTGCCGTCAACAACAAAGACGACATCCACGAGATCGGTGCTTCGGTTGGCGACGATGTGTTTACCGACCTTCGTCAACGCCAGATCCGGGAGTGTGAGTGCTTTAAGGTCGGAGAGGGGTACGCCGCCAGTTCCATTGAGGAGGCTGCCTGTGGTACCGCCAAGTTTCCCCGACCGTGATCTCCGTGTCCCTACAGTTCCCGTACCCCCAATGCTTAATCCACTGACAGGTTTGGACTGTACCCCCCTCTCGGAGGATCGTCCTTCTGTATGGACAGGTAGCGTAGGTTCAGGTGTTTGCACTTCGACGCTTGCATCTTGATAGGAGGCATCAGCTACAGGGGGTTTAAGTATCTTCGGTTCAATTTTGGGTGTTTTTATATGTTGAACATTCTCGGTAGATGCCATAGGTTGTAACAGAAGGTGTTCGGGTCTTTTCAACGGACGCAAAGAACTCCGGGAACGGATCTTGACGATGTCGATCTCCGTCACCAACTTATTTTTTAAATCGAATTGCTGCCGATATAAGGCTCCGAGTATGAAAAGCAAAAGTAGATGAAGTCCGACAGACAGAATAAGCGCATTTGGGATGTTTTTTTTCAAAAGGACTTTCATTTTTCGTATCTTCCGTATCTTAATAATGGCTAAGTTCCTGGGCACAAGTCCATATAGGAACTATTATATCACTATATGCATCCTTACTTCAAGGAAAGAAAAAGTTGACGAAAATGTTAAAATTTGGTATCCTATAGCATTAGAAGGGGAGAGGTTTAAATTTGAAATGGATTTCGCTTAGTTCGGAAGGTAGAGTAAGTCTGATAAATACGTAATGTTTTGTTATGAATATCCGCGTCCGGCTGTCACTGTTGACATCGCTGTTTTCAGTGGCGATGTCCCGGATGTATTATTGATTCGACGTAAGCACCCACCCTTTGAAAGGCATTGGGCATTGCCGGGCGGCTTTATCGAGATGGATGAATCCCTTGAAGCATCGGCACTCCGTGAATTAGAAGAAGAGACGGGGGTTGCTGACGTAAGCCTAACCGAAGTTGGCACTTTTGGTGATCCCGATCGGGATCCACGTGGACGCGTGATTACGGTTGCCTATACGACGATCGTCAAGAAGTCTCTATTAAACATTGAAGCCGGTTCAGACGCGTCGGAAGCGGTGTGGTTCCCAAGTACGGATTTGCCGGCGCTTGCGTTTGACCACGGTGAGATAATCCGAAAGGCATTGGAAAGGTTAACATGAAACACTACGGTTTAACACTAAACCTAAAGGACGATCCGTCCATTATAGAAAAGTATAAGGCGTATCACCGGGATGCCTGGCCAGAGGTCGTTGATGCCCTGAAATCAGTCGGTATAACGAAGATGAACATCTATCTAATCGGGTGTCGCCTGTTTATGGCTATGGAAACGATTGATACATTTGATATAGAACGAGACTTCCCGCGCTATCTTGAGATAGACCCGAAGTGCAAAGCCTGGGATGAATTGATGCGTACTTTTCAAGAACCCGTCGCGGAGGCACAACCAGATGAATGGTGGGCACGTATGGAACCCGTTTTTGAACTATAGTTTAGCATTTTAGTTCGGGCAAAACACTACACTACTGGGAAACACATTCGTGAGAAAGAAGATTATGGCAATCAATTACAACTTCATCGCATACTGTAGTAAAATATCATCAACCGATTGGATTATCGGAATGAGGTCTATTCATGGCGAGGTGCCGTTGGACATCGTGATACCGGACAGTAATGTTCCATTGGACCCGGATAACCCAGAATTGGTTGGGGTGTTAACAACTGAGGGTTTGGAACGTGAGAGTAAAGACGGACTGGAACTCTATCGTTATCTCCGACAGTTGAATCCGAGGAAAAATGAGTCGTTCAGTTACAACGAAATCGTCATACGAAATATACATGGGCGTATAACTGCCCTGAAAGTTAACGAGGAACTTCGGGTACAGATTGCCTACACACAGCGAAAGGAATCGTATAAGTTGTTTTCTTATGAGATTAAGTTACTCGGTATTTTTCCGAGTTCGGATACGGATACAACTGAAATACCGGATGACGAGGTGTCTGAAGTTGATACATCGCAGCCTCCTGCAAATAACACGCTGCCCGGAATAGGAGGCGGGACCGACGACGGGGCAAGGCAGCAAGGTTATAAAACAACAAATACGCTTGAGAAATTAATCACTTTTACGCAAAACCTACAGCAGGAATTAAAAGAGACAAAAAGAGAACTCGCGTTGACAGTGGATAAAATGGAACGGCTTGAGAATGAGTGGCAAGACTTTAACGCAATGAAAAATCTCGTTCAAGAAATTCTTGACCGTCTCACGCGATTAGAAAGACTCGATTCACGCATTCAGAACCTTGAAGAGAATCAGCATCAGCTTCATAACCTTCAACAACTTTTTCAAAAATTCCTGATAGCATTGAATCAACAGATACACATAACCCTTGAAGCGCAAGACGATCAATCCTCGGTTGATTAGGAGGGACAGCATATATTTTTTTATCAGAGGCTCTGTAATAAGCGGGGTTGCGTCAGTCCTAATTCAGGTAACATAAGGAGAGAGCTGCTATGATGAAATTAGGGACGATGTCTCTAAATGTGAGAGGTACAACCGCTACTGCATTCGCACAAATCGTCTACGACCTCGGTTTTGACGTTATTGAGTTGCATTCGAGTGCATTTGAATCCACAGATGCAAACTACCTACGCGATTTGAAAATGGATCTCATGCGGAAAGGTTTGCCGTTGGGTTACATCGGTGTTAGCAACAACTTCGGCAAACCGGTTGCTGAACACCCGGAACAAATCGCGCTTATCAAACAGTGGATCGATATTGCGGCTTTTATGAGCTGCCCGATTGTACGTGTGTTTGCGGCTTATGTCCCCGCGGACTGTGACGACGAGGAGACTTTGTGGCCCCCAATGATTGAAGCCTTCAAGGAGGTCGCGGAATACGGCTATGAATCCGGTATCCTTGTTGGACTTCAGAACCATAATCACAACAACGTTACACGCGACGGGGATGCCGTTCTCCGCGCCTTGAATGGGACAGATCACCCCTATTTCACACACATTTTGGATACCGGACAGTACGCAGGATCTCCCGGTGCCAGTGGACATCGAGGGTCTTCGCACCCGGACTACGACTGTTACGCAAGCATTGAGCAAACTGCACCGCACGCTGTCTACGTCCGCACCAAGTTTTATGAGATAGATAGCGGGGTTGAGGAATGGCTGGACTACCCACGCGTTTTGGACATCCTGCGAGGTGTCGGTTATAATGGCTGTCTCTCAATTGTATACGAAGGGCAATCCGATCCGATCGAGTCAATGCGTAAAGCGAGAAGTTATCTGGAATCTTTACTGTAGGCGAAACTACACCTACGCTGCCTGTTCGGAGAACATTATGCTCAACATTAAACCCAAATATGTTGTCAATGACAAGGGACGGAAAACCGCAGTCGTTTTGTCAATGAAGGAGTATCGCCTTCTCATAGAACACCTTGAAGATTTAGAGGACATTTTAGAGATGGATGCCGCGGTTAAAGTCGAAACCGAGTCTCGCCCGTATCAAGAAATTCGAGCCGAG
>JAJEET010000004.1 GCA_022820835.1 Candidatus Poribacteria bacterium
CTTTGGAAGGCAAACGCCTCTGCCAAAATGCCAAAACAGAAGATTTTAAAGTGCTAACACGCCTGAACTTCAACTATAGGAGCGGGATTTCCTCCCCGCCTTAAAAGGCGAGGTTTCCATCCCGAAGAATTTGATGAAAAAGGGTGCATAATTTTGAAAAAATGGATTTGAAAGGAAATATTTGTCGGGAGGTTTGCCTAAGATATGGCATAGCAGTGGCGAAGGTTAGGAAAAACCGTGTGTCGGTTCCTCTACAACCCTCGCCAGTGAAAACTGAGTTTAATTATCAGGTCTGATATGTCCAAGGTGAACAATCGTCATACTCACGAAATTTAGGAAAAAGGAGACGGCATCGTTTTGCGGTTCAATAAGGTCATTTTCTGTGCGCGCGACTAAGGTCGCATCTATTAACGATGCTACAGCTTTTTTTACCTCATTTTCTGAAAAATCACACCCTTCGACCAAATCCTCTACTGATTTCTTGCCTTCTACTAATTGTCTTAAAACAGCGACGACGGTAGGATTTGTAAAGAGACTTGCAAGGTTCACGATGTCGGCATCCGGTGCTTTCGATAGAAAGTTATCAATGTTGTCCGACCAAAATGCCACGCGTCCCGACATCTTTCCCGGAGCGGTGCGATACCCACCGACATAGCCCCATGAGATCGGTCTTTCAGCATCATAGGGAACACGGCGTAATGTCTCAAGTGCCTCATTTCTTCGGGATGCAAGAAAAGCATCCGATTCAGCAGCGATAACCTTAATTTGCTGTTGCAGCTCAGCAATCTGACGCTGCGTTTCTTCCGTGTCTACTTCGATTTTGGCTTCATCTTTCACTTCGTTTGTCATGTTGATTTCTCCTTTCAACTGTTTTTGGGAGTGATGCTCTCCTTCAATTGTAATATCTAACGCCTCTTGAATCATGAATTCGTACTTTTTGAGTCGTTGCCTTGCCCGTTGAAGGCGGCTCTTCACCGTATTTTCGGATACACCTAAAAACTCGCCTATCTCTGAAGAAGTCATCTCTTCAAAATAGTGGAGCGTGATAACCTCGCGGTCGCTCTCCTTCAATTTCGCCAGCAATTTTTTCACGAGGTCGCGTTGTGCCTCAGCAGTTGTTCTCGCGTGTTCTTCAGCGATGTGTCGAGAATACGCTTCTGTCTCTATTTCTGAGATGTCGGTCTCTTCCAGCGGTTGGGTCTGTAGTCGATTTTTGCGGAGCCATGCGATACAGCGTCGGTTCACAATCACGTGAAGCCACTTTGGAAAGAGTTTCGGATCTTCCAACGTGTCCAGTTTCTGATAGACTTGCAGGAAAGTTTCCTGCACAATATCTTCAGCGATCTGAAAATCATCGATTTGCCGCAACGCCTGTGCGTGAACCTGCTTCTGGTATTTCTTGATCAAACTTTCAAAAGCAGCCTCATCGCCTGCAAGGATACGTGTGATTAATGCAACATCTTCGTTTTTCACTAAAAGACTCCAGCGTGCATTTTTGTTCACTTATAATTAAAGACGCGAGTTATGTGAAGGAGGGTGCATAATTTCGGAAGTGCTGAAAGATCTCGCCAGCAAAATGTTTGCGTGAGTCTTGTAATTTAGACCTCTGAACGCAGAAAGACGAGGAATGCACCTGCGAGGAAGACACTGAGCAGTAGAATGAGCAACAGCATATCGGCTATTGCAGGGTTGAGCGTATCCTGAAAAGTTAACTTATCCTGAAATATCGGGATAGCCGCAGGCGAGACGGGTTTTTCCGACATACCTTTCCGGATGCCGATGATGTGAAGGCTTTCTGGGTCCGCTCTATCCATTTCAACGATGAAGTTTCGGAATTGTCGGATGTGAAGGCGGGAGCTGTCTAAGAAGTGTAAATGGCGATTAAAGCCTGTGCCAGCCATGGATTCAAGCGCGTATTGGACGATCGCCGCTGGGGAGCATCGGGTTATCTGTCTTGCGCGCAGCACTTGTGCACTTTGTGCAGCGAGATGCTCGCGGCTCAGCTGCTCCCGCATCTCCATGTCTTTGCTAACGAACTCGCGTTGGATCTCTAATTCTGAAATATCTGTCTCTGCGACTTCTGCTTGCGAGGTTTCTGTTGATTGGCGGCGTTCTCTTAAAGTTTCCCTTTTATTCAGGAAATCGCTCTTAATTTGGTCGAAGGTCTTCCCTCTTGCCATCCGAAATTGGTGGTGTGTTTGGACAGAGGGCATCCATTTGGTTGAAAGAGTACCGAGGGTTGACGGCATAAACACTACGACGGTCACCCAAATTAGCAATAGGACGACGAGACTTAACCGGCTTTCTCGGGTCATCGCGGAGACGATAAGCCCAACGGCGATGAAGATGCCAGCGTAGCAAGAAGCGATGAGGACGATGAGCCCGACACGTCCCCAGTCTGCACCGCCGAGCTGCGTCCAACTCTCAGTAGAAATGATAGCAAGGTTGAACAACACAGCGAAATAGAAAGCGATGAGAACTGTGATGAGAGCACCAAGGAATTTACCGACTAATAGGGCAGGGCGCGAAATCGAATTGGCAAGACACAACCGCAGCGTCCCCCGTTCCCGTTCCCCAGAGAGCGCGTCAAAGGTAAACAGGAGCGGAATGAAGGAAAGCAGATAGGTGATGATAAAGACCCAATCGATCACCGTAGCAGTCGGACGAAGATTACTGATTGAATCCATATTCAGACGTGGAACGCCCATTGCCCAAATACTGGCAGATCCGTAGCGTGTCCAGGAACCTGCACTCACGGTTTTGCTTGGCAAAAACGCGTCCCCTCCATCGGCAATGAAGGCAAGGGCGGAAGGACGTTTGTATAGTTTACCTGGACCTTTTCGCAGCAGTTCATATAACTGTGTCCGGGACTTCAACTCGGTGTGGGAGGCACTAACGTTCTCGGAATACTTCCGAACCCGTTCCGGATGTGTCTGAAGATGCACAACGGCGTTGGTGACCATTAGTGCTACGAGGATGAGTGTGGTTAAGGCAAACCGGAGACTCGTGAGGTGGTCTAAAAGTTCGCGTCTGACAATATGCCTCATTTTTTAATGTTCCTTGCTTCTACACTTCAATTTTGATAAAGATCAAAAATGTTACCATGAATAGGACGAGATTGATGAATACCAGCAAAAGTAATTCTGGTAGAGCGCGCTGTGCGTTGATGCTGACATCTGCCCGCTCAAAACGAAAGTCAGGCAGAATCGACCAATCTACCGTTCCTTGATTCGTTGAAAACCACTGCAGACTCGCGAAGGCATCTCTCTCATGAAAAGCGTCAATGAGGGTGCGCCGATATATCTGCGCGGCTCGTATATAGTCGGTCATGCTGTCTAAATCGGTCCCCGCCCACGCGGCGGTAGCAAACGTGTAGAGGCTTGCAGGACTGAATTTCATAAGTCGTTCATCCCATCGTGCTTGTCGGCGGGATATCTGTGCCACCAGTTGCTCCCCAACTAAGGACACCTTTTCGGCATTCTGGATGTGCAGTGTCGCGGCGAATTCATAGTAACGGCGCAAGTGTGTTACCAATGGATCCGCAGTATTTTTCAATTCGATTTCGACGTTAACCCGCGGGAAATCCCCGCGATACCACCCCCCGCCTTTAAAGAAGTCAGTGCCGTCAAATGTATCAAAGAATATTGGCGGGTCTCCCCTAAGCGGACTATTCTCCAAGAACCGATCCCGTTCTCGATCTGCCTCTTCCCGAATCTGTGCTATCTGCCGGTCAGCTGATCTTTTTTCTGCACGCATATTGCCTACCGGATTCAAGGCAGACCGGCTCCAGTTTGGATAAATAAGTACTAAAACCACCCATAAGAACATACAGAGCATCAGGGACGTGGCAGCACGGCGGGTTATTGTGGAAATGAGCAGACCGATCAGGTAGAAAACGGACAAGTAAACGAGGGTCGTCAACACAATGCCGCCAATTCGTAGAAAATCCTCTGTGCTGAATTGCAGTGCCCGCGAGAGAGAACACTGAATCAAGGCGAGCAGCAGACTCATTAGCACGGGGAGCAGCAAACAGGCCATCGCCGCGAGATACTTGGCAAGTAGGACACTCCCTCGCCCGACAGGATGTGAGAGCACCAAGCGCAAGGTGCCGGTTTCCCAATCGCCTGCAATCGCATCATACGCGAAAAGCAGGGACAGTAGACTCAACACAACTTGAAAGGTAAAGACAATATCTATCTGTGAAAAGAGATGGAGATAGGGATTCTTTAAACCGAGCGGTGCCCCTGGGCTTGAGACGGACGGCACTCTATTAAACGTCCACTGATATTCTTCGTCGGGTTTGATGTCGGCTATCGGGTCTGATAGGGCTGGCACACTGTCAAACGCTATGTCAATATCGCTGCCGAAACGCGTCTCTAAACCGGCACTGAAGAGGCTCAAGGGGTTCGGAGGACGCTGAACCTTCAACTTCAAGACCGAATATGCAGGTGTTGCGGCGACTGTCTCGCGATTCACTGCTTCTTTCTGGCTATAGTCAGCGAGACGCTCTTCGTGTGCACCGATCAGAACAAACGTATTGGCGACAACAAGTAAGAGTGTAATGATAACCGCAGCAAAAAAACGCGCACTCATCAAATGGGTCAAAAGTTCTTGGCGTATCAGGGTTAGGAACATTGTTTGACTTTACCGAATGTTTGTAAGGTTTGAGTTTCTGGTTTATTCAGCCCGCAACGCCTCGATTGGTGCCATCCGCATGGCTTTTATAGCCGGATACAGCCCGAAACTCACACCCAGTAGCATAGAGAAAAAGACGGATATCAATGCCCATTGGACAGAGAGGACTGCGGGCCATTCCGGAACAATTTTCACGATACGCACTGCAATATGTGCCATCCCTTTGCTTGCGAAAACACCGAGTCCAATACCGAATATGCCACCGATGCTACATAAGAGGATAGATTCACTTAGGAACTGTAATAGAATATCTACCCGCTTCGCACCGCATGCGTTTCGGAGTCCGATTTCTCGGGTACGCTCTCCGACAGCAACCAGCATCATATTCATAATGCCGATCCCACCGACAAGGAGTGAAAAACAGGCGATACCTCCTAACATGGTCTTTATGAGTGTGCTAATTTTCATGAGGCGCGCCAGTCCTAAGCGTACGTCGAAGGTCCCAAAGAAGTCGTCTTGGTTTCGGTGCCGTTTCCGAATAACGGCTGTAACCTCCGCAATCGCTTGAGGCATATCTTCTACGGTGTGTACATGAACAGCAATTTGCGGGATTCGGTTGTTGCCTGTGAAACGTTGCTGCACAGTGGTAATCGGCATAAAAACGAGATCGTCGAAACTGAATCCGAATTCGAGACTCCGTCCACGCGGCACCAAGGTGCCGATAACGGTGAGGCGTTCTTTGAGAGTACTCGTTGTATTCCGAGCAATTTTAATCTCTTTTCCGAGTGGAGACACCTCACCGAACAACTCCGTCGCGACATTCGCGCCGAGCACAGCGACTCTGGTCGAATTTTTAACGTCTTCCTCGGAAATAAACCGTCCCCTTGCTAAGTCCCATGCCAATGCTACGGCGTAATCTTCATCTACACCGTTGTAGCCAGCACGGATGTTTGTGCTGTCTGGGGCTTGTATCAGCACCCGCGACCACTCTGGAATCCGCGGGGCAACAATCTGGACAGATGGGCATTCCCTCTCGATTGCCAGCACGTCGCTATAGTTAAGGTATTCTCCGCTCCGAGTTGGGACACGGCGGCCGGCTACCCATTTGAAAGAGGTCTGTAGAACTGTGAAGACGTTAATCCCGCTTATTTTTTCGAGATCCTCAAGGATAATAGTTTTAGCACCATCGCCGATAGCAACCATTGCGAGCACCGCTGCGATACCAATCGTAATGCCGAGCATCGTCAGTAAAGAACGAAGTTTGTTTATAAGGAGTGCTCTGATTGCCACGGCGATGGATTCGGTGAAAATCATTTCTTCCGATTAAGAATCCATTTTCATTGCACAGAGAACGCAGATATGTCCTTCCTCGCCGATGGGTTTAACAACGAGAGGTTCTATCGCACTCGTGAACGCTATCGAGACAGACTCCGTTTCGATGTGTGAGAGTGTCTCTATCAGTACCTCGGCATTCACACCGATACGGACGCTCCCCGTACCAGATTCCGCTGCTAACGTTTCGTCTATTTCGTCGTCTGTCTTAGAGGTCTTCGCCGAGATCCGAATCTGTTGCGGATTGATTTCTAAACAAACCAAATCTTTTTTCGGATTTGCGCGTGCAAAAATATCACGCGTTGTGTCCATAATAGATGTTTTCGGCACCACGACATGCCCCTCAAAAGATTCTGGAATGATGCTATCGTACTCTGGATATTTAGCGTCCACCAGTCGCGTTGTCAGCGTGGTGTCCGCATCTGCCAAGAGAATCTGATCCTCAATACGTGAGATCCTTATCTCTGGAGCGTTGGCAAAGGTTCGCTCAATTTCTTTGATTGCTTTGAGTGGGACAATGAACCCATCTTTGTCCTCAGATAACTTGAGCGGTTCACAGTGTGTGAGTGCCAGCTGGATGCCATCGGTTGCAACGACTTCGGTTCTATCTTCAAAAAGGTTAAAATAGAGACCGTTTAGGCAGGTCTGGCGGACTTCCTCTGTAGGCGCAGCAAATGTCGTTTTGTGGAGGACAGACCGTAGCGCTTTCCCATCAATAGCGAATGCCTCTGTATCAACGGCAGGAGGTTGTGGGAACGCTTTGTCGGGAAACCCGACGATTTTGCGCCTCCTGTCCCCGCAGGTAATTTCGACGTGATCGTCTTTCGTTGTTGCTAAGTCTATCGGTTGCTCGGCGGGCCATGTTTTAACGATGTCCACCAATTTTTCGGCGGGGATGAGGATTGATCCCGCTTCTTTGACGCTTCCGGCAACCTTCATTCTGATACCCATTTCCGCATCCGTTGCCATACACTCAATCGTGCTTCCCTCCGCTTGAATAAGAATATTTGAGAGAAGCGGGGCGGTATCTCGCTTACTTATAACGCTCTGCAGTGCTTGTAGGGACGATAAAAGGTTGTCTCTGTCAAAAGTTAACTTCATCCGAATACCTCCGTTTAAATGTTCGGTGTAGCGATCTTCTGCTCCAATTGGAATGCCTAATACCTCTCGGATTATAGATTCGTATTTCTTGAGTTGTTGTCTCGCTCGGCGGATCCTACTTTTAATGGTGTTTTCAGATACGCCTAAGAATTCGCTTATTTCTGAAGATGTCATCTCTTCAAAGTAGTGGAGCGTGATCACCTTGCGATCGCTCTCTTTCAACTTTGTAAGGAGTTTTTCGACGAGATCGCGCTGCGCTTCAGCAGCTACCTTCGCGTGTTCCGATGCGACATATCGGGAATACGGTTCTCTCTCTATACCTAATATACAGACATCTTCGAGCGGTTCTGTCTGTAACCGGTTTTTTCGGAACCATGCGATACACAGACGATTCGCAATCGTATAGAGCCACTGTGAGAACAGCGTCGGATCGTCTAAGGTTTCCAGTTTCTGATAGACCTGCAGGAAAGTTTCTTGCGTAATATCTTCAGCGATCTGAAAATCCCCGATTTTCCGCCGTGCGAATGCGTGGACCTGCTGTTGGTACTTTCTGACCAAGCTCGCGAAAGCGTTTTCATCACCGGAAAGGGTACGTTGAATCAAGGCGACATCATCGTTTCTCATCATCTATTATCTCCAGAAAGACTATTTGGAACTGGTAGCATTTTCGTGTTCGTGAATCGATAGGTTTGCGAACCTCAAAGAGGTGCCCTATCAATTGACTTCTCTATAGTGACGCGAATTCGATTAAAAAAGGTGCATAATTCTGAATTTATAGTGACCTATAAAAATAATAAGACACATTTTGAAAGACGGACGAGGAGACCTCGCCCCTACGAACTATCTTTTGTTACAGGAAAGGGTCTACTTATAGTGGCCTGTAAAAATAATAAGATACATTTTGAAAGACGGACGAGGAGACCTCGCCCCTACGAACTATCTTTTGTTACAGGAAAAGGGTCTACTTAATTGTAGGTTTTACTATAAATCTTGGCAGATGTCAACCGTCGAAAAAAACGAAAATTTAATTTGACAACCCACTGTGTAATAGTGTATAATAAATTACATGTAATTAAATTAGTTGTATTTCAACAGAAAGGAGATTAGAAAATGCCAAAATTTGGTCCAAAACAACACGGCAGAAGACCGCGTGGGAGACGCGGCCCCCGACACGCAAGAGGTCAGGGAAGAAGGAATAATGTGGTTATGGTCAGGGTTGATGAGGAAAACCTCAGTCGGATTGATGAACTCGTGGCATCGGGACAATTTAACAGTCGTTCCGAAGCGACGGCGTTCCTCATCGGTGAAGGTATTAATGCCAAGCAGGAAATGTTCGATAAGATAGCCGAAAAAATTTCTCAGATCCAAAATTTGAGAAGCGAGCTTGGTGAGATGATCGCTGAAGATACCAAACCGTCCGAAACTGCTGATCAGAGTGCCGATAATGCAGAATAGTACCAGACGACTTCAACGTTTTACTGCGACCGAGACCCCATCACGGAGCGGAATAATCGTCGTGAATACATCCGGCGAACTGTAGAGCAGCTCGGTTAACGCTCTGACACCGAGTGTCGCAGCGTGGAACCACTGCTCCCGCTCATCGAGTCCTTCTGGACTGCTGCCCGGTTCCTGTGTTACGACGCGCCCACCCCAGATCATGTTATCCGTAAGTAGTCGTCAATGGATGGGTGAAGAATATCCAAACGTTGCATAGATCACTCCTATTTTGTCTGATGGTGAAGCGGCGCGTTTACAAAGTGCCTACCGAGTTAGGGGATGCCTTCCTCCCTTTTCCACCTTTCAAGCGGATGCTCGCGTGGCGTGAGGGGCATAGGCACACGTGCCTGCTGCCGATGCGATTCCCACGTTGCATGGATCATCTCAAGGCAATCCCGACCGTCCCTACCGCTCGCGAATGGATCTCGGTCTTCTTCAATCGCTTCAATCAAGTCGCGTAGCATGAGGCGTTGCAAGAGCAATCGTATTGAGCCCTTGTCTCGCGGGTTTCCCTCTTCGTCAAGGTCTTCACTGGAAAGGTGCACCGGTTCCCACGCTTCTGCGGGGGTTTTATGTTGTCCTTTATGGATGAACATCGTTGTACCGACGCTCTCTCGGATGGCGATTCTGCCTTCAGTGCCGATAATGTCGATGCCGTAGGCGTTATCGTTGGTCTGTGGTTGTGCGAGGAACTGTACGTCGGCATGGGTGCCGTTCTGAAAGCGGAAAGAAGCGTGTCCGCGCTCACCGAGCACGAGTCCTGCATCTCGATCGTGTGGGTGGACCTCTTGGGTGTGTTTGATGTCGTCAACGGTTGACTCTCGACCATCCATTTGCACGAGGTGTGCGTGTGTCCATTCGACATCACCGCCGAAGAGGCGTAGCCAATCGTAGAGATGTGTGCCCATTTCCATTAATGAGTTGCCAACTTTGCGTCCGCCTTTGTCGGTTGCCTTCATCAGGACGACATCACCGATCTCGCCTTTCTCAATCAGTGATAGGACATAACGGTTGTATGGACTGGCGCGTTTGATGTGATTAATGGCGAACTTGACGTGATGCTGATCGCAGGTTTCGACCATCTCGTCGGCTTGGATTAAGTTGAGAGCGATTGGTTTTTCACAGAAGACATGGATACCGCGCTGTGCAGCGGCGATCGTTGGTGCGTGGTGCATTGGTGCCTGTGTCGGGACGATCACAATGTCGGGTTTTTGCGCGTCAAGCATCTTTTCGTAGTCGTCATAGATGGTTTTGACGTTGAACCGTTCTCCCCATGCTTTTGCTCGTTCAGGGTTGATTTCTGCGCCTGCGACGAGTTGGCAGTTTTCTTCTAATTGCACCGCCTCGGCATGCGCGCCACCCATACCGCCTAGGCCGATAATCGCAATACGGTAGTTGTCCATGCGTGTCTCCAAAGTTTGCGAAAAAGATATGTGCTGCGTTTGCACCTATCATAGCAACTTCAAAATGAAAGTGCAATAAAAAACAGTACGGTGATAGCACCGGACCGGATTAATATCGTAGCATGGATTTGTAAATTACTGGCTTTTCACATTTGCCCAAGTGGTTGTCAACTTATCTGTATCGGGGGTAACATCGTAAACCCCTTCGGCATCCAAAGCGATGGCATATACGGGGTTCAATTCCGTAAGAATATCTGTGATATTAGAACCATCAAGGTTCGCTCGTCGGATTTTACACTTGTGTTTTTGTATATCTCCTTCTACCCAGTACATTTTGTGGGAACGTGGATCTAAAGCAATATCGGTTGGTGTGTTCAATTCAGTAAGGAGGGTTTCAACATTGTCACCATTAAGAAAGGACCGTTTAATTCTGTCACGGAAGGGATCAGTCCTATATACGTAGCGATTGTGTAGGTCAAGTGCGAGTCCGACGTGATGTATTATGCCACCAATAAGTTTTTCGTAATTAGAACCGTCAAGGTTCGCACGAGCGATATTATCATTCAAAGAATCTACAAAATACATCTTACCCGCCTTCACATCAAGTTGGATATTCTCAGCATCAACTCTTGGTCCAAACACATCACCATCCAGAGGCTTAATTACAATGTCCTCAATATTGGAACCGTCATTATCTGCGCGCGAAATTCCCCATAGTCCCCTCCAATTTCCCCAATATATCTTACTTGCATTGGTGTCTATGATGATGCAGCCGGGAGAATGTAGACGTTTATTTTGTTCTGCAACCTGTGCTTTGCTATTGAAAATCACTTCAATATTTGACCCATCAAGGTTTGCACGGTATATTTTTGAGTGGTCAAAGTTAAAGGTAACCCAGTATATCTTACGGTTGTGTATGTCCAAGGCAATATCTTTCGGCGATTCCACTTCTGTTAGAATGTCTTCTACATTTGACCCATCAAGATTTGCCCGTCTAATCTTATCTCTTTCTGTCCAATATATCTTGGCATTTCTTCGCCCGTAACTTATATCTGAGGCAACGAACACCAACAGAACAGACAGCAAAATAAACAGTGTCGATTTTTGCGTCAAAGTCTGAACATTCATATCAATGCTCCTTCTTTGTAAACATTACTGGACTTTTATGTTAGCCCAAGTGGTTGTGAACTTATTTGTATTGGGGGTAACATCGTAAAATCCGTTAGGGTCTAAAGCGATATTAAATGGGAAATCCAGTCCAGTAAGAACATCTGTGACATTTGAACCGTCAAGGAATGAGTTGTTATAGAAACCGATCCAATTGCCTCTGTTGATGGCTTGGATTTCAAGGATACGGGTTCGCAGATCAGGGCGGTATAGGACTGGAACGCTTACGTCAGCTGGAAAGGTACGTAGATAGTTCCTGAAGTTTTGATCCCGATCGGTAAATTTCCGGTATTGGAATCCGCCAATAATATTTAATCTCCGGGTAAACTGATAATCGAGACGAATACCGAGAACGTCCTCTCTACTGCGACGATTGAACCGCAAATATTCAACAGGTTGATCGTCGGTTGGGCGGAACAGGTCGGCGTTGAGTGTTTTCGGAATTTCTTCTGCCGTCCGGTCAAAAGCGCGGTCCCAGACGTATTTAACCATCGGTGTTAGCGTTAGATCTTTGACGATTTTGTAAGCGATCGGGAGTTCCGCAAACGGAATCTCATACTTCGCCTTCAAGTTTGTGCCTCCATCGAACCGTCTCATTTCCGAATAAGCATTTTTCGGGTTGCCGAAAAGTCGCCTGCGTTAATCGTGTATAGATAGATACCACTACTCACGGGTTCTCCAGTCTGATTGCGTCCATCCCAATAGAGGGCTTGTGATTGTGAGGAATAGTCGCCAGCGGGGAGCGTTCCGGGCGATAAGCGGCGCACCAACTGCCCTGTAGGGTTGTAAATCTGAATCGTGACATCGCTTTCTTCTGTGAGTCGGAACGGAATCCACGTTTCCGGATTGAATGGATTCGGGAAGTTTTGTAGGAGCTGGTTCCGCTTTACGTCTCCGAATATCACAAGCTGCTTCCCGCAGGGTTCAACAGCAGTAGGCTGTGAAGAAAGGAGTGCGTTTCCATCCCATACCTGAATTTGTCCTGTCTCGGCGTACGAAACGAGGATAGACCCATCTCGACTCATATCAAGATAGTCTGGAATGGAGGGACACGCGATAGGGGCTTCTGCCTGCCAATCCCAGGTCTGGAGGGTGTCATCGCGATCGGCAAAAAGGTAGTGCCCATCTATACTAAAGCGCGCTGGCGGTCCGACGGGCAACGTTGTGACGAGTTGCGGGCTGTCTGACCGGAGTCTCCAGATTTGTGTATTTTGGGATCTGTTAGGCACTGCTAAGACGACCGAACCGTCTGCTCCAGCCGCGAAAGCGAGTCTTGAATGGCTATAGAGTTCTGGTACCTGCCATGAATATTGAAAGGTGAAAGTATCACCTTTACGTTTCCATAACAGGATCCAATATTGCTGATTATTGTCGGTGCGAGTGGTAGCTGCCAAATATTCGTCGTTTTCACTGAACGTAAACAACGAACTGATGTCAACATCTGGTCCGTCTCTTGAAGAAATCCGCTGGATCGTTTCTGGATTTTCGACATCAAAAAGGTGAAAGAACCCGCTGCCGCGTGCTGCAACCCACCGTCCAGATGAACTAAAGGCGATGTCGGAATATCCGTAATAGTACGGAAATTGGACCTCGACCTTTCCTGTCTGGAGGTTGTATACCTCAATCCAAGGGTCCCGACCGATAGCGAGTTTTTGTCCATCGGGAGAGATTGCGAGTTCCCGAAATAGACTGTTCCCCGCAGGGATGAGGTGCTGCATCTGTCGTGATGAAATGTTCCATGTCTTAATAAAAGAGTGGGAGGCGGAAACGAAAGTTTTGCCATTAGCACTGAGCGCGTCGTTCCAACCGTAGATGAAATCAGTCCACACCCTTATGGATCGCTTCGCTTTAAGATCCCAGAGTACAACAGCATCCCAGTAATGAAGGAGTGCGGTTTTATCATCTGGGGAGACGGTTATCTTGTCCAAGAAACGGAATTCGCTGCCAAATGCATTAATTTGTTGCCCGGATTCGATATCCCAGACGCGGACCTGATCGTCCCAACCTGTCCACGGCTCAGCCCCTGACGAGCGGAGTGTCCCTGTCCGAGTTGCAACGTAGAGACGTTGACTGTCTGGACTAAATACCACGTCTGAAATCCTTCCGGTGCCGCTGCGTTTCCGCCATAAGAGTTGTCGTGTTTCTATATCCCAAACGAACACGCCATTCCAATCCCTTTCAAATGTTGCAATACGGGTGCCATCTGGACTCATAACGATGTCCTCAACCTCGTCAACCTTATGTCCATCAAAGTATGCTTCCAAACGACGGGTTTCAACGTTCCACAACGCAAGCGTTTCTCTTGAGGTTATATCTCTTGAGGTTGTGATGAGGTGGTGATCGTCCGAGCTAAAAATCATAGCGTCGGTACGCAAATGCGCTTCTGTCATCATTTTTCCAACGAACTTGCCGGTTCGCCAGTTCCACAGATAAATCTTATCCTCAAAGGCAGCAGCGAACAGCGGTGTTTTTGCGCCAAATGCAGCGACCTCATCAAGGCGGGCAGTAACCCACCACTCGGATACTTGCTCGCGGGCATTGACATCCCAGATGTGGATGGTCGTTACCTTTGCATCTACGCTGTAGTTGAGAATCGCTAAATGTGTAGCCGTTGGACTGAACACGACATCGTTGTGGTACGTCCGCTCGCCAAATTCATCAATAACCGCCCCTGTCTGCGAATCAATCACCTGAACGTGTGTCGGAACGACGCGCAATATGTCTCCATCGGGAAGAAAAGCGTGCTGTTCGGGAAGCGGCTGCCCAATCGTGCCGACGGGTTCAACTCCAAACGCAAGAGAAGAAAAATAGACAAGACTCATCAGAGCGGTAGCAGTTTGAAAACTGCGTCTTATAAAACGGCTGTGTATCTTCATGAGAAACCTCCATGTCCTTGGGCAGTGGAATAGTGGCGATGGCGTGCCAAGGGACAGGTCAGATCGGTGAAATTAATAGAATGAAAAAGAGAGATATGAGGATGCGTTGATATATCATTTTTAGTTCCTTTTCCCCGCAGTCGTGTAAAATTGAACCGTCTTAATCCGACTGCTGACTGTTTTTGAAAGTTTTACGATTTTGATAGCATCTGTCTCCGCCGTAAGCAGGATTTCGAGCGGAAGCTGACCGCCCGGAACTTTCCTTGCGAGTTCCCATTGTCTTCTTTTATCGCGAATATGGATTTCGATGTTCCGCAATTGTCCGGAGCCGAGGAGCACAATTTTCCGAATATCCGCGTTTTCTGGGAGCCAGTAAATTTCGCCGTGGAAAGTGACCATGCCGTCCACGGGTCGATCAATCAAAATATATTCCTGCTCTGTCAAAAGCGCGGTGCAGCTCATCTGTGATAGGCATACGAGTATAAAAAGTAGATATTTCCATCTCTTCACGGTTTTTCTCCTTAAGCATGGGACTCCAGATTCATGAATGGAGCGATTCAAGCCAATGAGATATGGAAAAGCCGTTACATCGCCCTGTATTTTTCCAAGGTGGAAGGCTTTCCCATAGGTTTACTCAGCGTTCAAATATACTGAGCAATTTTCATGCCAATGCCAAAAACGCTAAATATGCCCATAATCTTGATATGACGATTGTTAAGTTGCACAAAAAGGTGCGAAACAGTGTAAAAAATGCCCGAAGAGGTGCAGCTATCACAGTTCAAATCAATCAGAGCCGAACTTTATGATACGAAAAGGGGCCTGTCTCACCGTTTCAGTTGTCCCCATGTCGTGGTAAGTTTTCCTTGTGCTTTAACGACTAAACCGCCAATAACACCACTTCGCCAGAGATGATGTCCGTTTCCAGATGCATCTTTGAAACGACTAAAACCGGCTTCTTCATCAAAATGCCAGAGCGAAATCGTATGTTTATCAACTTTGAATTTCCCCTTAGGAATTTTCCACTCTGGTCCCTTGTATCGCACAACGTTGGAAATCCGGACTTCATCAATATACCCCTGCAGTTTCACATTTTCTCCAACAAAATGGCTCCGCCCCAGATCCTGTGGGACGACTCCGCCGATACGAAGCGGCTTGTCTGATTTGATGAGATGGCCTCCTGGGCAACACCAATTACCTCCCTTTCCGTTCATCCCGTTCCCTGCTCCAGCATCGTAAATCGCTGTGACATGCACCCATTCTCCTTTGGGCACTGGAGGGCCTCCAGTAATGAGTCCGCTATCTGCGCCTTCGTGATAGCCCCATGCACCTAACGTGTCGAACTTGCCGTGAAGCACCAGACCGAATCGTCCTTCCTGCCCGATGATTGACCAGAAATCGAATAGATCAGGTGGTTCTTCAAAATAGATCCATGCTTCGGCAGTTAATCCCTCAAACTGTTCATCGGGAAACCACGCTTTGGTGGTAGCAACGAAATCGTGTTTTTCATCTAACTTTAACATGCCGCCGCCTGCTGGTGAAGGCGGTGGTAGTGCTTTAGCACTCAACGGAATTAGTATAAAGAAAATGAAACAGGTAAAAAGTTTTCGGTATATCATTTTTTGACTCCTTTCTGATGTGAAATGGGCGATGCCCGCCTTTATTTAATCGCTGCCAGATTTCTTCAATCTGCCCCATAAAGTCGTTTGCGTGTTCGCAGTTGGAGAAACCGAGAGAAAACCAGCAGGCACCCACGCCGGAAAACTATCCAGTGCAGGATGGTCTGTTAATCGGCGTGATTTGTCCCCAATCGGACTAATGAGATAGATATTTGAATCTCGATTCAGGTTTCCCCACGGGTTCTCAAGTTCTGTTTCATAGGCGATCCATTGACCGTCCGGCGACCACGCGGGGCTCTCGCTCCATGTGTTCTCTGGTGTCAACCGCCGACTGTTTTTGCCTTCTGCGTTCATCACATAAACGCCGCTTCCGGCAATACCTAAAATATAGGCAATCTGTTTCCCATCGGGAGACCACACCGGACTGCTCCCGTCTGCCAGTCTCCTTTGTCTTCTTCCATCGGCAGTCATCACGTAGACCGACAAAAATATTCCGTGATCCCGATTGGAACTGAAGATAATCGATTCACCGTCCGGCGACCACGACGGATCGCCATTACTTCCCTCGTTTGTCAGTTGTTGAATCTCTTCGCCGTTGACATCTATTTTGTAGATATTAGACTGACCTGATCGACTGGAAGTAAAAACAATGGATTCACCGTTTGGGGACCAGTCAGGGCTCCTACCTTCTGTTAGCCGGTGCCGCGCTTTCGTGGCTAAATTCATCAGATAAATATCTCGGTCGGATACATAAGCCATCCATCGTCCATTGGGTGAGAACGTTGGAGAAAAGTCCCACGCTGGGTGGTTTGTGAAGTTTTCGATATTTTTTCCTTTTATATCCATGATGTAGATATCACTATTTCCTGTGCGCCGGGAAGTGAAGGCAATGTGCGTAACTTCAGATGCTTGTGCCCAAAGATTTACCGTAAACAGAAAGCCTCCTAATAGTATTATTGTTCCCGACACAATATGGATGAGTTTTCGTTTCATGATCCTTTCTCCTTTGCACATAGCACAGATAGATAGATGGAGCGATGCAAACAATCGAGATATGGGAAAGCCTTTGTATTGTTCCATATTCACCCAAGGAGGGAGGCTCTCCCATTGGTTTACGTAAGCAATTTCCGTGCCAAAGACAATTCAGGTGTGAAATCGTGTTTAAAGGTAGTTTTCTCGTAAATCTACGTAATAAAGTGTTTTACAGTGTTCAATTTTTGGACAGTTTTGTTTATAGTGACCTGTAAAAATAATAGGACACATTTTGAAAGACGGACGAGGGACCTCGCCCCTACGAACCGTTTTTTGCTAAAGGTAAAGTGTCTCTTTAATTGTTGGTTTCACTATAGAAATCTTGTGTTACAGAACGCCTTGACATTTACCGATTTTTCAAATATACTGAGCAGTAGAAGGAATTTTCATGTTCAAATAGATACGAAGGCACACCAACTACAATGGCAAACTTTTACACAATTGAGAAACAGGATGGACGTTGGTGGTTCATCCCCCCGACGGTGTGCGGTTCTGGTCCATCGGCATGAACCATATTGACTCGGCTGCGCTGCGGTATATAGCGTCGGACGATGTGTGGAACCGACTCTGTGGTGCTTACATTAAGAACGCCGCGCGCAAGTACGGATTTCGCGATCACGCGAACAATCAGATTAACGAGACGGTGGCTGGTATTCGCACCGTCAACATCGAAATGCAGCGGCGACAAACCGAAAAATAAAAAGTTTGGGATTGCACTTAATGGAAGGTTGCCATGGCAAGATATATCTTATACCTTTTCTAAAAGATTATATTGCATTGACAGATCGCTTCAAAGACCGCACAAGACTGCACAGGCTAACGGTCTCCTATGCTACAAAAGAGTTCGTTTATTGAAGTATTCTCAATCGGAAATGGTATTACCAATAATACTTTTCGCGAAGCAAGTGGTGGTCGGAATTGGGAAGGCAAACTCAGTCGTGTAGCAATCTACAGCCGATTCGTCGGAGCAGAAGAGGCTGCACACAAGTTCAAACTGATTCAAGGTGAGTGAAATTTAGAATCTGGTACTATTTTGTGATGTTTTTTGGTCGTGGGTTTGGATATCCGAGTATTTTCAGATATGTTTTACGCCTCCGGCAGTTTATAGACGCCCCGTTTGACTTTTACAATTTCACCGATATTTACAAGGCGTGTGAGTTCTGTATTTATTGCTTTTGGATGTCCTTGAATTGCTGCCGCGAATTCGGGTGTTTTTTTCTCTCCATCAGCAAGCATCTCAAGAATTTGCTCGCGGAAAGTGACACGCACAATTTTTCCACCCCTCATTCTTTGCAAGACTCGTTTCGCCTGTCTTGTCGAACATCCTAATACCTGTTTTACTTTTTTTCTGCTGGATTCAGGTTTCAGATTGTCGCGTTCCGTCTCAAAATGTTGGCGTGTCGCTATCACTTCAGGGAGTTTGTCTAATTCACCGGCAACCTCAAAATCTGCCCAGTCAAAAAGGAGCGTTTCAGGTCTGTCAGTGATATCGGGAATTCGTAAACCGGTAATCAACATAATTTTTTTATTTGCCAAACGGTTCAGCTGAGCCAGCTTTATAATTTCTGTGAAGATACGGAGGACCCTTATTTCGTAAACGCTCTGGACGCGTTCGTCTTTGTAACGGTAAAGCTCGGGTTCCATTTCATAAGAAAGGGGTTCCTCGTCGTTTCCAAACAAGATCCGAGTGTGTTTTAAAAGGGAACGGGGTCCCATTCTTGGTATGCCAACTATCCAGATGACTTGCGCTTCTTGAAAAGCGGTTTCCAATCCTTCCACCCTTCCAAAACCTGTCAAGAAACAGACGTTCTCATTCTTCGCTATATCCTTGAGTTGTTCAACCGACTGAACATGGGTTATAATTCCATGCTTAACATTTGGGTCCCTTTCAATTTCGGCTTGGATCCCTAAAAAAATGCGCTGCCCCATTTCAGAGATGCCGATACTGTCCCAGGTGCCATTGATGTCTAAAATTGTATTCTGTGGATAAATGCCGGTGCGAATCTGAAAAACGCGATTTCCGGGCCCCCATACCATCGGTTCCGTGCGAAGGATCTCGGTTTCTACATTCAAGAATGCCCGTCGTAAATGTTCAGCGTTGAGAACCGGTATATTGACGAAAAGGTATTGGACGCTCGGATGCAGCACGGGCGGCACCCGGAACAGTAGGGCTTCGTCCTCCCATCGCATCGGTGCATCAGCATCCCTTGTGTAATGTGCAAAGAAACGTTTGAGTTGATGCCAAAACGTCCAACTTGGATCCGCATAAATCTCCGAGAACGCCTGAATGTTTTCAACAGCCGCGGCATCGACGTGGCACATCTGTTGGATGATCTCTCCTTCCAGCCATTCAAACGTCTGGACCACCGTTCGGACTCGTCTGACAAAGCTTCCATGGGATTTACCTCTGATGTCTATTGCATTCAGTAGCACCAGCGCAAAGTTGCCTAAGGCATCGCCTTGCCAATTGGCAGCCCACGCTTCCAGTGTGGTTCTGGCGAGTTTGCATCCAAGAAACAGTTGCGCCTCTTCGCGGGTATTGGTGATACAGAGGGGTTGGGTACCTTCGCGCGTTTCGAGAAGTTGTTCCACTATTTTTGCGTATTGTGGGTCCGAAAACAGTCGCGTACTGGGGATATCCTTCACCTGATCCCAGAGATGCATCCGATCCTGCCACTGTGCCACCGATCTGACATCTTGACTTTGAAGAAATCGCGATGCTACTGCCGAAAGATCCACACTCGGTATCTTTAAACAGATACCGTTACGCTTACGTAGAACGGATGCTACTTCAGGGTCTTTCTCAGCGTCTGTCTCGGTAGTAAACCCAAGGACACGCACATTCCTATCGAAAGCGCGTCGCACCTGAACATTAATTTCTTCGTGTGTTTCATCAGTCTTTTCGGTAGGTTTGGACTTGTGTAACACCGGAGAAGGACGTTTTATTGATAGTGGACTCAGTCCTTCTTCCCGAATAGCAAGTACTTTATCATTTATAGGCAGCCCTGTCGCTGGGATCGACGGCAAGATGCCAGTATCTTTCCAAACGTCTGTTATGAGCGTTGCCTCGATAGGCAGCTCGGTATCGGATGTAGACGCACGCAACCACACACCATCTTCATTTTCCCACAATGATACCTCTGTGTTGTCAATCTCACTTGCTTGCCGGTGCCAATAGTGGCATCTATCTTCTTGTCTGAGATAAGAAAACCCGCGCTTGAAAAACGCCTCTTTGGCGAGGTCAAGTTTGCCTGATCCAAGAGAATATGGTGCGTCAAGCATGCTCTCCTTGTGTTGCCTATTTTGCGGAACAGGTTCGCGCAGCGCGGCGCGAAATGTATCGATAGCCGCAAAGAAAACCTCTTTATGAATCACAGGCGGCTCTAATAGGTTTCCAAGCAGGATTTCATAGCGCGCATCCCAGCAATTGTATCCTTTCTCGCCGAAAATTTCAAAATACGCATCGTATGGGCGCAAATCCTCTGCTGTCGGTGTCTGTTTATAGGTATACAACGGTTCCTGCTTCGTGTCTGGGTACAAGTACCCCGGTATCCTACAAGAAAATCGGAGCCCACCAGACTTTGTCATCGTCAACAACGGGTTCGCAACGGAGTCAACAAGTGTTTGAACACCAGCAAGAATAGTATCAGGGGCAGCACAGATGGCTTCATATTTAAAGTCAATGTCATGCCATGGCGCGCCATCGCGTGCCGAGGGCATACCGGTATACACTTGAATCCCCCACGACTTGTGCCATCGGATGGTATCCCAGTCTGTCGTCTGTTGGCGTTTCAAGAACCGTTCTCCTCCAAAATGGCGCGGTGGGCAGTCGGTCCCAGGGGCTCGCCCTATCGGCGCAAAAGAAATCCCTGCTGCTTCTAAGTCTTGAAGCATGATAGGGTATCTGCGGGCACAATAGGCTGTGAAATGGTAAACAAGCCCTTTGTAAAGTGGAGACGTTGAAGTCGTCTTCCGTTGCTTAAGTGGATTCTCATGCCGTTGGTGGCAGCGTTGAATAATATCTTGTAAGACATTGGTCGTCATTGACACACCTCCGTATCATAAGATGGCACAAACTTTATATTTTACAGAAAGTGAAGTGTATATTAACGTGAGTTTGATAAAAGTGTGATGTTGGGTTTCGCTACCGGTATTTATGCGGAAAGTGCCTTGAAAAGCGGCATATTTGTCGAAATTATGAGGTTTTTAGTGTGTATTTCCCGCTCAACCCAACCTACAGATTTATTTTCAAGTTCACGTTATATTATCAAAAACAGGACTTACGCGTTTTTCCATGATAGCTTACTTATTACACATTACAAAAACCCTGCAAAAGGGCTGCGTAAGTCCTATATTATCAAGCTGGCATTACAACCAGCAATTTGGGTCATAATAAGTCGATTTTTTTGTAATTTCTACAATTATATTATGAAGGCGATATAAAACTTAATTATACGATATTTAGAAAAAAAAAGCAAATGATTTATAGTGACTATCAGAATTAAAGAGACAGTTTTTGTGTTTTGTAATAGAATGCGTCTATTTTGTAGCGCAAACTTTGAGTTTTCGGGATTTTCGGGCACAATCTAACAGATGATACTACAAGGTGGTAACCTGCGTCAAATAAAGTACTTGTTTTTTCCCCAGAGAGACTATATAATTTCGTTGTATATAGATAGACATTAAAATTTATTTTTATTAATATAATATTATGTCATATTGGAACTAAAATTGTTACCTTTAATGGATCATGCTTAAATTAGGTGACTTCACCGCCACACGCAAGATGTTGATACGTAAATAATCTTCCCACGTGCAGCTAAGGAGATTCACCTCTACGAGAGGTTTTACGATGAAAAAGACAAATAAGTTAACAATAGTCAATCTGCTAATCTTATTAATTATTTTGTTTAGCGGATTCTCCGTTTTTATCGGTTGTGGGCCTGAGAACGAACAACCGTCCATTGATACTATAGCCGATCAGACAGTTGTTGCTAATACCACAAAAACGGTAGAAATCTACGTCACCGATACCGATGATGGCGACACGCATACAGTCAGTGCCTTCTCTGAAAATACCGATATAGCCACTGTGACAACAATCACAAATCCAGTAGACCTTACAAGTGCAGCAGAACTTATTATTGAGGGTGTAGCCGAAGGAAGTACGATTGTTAGGGTCTCGGTTACAGACGATAGTGGACAAGACAACGCAACCGCTGAACAAGTGTTTGAAGTCACCGTCCGCGGAGAAACCTATTATGATTATATAGTAGGTCCCTGGCTTTGGATGATTGCCCCCGGTGGACATATAGATGTTGATAATCTCTCTGAAACAAGTGATGGTGTTATTACGGAGACACAGATCGCTCAAAAAGGTGTAAATGAAGGGAATCATTTTGACACGCTGCAATGGACAAGCGGACATTTACTTCCTACAACCGTTTGCGGAATTTTCTTATGCTCGTCAGATAATGTCATCAATGTGGTCAGAGAGATTGGACTCACCAATAGTTATCAACTAACGCAATATTCTGCTTATGCATTGATTGATATTTTCTCTCCACGCGCTCAAAACGATGTCTTGATGGGTGTTGGGAGCGATGATTCTGTGAAAGTTTGGCTCAATGGATCGGTTGTTTACATAAACGATGCTGAAAGAAGAACAACTGGCATACAAAATCGATTCTCTGTAAATCTGGAAGCTGGTAACAATCTGCTGTTCGTTAAAGTTTGCAACCACGGTTCTTGGGGTGGCAATGATGATTGGGGCCTGTTTTTCAAAATCTATCTTGACTCTGAGGATTATACGACATCTCTTCCAGTAGGGGATAACAATAGTTGGCACCCTGTGCTACCTGAACCGCTGCCAGAACCTGAAGAACCGATACAACCTGAAGAACCAGAACCCGAAGAACCGCCAATGATACCGGAGGAATCATTTCCAATCACCATCAGTGAAATCATGTATGGTTCTGAAGCGTGGTTTTCGCCCCCACAATGGATAGAATTATCCAATACTGGAACAGATCCAGTGAATATGACTGGATGGAAACTAACGATTCAGAACGTAGACTCGGAAGATTTAACCGGACCCGTGAATGGGACAATTGTGTTTAGAGACGAATTTTGGGGGGAAGCCCCTCAGATTTGGCCAAATGAAACCCTCCTCATAGTAGCAGATGAAGACAATGCTAACTCTGGTGGATTTTTGGAGGACCAAATATTCGCGCTTACGTGGCGCGGCGGATTAAAAATTGGTTTATGGGATACATTTTTGAGTGCAGAAGGATTCTACATAAAGTTGACCGATAAAAATGGTAACTTGGTAGATGAAGCAGGAAACTACGACGGTAGTCAGACGCTTTGGGACTTACCTTACGGTTTTAACAGAGGTAAAATTAGGGAAGGCAACCGGACATCACTTCTTCGCCGTTATGCCAACAGTGTTGCGCTTGATGGAAGAAAAAAAGGGAGTTGGGTGTCCGCGGTTGACGCGAATCTCACCGAGGATCAAAAAACCTATTATGGAGATAAGGACGATATCAGTTCGCCCGGCATCCTCGGACCAAAAACAGGTGAATAAGGAAATCGTCGTCAGACGACTGAAAGGTCTTTCGCAGAAAAACCGTCCTGAAAACTGATAATCATCATAAAAACGTGAGTTTGATAAAAGTGGGATGTTGGGTTTCGCTACCGCTATTTATGCAGAAAGTGCCTTGAAAAGCGGCATATTTGTCTAAATTATACGGTTTTTAGTGTGTATTTCCCGCTCAACCCAACCTACAGATTTATTTTCAAGTTCACGTTAAAAGGAATTTATTATGAAAACGCTAATTGTACGAAATATTGTGTTAATCATCGCTATAACGTTGTTAATATACGGAATACAAGGGGCAAATCACGTGCAGGCACAAAACAACGCGCCTGAATTGACACCCGTCAGCGACCGCACGCAGCATGTCCAAGATACGATTGTCGCACTCGTGCCTGGTGTGGATTCCGCTAACGATGTAACCGCTGCACATCTCGCTTTAATTACGAGTCTTAACCTGAGTGATCAGAGCATCACGGCACTGAAAGCAGGCGATTTTGATGGGTTGTCTGCGTTGCGTTCGCTCTCCTTAGCCCAAAACACGCTGAGCAGCCTACCCGCCGACATCTTTTCAGGTTTATCAGCGTTGACCCAACTTGACTTAGGCAGTAACCAGCTCAGCCGTCTGCCGGCTGATGTCTTTTCCGGGTTGTCGTCCATGAGCAGGCTCAACTTGTCTAACAACAGCCTCGGCAGTCTGTCGGCGAATACCTTCTCCGGTTTGTCTGCATTGGCCGGACTTGACTTAGGGAACAACCAACTCAACAGTTTACCTGCGACTATTTTTTCCGGTCTCTCCTCGCTGAATTGGCTCAGCCTGTCTTTCAATCAACTCAGCAGTCTGCCCGATGGGCTCTTTTCTGGTCTCTCTTCGTTAACTGCGCTCTATCTCAGTGATAACAGCGTTGGTTTATCTATCCGTGTGTCGCTGGAGAAGGTTGGAGGCAACCAGTTCAAAGCAACAGCCGCTACCGGTGCTCCCTTCAATATCACGCTGCCAATTACCGTTGCGAATGGCAGTATTGATGACGGTTTAACTACCGTCACAATTCCCACTGGCAGCGTCGAAAGCGGACTTCTCACCGTGATCCCTACTCCCGGTACATCGGATGCTGTCACCGTGGATATTGGTACGCTGCCAGAGTTGCCGACAAGCCATTTCGGCTATAGTCTGGACAAACCGAGCAGCGGTGATAATATCCTCAGTTTTGCGCTCGGTATTCCCAAACCTACCGGCGATCCGAACGTGAACCACGCTCCGATTTTCAGAGAAGGTAGCAGCACGATGCGCTCAATACCGGAGAACACACCGGCGGGGAAAGACATCGGCAGCCCTGTCACTGCTACAGATGAAGATGAGGATATCTTAACTTACAGTCTCAGTGGTGCAGATGCAGCGTCTTTCGGCATCGTCAGCACGACTGGACAATTAAAAACGCAGGCACCTCTCGACTATGAACAAAAGAACACCTACGCCGTGACCGTTACTGTCTCCGATGGTAGTGCCACCGATACCATCAGTGTCACGATTGGTGTCACGGACGTAAAAGAAAACAACGCTCCTGTTTTCAGAGAAGGTAGCAGCACGACGCGCACTATAGCAGAGAACACACCTGCTGGCAAAAACATCGGTGCTCCCGTCATTGCTACCGATGAAGATGAAGATATCTTAACTTACAGTCTCAGTGGTGCAGATGCGGCATCGTTTGGCATCGTCAGCACGACTGGACAATTGCAAACCCGTGACCCGCTCGACTATGAAGAAAAGGACGTTTATGCTGTCATTGTTTCCGTCTCCGATGGCAATAGCGGAACGGATATTATTGCTGTTGCTATCAACGTCACGGACGTAGAGGAGAATAATGCACCTATTTTCGTAGAGGGCGATGCCACGGAACGATCTGTACAGGAAAACACACCGGCGGGTAGAAACATCGGCGGTCCTGTTACTGCGATGGATGAAGACGAAGAGGATGTCTTAACTTACAGTCTGAGCGGTACAGATGCAGCGTCTTTTGGCATCGTCAGTGCCACGGGACAGTTGCAGACACGTGCCCCGCTTGACTATGAAACAAAGAACACCTATTCAGTAGCGGTTCTCGTCTCTGATGGCAAAGGCGGAACAGACACCATCGGGGTCGCCATTAACGTCACGGATGTAGAGGAGAATAATGCGCCAGTGTTTGTAGAAGGAACTGCTACGGAGCGATCTGTCCAGGAAAACACACCGGCGGGTAGAAACATCGGCGGTCCTGTTACGGCTACCGATGCAGACGAGGCGGACATCTTAACTTACAGCCTGAGTGGTGCAGATGCAGCGTCTTTTGGCATCGTCAGTGCCACGGGACAGTTGCGAACACGGGCACCTCTCGACTATGAGCAAAAGAACACTTATTCCGTGGCGGTTCTCGTCTCTGATGGGAATGGGGGAACCGATTCTATTGGCGTCGCTATCAACGTCACGGACGTAGATGAAACACCCACAGCCCATGCGCCTGAATTCATAGAGGGCAGTAGCACGACGCGCACGATAGCGGAGAACACACCTGCCGGTAGAAACATCGGTGCCCCCGTCACTGCTACCGATGAAGACGAGGATGTCTTGACTTACACCCTGAGTGGTGCGGATGCAGCGGACTTTGGCATCGTCAGCACCACTGGACAACTGCAAACGCGCGCGCCCCTTGACTATGAACAGAAGAACGTCTACTCGGTGGCTGTTATCGTCTCCGACGGCACGCTCACGGATACCATCGGTGTTGCTATCAATGTCACGGATGTAGCGGAGAACCGTGCGCCGGTCTTCGCGAGCCGTAGCATGGAACGATCCATACCCGAAAACACACCTGCTGGTAGAAATATCGGCAGTCCTATCACTGCTACCGATGCCGATGGTGATACTCTGACCTACTCGATTGATGGCACGGATGCGTCGTCGTTTGGTATCGTCAGCACGACGGGCCAGCTGAAAACGCATGCCCCGCTTGACTATGAAGAAAAGAACGCTTATGCTGTCACCGTCATTGTCTCCGATGGCGACCTCACAGACACCATCAGTGTCGCTATCAAGGTTACTGACATTGAAGAAAACAGTGCACCCGTTTTCGCCGGAGGTAGCACGACGCGATCCATACCGGAGAACACCGCTGCCGGTGTCCATATTGGTGAGGCAGTTTCTGCTAAAGACACTGACAGCGACGATACCTTAACGTATACCCTCAGTGGGACCGACGGAGCATCGTTTGACATTGACAGCACCACTGGACAACTAAAAACCAGTGCCCCGCTTGACTATGAAACCAAAAATGCCTATTCGGTTACAGTAAAGGTCTCTGACGGTATCCTCACAGATACCATCAGGGTTACGATCGCTATCACTGACGTAGATGAGAGCAGTGCGCCAGCTTTTGCGGGGAGTCGTACGACACGTTTTGTCAAAGAGAACACACCTGCCGGTGTAAATGTCGGCAGTCCTGTCTCTGCTACGGATGAAGATGACGATACCCTGACCTATACGCTCAGCGGTACGGATGCGGCAGCCTTTAGCATCGTTCGGACCACCGGACAGTTGAAAACGCACGCGCCGCTCGACTTTGAAACGAAGAACGCCTACACGGTGATTGTCACCGTCTCGGATGGCGGTCGCACGGATGCCATCACCGTCGTTATCACTATTATTGACGTAGATGAAACGCCGCCGACTGTAGAGGAATCTCCTCGCCCGAGTCCGGGAGAGAGTGTTGTCAGTATTAGTGAAATTATGTTCGGCTCGGAAAGACGTTTCACACCGCCACAATGGATAGAACTGCACAATGCGGGACCAGACATCATCAATCTCACAGGCTGGAAACTGATAATTCAGAATGTAAACTCACCAGAATTGACAGGAGCAACAACCCATAATGATCCGATAGTGAATGCAACAATCACCTTTGAGGACGATTTCTGGGGCGATGCACCAAGAATTTGGCCAAATGATGTCGTTCTGGTGGTATCCAGTGAAGATAGTGAAAACTCAGGAAACGTTACTGAAGATCAGATTTATGATCTACGCTGGAGGACAGACTTACCCCTCGGTTTGTGGAGTATAATTCTCAGTACAGAAGGCTTCCACATCCAACTCATCGATGATGAAGGAAACTTGGTAGACGAGGCTGGGAACTTTAAGGATAGCACCGTGCAATGGCAGTTGCCTTATGCGCAGAATAGAGGTAGAACCAGAGACGATCACCGAACCTCAATGATCCGCCGCTATGCCAACAGTGTCCCGCTCGACGGCACGCAAGCAGGCGGTTGGATTTCTGCTGTGGACGCGAATCTAACAGAGGCGCAACGCACCTATTATGGGCATAGGACTGACATCAGCACGCCCGGTATCGGGATCGTCATCAACGAAATTTCCACACAATTCGTCAAATACGATGTTAATCTGGATGGTGTGGTGAATATCTCCGATCTGGTGCTCGTTGCCGGACGGCTTGGGCAATCCGGTCCCAATGCTGCAGATGTTAACGGCGATGGCGTTGTCAATATCAACGACTTGATACTCGTGGCAGGCGCAATCAATGAACCACAAGCGGCACCCTCACTGCATCCCACGGCACTTAAAATGTTTACCACCGCCGATGTTCAAGGGTGGCTGACCCAAGCAGAGGGATTAGACCTCACGGATCCGAATCTGGAAAGTGGTATTCGCTTTTTAGAGCAACTCCTTGCTGTGCTGGTTCCGAAAGAGACCGCGCTGCTGCCGAACTACCCCAACCCGTTTAATCCTGAAACGTGGATACCGTATCGGTTGGCGGAAGATGCTGTCGTCACGTTGACCATCTACGACCTGCGTGGGCGTGTCGTCCGTAGGCTTGATGTCGGACACCAAACCGCTGCAATCTACGAAAGCCGGTCAAAAGCGATCTATTGGGACGGCAGAAATGTGGTCGGCGATAAGGTAGCCAGTGGAATTTACTTCTACACCCTCAAGGCAGGCGATTTTTCTGCCACGCGGAAGATGTTAATTCTCAAGTAACACAAGAGAGAGCAACATGTTCCTAATAGAGTCGGTTCGGTTTATAGTAGCTTTTGGAATTACTTACACACTTGTAGGGGCTGGGTTACCCAGCCCCTACGCCCACTGCGTGTGCAAGTAATTATGAACTTTACTATAAAACAGAATCATGGGGGTTAATTGCGTGTGTAGGTTATACCTTTTCTATAAATTATTGTCTCATTAGGCGGTTCTTATGGTCGTCATTTTCAGGACACAAACTAACAGTTTTGGGGCGTACTCGCCCAGATGCGAAGTGCATTGTGCTACAAAAAAGAGACATTTTCAATTAGAGAAATGGTATAACAAAGGATTACGGTTGCTATGAAATCAGCGAAAGTCTTATTTACAATTTTTCTTTCAATATACATCCTGTTTGGACTGTCCCCGCGCGCCATGAGCCGAAACGCGATTCCGGGAAAACGGTCAGGAACATCTGAGGATCCGTCAACAGTGAACCCAACGAACCGAGAGAAAGCACTCGACGGGATGAGTATTTTATACGGAACCAACGAAAATGCGAACACAAGTATCCCACCGCCACCAACACTGAAACTGTCCCAACACGGTAACTATCTCGCGACAGAAGATCCCCAATTTATCGTAACGTACGATGGCTTTACGGATGAAGCGATGGAAGCGTTTCAATATGCCGTTGATATTTGGAACGCGCTCATCCGGTCACCCGTGCCGATTCGGATTGACGCATCTTTTACAGATTTGGGTGGATTCGAGGGTGAAACTATTATCTTAGGTGGGGCGAGACCGGCAGGCTGGAAATCGCCTGGATCATTGGATTTGTGGTTCCCAGAGGCACTCGCTGATACGAGAGCCGATAGAGACCTCGCGGCTGGCGAACCCGATATCATCACAAGATTCAATAGCCACGAAGATGCAAATTGGTACTTCGGCACAGATGGAAATACACCAGCGGGGAAAACGGACTTCGTGAGTACTGTGCTGCATGAGATCGCCCACGGGCTCGGTTTCTTTAGTTTTGCAAGCGTAGAAGAAGGATCCATCTACGGATTTACTTCGTCCAGTGGGCGGGGCAAGCTGCGGGACGGCAATCCTGATTTGCCTTATATTTACGATTTTTTTGTTGAGAATGGAGCCAAGAAAACGATTATAGCTTTCCCTGATCCCTCCTTTAATCTTGAAAATCAACTCACGAGCAACGACCTCTTCTGGAACGGAAAAAAAGGCGTTGAAGCAAACGCTGGTATCCTCCCCCACCTCTATGCTCCCAGTTCATGGCATCAAGGTTCAAGCTACACGCATTTGGATGAGATGACTTTTCCGGCTGGTGACGCGAACGCTTTAATGACCCCATATCTTGCGAACCAAGAAGCGATTCATGACCCGGGTCCCGTTGCGCTCGGTATGCTTGCGGATATCGGATGGACAATCAACAACGCACCGGTATTCACCGACGGTTCCAGGACCACACGCACAATGGTAAATAGAAGTATCAGAAATCCAGTGGCGGCAGCAGATGCGGATAATGACGCACTTACTTATCAGCTCAGTGGCACTGATGCAGCGGCTTTTGAGATTGATACCACAACCGGACAACTGAAAACGAAGGCAGCGCAGCACTACAACAAGCCATCTTATACAGTAACAGTCACTGCTTCCGATGGCACTTTGATAGATGAAATTACTGTTACTATCAATGTAAGCGGCACAGAAACTGAAACACCTACGAATAGCAAACCGAGTTTCGTGGATGGCAATCATACCAGCCGGACTGTGGCAGAAAATACAGTAAAAGGGGCAGATATTGGCAAACCAGTCGCAGCGACGGATGCGGACAACGATGCCCTCATTTACACCCTCAGCGGTCGCGATGCGGCAGCTTTTGACATTGATAACACAACCGGACAACTGAAAACCAATGCCGAGCTCGACTATGAAAAAAAGAATACCTACACCGTAACAATCACTGTCTCCGATGGCAATTTCACTGTTACCATCACTGTTATTATCATTATCATCGATTTGGACGATCAGAAAAGTCCAACACTCACGCTAACTTCACAACCGCTAACAGAAACGACGCTGAACGGAAGCATTGTGACACTGACTTTAAACAATCGAGTCTATGAAAACTGGCTCAGCGATCCTGTAGCGGTCTCTGGTATCCGCGGCGTAACCGTTAGACCGTTTGATGTAACCCGTCTGAGTGGGACGGAGTTGTTAGTCCAACTGACATTCTATGGGACAGACCTCAACACGGATGCCACGCTCACCTTCACAGTAAAAGCGGATGCTATCGCAAACTACGATGGTCCCGCACTCACCGCGACGGCACGCGTCACCGCGAATGCGGAATCGGTGACAGCATCAACGATACCCCCCATAACGGAAGATACCTTAAATGGAAGTGTCGTCACATTAACGCTCAACGGCGGTATTTATGAATCTCAGCATACTGTGGGAAACAGTGTGACGGTATCGGGTATTTCCGGTGTCACTGTTAACGGATTTAACGTGGAACGCCTCAGCGGGACGCAGGTGAACGTTGAACTGATATTTGATGGCACGGATTTTGACACGGATGCCACGCTTACCTTCACTGTCGGAGCAGATGCCGTTGTAGGCTACAACGGCACGGCACTCACCGCACAATTATCTGTCAGCGCGGTCGTGGAGACAACCCCAAGCGTAACCGCCTTTGCGCCACAACCTTTGACAGAAACAACCCTCAATGAAAGCACCGTCACACTCACATTGTCAAGCGGGATGTATACGCAATCCAGTGCCGCCATCAGCAGCGCAGTGCGAGTCTCCGGTATCGCAGGCGTTAAGTTTCTCCAGTCCGATGTCGTGCGCGTCAGTGATACAAAGATAACGGTTAAACTGACCTTCGATGGGACGGACTTTGACACGGATACCATGGTTACCTTTACAATTGGCGCGGATGTCATTGTGAACTATGATGGGGCCGCGCTTATCGCAGCGATACCTGTCGTCGCTGTGGTCGAAGAAAGCCCTACAATAACGGCTTCTGCGCCACACCCTTTGACGGAGGCAAGCCTCAATGGCAGCATTATTCGCCTAACACTCAACAACGGCACTTACGTGCGATCTAACTTCGATATTGATACTGCTGTGACAGTCTCCGGTATTGCAGGCGTTACCGTCGGATTTTTTGGGGTGGAACGTGTGAGCGACACAGACATTACCTTTGAACTTGAATTCAATGGGAACGTTGACAGCAACGCTACACTCACCTTTACTGTCGAAGCGGATGCCATTGCTGAATACGACGGTCCGGCACTGATCGCACACATCCTTGTTAGCGGCGGGCGGGAATCGGTCGTCGCGACGACTGAGACCCCGTTGACAGAAACAACGTTGAACGGAAGTGTCGTCACGCTCACACTCAACGGTGCAATTTATGAACGCTCTACCCTTGATCTCCGGGATGCTGTGTCGGTCTCCGGTATTGAGGGTGTCACTTTGCACTGGTTCGATTTGGATCGCGCCAGTGATACGGCGTTGACCGTTGAGTTGACCTTCAGAGGCAACATTGACACCGATGCTACGCTCACTTTTACGGTGGGTGCGGACGCTATTGCCGAATACGACGGGCCCGCACTCGCCGCACAAATACCGGTCGCCGGCGGCAAGGAATCCGTGGCGGCATCAACGGAAGCACCTTTGACAGAAATTACGCTGGATGGAAGTGTCGTCACCCTCACCCTCACCGGTCGGACTTATGAGCGATCCATCTTCAGAATCAGAGATGCTGTGTCGGTCTCCGGGATTGATGGCGTGACAATCCCGTGGCACGATCCGGACAGAAAAAGTGACACACAGATCACCATCGAACTGGAATTCAACGGTGACTTTGACGCGGATGCGTTGCTAACTTTTACAATTGAGGCGGACGCCCTGTTAAGATATAACGGTCCCGCACTCACCGTACAAATACCTGTTACTGGCACTCAGGAATCGGTTGTCGCTTCAACCAAGGCACCCTTGACGGAAGCGACATTGGATGGCAGCATCGTTACCTTCACACTCAGTGGTCGTAATTATGTGCGGTCTTCTTATGATATCGAGCGCGCCATGACGTTGGCTGGCATTGATGGCGTGACCATAGACGATGTAGACCGAAACAGTAATATGGAGATCGCAGTAGAACTGGCATTCAACGGCGATT
>JAJEET010000159.1 GCA_022820835.1 Candidatus Poribacteria bacterium
TACATAAAGAACTCCAGCGACTTACCAAGACCGGTGAGATTGTAAAGGTCCGATGGGGTGTTTACGCCCTCCCTAAAACCTCCGCACCCAAGAAGTAGGACCTCCCTTAAGGCAGAAACCCAAAGATAACTGATTGCTGACGGTTTCCGATAGCTGATTACCAATGGCTAATACGCTGACAACCATCGCGCTAACTGCTGACGGCTGATGGCTGATCACTAAATACCATTGGACATATTTTTTTTAATATGCTAATATATACGCTAATATCTATCGTGCGCTTTTACAGCGCACAAATCACGACGTTAAAATACGGAGATATAAAAATGTTAGGCATAGCAATGTTTGGCCCCCCTGGTCCGCTCGAATTAGTAATTATATTGGCTATTTTGCTACTCGTATTTGGTGGGAAACGGATCCCCGAATTGGCACGCGGTCTCGGCAAAAGCATCACAAACTTTAAATCCGGACTCAATGAAGAACAACCAGATGAACCCGAAACCACAGTCCAACAAGAGGCAGAATCACCGCCAAAAGAGAAAACCGGATAGGAAAACACCGAATGAAAGATAAATTACCCGATTTTCTCCAAAACGTGATTGAAGAATACCCCGATGTCTGGAAATCCTATCAGGCACTCGGTGAGGCATGCAGTAACGCCGGTCCTATGGAACCGAAAACCGTCCGACTGGTCAAACTCGCATTGGCTATCGGTGCGAAGTCTGAAGGCGCGGTGCATTCCCATACGCGACGCGCCCTCCAGGAAGGCATCTCACCCGCGGAACTACAACAAGTCGCACTGCTCGCCGTGACATCCATCGGTTGGTCGTCGAGCATGGCAGCACTGTCTTGGATTCAGGATGTGGTGAACAAACAATCGCAATCTGATTGAGGAAAATCGGGATGGAAGCACGTCACAAACGCTACCACATATTTACAAAGTGCATCCGTTGCGTTTTAATTCTTACGATACTTCTCTGGTTCAAGTCGTCCGCAAGCCGTGCTGAAACGACCGCGACCCTTCAAGAAGGCGTGGAATACGTCAAGCTGCGACTCTACCCACAAGCCGCTGATGCCTTTAAGTCGATCCTATCGCAGCAACCGACAAACGTAGACGCTCTCTTCCAACTCGCAAACGTCTACAAACTGCAAGACGAACTGGAATTAGCGATTGAAACCTTTAACAAGATTTTTCCAGCAGTTGCTGACTTAAAAAACGCGCCAGCAAAGGCGAGGATTTACGGATTAACGCATCTCGCACTGGCGGAAATCTATTGTAAACAGAGTCAATTAGACATCGCAGAACAGCACGCAAAAGAAGCCGTGCAGAACGCTCCAACAGATGCCGATACACACTACCGACTCGGTTATATCTACACACATCAGGCAAAATTCGACGAGGCACTCGCCGCGTTTAAGCGTACCCTTTCACGCAAGCCGGATTTCCCTGAGGTCCATGAATGGCTCGGTCTGATCGCACTCATGCAGAACGAACCCGAACAAGCCGTGGCACACTACCAGACAGTCATCAAGAAAAAACCTTACGTCCAGAGTGCTTACTACAACCTCGCCAAAGCGTACCGACTGCTCGGCAATATACCAGCGGCAACGGAACAACTCAAACTGTTTCACCAGATGAAAACCTATTACGACCGGACGTACGCCCTCGAAAGCGCGCTAACAGAAGACCCAACAAACACCACTCTCCGGTCGGAATTAGCAGAAGTCCATCTGGAACACAAGCACATCTCCGCAGCCATCGCGACCTACCAAACACTTATTCGTCTGAATCCGGACCGGACCATCGGATACGATAAATTGGCGCGGCTCTACATGAACCTCAACGCACCGCAACACGCGATCCCACTTTTCCATAAAATCCTTGAATTGAACCCTGATACTTTAGAGGCACACGTTCGATTAGGATGGCTCTATACCCAGTCAAAGACATTTGACAAAGCAGAAGCACACCTACAAGCAGCCATAGAGAAAATGCCAAACCTGAGCTTGGCATACCACGGATTAGCCGAAATTTACACACAACAAGGACAACTACAAAAGGCAATAGACACCTATCGACATATCACCAAAATTGAACCCGATGATAACGACGCTTGGAAAGCACTCAATAAACTCAAACGTCTGAAGCAGGAATCACAAACAACACGATGAGTCTATCCGTATGCTAAAAAACGCGCGCAACAGTAGATCCCTAAATCTTTATCACCGCCTCGGATTCACAGGCATAGCCGTGTTTATAAGCCTTCTCTATTGCACGACCGTCCCAGCGGAACAAATTTTCATTGATGTTACGGAATCCGCTGGGTTAACTTTCGAGCACACCGACGGTAGGAGCGGTTTAAGACTTTTCAATGAATTCCTCGGATCCGGAGGCGGGTTTTTCGACTACGACAACGACGGCGATCTCGACATCTACCTCGTCAACGGCGCCATCCAGACAGACAATCCGCAAGACCAGAAACCGCACAACGTCCTCTACCGCAACAACGGAGATAACACCTTTACCGACATCACCGAGACGGCTGGTGTCGGAAGTACCGCCTACGGCACAGGTGCTACCGTCGCGGATGTCGATAACGACGGGGACTTAGACCTCTACGTCACCAACTACGGTACAGACCAACTCTATCAAAACAATGGGGACGGCACTTTTACAGACATAACGACACACGCCAAAGTCGGCAATCCCAACTGGGGCACCAGCTGTGCCTTCGCTGATGTTGATAACGATGGGGACTTAGACCTCTACATCGCGAACTACGCCGAATGGACACCCGAAAAGGACATCCGCTGCGAAGAGCGAGGTGTCCATGTCTACTGCGGTCCTCACGCCTATCCCGCCGTTCACGATACCTTTTACAAAAATAACGGAGACGGCACGTTTACCGATATGTCAACCTTATACCGACCGCCTGACCTGATCCCTCAACACGGGTTAGGCGTAACCTTTGGCGATTACGATGCCGACGGGAATATCGACCTCTACGTCGCGAACGATCAGGACCCCAACTTCCTGTTTCAAAACAGCGGTGAAGGCACTTTTTTAGAGGTTGCATTAATTTCTGGTGTCTGCTACAATGACATGGGAAAAGAAGAAGCTGGAATGGGAACCGATTTCGGTGATTACGACAACGACGGAAAGTTTGATCTTACCGTCAGTAATTACCAGACGGAAACCAACACCGTTTACCGGAATCACGATGGCTCCTTCTTTACCGATAACACCATTACATCAGGGATAGCAGAGGTAACGCACGGCTATTTGGGATGGGGTATCAAATTCTTCGATTACGACAATGATGGACACCAAGACATCTTCGTCGCAAACGGACATCTCATGGATAACATCAACGTCCTTGAGAAACACGTAACCTATCCTCAGAAAAACCTGCTATTCAGGAATTTAGGCGATGGAACATTCGCCAATGTCACGTCGGAAACTGATGGCTTAGCACTCAAAAAAGTCAGTCGTGGGACCGCCATCGGCGATTACGACAACGACGGGGACCTCGATATCCTCGTCACGAACTGCAACCAACGTCCAGACCTGCTCCAAAACGCAGTCGGAAACCGAAACAATTGGATACAAATCCAGACTGTCGGACAAAAAAGCAACCGTTCCGGGATTGGAGCAAGAATCAAAGTTGTAACCGGAACACATATTCAATATAGAGAAGTGCAGAGTGGCGGAAGTTATCTCTCGTTCCACGACCTGCGTGCCCATTTCGGTGTCGGAAAATCGGAACAGATTGAACGCCTTGAAATTCGTTGGCCCAGCGGTCATACTGACCATTGGACACATCTCCCTGTTAACCAAAGATTTAGGGCAGTTGAAGGCGGAAAAATTGTTCCGATAGATTAGCCTATACAAATAATACACAGGAAACCAACGATTTCCTATGCTATATGGAGGTAAAAATGAGGAACCTATTTATCATATTAACCCTTATCACGTTTGCGGCATCTTTCGCTTATGCAGCAAACGAACCAGAGGATTCACTTATCCTCTACTTCTCCTTTGATGAACTCGATGGTGAAAACGCCATCGACCACTCACAATATGAAAACCACGGTGAATTGGTCGGGGACACTAAACTTGCTGACGGTAAATTCGGCAAAGCACTGGAATTCAACGGAACGAGTGACTGGGTTCTGGTTCCACACCACGAAACCCTCACCGTTGATGAGAACGTTACCGTCATGGCTTGGATCAATACCCCCCGCCACACAGGTCCTGGTGGCGCACAGTGGCAAGGTATCCTTGCCAAAGGCAATGGACCTCGTTCCTATAGCTTCTACACAGAATCTGTGAGTCAGTGTTTACACCTTAGTGTCGGCGGTTCAGGCAGTGTTTGTAACAAAGTCGTTCCGTTAGAGGAATGGGTACATGTTGCCGCACAAGTCGATGGAGCCACACACCGGTACTGGGTGAACGGTGAACCTGCTGGCGAATCCGGGGGCAAAAACCCACCGCCCGGTGCAGCCGATACAGCGGATGTCTTCGTCGGGAAAACACATGAAGGGAACCGTCAATTCGAGGGACTTATCGACGAAGTCCGCATCTGGAGCCGCGCACTCACCGAGGAAGAGGTCATCGAACAGATGGAAAAAGGGCATTTTGAACTTTTCCCTGTTGACCCGCGTCAAAAACTTGCCACCTCTTGGGGGCAACTGAAGAAAACCACACAACGATAGAATCTGTCTGTATGCGCGTTTCCGACGCTTGTGGATGTTTTAAGTCCTGTGAAGTTCAAACGCGCATACACCTGCTTATAAGCAAAAGGAGTACCCATGAAAACTTTCCTTTCCATATTGGCAATTATCGTGATCGCGGCACCTTTCGCACACACCGCAGACCCGTCCGATGATTCACTCATCCTCTACTTCTCTTTTGATGAACTTGATGGTGATACCGTTACAGATCACTCACAATACGGGAACGATGGCACCATTGCAGGCTCACCCGAATTAGCCGCAGGAAAATTTGGGAACGCACTCAAACTCAACGGTGAAAGCGACTGGGTCGAAGTCCCACACGCTGATATCCTTACCGTTGATACAAATGTGACCGTCATGGCATGGATTAATGCCGAGAGATATACCGGAGGAACAGCCGGGGCACAGTGGCAGGGTATCCTTGCAAAAGGAAACGGACCCCGTTCCTACAGCTTCTACACCGAATCCACAAGTGAATGCTTGCACCTCAGCGCAGGCGGGAGCGGTAGCACTTGCACCGGGAAAATTGCACTTAACGAGTGGCAGCACGTTGTCGCACAAGTTGAGGACGGTGTCCACAGATACTGGTTAAACGGTGAACACGCCGGCGAGTTCGATGGGAAAAATCCGCTCCCCGGTGCCGCTGATACGGCTTCTGTCCTCATCGGGAAAACACACGAAGGTAATCGTGAATTCCTCGGACTCATCGATGAAGTTCGGATATGGAACCGCGCACTCAGTATGGACGAAGTCCGAGTAGAAATGGACACAGCATCGACACCTGTTGAACCGCTCGGAAAGTTGTCCACAACTTGGGCAACCCTAAAGTCCGAAAAATAAAAAACAAGGAACTTATGCGTAGGCGCGCTGTCAAAGCGCGTCAACACTGCTCATAAAAGGAGAACCCTCAACCTTATGAACGGGAAATTTATTGCATCCGCAGACGTGGAACGAGACGAACTCGATTGGGGAACCATCGGGTGGCTCAGCCGACCAGAAAGCACAGGCGCAAAAGACATCGTCGCTATGGAGGTTTCCCTCTCCCCAGGCTACGGACACGACTTCCATAAACATCCTGAACAAGAAGAAGTTATCTACGTTATAGAAGGCAGCGTTGAACAGTGGCTCGAAGACAAAAAACAGACACTCAACGCAGGCGACTCCGTCTTTATCCCAGCGGACATGGTCCATGCCTCCTTTAACGTCTCTTCGGAATCCGCAAAGCTGTTCGTAACTTTGAGTCCCAGCAAAGGCGCAGAGGGATACCAACTCATTGATGTTTATGACGAGGCACCGTGGAACACACTACGGTCATAGCAATTTGTTGTTATCCTACCGCTAAACGTGTATAATATTTGGGAGTATCTTAGAACGATATGCTTGAAACGCCGGTACCTGACACATCAACATCAATCCGCCAACGGATGCGTGAATTCTACGAAACATCGGAAACCTATAAAAACCTCTTAGATGCACATGACGAAACCTATCTCCGGCACTACGTAGAACTGGTCATCCGTTACGCACCACCGCATTCCAAGATCCTTGATCTCGGATGCGGGAACGGTATCTCCGCGAAGCTGCTGAATCAGGCTGATTTTGATGTCGTCGGCACCGATATTTCACCGCTCTTTCTCAAGGAAGCACGGAACTGGGAAAACCGTCGCCTCCGATACGAAGTCTGTGATGTACTCGAACTCCCTTTTGATAGCGATGCCTTTGAGGTTATCTGCTCAAATGAATTAGTCGAACATCTACCGGACGTAGAGACGGCTTTAAGGGAGATGATACGCGTGGTACGCAAGGGTGGACGAATTGTGATCTCTGGACCGAACCTCTGTTCGCCCCTAATTCCGTTGCTCGATTGGATCCGCCTGATGTCCGGCAAACCCGGCAGACCCGTCTGGGGCGAAACAAAACGGCAAGCGTTCCAACAGCTCAAACGAAACTGTCAACTCTATCTACAGAAACGGTTCTTCACGAAATCGCCGAATTTCATCTACAGAGAACCAGACTTACAAGCAGATGCAACCGGCGGCGATGCCGACAGCGCATACTACGCAAGCCCGATAGACCTCGCTCAATTTTTCCGGAAAAACGGACTCACGATCGTCAAAAAGGCTGTCGGATTCGGCATAAAAGGCAGAATCATCGCCAATACATCTCCGTACATCAGCCCTTACATCACGATGGTTGTAGAAAAATGAATATCCGTGCCAACGACTTTGTCTTAGAGATAGGGAGCGGCCACAATCCGAAAGCGAGATCGGATGTCTTATGCGATAAATTCATAGATGACGATGAACAACGCGGCGGTAAAATTGTCACCGACCGACCGATCGTCGAAGCCGATGGGCAGTTCCTACCGTTCGCTGACCAAGCGTTTGACTATGTAATCTGCGCACATGTCCTCGAACATGTTGAAGACCCGAAACAACTCATTGCTGAACTCATGCGCGTGGCGCGACGCGGTTACATCGAAACGCCCTCCGAGATAGGCGAACGGATATACGGATGGCACTACCACCGATGGATCGTTAACCTGATTGACGGACGTTTAACACTACAAAAAAATAACCAGAAACCACAGTTCGGACAACTGTTCCACACACTCGCGGCAAATGACAAGCACTGGAAACGGTTCCATATCACGCACCACAACATCTTCCTCGTTCAATACGAATGGGAAGGCAAAATAGAATACGAAATACGACCCGAAACGGAACCGACACTCGACTTAGAATGTCCGGTGACACTACAAACACTTATCGCAATCGACGATAGCAATCAAGACAATAGTCAGTGGTTACTGCTTGTTAAAAATGCTATACCGCGAGGGATCGTCTCCCGCGCAAAATCGCTTTGGGTTAAAGGTAAAAACCGTCAGAAAAAAACTTTACAAGAGATTCTCGTTTGTCCAAAATGCAAAGGCGAGATTACATGGGAAGAACAGCGTCTTCACTGTAAAGCGTGCGAACAGCACTATCCAATTACTAACGGAATTCCGAGATTCACCTTTTAATTTTTCGCGAGGCGTTAGATAAAGTGATTGGTTTGTTGACGTTTTTTTTTCATATCCGCCTGCGCCGTTGTTGCAGGCTACCATCTTTGGTTACTGGAGTTAAAGATGAAACCAAAAACTTAGCCTGAAACGAAGTGGAAGGCGGATATACGGAGAGGCACTTCAGGCATAAAACCCACGTGAACGAACCGCAAGGAAAATTAAAAAACCTGAAACGAAGTGGAAGGCGGATATACGGAGAGGCACTTCAGGCATAAAACCCACGTGAACGAACCGCAAGGAAAATTAAAAAACCTGAAACGAAGTGGAAGGCGGATATACGGAGAGGCACTTCAGACATAAAACCCACGTGAACGAACCGCAAGGAAAATTAAAAATATGAATGTTGTACCGAAAGATTTTATCCGCGTGATGCCAGATACGATGCAAGACTTCATCAGCGAGGCTTTCCAGAAAGCAGGCACCACTGCGGAGGACGCTGCGCATATAGCGCACCTATTGGTTCTCACGGATTTGCGCGGTGTGTTCAGCCACGGCACCCGCCAAACACCCGGATATATAGGGATGATGCTTGACGGCAAAGTCAATCCACGTCCAAACGTCCGATGCATTGACGAATCCCCGACGACAGCCGTCTATGACGGCGATGGCGGGATGGGACACTTTGCATCGTATCACGCCGCAAAGGCAGCCGTCAAAAAAGCCAAAGAGATGGGACTCGGTGCCGCAACGAGTCGGAACCACTTCCATTTCGGGAGTGCAGGCAAATATACACGGCTCGCACTTGAAGTGGATTGCGCCGGGTTCGCTGTCTCTTGCCACCGTTTCCGACACAGTCCGGACGGCATGATTGCTACCGCAACGGGTGCCTCACCGATGAGTTTTGCGATCCCAGCAGGTAACCAGCCACCCATAGTCGTCGATATGGCAACCGGCATCTATGGATCGCTGCAATTTGAACAGAGTCCCGCATCGTTCTTCAAGATGTTGGGTTTGAGTCATGTTAGCCACGCACTCGGCGGGTTTATGGCAGGCATCTGGCTATTCGACAAGCCACCGGACCCACCAACAATCTGGGAAGGTGCCAATCAAGGTGCTTTCATCGCAGCGATCGACATCTCCCAATTCCGACCAATTGACGAATATAAAGCGGAGATCGACCAACATATCCACGACGCACGCCAAATGAAACCCGCACCGGGTTACGACCGATCAGATCTGCCCGGCGGTTTAGAATGGGAGCGCGAACAGGAATGGGCTGAAATTGGTATCCCCGTCGGCGAAGCACATCAAGAACAGTTGAAAACAGTCGCTGAACGCGTCGGCATTCCACTGCCGTTCTAAATAAAGAGAATTCTTGTGGATGATAATAAAAATTTCAACGAACTGCTGCTCGAAATCTTGAAACAGATACATGTCCGTTTGGATCGTCTGGACGCGAAGATAGATACAAAAGCGGATAAAGAAGATATTAATGCCCTTAGGATAAGCACTGAGAAAGATATAAACGAGATCAAGGCAGACCTCAGCACAGTTAAGGACGATGTAAACTCTTTGGCGCACCGCCTCGACCGCATTGAAGCTGGTATTTCAACGCTCCGATGGGTGATTGGGGCACAAGTGGCTATCATCGGTGTCCTCCTTGCTATCTTCAAAGCTTTCTAAAAGGAATAAAAAAATAGAATGGAAACCCATACAAACAACATAGAAGACCGAAATATCGTGATTATTGGCGGTGGCACTGCCGGGTTTGCCGCAGGGGTCTATACCTCTCGTGCAATGCTTGAACCCGTCCTGATTACCGGCGAAGCACTCGGCGGACAACTCTCTTTGACGCTCGACTTGGAGAACTATCCCGGTTTCTTCGGAAATGAAGCGGGTGTCTTTATACAAGGTATGCAAGAACAGGCAGAACGGTTCGGCACCGAAGTCAAATTCGACACCGTAACAGCAGTCGATTTCTCACAACATCCGTTTGCCGTTACGACTTATGAGAAAGAATACCGCGCCAAATCGGTGATTATCTGTACAGGTGCCTCGCCGCGCACACTCAACATCCCTGGTGAAGAAGGATACGGTGGACGCGGTGTCTCCTACTGTGCAACGTGCGACGGGTTTTTCTTCCAAGATCAACGGCTCATCGTCGTTGGCGGCGGCGATGCAGCACTTGAAGAAGGCATCTTCCTAACCAAATACGCCTCCGAAGTATACGTCGTCCACCGACGCGACCAACTCCGGGCAAGCCAGATTATGCAGGAGCGCGCTTTCAAAAACGATAAAATCAAGTTCATCTGGGACACCGTCGTTGAAGAGATTAACGGCGACGCCGATAAAGTGACCGGTGCAACCCTCAAAAACGTCAAAACTGGTGAAACGCAACTTTTCCCGATTGATGGAGTGTTTATCTTTATAGGACATATTCCGAACACCGAACTGTTTACAGATGTCATAAGTATGGACGAACAAGGATATATCATCGTTGACGAGATGCAGCGCACGAATATAGACGGTGTTTATGCTGCTGGCGATGTGCATGACCACGTATTCCGTCAAGCGATTACCGCCGCAGGTGCGGGTGCCGCAGCCGCTATCGCCGCCGAAAAGTTCGTCGCAGAACTGGAAAACCGCGCCTATCCCGGGAATTAAAGACGATTTCATGACTTAAGGATGCACAGGAGAAATTTGTGGCAAGAAAAAGACTCTCGCTCGGTTTAGATTCAAGTACGCAAAGTCTATCCGCTATCGTCATTGATATAAACACAGCGGAAAAATGCTTTGAGCATTCACTCGATTATCGCGCCGACACACGACTCAACGGATTCGGTATCGGGGAGGATTATATCCTACCACCGAGAGAAGAAGGCGAAGCCGAACAACCGCCGTTGATGTATCTTGCATCGCTCGATGCCTTGTTCGCCGATATGCAAGCGGCAGGTGTTGCGTTAGCGGATATTGTTGCTATCAATACATCTGGCCAACAGCATGGACACGTCTACCTGAACCGGAACGCCGCGAATGGACTCTCCAATCTCCAAAAGTCAGAGAGTCATACGTCTGACTTAAAAATGCTTTTGGCGGATGTTTTCTCGTATCCGACTGCACCGATATGGATGACTGCCAATACCGTCGCACAAACAAACCATGTCCGAGAAACCGTCGGCGGCAAGGCAGAGATGATCAACCTTTCCGGTTCTGATGCGCCACTCCGATTCACAGGCACAGTCGTCCGGCGTGTCGCGGAACAGGACTCCGAACACTACGCCACAACAGTAAAAATTCAGCTGATTAGCAGTTTTATCCCAGCAGTACTAACAGGCAACACAAACGTACCCATCGACTACGGAAACGGATGCGGCATGTCGCTGATGAACTACCGCTCAAAAGCATGGGATTCAGCACTACTGGCTGCGACAGCCGACGGGTTAACAGGTGGCACGGAAGCACTCCTGTCGAAATTGCCAGCACTCACGAGACCAGATTCCATCGTCGGAAATCTCGCCGCATATTACGTAGAAAAATACGGCTTTGCGGAACGCTGCGCCGTTATAGCAGGTTCCGGGGACAATCCACAAGCAAAAGTCCCCGTTGCCGGTGATCTTTTAAGCCTCGGCACCAGTTTCGTCAACATGGTATCAACCGACGGCGACACGCTCGACCCTGAAGGTTTCGCCAACGCTATGTATGACGGCATCAACCGCCCTTTCATGTTCGGATGCCGTACAAACGGTGCTATGGTCTGGGATGCGGTGAGGAACCATTACGGTTTATCAAAAGAAGAATACGCACCCGCAGAGGCAGCATTAGCACAAGTCGCACCGGGGCAGTTCATGACGTTTTGGCAGCCAAAAACGGAATCCTTTCCGGTCTCTGGAGCGTTTGACTTGATTCGTTCCGTTGGTCAACCAATATTAGCAGAAGATTATACGGGTATCATTGAGACGAGTCTCGCCGCTGTCTACACCTATTCTGCTGTCTTCACAAAACAGACGCAAGCACCACTATTCGTAACCGGTGGCGCAACCGACAGTCCTGAAATCATGCGACGCGTTGCCGGCATCTGGAATAGACCGACACTGCCCGTTGAAAAGGGTGGCGCAGCACTCGGTGCCGCCGTCGCAGGGGTCAAGGCACTCCACGACGCAGAAAACGAACCCTTTGACATTGAAACGTTCAGTGCTTCCGTTCTGAAACGCGGCGAACCGATTCAGCCGAACCCTGAAGATGTCAAGGCATATCACGGCAAAGGCAAATACCTTGAAAGGTTCCGTGAAAAATACGAACACATTATGGCAAACTTTTAGTTATTCACAGGGTGCTAAAGGCGATTTTAAAGGGAAATGCGCAAGTTCTAACTTATCTCACATAACCATAGCCCGTAATGTAATGGAGTAATGGAGGGCGGATTTAAGGGATACACGTCAAAGATTCAAATGAACGTCATTCCTCCGCAAGGTAAAATTAAATTAACACATTTCGATGAAAAAGGCAATACACGGATGGTAGATGTCGGTGGCAAAGAAGAGACGTTGCGCATCGCCATCGCCCGCGGGCACATTACCGCGCATCCGGAAACACTCCGATTAATCGCCGAACAAAAAATGAAGAAAGGCGATGTCTTAGAGGTCGCACGCCTCGCGGGCATCATGGCAGCGAAACGCACCGGTGAACTCATACCACTCTGTCATCCCCTCGCTTTGACCTCAATTCGCGTCGAACTCGGCATCGCAAACGATACATCACGCATCGAAATTGAAGCAGAAATCCAAACGATTGGACGCACTGGCGTAGAGATGGAAGCACTCACAGCCGTCTCAATCGCAGCACTGACTGTCTATGATATGTGCAAAGCAGTGGACAAGGAGATGGTCATCGGCGATGTCAGACTCGTGAAAAAAACAGGTGGTAAAAGCGGCGATTTCACAAGAGAATCAGCGTCTACGTCCGATACCTAAACACCGAAATAGGGGGCACCCATGAAAAAGAAAATGCGTCAAATACTTATTATCACGCTCACGATCTGCCTAATTTCCGGAACAACGTTTGCAGCAGACCATGCCCTAATTATCAGCGGTGCTGCCGGTGAGAAGTCCTTTTACGATGCGTTCTGGAATGCCACCTCCCGATTCCACCAACTCCTCACCGATGAATACGGTTATACACCCGACCAAATTACCTTTCTCTTTGAAGATATGGATGCCCCTGGCGCGGAAGGACTCGTCGATACCGAATCGAGACGTGAACAAGTTTTAGCAGCACTCGACCGACTCGTCGAGAGTGTCCAACCCTCAGATCGGCTCCTGCTCTTTATGATCGGACACGCATCCCGCACGAACAAAGGCGAACTGAAATACAATCTGCTCGGACGCGATATTACTGAAACAGAATACACAACACGCATCAACAGCATACCCGCTGAACGCCAGATTTTAATCTTCGGTTTCCCCTATAGTGGCAAACTTGTACCACAACTCAGCAAACCCGGACGTATCATTCTCACATCCAGCTCACGAAATGAAGGCTATTCGCTACAAGCAGGATTTGGCGATGTCTTTGTTGATGCCTTTTCCAATGCAGCCAACGATACCGACAGAAACGGCGACATCTCCCTATTAGAGGCGTTCTTATCGATACAAGCACGGACAAAGGATTTCTACGAACAAAACGGCAACGTCCAAACTGAGCATCCGCACCTCGACGATAATGGCGACGGGAACGCTACCCGAAACTTGGCAGTTGTAGAGAGCGAAACAGACGATGGAACACTCGCCGAAAAGACATTCTTAGGCACTCGGCGTTCGCTCTTAGAAAACACACCTGTTTCAACCGAATCGGAACAACTCGCCAATAACGAACCTAACGAAACAGAGACATACGGACGTGGACCCGCCATCGTCTCTCAGAACTCCGAAAATCGTGGATCGTCACTACCTTACAACTACATTAGCGAAGCAGACGAACAAGCAATCCAAGAAATTATGGAGAAACTCCCCTCCGAAGAAGATTATCCTGATGCGGGTGCAGTCGTCCTTTGGGAGAGCGTCGATGTCAATATCGATGAAAAAAGCCGTTATATCTACTCTACACGCCGAATCGCAAAAATCTTTAACGAAGACGGTAAAAACCTCGCAGAGGTGAGTATCCCTTATATGCGGGGCAGAGACGATGTCACGATCCATCACGCACGCACGCTAACACCGAACGGTGAAATCGTTGAACTCGACAAAAACGAAATTATTGCCAATGTACCACCACCAAGCGCAGTGGACGCAGGACTATACGTTGACGCACGACTGATGTACTTCACACTTCCCAAAATTAGCGACGGTTGTATCATAGACTACGCCTATTCGACGAACAACGTCGGGCACGTCATGCAAGGCGAATTCTGGCGGCAAGTCTATTTCCAAGGGCCGCACCCAGTGCGATATTACCGCCTCACTGTCCATATTCCAAAGAAAAAGCAGCTCTATTATCAGGTTTCCGGGGCACCCGCTGCCGCTACAGACCCTCAGTCGGACAGCTCCTTTCTCGATATTCAACCCACGATGACAGAGGATAACTACACCCGCACTTATACCTTTGAGACGCGAGACGTGCCACCTTTAAAAGATGAATACCTGATGCCGGCACCGCAAGACCTCGCTTATAACATCAGCATCTCCTCTCTCAATTCTTGGGATGAACTGGCGACGTGGTATGCCACACTGATTCGGGAACAAGATGAGATTACACCGAAAATCGAAGAAAAAACAAAGCAACTCCTCAGTGGTGCTTGGTCCCGAAAGGAAAAAGTAAAACGGCTTTATGAATACGTCGCAACAAACATCCGGTACTACGGCTACGAACTTGGAATTTGGGCGATTAAGCCCTATCCGGCTGACTTTGTGCTGAAGCAAGGTGCGGGGGATTGTAAGGACAAAACAACGCTCCTTGCCACAATGCTCGCATCTGAAGGCATTAATTCCTACCCTGTTCTCATCTCCGCTGGGGATATGCGTGGTGTCAACGCCCATCTTCCGGATGGCGGTTCCGAAGTCGAAGCCGTACCTTCGCTCTCCTATTTCAATCACATGATCCTCGCTGTCGAAGGCGACAAAGACGATGAACTCATCTGGCTCGACCCGACAGCAGAGACGTGCGCCTTCGGGGACTTCCCCGCCAGCGATCAAGATAGATGGACACTGATTATCAACCCACGTTTTTTAGAAAACGCCAATGATACGAAATCCAACGGCGCAGCGGACAGTATGGAGAATACACTCTACCGCTTTCAGAAAAGTCCCGCTCTCGACGCAACATCAAATCTCAAACAGGTTCATACCGACGTAGCGGTGAAGAAAGACATGAGTGTCTCTGTCCGTCAAGAATTAACCCTCACCGGCAGTTACAATATGAAACTGCGAAGCCAACTTTCGCGCCTCCAAACTGCTGAAGAAAAATCCGAGTTCCTTCACAAACTTTTGGAACTCGACGATCGCGCAAAAGTGGAAAATTTTGAAGTCTCCGGACTTTCCGAACTCAAAGGCGAATTGAACATTGAACTCACCTGGTCCTGTAAGGAATATCTCTACGCCATCGGTAAACAGTTCGTACTTGAACTACCGCTCGTCAAGCATCCTTACGCAGAACTCCTGAGTGAGGAACGCCGAATGTACCCTGCCGCTATCGGCAAGGCACTCACCCTTGAGGACAAAATCACCGTCAGCACCGAGGCACCCTTTAAGATCGATATTGTCCCAGAAGAACAGGCACTCAAAACCGAAGTCGCGGAAATACAACTCCGCTACACCAAATCCAAACGCAAAGCCGAAATGCAGCAGACCATCCGTTTCCTAACACCGAGGGTCACGCCGGAGAACATCCTGCATCTCAAAGATGTCGTCAGAATCGCCTCAAACCGAGGAACAAAACGGTTCATATTAGTACAAGATTTTTAAAGCAGTCAGCCATCGGAAACCATCGGCTATTAGCCATCGATTATTAACGACTCATGGACGCACTGATAGTACGTATGTCTCTGGAATGGAATCTGCCTATTTTGAAAATTGACCGCACAGATTACCAAATCCAGTTAGAACTAACCGAAAACCTGCCCGAAACGAAGTGGAGGGCAGCCCAGGAGGCAATAATTTAAAAAATGCCAGCAACTGAAGAAGTTAAAGCAATAGAAGAACTTATGGAGAGCCAAGAACTCATCTTGGCACAACTCAAGAAGGTCATCGTTGGGCAAGAGGAAGTTGTCAATCAGATGTTGATGGCACTCTTTGCGGGTGGACACTGCCTACTCGAAGGTGTCCCAGGACTCGCCAAAACCCTTATGATTAGAACCTTGGCACAAATCCTGAACCTTAAGTTCAAACGCATCCAGTTCACCCCGGATCTGATGCCTGCAGACATCACCGGCACAGATGTCCTCGAGGAGGACCGGGCAACCGGACATCGCACCATCCGGTTTATTCACGGACCGATCTTCGCGAACATCCTCCTCGCAGATGAGATTAACCGGACACCACCGAAAACGCAAGCCGCACTCTTAGAAGCGATGCAGGAATACCACGTTACCGCCGGCGGCAACGAATTCCAATTGGAGCAACCCTTCTTTGTCCTCGCCACACAGAACCCGATCGAGCAAGAAGGGACATATCCGCTACCAGAGGCACAGTTGGACCGGTTCATGTTCAAAATCGTCATCGACTATCCGACAGAGGCTGAGGAGACAGACATCGTTTCAGCAACGACTGGGGCAGATATACCTGAGCTCGAAGGCGCACTCTCCGGACACGCGATCGTAGCACTCCATAATATTGTCAGGCGTGTACCTGCCGCCGATAACGTGGTACAATACGCTGTAAAAATCGCGCGCGCAACACGTCCGAAAGAAGAAGACGCACCCGACTTCGTCCAACAGTGGGTACGCTGGGGTGCCGGACCGCGTGCCGGGCAATACCTTATCTTAGGCGCAAAAGCAAGAGCCATCCTACGCGGACGCTACAACGCCTCCTGTGAAGACGTGAAATCCGTTGCCCCCGCAGTGCTGCGCCACCGTATCTTAACCAACTTCCACGCCGAAGCAGAAGGCGTTGACTCAGACACCGTCATCCAACGCCTACTCGACACCGTACAAGAACCCGCTGCAAAGCTGTAGTATTCACGGTGAACGATAGGCTGGTCGGCGCGGTTTGCAACCGCGCCATCAATTGACGCTTCCTGTAGGAGCGATCTCCTGGTTGCGACTTCCCCATTCCTCCTTCGCGAAGCCTTCAAAGTCCCCCTGATAAGGGGGATTTAGGGGGTTAGAACCGAGTATTGGAAGTGTCCAAGTAATTCTAAACCCACCATAAATGACAGCGGAGCAAGGATGACATCATGCCAACAGTCTCAGTCATCATCCCAGTCCTCAACGAAGAAAACGCCATCGCCAAAGTCATCAACGATATTCCCAAAACCAACGGAGAGGCAACCCTCCAAGAAATCATCGTCGTTGACAACGGCTGCACGGACAACACCCCCACCATCGCAAAACGCAACGGCGCACGCGTCGTCACCGAATCGCGGCGCGGCTACGGATACGCCTGTCTCGCTGGCATCGCCGCCCTCGCAACGCAACCCCCGGACATCGTCGTCTTTCTCGATGGCGACTACAGCGACTACCCAACCGACATGCCACAACTCTTACAGCCCATACTCGAAAACAGAGCATCACTCGTCATCGGTGCAAGGACGCAAGGCGACGCAAAAAAGGCACTACTCCCGCAAGCACGCTTCGGTAACTGGCTCGCCTGCTTCCTGATACACCGTTTCTTCGGGGTCCGCTATACAGACTTAGGTCCCTTCCGCGCCATCCGATACTCGGAGCTGCTCGCCTTGAACATGCAAGACAAGACCTTCGGTTGGACAGTCGAGATGCAGCTGAAAGCCGCGAAACGTGGCATCCCTGTCTGTGAAGTCCCAGTTCGGTATCGCAAGCGCATCGGCACCTCCAAAATCACCGGCACATTCACCGGCACCCTCAAAGCAGGCTACAAAATCCTCACAACCCTCTTTTACCATCGTTTTTTCGCATAAACCTCCTACTTTCTCAACCGCGCATTTTCCAATTGAAACCCATCCAAATTAATGCTATACTTTACCCAAGCTGCTATTAACGAATTTTGAACGTTTCAACCTCTTCCTCACCCCAGAGGGGTGATATATCTATAGAAAACGGCATATCCAAAGTCTTGCACTCCAGCGGAGTGCAATGTAAATAAAAAGGTGGAAACTTGCGTTATACGATAAGGAGCCAACGCTGCAGTGAGCGGTAAAATAAAGATGGTGGCTAAAAATTATGAAAAAAAAAAAGATAAAAGCAACATACAGAAACGGCGTTATTGAGCCGTTAGATAGGATTGACCTCCCCGAAGGACAGGAACTTGAGGTTGAATTCAGCGTTCTCCAAAAAACATCTCGTGAACCTATGCCTGAAGAAGCAACGCAAACTTATACCGCTCTTATCAGACAGAACGAGGGATGGTGGATTGGGTGGATATTGGAAGTCCATGGAGTTATAGGTCAAGAACGAACAAGAAGTGAATTGTTAGATACGCTGCAAATCACACTTCGTGAAATCTTAGAATATGAAACCCCGGAAGTGCCTCACCGAACTGAAAGTGAGGTCGAGGAAGTAAAAGCTTCTGACATCTTAGAGTTCGGCGATCCCGGAGCATCGGATCAAACTGAAAGCGGGTTTGAAGAAGTGAAAATTGATGTCCGAAACGTATCAGGATAAACCATGAAAAATAAATCTTTCGACAACACCTCAAACATAGATAGTTCGTCTGAACCTACAGGAAAAGGCGAAATCAAACTTCTGGATGTCGTCGCGCTCACACAAGATGTCCCTGAGCATAATCTCAAGCGCGGATACATCGGCACGGTTGTTGAAATCCTTTCAAATGGCGAAGCATTCGAGGTCGAATTCAGCGATGCCTACGGGCAAATGTCCAAGTGTCTGAGTTTCCTTGCCTCTCAACTTAGAGTGCTTCCTCACGAACAAATAAAAGCGGATTTCAAACTTGAAAAAGATAAACAAGCAAAAGGAGTGACAGAAAAGGGAAAAAATCCCACTGCACAACGCCTCATCAAAGCAATGGAAAAACCACCACATCTCACCGATGAAGACATTGAAGCACTGAATCGGTCAATAAAAGAGGGGGAAATACCTATAAAGTTCAATTCGCCTTTTGAACCGGATGAACACGAAAGAAAGAAATAAATATGCGTAGTAAATGACTTGTGCTAATTGTTTGACGGAGGCATTACACGGATTTCGTAGCGTAGGCTGTTAGCCTGCGCTGTAACGATCATAATCTAACAGATGATGCTACAAAGTCAACGAAATCACACACCTCTGAGAAAACCAAGCAAATTAACTGGTGCAAGTCGTATTCTTAAACCTCATGTAACCGCCCCGGATATTTCCGAAAGACTCTTTTCCCTTAATCTAACGTGTTTTGAGAAATTTACCCTTATTAAAGTGGCAATTTTTGTACTTCCTACGGCTGCCACAAAAACATAACTCGTTTAGACGTTGTTTAAAAAATTCAACTTCCTTAAAGTGACAATTTATATACTTCTTGCCACTTCCACAAGGGCACGATCTGGACCTCCTTGGATTTTGCCTCGCGATATTGAGGAGTTCTGCCTCGTACTCTCTTAAACCCGTATCGCCGTGAGAATATTCGTCCCAAAGGTCTCTGCGGCTGGCAGCGATCCCAAATTTCTCTGTGTAAGAAAGACGGTAAAAAAATGGAATAACCAAATCGTAGATAAACCTTTCAAGGCGCAATCCACTCTTAGGTCCGTATTCAATGCCTAAACAACAGTTGTCACCATCTGAGTAAAAGTGCAAATCAGCGGTGCTGACATTGTTTCTTTTAGCAATTTGATAGTGCCGATCACCGATTTCGTACACCTTTGACCATCCGTTTCCATCAAATTTGTCTAAGCAGATTTCGATCTCAAAGGTATCACTAAGAAACAAGTCGGCTTCTCTGGCCTCCTCACCAATTATGACCCTTCCTGATTTGTTATCATACGCGGCGTCGAAGTCAAGTTCCCCCACGATTTTTGAGGAACTTGACTCGTAGCGTAAGAATGGGAAGCGTGAAGCTAACCATTCTCTATCGCGTCTATTTATTTTCATTGTTGATATTACCTCCCGAAGGGTTTTTTCGGAGTAACCCGTACTGTCTCAGCCCGTTTATTAGCATCTTTTTTTATGGGTCTGGATGCTTTTGCACCAAGGATTGCGGCAGAGCCCTTCTGTGCTTCATGGAAACTTCGGATCCCCTCGTTAATAACTCGCTCACCCAAGCGCGATTTTAAGGATTCCGCTGCCTTCCGAACATCAGGCTGCTCCAATGCTGCGTTAAGGTCTTTCTGCACCTCCGACAACCACTTATAAAAATTCTCTTTTCGCTGTGGGTGATCCGCCCATTTATCGGCAAAATTCTCAAGTGGATTCACAGGGTTTGGTATCCATACCACTCCATCGTTTTGCTGTATGTAGCGTGGCATGTCTACTACAATATTCTGCAGAGCAGTTAGAATATCGGATTCGTTATTGTAGGCATGACCTGCAAGCGTCGTAATAATTATCGAAATCGGTTTGTCGTCTGACTCGTTGACAAAGAGAAGGTCACGGTGCCGTTTCAATATTTGGATCGCCCGTTGAAGGGGTGTTTTGACCTTATATTCAGGAACCTCTTCAACCCGTAGCTGCATTGATTCAGCGAAAGCCTTTAACTTTTCGTTGAACCGGACTTCCATCCGACTTCTAAACCACGCAGCGTATCCCTTCGGATTACTGCAAGGCCAGTCAGGATCAATACGATTGTAATTCGCAAGTGTATTGTCCGTAATCGCAATTGCTAAATCTGACAAGTTAGACGGCGAATAACCTTTTGACTCAAGAAATTCCTTGAACAGTTTGGCATCCGGAATCGCAGGTAGGATATCTACATGGAATTGGACACCATCAGCATAATGCAGCGTCCAACAACGCCTACCTTCTTTCACTGGAGACTTCATATTATGCTCACCGGCATAAAACTTAATTTCGTCTCCGACCAACTTCTTTAGATCCGCTTGACTGATTGAGTCTTTCAGAAGATTTAACTCGCTGACGAGGTCCAAATCGTACTCGTCTTTTTCTGAAATAGGTTTCGTAACCGTTCCGAGTAGGAAAGATCCTTGTGGATAAACCAAAGGACTGTATTGAGCAACAATAGATTCGTCGCGTTCAAGCGACTTGCCAATGGACTCATAACGTTCTACCGCCAACTCATAGTAACCTTCAGGTATATCCAATTCTTTGGCTATTGCTTCAAGCACCGAACTGAATTGTTGTGCATAAATGGTCATCTAACATTCCTCCATTATTTGTGAAACGGAACAAATTGTTCCGCGTGATTACCGAGAAAAACCTTACGGATTTCAGGCAACGCTTTTCGAGCTTCAGAGGCCCCATATCCTTTCAATGAATTAATTCCGCTTGGCTTGTCTAAACTAAACTTCTTTCGGTCTACAAGCGGATCAATCCTAATGACGCTCTTACGCTCTGTAAGGAGTTTGGCTGTTCCGAGAGAAGCGTGAGATTGGGCATGCATAAATACATCAACGAACTTGGGTGCCCAATACAAGCTGCCGAGGGGAACATTCCGTCCCCAGTTGACATTTAAGGGGGAATTTGTACAACCGAGGCTCAAAACTTTCAGTGAATTTCTTGGCCAGTCAAGCAGCGTAATCGCTTCAACAACAGCCATTCCTACGGGATTATTCGCCCACGTACCACCATCTATTAATGGGGTTCCATTAGACGAACAACGGGTTGGAAAATAAGTTGGAGCGGCGGCCGTTTTAAGAGCTACCTCAACCGCATCTTCTTTATAATCCCTTTCCAACCGGGGATGATGGGAGGTTTTGTAGACGTAGACTTCGCCATTCTCAAGATTCAATGAAGGAATGACGAGCCGCTTTTTGCTATCGCCCAGCCTCTTGTCCCCGAAACAACTCCTGAGGGCATTTTCAAGAGGGACACTGCTATATTTTGAGGTGCCAAACCATCTCAACCATCGTAAGAAACGATTGCCATGAAAAATGCGCGGGCCATGTTCCTCATAAAAGGTTAAAATCTCCTTTGCAGACAAGCCAAGACCGAGAGCTAAGGCAATAATCCCACCTGTCGAAGTCCCGACAATTAAGTCGAAATACTTCGCTATATTTTCCCCGATGGAATCTTCAACAGTAGCAAGAAAGGAAGCTGGGAATACACCCTTAATCCCACCACCATCAATTGTCAGGATTCGCTTCATTGATAACCTCCTCTATTTTTCAATGATAGGATATTTTTCTACGTATAATTACAATTATACCAAAATAATTGATGAAATGCAAATTAATTTCATAAAATTTGGTAAATGATAGGCTATGTTTTTACGTGTAATTACAATTATACCAAAATAATTGATGAAATGCAAATTAATTTCATAAAATTTGGTAAAAATCTCTATTTTTTTTCTGCTTTGCTTAAAAAGTCGTGCTGTGGTATACTAAATGTAATGTGTAAATGAATACCATAGAAAGGGAAATTTTCCATGAAATTAGGTCAACGCCTTCGCCTCATTCGTAAAGAACATAAGTTGACATTAAAGGAACTCAGTCAACTGTCGCGCCTATCTGTGCCTTATCTTTCGGATATGGAGCGCGGTGTTGTAAATCCATCTATTGATACACTTCAAAAGGTTGCTACAGCATATAATGTCTCAGTCAAAGATCTTATCAGTGGTGTTGAAGGACTTGGGGAATCTTCAAGCACTGATTACCCGAAAGGATTTCAATCGTTTTTGGAACAGTATGAAACTCCGCATGGAATTACCAACGACTGGAAGGAATCGTTGCTAAAAGTTAGTTTCCGTGGCAAACAACCTACTACCCCGACGGAGTGGCTTGAGTTATATCTTTATCTCAGACGTATTCTCTCTTCCGAAAACGATAATAAATGATGAATAGCATGAAAAGACGCGTTATTGAGTTGGTTAGGGAAGTTGTCAACAAATATGCTTCAACTACAACGCCAACCTTTGATGAAATATGTTCCAGCTTGGGATTAAACGTGGTAGAAGACGTGTTACCAGGTAGAAAAGAAGGAATGTACGTCGAAAAAGAAAAAACTATTTTTATTGATTCGCGAATGCAAAATGCAGAGCGTAAACGATTCACTCAATTTCACGAAGTTACACATTTTTTATTAAAACAAGATGAAGATCTGATTTCCGAACTTGACGAATATATTAATAGTCAAGCGGATGGATATAGCCAACAAATAGAAGAATATCTTTGCAACGTGGGTGCTGCTGAATTTTTGATGCCGAGCAAAGAATTTGTAAAACTCTATGAGGAAAGAGGGTTTAATGTCCAACTGATTCTGTTTGCAGCCGATTATTTTGAAAGTTCAACAATTGCCGCAACAATCCAACTTGCACAAGTTGCACGAAATAAATGTATTGCAGTTGTTTGTGAAAATGGATTAGTACCTAATGCTCCAGCACCATCACAAGCATCATTTTTTACTACTGGAAATCAATACCACAATAAATCAAAGTTGCACGTAATTTACTCGGCATCTTCACCTGCTGCTTCTGACCGTTGGTTGGCGAAATATACAGTTATCCCAGATGATCATATAATAAAACAAGCGTTCCGGCAATCCAAAATGCTTGAGGATGACAGTGAAATTCCCTTTCCTGGTTGGCAAGAGCCTTGTACCTGTGAAGCATTACGATATAAAAATAGAGTTTATGCCTTATTTCATTTATCTCCTCTATCAGACCCAAATCAAAAGACACTTTTTTAGCGGAGTTTACCTATGCCTACACTCGAATTCAAAGGAAAGCACCATATTTATGCACATCATCTTTCTGTCCCGTACCGCCAACTACAACAGGACGAAAGCCGATCTTGCAACCCGTCGGGCAAAGAAGATAACCTCATCATTCACGGCGATAACCTACACGCCCTCAAGGCATTGCTGCCGCGCTATGCAAACCGAGTCAAATGTATCTACATCGATCCACCCTATAACACCGGAAACGAAGGCTGGATCTATAGCGACAACGTCAACAATCCACCCATGCAAGAATGGTTTAAAGAGCACAGTCCCGTTGACAACGAAGACTTAGAGAAGCACGACAAATGGCTTTGCATGATGTGGCCGCGGCTACATCTGCTAAAAGAACTCCTTGCTGAAGATGGCGTAATCTTTATATCCATTGACGATAATGAACAACACCATCTGCGAATGTTGATGGACGAAATATTTGGAGAGAATAATTTTATAGGTACATTCCTCTGGAAGAAAAAAGGCACATCAACCAATACTGAAGGGGCTACCGTAAGTCCTGTTGCTGATTACCAAGTATGCTATCGAAAATCAGATGTTGGATCAATTACGCCAAGAGTAACTCCCAAAGAAACTCGGAAATATCCGAATCAAGATGAAGAAGGCAAGTACAGAATGGAGATAATTGAAAAGAAAAATACCGGTACCTATGCGAGAAAGACAATGCAATTCCAAATTTTGGGGCAGTACCCTCGTGAGGGGAAGAGATGGCAGATCGGTGAGAAAACAGCAAGAAAATTAGAAGCGAATAATCGTTTTATCATACACAATGGACTTGTTAAGAAAAAAATTTACGATTTTGAGGATAAGGATACTACTTCTGCTCATCCGACTTATTTACCTGAAAGTTGCGGTAGTAGTGATAGTGCGGAAAAATATCTTACGAATATATTAGGCGATAGTGGATTTGAAACTTCTAAACCTGTTGACCTTGTTTCATACCTGCTTAAATTGTCAAGTAATTCAAACGATATTATCCTCGACTCTTTCGCTGGTTCTGGTACCACCGCCCACGCTGTTCTTGCACTAAACAAAGAGGATGGCGGCAACCGAAAGTTTATCCTCATTGAATGCGAAGATTACGCCGATACCATTACCGCTGAACGGGTGCGACGCGTCATAAACGGCGTTGAGAATGCTAAAGATGAAACACTCCAAAAAGGGCTCGGTGGTTCTTTCGCCTACTGCACTTTGGGGGAACCGCTTCAGATAGAGACAATGCTCACTGGAGAAGCGTTACCAGCATACCCAACATTAGCTGCTCATCTGTTGTTTGCTGCCACCGGTACGTCTATTGGAGAGAATACTTTGGATCAGAAAAACGATGATGGACTTTTTTATAGCGATGACAAAAATGACTACTACCTACACTATAAACCTGATATTGCGTTCTTACATAGTGAGGATGCGATCCTAAATAAAGCACAGGCAGTGCGTATCCACGAAGCGGGCCGCAAGGATGGCAAAAAAGCGATTGTTTACGCCGCAGGCAATTACATCGGACAACGTGAACTGACTAATTTGGGAATCGTATTTTGTCAACTTCCCTATGCCCTGCACGAAAGATAAGGTAGTAGGCACACGCCAATGGGTTCCCCGTAACAAAAGCATTTAGCAACCTTGTTAACATTTTGCTCATTATTGTGGTATACTCTCGTTTGAGTGGAAAGCATTAAGAGTTAACACCAACCACAGAACGAAAATTAAACGAATGCGTTATCTTATATTTTTTGAACACGGTGATACGAATTACAGTGCTTACGTTCCGGATCTTCCTGTATGTACAGCAGTAGGTGATACACTTGAAGAAACACGCAAGGAAATCTCTGAAGCCATAAAATTTCATATTGAGTGTTTACAAGAAGATGGCGAAATTGTTCCAAAGCCCACTTCAAAGTTACCTAATCAAACACCTTCAGGTGTTTCAGCGGAATTTGTTAACATCAAAGTAGATACGGTTAAACCGAAGAAACAGGCCGTTTTACCTGTTCTTGCACCTATCATATCACGCTTTAGACGGAAGATAAGACCATGATGCAATTGAAAGAGTATCAACGCAACACCCTTGATGCCTTTAGTCGTTGGCTTGAGACACTTGAAAAAGAAAGAGATAAATCCAATAAAGGGATTGAGGCATTGGAACAAGCTGGGATTGATATACCGGATGATTTGCGTAATTATCCGAAAAAGGCATGGGATCAATTGAAAGAGAACAGTAATGTTGCACCAAGTGCCGGCGATTATGTCTCACGCACAGACGAGGTAGACCGCCCTATCCCACATATCTGTTTCAAAGTTCCGACAGGTGGTGGTAAAACATTGCTTGCGACTGCAGCTTTGGAACGTCTGAATCGGCAGCGCGGATTGACTTTGTGGATTGTGCCTACCAAAGCGATTTACGCCCAAACAAAAGCTGCTTTGTGGGATAGACAACACCCGTATCGTTTAATGTTGGAACGCGCCAGTGCGGGGAAGGTCAAAGTACTTGAAAAGGAGACTCCGTTTAACAGAGATGATATTGCCAATTACTTATGCGTTATGCTACTGATGTTACCCGCCGCAAATCGGAAAACTGCGGAAAGCAGGGAGTTCCTCCGGATGTTTAAAGATTCGGGACGTTATCCGAGTTTTTTTCCTGATAGCGACGACATTCTTGGCAATGCGCGTATGCAAGAAGAATATCCTGATCTGGAATGTAAAACAGGCGGCGGATTTGTCAAACAGAGCCTGTTTAACGTATTCAAAAAGCTGCGTCCTGTTGTCGTACTTGACGAGGCACATAAAGCCTATGGCGCGAGCAACCGCGAAGCAAACGAAGAATTCGCTAAATCTATCAACCGACTTAATCCGCAAATGGTGATTGAACTCTCTGCCACCCCAAACCGCGGGATTAGCAATCTGCTGGTTGATGTGAGCGGAACCGACCTGAAAAAAGAAGAGATGATTAAATTGCCTATACAGGTAAAAGCTTTCAAAGGTGTTCAGTGGCAATACACCTTAGCACAGTCGGTTGATGAACTCAATCGACTTGCGACTGCAGCACAAGCACTCGAAAGCGGAACAGAACGGTATATCCGCCCGATTGCTGTTGTCAGAGTCGAACGTACAGGAAAGGATAAACAGGATGGTGAGCGAATTCATGCGGAAGATGTCCGCGAGCATCTTGAGCGATTAAATGTGCCTCCGGAGACAATCCGCGTTAAATCTTCTGATAATGACGAACTGGGCGGAGAAGACCTACTCTCCAAAGAATCGCAAGTCCGTTGGATCATCACGAAATCCGCCCTCATGGAAGGTTGGGACTGCCCGTTCGCCTATCTGTTAGTGATGCTTGACAACACACAAGCACAAAAGGCGATAACGCAACTCGTGGGACGTGTGATGCGGCAACCGCATGCACAACGCACAAAACAAGAACCCCTAGATCAGTGCTATGTTTATTGTAATAATACGGATGTCGGGGCTGCAGTCGAAAAAGTCAAGACCGGATTAGAAAAGGAAGGACTCACCGGATTAGGGGATGAGGTCATAAGCACAGTAGATACACAAACTAATTTGCGCACAATAGTCGTTGAACGACAGGAACGTTTCCGAGGGAAGACAATCCATCTGCCGACAGTGCTACATCAGAATGGAGATGAATATGTTCAACTCAATTATCAAGAACATATTCTACCGCATATAGACTGGGCATCAATCCAACCGCCCGATCCAAATGCCTCCGCACCTGACAGCGCAATAGGGCAAACTGCAACGGTGGATGTAGAGGAAACACTTCCTGTTTACCATGAGAAGCAAAAACTGGACATTGACAAAACAGTGAACGTCTCCGATTTTGCGCGTCGCCTATCGGATCTCCTGCCGAATCCATGGCACGCCGCTCGTATTGCAGCACAGATGCACGAGAACTTAAAACAAAACGGTGAAACCGAAGAAGATATTTATGACAGACGTTCTTACCTTGTGCATATCCTACGGGAACACATAAAGCAGGACGTGGAGAAACGAGCAGAGAAGGTTTTTCAGGGAAAATTGGAGGCAGGCATCATCCGATTTGATTTGGAAACAGGAGAACCTAATTACAAAATCCGAAACACGTATGAAATCACGGTTCCTCAAAATGCGACACCACTTGCACAGTATGGTAATGCTGTCCAACTCACGTTGTTTGAAAAAGTATTTGAGCAACAATTTGATAACGACTTTGAAAAGAAATTCGCATTTTACCTTGATGAGCAACAAGCACTCCAATGGTGGCATCGGATCGCTGCGCGGCAAAGTGGAGAGTATTATGTGCAGGGGTGGAAGCAAGAACGGATTTACCCAGATTTCGTTGCAATGGCTAACGAAATCAGTGGTGTAACACGCGTATTACTCTTTGATACAAAGGGCAAACATCTGGAAGGCAACCTTGATACAAAATACAAGCGAAAGGTATTGAAAACCTTTGAAGGGTCCTTTAATGCCGCTGGTACTATGGTGGTGCACGACGGTACGCAACGGAAGGGCATTTTTCGATTGGTTTTCAACGAGCAAGAGTTTCAAGAAATATCCGCACAGCTAAACGAGGGCAGGTATTCCACAGAAAGTTAGTACAGCGAGGCACGAGTACCTCATGTTAGGATATTCTATCAGTTAACGCTTTACGTTTTCTCACCAAATGTGCTACTATTTTAACAATCAAAATGGGGAGCATAGATTTTACTAACGTGAACTTGAAAATAAATCTGTAGGTTGGGTTGAGCGGTAAATACACACTAAAAACCGTATAATTTGGACAAATATGCCGTTTTTCAAAGCACTTTCTGCCTAAATAGCGGTAGCGAAACTCAACATCCTACTTTTATCAAACTCACGTTACTAAAGTTTGGACAGTTTTCAGACATAGCACTCCAGCGGAGTGCTATGTCAAGCTGCCTGCGTTGGGAAACCTAATATGCTTTTCGCACTTATGTTTCCGACATCCAAAACTCGCGAGAAAATAAAAAACATTGAAAAACGCAACATCCAACCGATATAAATTGTCCAAACTACCTTATTTTTGTCCAATAAGTGCGGGAACCCATATCGTCTTTGATAAGGCACAAACCCACGCACCCATTGACAAAATAGCACCTTAAAAGGTAGCAAAGAACTTCTACAGACCTTTGAGACGAAAAGGCAGCCAAAACCACGATTTCTATCGCTTTTTCCAGCATGAAAGCTGCTTTGAAAAGTGAATGCCCAGTTACGATAAGGGTTTCAAAGGTAGCACGTTGTGATTTGAGACCTTTTAATCGCCCTTGAAAGCAGATAAGAACTGGGATTGCTAACCTTTCATGGATCAACTGGATCCTGATGTATTTGGACGAAAACAATCAAACACCAATTCGTAGTCGTGCGATTTATCGCACGTCAAGACAATCACCTGTAATTCCATACACCTATTACTTCTATCAACACAGCGCAAGTCTCGAAAATAAATTTGCCTCTACAAATTATATATGTTATCATATATAATGTATACTGAAATTAATAAAAATCACCCTATAATCGTGATAACCTCCTAATCTCGTAAACCCCGATTCAGATGAATAAAATGTTACACTTTTCGCCTTTTTTTCAAATACGAACCCATAACACAATCGCCTCTGAACCCTTACAACGACTAAGTTTATCGCAATGGCACATCCATACCCACTGTTACACAAGTGTAACATTTTAAGGACAGACGCAGTGCCGCAAATTAAAGTCCCTGATAAGCGGACACCTGCGATCGCAACCTGAACCGGAACTGACAGACCCTAACCCATCGGAGAAAAAATAGGACGCAGATTTTTGCACACAAAAAGAAATTTTGCGTACAAAAAAAATTAAAGTGCCTCTATGACAAAAATCACAACAGCAGTTTTTGCGTACAAAAAAAATTAAAGTGCCTTGAAGATACAACATGAGACCCATATTTTCACGATGGTGAAAAAAACACCGAAAAAAATAGTAGTTTCTAACACAATAGTCCCTAAAAACAGCCAGGACTTACGCATGACGCTCTGACGAAAACACAATCGAACCCTACACAGAAACCGCTTTACGTCGCGTGAATCGCCAATTAAAAACTAATTCCGCTATTTTCCTTGATTTATCAGCAGCAGACTGCTATAATTAAGGACAGAAAAGACCGAACTATTTTCAGCCAACAATCACAACGAACACACGATCAACCAGAAATCGACGGGACGACCACAGCATGGCGGTACGAAAAGGAACTTCAGAGAGATTCTGGTGTGTTAAACAGATAGATATCTTCAACGACCTCTCCGAGGATGACGCGGACGCGCTTAAACGGATAACGACCTTCAAAACACTGAAGCACGGAGACCCCGTTTCCGACGAAGGCGTTTATCTGCTGAAGGAAGGACGTATCAAAATCTATGAAACGCCAACGGAAGGTGACCCCGTTACTTTAGAGGTTATGGAACCCGGCGAAATCTTTGGCGCAATCGAATGGAACGACAACGAAACACAGCGGAACATCACCGCTGATACACTTACGGAAGCCGTCATCGGTATTGTCAGCGCAAAGAATTTCCAATACTTTCTGAAACGGAAAATGCATTTAGCGATGCCGTTCAAACGACCCCTACGCCAGAGGGTCATGTCGGCCATAGATACCGCAATCCGGAGGTTCGACAGCACATCCAAATGGACACCGATTGAGACATCGGGCACTACGCTTGCAACGCAGCTGCGCCGTCTCCGAAATGCGTTGTCTAAATGGATGACCCCACGCCGGAAACGGCGAGACGAAACGACGAACCCCCCATCTTATCTACGAATGTCAAACGTTGCGTTTCGGAGTCCCGAATCGCGGCTCGCGTTCCTACTACGGAACTACGCCGACGCACCCAGACGAAACCGTACAATAACTGAACGCGGTTCACAGTGCACGCTACGCAAACTTTCAACGAAAAAATTAGCACGCTTAATCGGCTGCTCCAACGAAAAAATAGAAACACTCCTAAACCAGTTCAAACAACACGGAATCATTGAAAAACGGTACCGACGCATCCAGATATTAGACCCTTGGCACCTCAAAAAGATTGCCAACGCAAGAATGCAAACGCTACCCCAGAAAATTAATAACATAAAAACCGATAATAACCCAGAGAATACCGAAACCTATGAGCAAAATGAACCCTTACTTGCAGTTCGACCAACAGATGGTCGGTGACATCTATACCTCACAAGAGGTGATGGACAACCTGACCGTCTTATGCGATGAATACGGTGCGCGGTTCGCCGGAACCCCAGAGGAATACGCAGCCGCAAACTTTATCGCAGAATGCTTCAAAAAATATGGACTCCAAAACGTCAGACTGGAGGACTATCCGTATGCCGGGTGGACGCGCGGTACAGCGACGCTTGAGGTCCTCGAACCTATCCGCCGAACACTGCACTGCATCTCGCTCCCATACTGTCCAGCTGACGACATCACGACCGAATTGGTCTCCGCTGGACACGGAAGTCCCGCGGAATACGAGGCACTCGGCGACACCGCCATCGCAAGGCTGGTTATGGCACAGAGTACCTCACCACCAGACCTCGGCAGATGGGTACATCGCAAGGAGAAATTTGAACGCGCCGTACTCGCTGGTGCATGCGGATTTATTTTCGTTAGCGAACACCCGGGTGTCGGCCCCGAAACAGGGAGCCTTCAAAACAATCAAGAAGCACCCATCCCAGGGATATCTGTCTGCAAGGAAGACGGCGAATTCCTAAAACGACTCCTCGCGCGGAATGCTGGAAACGTCACATTGAAACTCAAAACGACCGATATTAACGAACCGCGCACCTCATGGAACGTCGTCGCAGACCTACCCGGTCATGAAAACGGTGCAGAGATGGTGGTTGTCGGCTGCCATTACGATGGACACGATATCTCGCAAGGCGCACACGACCCCGCATCAGGCATGGTATCTGTCATAGAAGCCGCACGTGTCTTATCCGCTTACGCGGGAGGCTCGCTCAAACGCACCATCCGGTTCATCGCCTTCGGAACAGAGGAAATCGGACTCACAGGCGCGTTCCGTTACGTCGAAGCACACGACTCGGAATTAGATAACATCCGATTTATGCTCAATATGGACGCAGCGGGTGGAACAAGCCGTAAAGGCATCGTCCTACACCAATGGGACGCATTAGGACAATTCTTTAACACCGCACGCGAACAGATGAATGCCGAAATGCCGGTCGGACAGAAAGTACATTCCTACTCCGATCATTTCCCGTTTTTCCTAAAAGGTGTCCCGTCAAGCCATATCGGCGATCCGGAGTCACCACCGTCCGGTAGAGGGTTCGGACATACGGCTTACGATACGCTGGATAAAATCAAATTAGAGAACTTACGTGCCGCCAGCGCAGTCGGCGCAAGGATAGCACTCCGATGCGCCAATGCCGACGACTTCCCCGCCAAACGGCGATCTCTCGAAGCCGTCCAAGAAATTGTTGATACTGATCCAGGATTAGAAGGGTACCGGATATCTCTTAAACTGACACATTGAGTCTTAAAAATAAATAAATTGTGGTAAAATCGAATGATGACCCGTCTATATCGTTATAAGAACCGTCGAACTTTGCTGCTACTGTGGCTGTTCTCTATACTCGTAGGCACGCTCTGCAACACCGCTTACACAGCAGAACCCAGCAACGCAGCCACACAAGAAGCCGTAACCGCATCGCGGCGCACAGCCATCGTCACAGCAGTCGCGAAAGCGAGTCCGGCAGTCGTTAACATCAGTGCTGTCCGGACCGTCGAACAACTCACATTCTCTGACGAATGGTTCCGGCGGTTCTGGGGTGAAGTTCCGATGATTCGCAGACGTTCGCTACGTGAGGTCGGTTCCGGGGTCATTTTTGATAAAAAAGGGTATATCCTGACAAACCACCACGTCATCGAAAACGCAGATAACATCACCGTTACGGTCCCTAATGGACGGGAGTTTACAGCACAGGTCGCCGGATACGATTATCTCTCAGACCTCGCCGTTTTAAAGGTAGACACAGATACAACGCTTCCAGAGATTCAGTGGGGAGACTCCGAATCTCTCTTAATAGGGGAATGGGTGGTTGCCATCGGAAATCCGTTCGGCTTATCAATAGGCGACGCACAACCTTCTGTAACAATCGGCATCGTCAGCGCAACACAACGCTCCCGAACCGTCGAAAATTTTCATCACGAAAACCTGATTCAGACAGATGCCTCTATTAATCCCGGGAACAGCGGCGGCGCATTGGTAAACATCCACGGTGAACTGATCGGTATAAACACCGTTATCCATTCAACCAGCGGCGGTTCACAAGGTGTCGGTTTCGCGATTCCTGCAAATAAAGCAAAGAAAGTCGTCGACCAGATTATTGAGTACGGCAACGTCGTTCCGCCGGATCTCGCGCTCGAAGTCCAAAACATAACCGAAGAATTGGCAGAAAAATTGTCAACACCAATGAATACAGGAGTCTTGGTATCAGAAATAGAGAAACGGAGTCCGATCGCCAATGCCGGCATCCGGCGCGGAGATGTCATTATCAGCATCTCAGGGCACCGCGTAAAAAGTGAAGCAGATTTTTACGCACTCACACGTCTCCTACCGATCAATCAACGAATAAAATGTGAATTCAGCCGTCGTGGGAAAAATAGACATACCGAATTTAAAATAAAAACTCGGCAATGGAGTTATACACCCCCAGGATGGGGTATCACACTTTCACAACCCGACAAGAATATGGCACGTAAGTACCAAATGCCGGGTGTTATCATCACACACGTCGATAGAGACAGCAGATTGAAATCCGGGCTTAAACGGGGGGATCTCATCTATCAAATAGATGATACGAGTATCTATTCACTCGAAATTTTTAAACTCGTTGATGAAAACATACGTTCTCAATATAGGGCACGCCTCTATTTTGAACGAGAGGGTGTCCGTGATGTAATTGAGATCTTTTTTAATAGAAACAATCGTCGGAGATAAGTGTTCTTATAGTCGTCAGTTAACAGTCAACAGTTAACAGTTAAGGAAGAGGTTCTGATGCAGCAATCTACTAATTCTCGGATCCCTCCACATTGGAGTTAATGTTAGAGAATCAATCATCAGGGGGAATGATTATCAGTCATCGGTTATGTGTTATCGGTTAAAGAGGCACTTTTTTTAACAAAGAACCGCTTTTAACTGACAACTGACAACTGACAACTGATAACTATAAACAAATGAAACTGCAACTACCGACACTCATCGCCGTCTGCCTTTCTATTGTGATCATTGGTATTATCTACTTTTTTGCCAAAGATGCATCACAATTGGGTATCGCTGTCAATTTAGAAAGTGAAGAGTTCAAACAGATGCGCACACACGCCAAAGATGCCTTTAACGCCAAAAAATACCAACAAGCAATCGAACTTTACAGCCAAGCGATAAAAATGCGTCCCGAAAACGCCGAAGTCTTTAACGACCTTGGAGCCGTCTATTATCAACAAGGACTCGAATTCGCCGGACCCAACTGGCCTTCATGGGAAAAAGAATTGAGCACCGAATCAGCAGATGATGCAATCGCAGAACTCAGAAATGCTATTGATAAAACCAACTCCGGCTCCATTGTACTCAAAACACGCTATGAAGCAATCGCTGATGCCATTGAACTTGAAGCGAAACAGCTCGGCGGCGAGGTATACAGACAACGCTGGGAAAACGAAATCACTCTTAACATTCTCATCGGAGAAACAAAAGTGTATCTGTTGCGCGCACGAGACCATTACACACGGGCATTAGACCTGAAGTCAACACATAGCGTCGCATATCGCAATCTCGGATCGTTTTATATGAAAGTCGGCAAAACCGATAGAGCGATCGACTTCTACCAAGAAGCATATAGACTGGATCCCCGTGATTCTGAATTGCAAGAATATCTGAACCAATTCAGAAAATAAACTGGAATAGAAGAAGGGAAGGACGGGTGCCCTATCTTCTTATATTTCTCTCTTCCAACCAAGCCCTATTTTCTGGACACAACATGGAGGAGGAACCGCGTATGCAGCACAAACTCTGCGCAAATTGTGGGTTTTTGAATCCATCGTTCAAATTTTGCGGTGAATGCGGCACACCGCTCGACGCTATTTCGCGCCCGCCCCCCATATCGCCCCGCATGCGGGGGGACATGGGGGGAGCGGACACAACCGCTATCGAACAGACACTGCCACACGGCGCGGAACGCCGACAACTCACTATCCTTTTCTGCGATATTGTCGACTCCACAGCATTTGCTGAAAAACTTGATCCCGAAGAACTCCGAAACCTATTAGAGATATATCGGGCATGTATCATGGAGGTCGTCCTAGCACAAAACGGGCACATCGCACGCTACTTCGGAGACGGTATACTCGTCTATTTCGGTTACCCAACCGCACATGAAGACACAGCACATCGAGCTGTGAGGGCTGCACTCGGCACCGTCGCCGCTATTAAAACACTAAACCCGTACCTTCATACAACCTTCGGTGTAGAGATCAACGTCCGCATTAGTATTGATACAGGACGTGTCGTCGTCTGGCATATCTCAGCACAGGAATCACCAGAAGCAATCGACATCGTCGGTAAAACTCCGAACCTCGCCGCAAGGATGCAAAAAATGGCATCACCGAACACCATCGTGATTGGGGATACAACACACCAATTGGTTGACGGCTTTTTTGAATGCGATGCGCTCGGGGCATCCGAACTACGCGGTATTTCGCAACCCGTCAACATCTATCAAGTGTCCGGTGAATTCCCCGCCCAAAGCCGACTCGATATCGCCAGTGAGAGCGGACTCACACCCCTGATCGGACGTAAACATGAGGTCGAACACCTTAAACAGAGTTGGACACAGGCACTCGCAGCGAATGGACAAGCACTCCTTATTGAAGGCGAAGCCGGTATCGGAAAATCAAGATGTGTACAAGTCATTCAGGAATACGTTGCGAACCATCCGGAGGCTGTCACTTTAGAAGGTAGATGCTCGCAATACTACCAGAACAGTCCGCTGTATCCTATCCTCTCGCTGTTCCAAGAACACGTCGTACAGTTTACAAATACCGATACCGCACAAGCAAGACTCGAAAAACTCGAAAATTTGCTCCAAGACTATAGCGTGCCAACTGTCGAACAAGACGCAAACGCACAAGCACATATACCAGAAACTTTGCCCCTACTTGCCGAATTATTGGAGATACCTTTTGAAATACAACGCCAAACGGAAACCGGTATCGGTATCCATCCGTATAGCAGACCCGTTGAACAGGACACATACCCTTCAGGATGGAGGCGTAGACAGCGACGACAACAGACCCTCGAAGTACTCGTCCAAGTACTGCTGAAGATGTCAGAGCAGAAACCGATACTCTTCATCGTAGAGGACCTTCACTGGATTGATCCATCAAGTATCGAATTCCTGACACTTCTAATCGCACGGATCGAAAACGCTCGAATCTTCGTGGTCTTGTCCTGCCGTTCAGACACACACCATTTTCGGAACAACACACAAGCCAATAAGGAACCGGACACACAAAATGTCGCAGATGACCAACTCGTAAACAATGCCATAGATAGAGAAACGCTGAAAAAGTTACTGCAACCGGTATGGGGAAATACATTACCGCTGGAACCACTCACGCCACCGCAAGTCGAGACAATGATCCAACACGTTGCAGGTAATACGCGACTCCCGTCAGCCTTATTGACAAAAATCGTCGAAATGACAGAAGGGGTCCCACTGTTCGTTGAAGAACTCACACAGATGATGCTCGAAGGCGACACCTTGACACTGGCTTCGGAGGTAACCAACGCAAGCAGCTCAGCACCACAAACAGTAACTGTCCCTGTAACACTACAAGACCTACTCACAGCACGATTAGACGAACTCGGTCCCGTCAAAGAGATCGTCCAACTCGGCGCAACACTCGGAAGAGAATGGACAACCGAACTACTCCACAAGATCGCCTCCGGTGTTGAACTCGGAAATGATACCTTTATCGATTTCGCAGCTCTGAAAGGTGAGCTCAATAAATTAGTAAATGCCTACATTCTCAATCGAGACAAGATCGCCGATAACCAGTTCCGCTATACCTTTAGGCATCCACTGCTACGGGAGACGGCATATCAAGCACTCCTAAAAAGCAAGCGACAGCAGTATCATCAACAGATCGCAGAGGTCCTACAACACGAAGACGGCTTCCAACCAGAACTCGTCGCTTATCACTATACCGAAGCCGGACTCTCCGAAGAAGCGATCGACTATTGGCATCGAGCCGCACACCGCGCATTAGAACGCTCCGCAAACGTTGAGGGTGTCCGACATATTATGCAAGGACTCGCAGCACTCGAAACACTTTCAAAGAGCGTCAACACGCCAGAGGAACAGGAAGCCGTCAAACAGCGTGAACTCGAACTGCAAACAACTCTCGGCACTGCACTCATCGCGACCAAGGGGTACGCCTCACCAGAGGTAGAAGTCGCCTACACACGCGCACGGGAACTCCTCGAAGCACTCGAAAAAACGGAGGCGACCGTTTTAAAAGATGAACCCGATACCGCGCTCGATGAGATAAAAGACCTCCGATTCCCAGTGCTCTTCGGGTTGTGGCTCTCTCATCTCGTCCGCGGACGACTCCTCTCCGCCCGTGAACTCGGCGAAGCCTGTGTCGCTATTGCCAAGCAAACAGAAAACCAAGCGTTTGAAGTCGAGGCATCTCGCGCCCTTGGCGCAACACTGTACTATTTGAGCGAATTCAACAGCGCATTGGCACACTTAGAGGCAGGCATTAAACGCTATCAACCGCAGCAACATCCAGTCCCAGCGTTTCTCCACTATGTAGCAGAACCCGGAATGACGCTCCTCGCCTATTCCGCACCCGTACTGTGGTGCCTCGGCTACCCAGTCCAAGCGGAAGAACGGCTTAACAAAGCCATCGCCATTGGAAAAGATTCAAACCACCCATTTAGTGAAGCGGTATCGCTCCACTTTAAAACCGTGCTTCATCAGTACCAAGGTGAACCGGAGAAAGTAAACACCTCAGCAACACAGATGCTACAGATATGCCAAGCGCATGGGTTCTCTGCCTGGGAAGCCGCAGCAACAGTGCTGAAGGGGTGGGCACTCGCAGCGCGGAACTGTCCAGAAGAAGGCATTGCAATGATCCGTGAAGGTATCAACGCTTGGAAAGAGACAAGGGGCGAACTACTGATGCCTCTTTTTCTCGCACTGCTTGCACAAGCACACCAACGCGCCGGTGAATATAGTTTGGCACTACAGACGCTTGATGCCGCATTGCAGGTTATCATACGCACAGGGGAACGCACCTACACCGCAGAACTCTCCCGGCTGAAGGGCGAACTCTGTCTTATCCTCGCTGAGAAGGCTAAGGTCGTTAACAGTGAGGAGACGCAACCAACTGCTGCACAAGCGGAATCCTATTTTCAAGAAGCACTCACGATAGCACGACAACAGAACGCAAAATCGTGGGAACTCCGAGCCGCACGCAGCCTCAGCGAACTATGGCACTCACAGAACCGAAGTAAAGACGCTTATGACCTACTAAAACCGATACACACATGGTTCTCAGAAGGGACGGATACAAAAGACTATATCCGCGCAAAAAAACTCTTGAAAGATTTAGAAAGTTTCGCACCAATTTCGGAATAAAATGGCTAATAACTATCGGCTATTGGCTGTCAGCTATAAGAGGTTTTTGATTAAATTAACCTCTCTTTGCTGACGGCTGACGGCTGATGGCTTAAAAGGAAAAATATGAGACTCGGCATCGTTGGACTCTGCGGGGACTTCCGCACACTGACATCAGAACAGATCGAAAACATCAAGGCTCTGGACTTTACAGGTTTAAGCTTCCATTTCTCCAGTGCAGAGATACCATCTGTACCACCAGACGCGTGTGGCCGTTGTGTCGAAATGCTGGAAGCAGCGAAACTTGACCTCGTGCAATTCGGCATCACTTACAACGAATGCCTCTTTCACCCAGATACCGCTGTCCGAGAAGCCGCCATCGAAAGTGTCCAGCGCGGTATGGCAACCGCAGCTGCTCTCAACGCACACCATTACCTGTTCCGTCCGGGCAGTCTTAACCCTGACGGTGCTTGGACATCGCATCGGGATAACTATCTCCCAGAATCAATGGAACGCCTGATTGAGACACTGAAACCGATCGCAGCACACGCCGAACAACAAGAACTCACGCTCGTTATGGAAACACACGCCGTCTCCATCATGGACTCACCGGAAACCTGTCGAGAAATCGTCGAGCAGGTCGGTTCCGAACGATTACGCATCGTCATGGATTTCGTCAACCATTTCCAAACACTTCGGCAGGTCTACGATAGCGAAGACCGTCTTAACCACATCTTCGACGTGATGGGTCCCGTCGCACCCATGGCACATATCAAAGATATTACCGTTCAGAACGGACTCGTCCTCCACCTCAGTGAAGAGGTGCCCGGTGAAGGTGAATTGGCTCTCGGTGTCGCACTAAAACGTTTCGAGGCACTCTATCCCAACGGTTACGGATTGATAGAACATCTACCCGCGGAGAAAATCCCACTCGCAAATACCAACGTCCGACGCATCGCCGCCGAAAATGGAGTCAACATCTATTAGAGGAATCGTTACAAGTTTTCAGTTTTCAGTTAAGAAAAAGACTTGATGCCTCATATCGCCTCTTAACCGAAAACCGTCAACCAGTTTAGGAGATCACGACATGTTCAAAAACAGACGCATAACACAACGCCTTTGGTCGTATACACTGATCGTCATCCTTCTCTCCGTCACGCTTTTACCCATAGTATTAGCGCAAGAAGAAACGGCAGCCGACGCTGTAGCAGAAGGTGCTAGTGGTATCTGGTCACGGGTCCAACTCTACCTGACTATAATCCTAATTGTCTTCGTTGCCAGCGGTATTTTTTACATCATTGGACTCTTTCGGAAAGATAAACTCCTAAAGACGCTCCTTAACAAATATGTCGTTTTTCAACTGAAGGACGGCAGACTTTATCGAGGCACAATGCGGCTTGAACTGAACGGCATGGAAATTATCTCCGAGGAATCCAGACAACGAGGGCAGGCACCGAGTTATATTTTCACCAACGAAGAACGCGAAAATCAAATCGTTGCATATATTCGCTACTACGATGCCATGAACGAGCGCGAACTACAAGAACGCGCCTGGGAACTCGAACGCGTCTACCACCCACCCTTCCTCTACAAAATGCAACGGAAAATCCGAAACATGCTCGTCGCTCTCAGTGAGGCATCAAAAAGTGCTATCAGTATGGTCTTTGAAAGCGTAAAGAAAAGCGTAGGTGGACGATTCCAAGAATATAACAAAATCTACCGAGAGGCACTCAATAGAAATAACGCAGATATTACCGGACTCAACGAACTTGATGACTCTACCAAATACCTCGAAGAGCAGGAAACCTATGACCGTCTAATTGAACGTCTCGTCGGCACCCGGATCAAAGTCCGAGTCCGCTGGGGTGACCATAAAGCTGAATATACCGCTATCCTCAAAGACTATAATCATAAGCATATCGCTTTGATGGACGTGAAAGATGGAGACAACAACGGCTACAGAGACGATTGGGGATATGCAATTGAGTATAAGCACAACTTAGCGGCTCTGAATCGACGCGACGAGCGCGGTTTACGCTGTTACGCCGAAGAAGACGACAAAAATAGACATTTTCTCGTCTTTGAAAACAATACACCCTATAATATCCGACTTGGGCATGTTAAATTTTGGGATGGAGCACCCGAATGGGGGTGGAATGCCGAATTTAAACACTACCACATCCAACCCTTCAGTGTTCAGAAACTCCGAGTCCAACCGGTTGCCAGACATAAAGTCGGTCCATTCGAGCGCGTTGCCAAACCTGAACAACTCACGATAAGAAACTATAAAAGGTTCAGCATCAACTTTCGCTCCTTCCGAGATGCCGATATAATTTTTCCACGCTCCTGCTGCACGATTATCGAAAGTGCAGAAAAATATCAACCTGAACTCTTCAGTTTAACCGGCTTGACCGATGCAATCTTAGACATGAGTGATAAAGAGGACATCGCCATCGCGGATAAGGAAGGTAAACCCATCCACGGTATAAACGTCGTCCACGGATATGTAACCAACGTCAACGAAGAACGCATCGATCTGAAGACAATCGATACCAGTTATAGCCGACGATGGGACATTGAAAGTGCCTTCCGTAATTTCGACAACAGATTTCGACGCGGATTTCCGCTCCACAAAAGGCTAATACCGACAAATCGTGCCAAGATTACCGCACACGCAGCCATCGTTGAGCAGATACACGACAATGCTGTCCGGCACGAGGCATTATCGTCGCTTGTATATCCGCAGAGCCGAACGCTAAATACCACAGAACAGCGAAAACGCAGCCGAAAACTCATCCGAAACCGAATCGCAGGGAGCATAAACGCTGTCGTTAACAGTAAATTCTTGAAACCCGAGACCGGAATCGCCAGAGTCCCAGGTGTCACCCGATCAGAAGTACAAATAGCGATGCCACTCAAACTCATGGCACTCACCGGTAATACATCTACAGTCGAGTACCCTGTCCTCGAACGGTTCGAGTACATTCAGGAACATCACATGCTTTATAGCGAAGTCCAAAACTTACGAACCGATCGACTCCCGAAAACCGATATTTTGTGGATCGGCAACGGTGAAATCTACAAAGCCGGCTATCGACTTAACATCGATGCCGAACATCGGATCAAAAACTTCGTCAGCCAAGGCGGAGTCGTCATCGTCTCCGGGCAAGATGTCAAGGCAAATGCCAAGCAGCGCCGTGGAACCGGATGGATACCAGAACCGCTCACCGGCATTGAGTGCGACGAAACTTATGAACTATTTCCGACATCACAAGGAAAACGCTCACGGATATTTCAACACCCGAATCCACTAAACGGAAACCAACACGTCGATCCAAACGCAATGGATCAACCCCTGATCCGACTCGATGATATGTGGCTCGATCCGCTCAGAAAATGGACATCGCTCGCGAAAACCAACATCGCCGCAGCTGGGCTACCAAAAGAGGAATTCGCAGATGCATCTGCGCTGCTTCTCCTGCCATTCCAGAAGGGGCTATACATCGTCACCAGCTTAAAAAATGAGACAGAAGGCGATGTGAAAATCAACAATAAAATTATGGAAAACCTGCTACACTTCTCTGTCAAATGGATCGACAAACAACGTTCCCCACGCAAACCACAGAGAGGAACGACAAACCAACGATTCGCCTAATCCCTCTCACTTCCCTGCAGGCGGGGTTACAAACCTCGCCTGCAGTAGGGATGTTGTCTATCAAAGTGTAAATATATTTTCAAACGCTACTATAATATCACTAACTTCGGTTTCCTAACCGCACCGAAATCCAAAATTAACAGCCCGACAACAGCACCTCATCAAGCCTCTCAACCCCTTCTGTAATAACCAAAGCGACCTCAAGCACGGTTATCGCAAGTTCCCAATCTGCCACAAGATCCACTAACTTTTGTTCATCTTTCTGTGTTGTGACAATCAGATCCGATTGTGAGCTCTTAAATGCGGTATCTATTTCCACCATGTCTCCCTCAGTATAAACATGATGATCCGGAAACGTCAACAACACCACATGCTCCGGTGAATATTGCCTAAGTGTTGCAACAAACGCATCTGGGTGCCCTATCCCACAGACAGCGAGAATCCGTTTCCCGCCAATTGCTTTCGCAACATGGAGAAATTCTATCTCCTCAAAACGCTGTTTCGGAAGTAAAGAATAGAGACGTACAGGCTGATGGATGCTCTCCAAAATCAGAGCGTTCGGTGCTAACTGCTGCAATGCCGCTTTAATTTCACCAAGAACGCGTGCCTTTAACATTGATAAAGCCGAGAACGCGCGCCTATTTTTAAACATCTGAAATCGCGTTCTCGGCTTTGGCGTCGCGTTCTTGGTCAATCGCAACATATCAACTGTGTCTGTATGCGTCAACAGGATAATATTTGCGCGTCGGAACGCCGTAAAAGGTTCACGCAAGGTCCCCGCGGGTAATAATTTTTCTCTATTTCTGAATAGATATACCGATGCGGCTGAATACGCAGGCACTGTGAGAATATCAACATCACGCGCAAGCTGCCGGTGTTGGAACCCATCATCAAGAAGCAGGACATCAACATCAAAACGTTCAAGGGCAACCCGTCCTGCCTCGTAGCGTCGCCGCCCGACAACAATCGGAATCCCGCTGAGATGCCTCGCTAACATGTACGCCTCATCGCCGCTCTCTTTTAGGGTAGCACACATCCGATCTCCGTCTGAAACAATCGTCACCCGTTCACCAGATGCACGTTTATATCCGCGAAGCAGAATCGCGACACGGATATTCTGCTGCTGAAGATGTTTCGCAATCGCAATAACAGCAGGCGTTTTTCCCGTTCCGCCAACGGTAATATTGCCGACACTAATCACTCGACACGGCAATCTGCGCGCCTTAAACACACCTGCCGCATAAAGTCGGTTCCGTATCGAAACGATCAAACCATATAACCAACTGAGGGGAATTAACAAGAAACGGATAGGACTGGAAAGAAGTCGTTGCTGCAGTGAGGCAAGATCAAGCGAGAATGTGAGTTTCATAGCGAATAAAGTTCAAAAGTAGGGGCTGGGTTACCCAACCCGTACGTCGTGAAGTCTGTAAAGTTGAAAGAAGGCTTCCAACAACTTTAGGCATTTTACAGGCTTTCTGCAGCATCTAACACTAATTCCGCTGTGCGTTCAGCAGCACCCGCTGCCCCAAGCTGCGCATAAACCTGTTGAAGCGACTCACGCTGTTCTTCACGTTTCTCTGGATGCCGCAGAAAATCGAGTGTCAACGCCGTCAAAGCATCCGGTGTCAATGCCGTCTGTAGTAATTCTGGGACAATATCGCGTCCAGCAATAAGGTTTGGGAGTCCGCTCCGATTCAGCCGGGTCAACATCTTGATGATATGCCAATTGACGGCGGCAGTCCGAAAGAGTATAATCATCGGTGTACCGATACATGTTGCTTCAAGCGTCGCTGTACCAGAGGTAACCAGCAACAGGGTTGATGCTCGCATCGCTGTATACGTCTGATTTTCGACAATCTGAATGGGTGGGGTCTCTCCGTGCCTGTGTTCCGCAATACTTTCACGTGAAATTCCGGGGGCTAACGGAAGTATCCATCGCGCCTTCGGATAGATTGACGCAATGTTCGCAGCGGCTTTCATCATAACCGGTAAAATATGTCGGATCTCCGAACGGCGGCTCCCCGGCATCAACCCGATAACAGGCGCGTCCGGCTCATCCGCACCACACAAACCGAGACGCTCTCGCGCCTCACACATCGTTAGGGAGGTCTGCGCAAAATCGACGAGCGGATGCCCAACGAACTCAGCGTTTGCACCAGCATCTCCGTAAAACGCCGCTTCAAAAGGGAAAATTGCAGCAACAACGTCTGCCGATTTCGCCAGTTTCTTGGCTCGACCCGCACGCCATGCCCACGCTTTTGGCGGAATGTAATAGACGACCGACACCCCGCACCCACGAGCAAATTTGGCTAACGGCATATTAAACTCAGCAAAATCTACGAGGAGAAGCACATCCGGACGCTCCTCACGGATACGTCGTTTCAGATATGCCTGCTTCCGAAGGAACATCGGGAGGACAGTGATCACATCAGCAAACCCCATAACAGCGGAATCTTGGATGTGAAGGTCAAGCTTCACCGATGCCGCTGCCATCTCGTCGCCCCCCATGCCGAAAAGCATTATGTCGGGACAAAGTGCCTTGAGCCGATAGGCAACATGAGAGGCATGTAAGTCACCAGAGGGTTCCCCAGCAACAATCATAATTTTTAGCTCTCGGTTCCCGGTTCTCGGTTCTCGGTAAAAAGATGTTTGTGACATCAACAAATATTGTAACTCCCACAAGAATCTACTGATTGCTGACGGCTGACAGCCGACAGCCATCTTACGGCATCATCCCCGGCACTTTCAGCCCATCGGTCTCATCCAAACCAAACATCAGATTAAGGTTCTGCACAACAGCACCTGCAGCACCTTTACCGAGGTTGTCAATCGCTGCCATGACGACGACGCGACGGGTCCGCGTATCCACTTCCAATCCGACATCGCAATAGTTACTGCCGAGCACGGACTTCGTCTGCGGGTATGTACCCGATGGAAGCACGCGAACGAACGGCTCATTCTCGTAAAATTTACCATATAACGCAAGCGCATCCGCCGTAGACATCTCTTCAGTGAGACGCATATAAATGGTGCTGAGAATGCCTCGCGTCATCGGCACAAGATGCGGTGTAAACGTTACGCGAACCTCGGTTTCCGAGGCAACAGCACTCAACTCCTGCTCAATTTCTGGCGTATGCCGATGCACACCGATATTATAGGCGACAACATTAGACTCGCGATTCGGATAGTGCGTATTTCCGCTCGGTTTCGGGCCGGCACCCGAAATTCCTGACTTCGAGTCAACAATAATAGAATCCAACGCCACTGCGCCTTGCGCGACCAACGGCATCGCCGCAAGTATAGCACTCGTCGGATAGCATCCCGGATTCGCCACCAATTGCGCCGTCCGAACCTGTTCACGATACCGTTCCGGTAACCCATACACCGCCTGTTGCATGAGTTCCGCGCTCGTATGTTCAGCATGGTACCACGCCTCGTAGGTGTCCGCATCTCCGAGCCGATAGTCCGCGCTGAAATCTACAATCCGTAGACCTTGTGCAAGAATCTGCGGCACAAACGACATCGCTACCTTGTGAGGAACCGCAAGCACAACAACATCTACCCGATCTCTGAGAGAATCAAGATCCAACGCTTCAAATGTGGCGGATACAAACCCGCGAAGGTTCGGCAGGACACTCTCAACACATTGCCCCGCATAAGTTTCGGAAGTACAGAGTACTACCTGCAGCTTGCCAGAGTGGTTCGCCAGAAAGCGTAACAATTCGCTACCGCTATACCCGGACGCACCAACAATTCCAACTTTTATCATTTATGTTTCACCGCATGTTTTTATTACAAATAGGCCCCACGCAAATCCGCTTGCAGGCGCGGTTTGAAACCCCGCCCATTATATAGCCTCATAGCCTCTCATAAAAAAACACGTAAATCCTAACAAAGTCATATATTATGTAGGAATTTTACTACATTTTGGCGATAAAGTCAAATTACCATACACCGGGCGGGTGCAATATTGAAATGTCGCGTTTTTTTGTTTGACATTTTTTGCAAAATTTGGTACACTTCTTAACATTAATTATAGTAGCCCGCAAAAAGGGATCCTCGTTTCTGTAACGTTATTGATTAGGCTCTGTTCTTTTTAGTTCTCTTGTAGGATGGAAGAAACACCCAAGCAAAACACTCCGATTCCCGATATGTCTTTGCAGGAGCGATCTCAGAATCGCGACTTTTCGGTTAAAATAGTTCTATCTTTTCTCTTTTCTAAAAAAATGTTGCAATTCAACTTTGCATGTAGTATAATTAAAGAAATTGTGACTTTTTAGGGAAAAATAACGTTTTAACAGACAGAACACCTTGAAAAGTGCTTGACAACTTTGTGCGTATAGTGTATCATTTGCATTAGAGCTCACAATAAAGACTTGACGGTTAAGCGTTGCCTCCTACAAGCAAAATTCGCTGAGGACAACAAACGACGATGAATAACCAAATTGTTAACTTCGCAGCTAAAAAAGTGATGGGGCACGATGCCCGAAGTATCCTCCGTACGTTGTGGGTAGTCAACCCCTTCGTGGTTTTACACGCCGCTAAACCACTAAACAAATATTACCCCCCCCCACTTTAGAAAAAAATAACTATGAGTTAACTTCATCCAACTCCTGTCTCACTCTTGTCCACCTCATAAGGGCAAATTCACTCACACCATTTCTAATAGAACGAACGCGAACAGACTCCGTAGAAGGTTTTTGCGAGAGTGTTTCTTCAACACTGCTGTGCTCACCTTTTGCCGTTCCCCTGTCTTTGCGTAAGTCCCCTCCGATAAACTTTGTACGATGCAGCACCTTGGCTTTCCAAACTGGAAAACAATATAAGGTGCTAAAACTGCTCTATGGTGACTCCGTCACTTCCGGAGCTATCTGCCGTTGGACTGCCCTATTTTTCGGCAGCAACAACTCAGATGCACCGACGACGGCTACAAACCCCTCGATCGTCAATTCCGATCGAACCGCTCACAGGCAGAACAGCCCGTTCCAGAACGGTAGGCATTTACCTACGAATAGGCTTCGCGCTGCCTCTACAACGCGAGGCAAACCCACGTGAATTCGACACGGTATACCCTATTCTGCCTGCAGTTGCGCTGCATAGCTGTTGTGACCATAGTCGGGTTATTAGATGTGTTTAAACACATGAGTATAGTTGATTAACTGATTAACACAATCAGAAGTTGTTAAATTTAACAAATAGGAGAATTCGTAATGAAAACGTTTTCATTTTTAAACTGGTTTACGTTCGTGTGTCTCGCCTTTGCCTTAGCACTTGTCGGAAAACCTGCTGATGGTGTCCAGCACGAAGAGGCGGGGTTGAAAGTCATATTCTCAGAAGCCCCGGACGACATTGAACTTATAAACAAGGCACCCTCGGTGCCAAAACCATTTGAGGTTCAACTCACCGATGCTGATGGTAATGGGATTGAAGACGCTGTAATCCGTTTTACTTCTATCCCCAGTGGCGCGGTAAATTTCTTTCAGACTGGCACCACGATTCCCGCAGCTACTGACATCACTGATGCTGACGGTATAGCAGTGATTGACGTGCAGTTCAAACAAGCGGGGACAATAACAATTAGAGGAACGTTGGACCTAGATGCCAGTGAAGACAATGGGGTGGACCCGGAGGGTCTTATTGATGGTGCCTTTGCAGGTCATGATTTTAAGGTCATAGACGTTACGGAAAGGGACAGACCGGTGGACAGACCGGTTCCGTACAGGGAGCCGGAGGGAACAACAATTGTGGTGCTTCCTCCCATTCCGTGTGCAGACGAGTATCAATCGCTAAGCCATTTAGTAGCATCTTACCTCAGCGACGGCAACGTAGAAGAGAGAGTAGAAACCGAACTTTATACACCAGAATCTCTGCAAGAAATTCAAACCCACCAAGGGTTATTAGCGGCAATAAACCCTTTGAGAAATGATTTAGGAGGTCTTGCAGCGCGTTGGGACGATCCAGACCCCGCTGCCGATCCAGCCGATCCAACTGATATGGATACGCCTCCCAACATATTCAGGGTCCCAATCGTGATCCTTAATGCAACAGATTTGTCCGGTTGGCAGTTTGACATCGCCTACAATCCACAGATTTTGGAAGTCGTTGAGGTCTCAGCGGAGGACTATGAGATATTTGAAGGTGACTTTTTGCAACAGGGACCCACAATGACCTTCTTCCAAGAAGGAACCGTGCAACAGGCTTTCGGAGAAATCATTCGCATCAGTCAAACCCGTATTGCTACAGGAGATGAGGTTAATGATTCTGAAGCTGATCTCATACCTCAAGGAGCACCTGGATGGGAGACAGAGATCAGTGGCAGAAAACTAACTGATTCCATTAATGGTGCTAACGGGACAGGCGAACTTGTGTCCATCTGTTTTAGAGTCAAAGAATTCGCTGAGGAGTCCTTAGGCTTGCACAACCTCCAGCTCAGCGATTCTGTAGGGAACCGGATAGAATTCACGACCATTGTGCACCCAGTCGTCGTAACACATCAGTTTGCCCCGGAGGATGTCAATCGTGACACGATAGTGAATACGAAAGATCTGATGATTATCGCCGCAAACCTCGGGCTCGCGAAACCGATTAACCCGCGTGCTGATGTGAACAATGATGGAATCGTTAACGCGCTGGATCTCGTCATTGTTGCACAACACATCATGGATAGAGCACCGGCTGTGGAAGTGCGAGAGCAGAATATGCTAGCACCACCACTTCATGGAAACGTTGCCGTACTCAACCCTGAAACGATTCAGGCGTGGATTGATTTTGCACGTGTTGCGGACGACGGCTCAATCGTCTACGATCTCGCCATCGCGAATCTTGAGAGGCTGCTTGTCCCTCAGGTGCCTACCCAGACGAAGCTGCTGCTCAACTATCCGAATCCGTTCAACCCTGAAACTTGGATTCCATATCAGTTAGCAGAAGCAACAGAGGTCACCATTTCCATCTATGCCATGAATGGCATGCCGATCCGGACGCTGGCATTAGGCCATCAGGCAGCCGGTGTTTACCAGAGCAAGAGCCAAGCCGCGTATTGGGATGGACGCAACGAACTCGGCGAACGCGTCGCCAGTGGTGTCTATTTCTATACGCTCACGGCGGGTGATTTCTCCGCAACCGGCAAAATGCTCGTAAGGAAATAACCTACACGGAATTTGTAGGGACAAGTTTTGAACTTGTCCCTACCTCTCTCTTGCATACCCCCACATTCCTTGTGCTTACCAAAGGAGTTGCTCATGAGATATTTCTTTTCAATTCTAACACTCATTCTGCTCGTCGCGTCACCGGTACTCGCGCAAAATTGGACGCTAAACGCCTTCCTCAAGCATGACAGCGACATCGAAGGTGTGGCATTCAGTAAAGATGGACGAACGCTTGCGAGTATGGGGACAAACCGCGTCCTCCACTACTGGGACCCTCACACAGAAAAATCACAACCTCATGCAGAGATAAGTGCGATTGATAGATGGTCAATAGACGCGTCCGTAGTCCCCGAAGAACCACACACCTTGCCTATCAATACATTCGCTATACTTCGTCAGGCAGTATCTTTTCCGGGTGTCGAAAATCCGAGTGAGCTGCTTGCTACCGGCAGCAGTGATCAGACCATCTGGCTGCAAGGTTTTCCCTCTCTCCGTCCGCTGTTCCAAATCCAAGAACAGGGCGAAGTCTGGGCAGTCGCTTTAAGCCCAGACGGTCGGACGCTCGCCAGTGGAGGGGACTTTGCTGGCATCCATCTGTGGGACCTCACTACCATATCACCTATCCACGGCACAATAGAACTTAAAAGCACCCTCGCAGCGAGCACGGCGCGAGTTGAAGGTCTCGCTTTCAGTCCGGATGGTCAGACGCTTGCCGTCGCAACAGGCAAAAGTGATGGTGAAGCGATTCACTTGTGGGACCTCCGCACCGAGCAGCTCAAAGAGACGCTTATCGCTGTCGGGGTTCCAATCAAGAAAGTCGCCTTCAGTCCCGATGGACAGATGATTGTCGGTGGGGCTGCCGATTATAGCAACGGACACGGGCGTAATGTCCTTTTATGGAGACGGGGGCCACTCTCCGCTGCCAGAATCCCGCATACTGTAGAACTTGATGGCCCCGAACTTGTCACTGCATTAAATAAAGACTTCACCTTTACTGTTACGGTTAAGAACGTATTCGGTCATGTACTCGAGAATGTCGTTGTCACGCTCAAAAATCCCGGAGCCCCCAACGATTGGGAACATAACCATCCTGCCGGCGTTTGGACGAACGGTGACGGCAAGGCGACGTTTACGCTAAGATTTTACGATGCCGGACATCATGACATTGAGGTGTCAGTCTTGGATAGAGCGACTCGGGAAGCAGCATTGACGCAGCCCTTTATTGACAGGGTTGAGGTGCCAAAGCCGCATTCTATTACACCCGAGAGGGCTACCCTTGATGCCATTCCGCTACCGCCAACTGCCAACGTAGCATCCTATGAAGATACATTTATAGTTAAGAGCGAAACCGGACTGGCGTTAGAGGGGTTTCACGTCAGAATTCATACACACGGTGTTTCTGATACAGATTGGACGGATAATCTGGGCAAGGCGACGGGATCCTTAGAGCTTTCGGCGGGGATATATGACGTTGATGTGACAGTGTCGGACTTCCGGGCAACAAAGGTCTGGTTAGAGAAGACGTTTCCTAACAGAGTCAGCGTGTATGATCCGCATATTTGTTCAACCTTAGTGCCCTCAGAAAAAAATATGAGACTTGCTCGTGAAAGAGCAGCTGCAATAGGACATATAGATGAAATCGAAGCTGTGACAGCAAACACTTTGCCAAAAGATACGACGACGAGTCTCCAAACGAATGTTCGGTGGAGTCCGTATGATACCTCGAGTGTTGATCTGGGAACAGTAGTCCTCACAGTAGAATTTATGAATGGGACCGATGAGGACCACAAAAAGGTAAGCGAACTCCTAAAACAGTGGAGCAATGCGGCTAACATCGGTTTTATATTTGTCAAGAACGAGAAAAAGGATGTTAGATCGGAGATTCGTATCAAGTTCAGAGGTGGTGAAGGTGATAACTCACTTATTGGTGACCTTTCCGTGACAGACTTCCTAAGCTTTGCGGATTTTTTTAGAGTACTGGGTAGAGAAGCGGGTGAGATATTGGCTCACCTACTTGATCTTTTGGGAATCCATATAGATACTTACCTTCACTTTTTCTTCGACAGAGATAATTTTTTTATTCGCCAAAAGAGCATAACGGACCTGGAAGATAACCAAAGTAAGAATGAAATCACTATGCACCTTGACGAAGATTATTCAGATAGCACTGTCCTGCATGAGTTCGGGCATGCCCTTGGATTTCAACATTCGCATCTGGTTCCAAGTTTTCCCGGGATATGGAATAAAGAAAAGACTCGTAAGCATTATAAAGATACCCATAACTGGGATGAATCCAAAGTAAATAGGAATCTATTTGGCGATAATCTATTTGGCATTGGCAATCCAGATTTACCAAAAACGGAGTCATTTGATCCTGAGTCAATTATGCTGTATGAAATCGAAAAAGGCCTTCTTAAGAACTACCCGGATGGCATTCCCACTACGAACACGATCTCTGATGGAGATCGACGAGCATTACGGAATGTATATGGGGAGCGGGCACCTGCTGATGATTATCTTTTTATTCACGGTACAGCTAACTACACCACTGTAGGAAAGAACATCGTTAACCTAGGGTTTGATTGCCTTTATGAAGAAAACCCCGTGAATATATACGTCCGTCAACAAGACAAAGTTTATAAACGGACAGAACTTGATTCAGACGTATGTTTCAATATAACTGAAGCTGTCGTGTATATAGAGTCGCGGGGAATTATTTCGCGAAATGGTGTAGATCATCTGGAAATGAAGGCAGAAGTTGAGTATTACGCAAATTCTGTTACCTCTGTTTTATACAGAATCCGTGAAGATCGAGAGGAAATAACTTTCCTGCTTCCTCTTGACGGTAAAGAGCATTCGTTTCCGATACCGCGTGTTTACGGTAGCAAGCGATGGGTTATAAATCCTATCTTTATTCCATTCGTCACGCCGCCGACGATAGAGGTGGGAGGCTCTTACACCGACGTTACCCTTAAACTTAAAGCTGCGCACCTTAATAGCATTCATGGTTTGGAGGTTGCATTCCCTCATCGCAAGATCGTTCCGTCCGCAGCAACAGCTCCCGCCATAGCGTTGAAAAATGAACAGGTTAATCCTGAAGAGACAGCACTTCTTACGAACTATCCGAATCCATTCAACCCAGAAACATGGATCCCGTATCAATTGGCAAAGCCTTCGGAGGTAACGCTGTACATCCATGGCGTTGATGGAAAATTGGTGCGAAAATTGGCGTTGGGGCATCAGGCTGCAGGTGTCTACCGCAGCAAAGCGCGTGCCGCCTATTGGGATGGTAGGAACGCACAAGGAGAACGTGTAGCGAGCGGTCTTTACTTCTATACGTTTATTACGGACGATTTCTCCGCAACCCGCAAGATGCTGATTATGAAGTAACGTTCATGGTGTGTAGGGTGGATTTCTAAACCCACCCTACATCTTATACCAAATCTAAAAAACAAAGCTGCATTATAGAGATTTTGAAATGCTATTGGGCATCGGCATGTAAGACGGGCAATGAATTGCCCTACTACAAGCGAGTTGTTTGTTAATGACAGACGTTTATTTAGAAATGGTGTTATATCTGTTCTATTAACAAAACTCCGAAATACGATTCTGCCTCCAAACATACAACAAACAAGAGAACCTGTTGTGTATTCTCAAGGAGGTAGTGAACCCCAACTTTAAAAAAAATGTTGGGGTTCACTTGGTATCCCTCGAAGAGATGGAGCGATCGTGTGTCAGTAGTCTTTGGAGTATTAGTATTTCGACGGTATCCGTTCAACCCAACCTACTATGAAGTTTTCTTTACATTGCCTCCTACGCGCTGGTCTATGCGTAATTGTAGACTTTGCTATAACCAATGAGGCTCATGTCAAGTCTAAGTGCTAACGGTAAATTTAACCCACGTGGTTATTGACTTCATGAAAAGCGTAACACATACTTTTTACATGAGCCACCAATGAGTTCGTTTACCCTCAAGGAGTTTCTAAATGAAAAAACATTTACGTCTTTTAAGCATAATTCTCGTGGGGCTGCTTGGCATTCTGATAAATGGCTGTGAACGAGGCATGGATACCGTCGTTGACACAGTCGCGGATCCGCCCCCGTTAACAGAACCAGTGGCACCTCCAATGCAACCTGATACAGTCGCGGATCCGCCCCCGTCAACGGAAACAGTGGTACCTCCAATGCAACCTGATGCCGATGCAAGTTATACCTTTGAAGGCACCCTCGATCATCAAGGCACAATCCATGCGCTCGCTTTCAGTCCTGATGGGCAGACACTTGCGAGTTTAGAGGAAAATCGCCTCAAATTATGGGATCCACACACCCAACAACTCAAGAATACTCTCCCGCTGTGGGAAGATATTTTTCAGAGAAATATTGTTCAGATATTCTACATTTTAGAGGAAGCCTTCATTTTGATAGAAGAGGTTACACAAGGAACGATTCAATCTCACACATGGTCAGGAGGAAATACGGAAACTGGCGACAATTTTCTCACCGGGCATACGTCAATTATCAGAAGTTTTGCCTTTGGCGAGTTGGGATTTGCCACTGGCAGCTCCGACAAAACGATCCGTATATGGGGGAACCAAGCGGCTGAGGCAGATGGAATTATTGCACCTACATTTATCCTTGAACATGAAGGCCAGGTCTGGGCAGTCGCCTTCAGCCCTGATGGACAGACACTCGCAAGTGGTGGTGGTTTTGAAGGCATCCATTTGTGGGATGCGGCCACCGGACAATCCAAAGGGGCTCCGCTCATAGCACCTACGGCTCAAGTTGAGAGTATTGCCTTTAGTCCTGATGGACAGACGCTCCTCGTTGCAACGGGGAAAGGCGATGGTGAAGCCATCCACGTATGGGACCTCCGCACGAACACACTCAAAGAGACTCTAATGGCCGAGGGATATACGATTCGGAAGGTCGCAATCAGTCCTGATGGACAACTAATTGCCGGTGGTGCTTACGCTCCAGAGGGGCCTGGTGTTCTCTTGTGGAAAGCGAAATAACAACAGTAGACGCTCTCATCACAACCATCAAATGTTGATAACTAAGAAGTGAAGCCTTGTAGGGGTAATAAAGCCAGCGGGATGGGTCTCTAACCCGCCCCTACATTTTATCAGACAAGCCTGCTGGTCTTTCAGACGATTTCATTGTGAAATCGAAAACTGATGCTCCTGAGTGGAGAGCCTTCTCTGAGGCTCTCCGCTTTATCAAACCTTCCGCGACACAACCCAATGCGGGCGTGGACATAGTGCTCCACGCCAATACCATTTCGTGAGCCAAGGTATTCGGGACCCTTTGGACCAGGGATCCTGGATACCTTGGCTCATTTAATGCCAAGAACTTTACACACCCACTTCTAAAAAAAATAAATTGACAGCACACCGTATGCAGGGTAAAATATAATAATTTTCGGGTTGCACCACTTGCTGAAAAAACAAAAGGAGAAACTATGAAATTTGCACGATATGAATTAAATGGCACAATCGGTTACGGGACCGTCTCAGGCGAAAGCCTGAACGTTTTATCGGGATGTCCATTCGGAGAATACAGTGAAACAGGCGACACCGTCGCTTTAGCAGATGTCAAACTCCTCGCACCGACAACACCGACAAAAGTTTTGGCTGTCGGTTTGAATTACCGGAGTCATTTAGACGGTGCACCGGAGCCGACAAACCCCGAAATCTTCATCAAAACGCCTTCCTGTATCAATAACCCAGGTGGCAATATCGAATTACCCGACGGTGATGATGATGTACACGCCGAAGGCGAACTCGTCGTCATTATGAAAAAACAGACCCGAAAGGCGACACCAGAAGAAGCAGCCGCTAATATATTAGGCGTGACCTGCGGCAACGATGTCAGCGCACGCACATGGCAGAGCAACGACCTGCAGTGGTGGCGCGCCAAAGCATCCGACACCTTCGGACCGATAGGACCCGTCATCACCACCGATGTCGATTATACCGACGCACAATTAGAGACCCGTATCAACGGCGAAGTCGTTCAGAAACAGACGACTGCAGATCTCATCTTCCCTGTAACAACCATCGTGAGCTTTATCTCACAGGCAATAACCCTTGAACCGGGCGATGCAATCTTTACCGGCACACCCGGCACAACCACGGCATTAAAAGCGGGTGATGTCGTTGAAATTGAAATTGAGGGTATTGGCGTTCTGAAAAACCCAGTCGTGGCACAATAATTTCAGTACAACTCGCAAAAGGAGAAGACAATGATTTTCAAACATCTATCTCTTTCTCGATACAGCCAAATTTCTCAAAAGATTAAACTTGCGCTCACAATTGCCGTGCCGCTTCTATGCCTTAGCATAGCAACACAGGCATCGGGTGCCCTGTTGTTTCATGACGACTTTGAAAAGGATAAGATCGGAAGCGAACCCATCAAATGGGAAGTCGGATTCGACGGTGCTACAACCGCTAAAGTCGTCGCCGATCCGAAAAAAGGGAGCAACAAAGTTCTGCTAACCGCAGACAAAGGATCTAATCAGTCACGGCACGATGTCGGCGGTTCTATCTATGTCGTCGGTGACCTCGCTTGGGACGATTACGTTGCCGAATGGGATATGATGTTTCCTGATGATTTCTATATGGGTATCGTCTTCCGTTTCCAAGACGGTGAAAAATTCTATCTCAGTGACCGACGGCAAGGCGGACGAGATTACCACTTCTACAAACGGCAAGGCGGTTGGGCACTCGTCCAAGCAGGATTGGTGGAAAACGATCCCGAAGTCTGGTACCGCGCCCAACTCATTCTCGAAGGCGACAACTTCACCTTCAAATTGAAAGAACGGAAGGACAACACGCCGTTTGACAAGATCGATCCCGCAACTGAAGGTGGAGACGGAACCTTCAAAACCGGCAAGTTCGGCAACTACAGACTCGTCTATATTGATAACCTCTTCATCGGCGATTCCGTCGAAGACCTCGTTCTACCCGTCGAACCACAAGATAAGTTAAGCATGACCTGGGGCGAGATTAAGGATGCTTATTAAAGGAAGCGTGGAAGGTTGGAAGGAAATTTTAAAACATGTCAACTTATGTTGCTCATGGCGGAAAAGACACCGTCATCACATCGGAAGAAAAACGCACCCTTCTACACGAGGCACTCTTCAAATTGGGCGGCATCCCGAAAAAGATTCTGGTTGTCCCACCGGATATAACACGCCTCCACTCAAACGCAGGCGAACTCACCCGAATTCTCTATGAATTGTGGGATTCCGCAAACGGCACAACCTTTGACATCCTCCCGGCTATCGGCACGCATGCACCGATGACCGAACCACAGATCGCCGAGATGTATGGCGATTTGCCCAAGGCGACATATCATGTCCACAACTGGCGGACAGGGTTGTACCACTTCGGTGAAGTGCCATCAGAATTCGTGCAGGAGGTTTCGGGCGGTAAACTTGATTATAGCATTCCTGTCGCTGTAAATCACCGTCTCGTAGAAGAAACCGGGGTACCCAGCCCCTACGAACTGATCATCTCCGTTGGACAGGTGATTCCGCACGAGGTGATCGGTATCGCCAACGGATTTAAGAACATCCTTGTCGGTGCTGGCGGGGTTGAGATGATCAACAAGTCGCATTTCCTCGGTGCCGTAGACGGTATGGAACGACTCATGGGACGCACCGATACCTCTGTCAGGAGGGTATTGAACTATGCGCACACGCACTACCTGAAACAACTCGGCATTTTGTATGTCATGAGTGTCATGGATGCCGATGCTTCCGGGGAACGTGTGATGCGTGGACTCTACGTCGGTGACGATGCGCGGACTTTTGAGACCGCTGCCGAATTGAGCAGAGCCGTTAATATGACATTCTTAGACGAACCCCTATCGAAGGTAGTCGTCTATTTGGACCCGAGGGAGTTTAAAAGCACATGGCTCGGCAACAAAGCGATCTATCGCACCCGGATGGCAATGGCGGACGACGGCGAGTTGATTATCATCGCACCCGGACTCCGCGAATTCGGTGAGGACGCAGAAATCGACCGGCTCATCCGAAAGTACGGCTATCGCGGCACACCGACAACACTCAACGCGGTCTCGAAAAACTCAGAACTACAAGAGAATCTTTCCGCCGCGGCGCACCTAATTCACGGCAGTACCGAAGGACGTTTCAAGGTCACTTATGCAACCGAACATCTCACCCAAGCCGAAATAGAATCCGTCGGCTATCAGTGGGTACCCCTCAACGAAGTACTCGCCAAATACAACCCCGAAACGCTTGCTGACGGTTTTAACGACGAAGACTTCTTCTATATCAGCGAACCCGGACAAGGATTGTGGGCACTCCGCTCGCGGTTCAGTGCGTAAATTTGCCAAAGCCCGTATTTTATGGTACAATTGGACCTCCAAGTAGACCCATACAACCGCAATTAATATTTGTAATTAATATACAAATATGGTATAAGAATTAGAAATCGGAGCACACCTATTTCATCGGACGAATTTCTCGCGACCTATCCGCTTAACCTCCTAATCTATCCAAAACATTCTGGAGGTAAATATGCTTACAAAACAGCAATTAGCACAATTTGAAGAAACAGGGTATCTACTTCTGTCCGGATTAATTCCACAAGAGACTGTCACAAAAGCGAGGGAAGCGATGTGGCACATGATGGGAATGGATCCTGATAATCCGAGTTCATGGGCAGATTGCAAACATCCGCCTGCCTCTGAGTTTTACATACAGAAGGCAGGCGCTCTAACCGAACTTTTTGGTGTTACGCATCCAGATGTTTTGGCATGTTGCACGCCCGATTATCTCGCTATCCTTAAGCAACTCGCCACGCAATACCCCGGGATCCCGCATTGTGAAAGGCAGCATCCTGATGGCATCTGGGCACTCAATAAATTCCCCGTTTCAGCCGAGTGGAAAAGACCGTCGCCCCATTTAGATGGCGACTTCCGAGATATACGATTAGATCCCGGAACATTTCGA
>JAJEET010000008.1 GCA_022820835.1 Candidatus Poribacteria bacterium
TATCTCATCAGAATACCTCCTGCGTTGTGTAAAAATATCTTTTCTCAGGAGGTATTCTATCATAACTCACCTGATTTTCCCGCATTTCTTTTACCAAACACCTCACACAAGAACATTCATAAAAAAATGGGGGTAAGTGACCTAAACGGGACAATGCAGCAGTTTTAGTTTTCAGCAATCATTAGATTAAGAATTCTTTCTAAGGATATGAACACACCACACACTCGGTCTTCAAGTATCAACAACAAATTCTTCTCTCTGCTGAATCGAAAGAAGTCGGAACAGCAAGAACATGCCGACGTATGCGTTATCGGTTCCGGTGCAGGCGGTGCTGTCGTTGCAAAAGTGCTTGCCGAAGCCGGATTATCGGTCATTATTTTAGAGGCAGGCGAAAATCACGATCCAACCACTTTCGGCAGCTACGAACCGGAGATGCTGCGCCGTCTCTTCTGGGATAGTGGACTACGGCGCACACGCGACGGCGCGATCGTCATTTCGCAAGGTAAAGGGGTTGGTGGTTCGACGGTACATAATCTCTGTTATGCAATCCGCCCAGCCCAAGCACTCTTGTACAAGTGGCGGGTCCCAGAGATTTGGCCCCACTTCGATCAGGTAGAGCAGATCCTCGGCGTTACACAGATCCAAGAAACAGATGTAAATCCATTAAACGCCGTTATCCGCCGCGGGTGTGAGGCGATGCGGTGGCGCGGTGTCGTGCAACGGCACAACCGCGGCGAATGCCCTACATGTGGAGCTCAGTGTCTTTTTGGATGTCCCGTTTCCAAAGCGGCGCAAAACAATTCGAGAGGAACAGGGAAGCAAAGCATGGCGGTTACCTATATCCCTTTGGCGCTTGCCGCAGGTGCGCGGCTCTATAACAACTGCACAGTTGAGAAAATCCACGTGGAAAAAGGGAGTGTCATCGGTGTTTCTGCCCAACTGTTATCGGGTAATTTGTCCGTTCAAAGCAAAGTGGTGGTACTCGCCGCCGGTGCCATCAACTCGCCGCAACTCTGGCTGAAAAGTCGACTCCCAAATCTGAACCGGCGCGTCGGAAAAAATCTCCATCTGCATCCCGCGGCTTTCGTCGGTGGAGTCTTTAACGAGACCATTGATGGACATCTCGGTGTCCCACAAAGTTACTATATTGATCAGTTTCTGAATATGAAACGCCTGCCGGACAGCGGCTATTTGTTGATGCCTGCCTTCGGTTCACAGATGATCGTAGCGGCGAGCCTGCCCGGATTCGGTGAAGATCATCGAGAACTGATGGAACGCTATCGTCATATTGCCGCACTCCTCGTCCTGCTACATGACAGAACAACTGGACGCGTATCGGTGAACTACAAAGGCACCCCGAGTATTGCCTACCGACTGGGGCGGTCAGATAAAAGCGTGTTAGTAGAAGGCGCGATCAACGCCGCTCGCCTACTTTTTGCTGCCGGTGCGACTGAGATTGTGATGCCTTACACCCAACACGTCCCTATCAAAACCGAGGCTGATCTCGAAATTATTCGCCAACGCGGGATCGTACCAAACGATATCATGTTGGCTTCCAGTCACCCACAAGGCACACTTCGGCTGGGCGAAAATCCGAACAGAAGCGTCGTTAATCTTTCAGGAGAGTCCCATGCAGTGAAAGGCTTATTTGTCGCTGACGCGAGCCTGTTTCCAACCTCCATCGGCGTACCACCGACATTGACGATCGCTGCACTCGCTACGCATGTTGCAAGTCAGATAATTGAGAGCGGTGTCGTATAGTGGAGAGAACTGTTTTATGATTGAATCGATTCCACACCATTCACTCGGCAACTTCCCGACTCCAGTACAGCGTCTCTCAAACCTTGAACGGATTCTCAATTTTGAATCTCTCTGGGTAAAACGAGACGATCTGAGCGGTCCTTTAGGTGGCGGCAATAAAGTCCGAAAGCTTGAGTACATGTTCGCAGCGGCATCACACGACAATACCAAAAAGACACTTTTCACAATTGGACCCACCGGTTCTAACCACGTCCGCGCGACAGCAGTCTATGGCAAGGCATCTGGATTCCGAGTGGAATGCCTGCTCTTTAAACAACCGCCTACCGCGTATTCGGAAACAAACTATCGGACAATATGCGAACACGCCGCAGCAGTCTACGAAGTGGATCGCATGACGACAATGTTTGTGCGTTATGCCTATGAAAAGTTGAAAACGGCTTTCGGAGTTGGAGAGGAACGTTATTTTATTCCGGCGGGTGGTTCGTCGCCGCTCGGCTCCGTCGGTTATGTGAAAGCGGTCTCAGAACTGAAGTCACAGATTGAGGAAGGCATCTTACCAGAACCGCGATTTATCTTTGTACCGGTAGGGACCTGTGGTACGATGGCAGGTTTGGTGGTCGGGGTACGGCTTGCGGGGTTGAAATCCGATGTCGTCGGCATCCGCGTAGCCGATCAAGTGGTGGCGAACTCTTGGGCAATCTCACGGATGGTCAGGCAAACCCGTCGCCTTATCGGAGTGGCGGATTCAAGCAATATCCGCGCCCAGCATATCGAACTCTGGCACGACGACTTCGGAGATGGGTACGCTATCCCGACCGAAGCCGGCACCCAGGCAGTAGAAATGATGGCTGAACATGAAGGAATCACGCTCGAAAATACTTATACCGGCAAGGCATTGGCAGGCTTAATTCATTACATCAAGGCACATGGTTGTGAAGACGAACCGATACTTTTCTGGCACACGTACGGTACAACCTGACTTCGGCATAAAGGAAATGCATAATGGGAACAGATAATGGAAAACCGAGTTTCGTTCAAGCGGGGATGTCTATAATCGACTGCGATCTCCATAACCGACTGCCTTCGCTTCGGATGCTTTATCCGTACCTACCGGACTACTGGTGCGATTATTGCGAAGAATCCGGTTTTCCGGGACCTGATGCCAATGACTATCCTGATGGCGTGCCGACCTCAACACGTCCGGAGGTTACGCATCCGTCAGAAGACCGTCCGGCATCCGATTTGGCACTTTTGCGTAAGCATGCCCTTGATTTCTGGAACGTTGAATGCGGGATCCTCACCTGTGGGTATCGGGTACAGAGCGTCCACAACGAAGACTTTGCGGCAGCACTCGCTTCGGCAGTCAACGACTGGCAGATTGAGCACTGGCTTGACCCCGAACCGCGTTTGCGCGCTTCGCTGATTGTACCGAGCCAGAATCCTGAACTCGCAGTCGGGGAAATTGAACGTTTAGGCGGACACCCCGGATTCGTCCAAGTCATGCTACCTGCCCGATCACAAGCACCTTACGGCAATAGACGCTATCATCCGATTTACGAAGCAGCCGTGCGTCATCAACTCGTCATCGGTATCCATTACGGCGGCGCACCCGGATTGCCACCGACATCTGTCGGGTGGACCTCAACCTATCTGGAGGAATACGTCGGTATGTCGCAGGTGTTTCAGGCACAAGTATTGAGTCTCGTATCGGAAGGCGTTTTCGACCAGTTCCCAGATTTACGTGTTGCACTCATAGAGACCGGTGTCACATGGATGCCGTCGCTTATGTGGCGGTTCGATAAGGAGTGGCGCGGCTTGCGAAATCTGACACCGTGGGTCAAGCGACCCCCATCGGCATACATTCGAGAACATATCCGCATGACACTTCAACCCATTGACGCACCACCAACCGCAGCAGAGCTGCTTCAGATTATCGGTCAGCTCGATTCTGAGGATATGTTGATGTTCTCAAGCGACTACCCGCACTGGCATTACGATACCCCAGAAGAGGCGTTCCCGGCACAGTTGCCACAATCGCTGACACGCAAAATCTTATCCGAAAATGCCCGAGAATTCTACCGCTTCTAAAATAAATATTTGGTTTGACAACGCGTTGACAATATATTATACTTAAACGTGAATTGGACATGGCTCTGGATAGAAGATGGGATACTCGTGATTTTTAATTTTCGTTTATCTCAACCTACACGTTTTTTCAATTTAGGGACATTTAAAATGGATCAGAAGTTTAAAAAAAGTCAAAAACTGGAAAAGTGGCTTAAATGGATGGAGACGATTCACGACGAGATTCGAGCACTTGTTCAAGACGCAAATATGTTTTGGGAAATCCAAGGCATAATCCGTGAAAACCCACGTATCCAAAAGCCTAATGCTTTCTATAGTTATCTTGCAAGGACTTATCTTTCTCATGCGTTAGTTGGGCTCCGTCGGCAAACGAAATTGCAGAAGGATAGTATATCTTTTGTAAGATTACTTGACGAGATTGCCAAAAACCCTGAAGAACTCTCCCACAATTACTTCAATTCCCGCCAACCTCATTCTAATGGACCCGACTTGGATCAAGTGGTGGGTAAGGCGGATCTTGAAGCAGTGGGAATTGCTGACGCCTCTCAACTGAAGGCAATCATAAAGATGGATGACTTCGCTCAATATGCAGATGCAAGTGGGATGTACGTTTGTCCACAGATGGTAAAAGATGATCAGGCGCAACTTGAATCCGCGGCCAAAAAACATGAAGCGTATGCTGATAAGCGGGTTGCACATTTCGATAAGCGCAAGCCGACAATTATACCCACCTTTGAGGCGTTAGATGACTGCATTAAATTGATAGACCAGACGTATGTGAAATACCATTTTCTGTTTCATGCTGAATCAATGGACACATTGATGCCAACCTATCAATACGAGTGGAAAAGTATTTTCTGTGAACCCTGGTTAAAGGTTGGCTTTGGGAGTGCCAAAGGACTTATTCATGTCAGCGAGGATTTTGACGATGAACTTCCAGATTTTAAAGAGTATACAGAATGAAATACCTGCTGGATACACATACCTTGATTTGGTTTCTTACAGGTGACAAAAAACTTAGTGACAAAGCACGAGGTTTAATCGACAACCCAGACAACAGAAAGTTTCTCAGCATCGCCAGCCTTTGGGAGATAGCCATTAAGGTAAGTTTAGGGAAACTCACTTTAAACAAACCGTTTGAGAGGTTGTTTCCAGAACAACTCCATTTCAATCGTATTGAAATATTAGACATCACAGTGGATAACCTAATCAAGCTTACCACTTTACCTTTTCACCATCGAGATCCATTTGACCGGTTGATAATTGCTCAAGCACTCGTTGAAGGACTTCCAGTAATTGGTGCAGACGTGATCTTTGATGCTTATGGGATAAACAGGGAATGGTGAGTTCAATGGATATCGTCCCAGTATTTTTAATTCACATCTGAACAAAATTTTATATAATGACCTAATGGCTACTAACAAATTTTTAAAATTTAACAAAGTTTTTCAGGCAATCTCTTTACCCCGTAGGGGTAATATGTCTATAGAAAACCCGAAGTCTTTAAGGAGGTCCCACCTATGTTTTTGTTGGATATGCTTCGAGATTTTTTCGAGGAAGAAAAAGAAGTGCCTATATGGGAAAAACTCGACGATTTAGAATATATTGATACGAAAGTAAATTTATTGAATAAAAACACGGACACACTGATACTGTTATTTGATTATCTTGAGTTGTGTCCGGCGAGCGATTATAGAGATAATTTATTGTTAAAGTTGACTAATGAATTTGAACTTAGATCACGGAACCAAGTCTTTTACAAACCAGCCTCAAGTCCGCTATTTTTTTTCTTAAAACCTAAAGGTATGAGAACTTTGAGAAGAGCGATACGAGGCAGGAGAGCCGGCATTTTATTACACAAAAAACGCAATAGCCCGCCAGAAATCCAACTTCTTCCGGGAAGAAGATATGAATCAATGACTGTGGAGGAACGACAGGAGGTAGATATTAGAAATTTTCTGATTAGAGAGCGATCGAAAATAAACGTACTAAGAAGAGAATCACACAGAGAACGCGAAATCCGCGCAGAATGGGATAATCTGGTAATCGAAAATCAATTTGCTGTACTGTCGGATTCTGTTCAGAAATAGCACACTTCGCCATCCGTGAGGTAATTTTCAAATTAGGACCCGAGGAAGGACTAAGGGTTGATACAGAACGCATGCTTATATCAACCGAACCAATCCCCAAACGTAGGACTACACCTTACCGTGGGTATTACGTAACGGAAAATCACGGTACAACCGCAAAGCAAAACCTCTTAAAAAAAATAGCCTCACGTCTCGGCATTCAAATGAGAATAGAAATAGTTGATAAACAGTGAAGTTGCCAGAGATGTCTTTTTGACATAACAATCCAGAAATTTCGCACCACCCCTGAGGACAATGAGGATGATGAAAATAGAACCCCCCAAACAACAACAAAAACTATCTATCATCGACTGCGATATCCATAACACCCTCGCCTCCGAGAAGGTGCTATACCCCTATCTCTCCGAGCGTTGGCGCAAGCATCACGAGATGGTCGGCACAACCGATCGCGTCGGTGCATACATTCCCCGCGCACACCCTTTCGGTGCAAGATACGATGCATGGACACCCTCTGGACATAGACCGGGCTCCGATCTCGATTTCCTACGCGAACAACTCCTTGACGCATTCAACATCGAATACGGCATCCTCAACTGTTTGACTCCCGTCTGTGAGATGCCGAATCTCGCTTACGCCGCGGCATGGGCAACTGCTGTGAACGACTGGCAAATCGAAGAGTGGCTCGAAAAAGAACCGAGACTCCGCGCCTCTATCATCGTCGCATGCGATGACGCTGAATTCACCACCGCTGAAATCAACCGACTCGCAGACCACCCGGGATTTGTACAAGTCCTACTACTCGCTCGCACGATGGAACCGTTGGGACGACGCAAGTATTGGAAGATGTACGAGGCAGCCGTACAGCACGACCTCCCTATCGCTATCCACTTCACCGGTGTCGGTGTCGGACCGATCACCGCTGTCGGTAGACCCTCACACTACATCGAAGACCATGCCGGAATGACCCAAGCGTTTCAGACACAGGTAACCAGCCTCGTCTGTGAAGGTGTCTTTGAACAGTTTCCGACACTCAGAGTTGTTTTAATTGAAGGCGGCTTCGCTTGGCTACCACCGTTGATGTGGCGGCTCGACCGCTCATGGAAAAAGTTACGTGATGAAGTCCCTGAACTAAAACGGTTACCCTCTGAATACATCCGAGAACACTTCTGGATCACCACACAACCGATTGAGGAGCCTCCGAAACAAGAGTACTTCGATCAACTCCTTGCGCAGCTTAGTTTAGACGACAAATTAATGTTCGCAACCGATTATCCACACTGGGATTTTGATTCCCCCGATCAGGCACTCCCGAATAACCTCTCACCGACACTCAAACGCAAGATCATGGCAGAAAATGCGCGTGCCTTTTATCAATTTTAAGCAGTCAATCAGATTGTTACAACCTGTGGTGCCTGTTCTAACTTCAGATTATTTTCTGCTGCCCACTGTGCTGCCGCGCCACCCCCGCCCCCGAGAAACTGTTTTCCCAAATCATCAACGTTTTCCAGTACCGCCTCGTCGGGTTGTTGTCTGTCATTGTAATAGAGCAGATAGCCTTCCGGTTTGAGCCACGCGTAATGGTATCCGTAAATGACAATCTTGGCGGTTTTATCCGTAAAGTTGAGTCCGGTGGTGTGGTAAATACGGTTCTCAAAGAAATACACGTCTCCTGCTCGGAGGATCGGCTCGTCGTACGGTTCAATCGGATCAATTTCGCCTTCAGGAATACCCAACGGTTTGCCTGATTTATGGCTTTTCGGGATGAACAGCGTCGCACCAGAATTCGGCACCTCACAATCTGTTAAACAGTAAGCGACCTTCACGCCGACGCGTGGACAAGCCTTGTGTCCGAGGTCCAGATGCAGACCGACATCTCGGTGCCATCCACGGTGCTCTGGGAGTTCGTGTGGCTGCGGATGCTTGTAGAGGAGCGCAGTATTCGTAATGTGGATATTCGTGCCGAGGAGTTGAATCACCAAGGGGATCGCTCTTGTTTGTGAAACAAGCTCCGCGAAGGCAGGTTCTTGCACCAATCCGTCTCGTCTATGTCCATAATGCCCACCATTGAGATCCAAAGATGCCATTAAACGGTCTCCTGCCTCCAGCAAGCGACCTATCATCTCCTCGTCAAGTACTGAACGCATGATGAAGTATCCGTTATCTTCAAACGTTTGACGTTGCGCCTCCGTCAACTGGACGAATTCCATGTGTATCCTCCTTCAAGAAATCATGGTGATAGAAATATCTAAATATGGTATCATAAATTGAAATTGGTGTCTACCAAAGGTATTCAGTTTCAGTTTTCTAAAATAATTTTAAATTGTAAGGATAAAAAGAATGATTCAGGTTTCAAATCTCACGAAAAAATATGGACAAAACACGGCAGTTGATGACATTAGTTTTGAAATCCAACAAGGCGAAATCGTCGGCTATCTCGGTCCTAACGGTGCTGGGAAAAGTACGACCCTTAAGATGCTGGTTGGTCTACTGCAACCGACTTCCGGTGAAATCTCGGTAGCGGGATATAGTGCCAAAACGGAGCTGCTTGAACTAAAACGGCACATCGGATATGTGCCTGAAGAAGCACAACTCTATGAACACCTCTCTTTGGTAGAGCACCTCCAACTAATCGGCAGACTCTATCATTTAGAAGAACGCCTCATCTCGAAAAAAATAATAGACCTCGCGAAACTGTTTGACATGGAGGCACAGGCGAATCAAAGGATAAGCGGCTTTTCACAAGGGATGCGGCAGAAGTGTATCATTATGTCTTCCCTAATGCACAACCCGGATGTCCTGTTTTTAGATGAACCGTTCACCAATCTGGACGTTGGAACGGTAACCTTCATGAAAGCGCTCTTACAACGGCTTGCCGATTTAGGAAAAACGATCCTCTATTGCACACACATCCTCGAAGTCGCCGAAACGCTCTGCCCGCGCATTATGATTATCAATTCCGGAAACCTCGTCGCCGATGCACCGGTGGAGGAACTACGGCAGCAGACAAATCAGCGTGCCCTCAACGAAATTTTCACGCAGCTGACCGAAACAACAGGAATTGATGAGAAAACGGAGGATGCAGTTCGAATTGTGATGGGAGACACCCTGGATGCTTGACACTTCTAACAGCAAGTTTTCGGCTTGCAAGCTACGCCAAAAAGTTGTGGCAATGCTCGGTGCCTCGCCAACACAGTACAGGTTGTTGCTAAAAACAGAGAAATTGGTAGACAAGCGAGCTCTTGAAGGCAGAAACGACTTATCCAATATGTCGCTTGCTGTGACCTGTGTTATCGGATTTATATTCAGTGTTTTATTTACATTTATGCCATTCGTTTTGCGGATGGACACATTTACCTTCTCGCTTATCGGCATCACAATGTCTATGATGATGGTAAGCCTCTGGACAATCCCATACTTTGATATTCTTCTCGCCCCGATAAACTATCCCGTCATCGCACATACGCCGGTATCATCAAGAACCTATTTTCTCGTAAAGTCGACACAGATCTTCACCTACACCGTGCTGCTCTTAGGCAGTTTGAATTTGATGCCTGCCATCGGCGGTATCTGGGTTCATAAAGGCGATTTTCCTCTGCTACGGCTCCTTTTTCCTGTTGTTTACGTGCCGATCGTCTATATGTCCGGTCTTTTCACAATCGGCGTAATGACAGTTTTCGCTGGATATTTGACAAAACTTTATAGCAAACGCGTACTCCGAAGTATCGCACAATACGCGCAGTTTATAGTACCGGCACTTTTCCCCGTGACGTGGATACTCCTTTCGCGTCTGATGCCATACATATCAGAAGAGCAATTGGCTTCGCTTCTGAAATGGATCCATGTGCTTCCGAACGGTTGGTTCGCCGGAACTGTCTCACTGATGCTTGGAGAAAGAGAACTGCGTTTCTTGATTTCAGCAGGACTGACTGTCGTTTCAACGCTGTTTCTGGTATTCGTTCCGCTTCGGAGTATCGCGCAGAGTTATTCAACGTATCTCTCCTATCTCTTGGAATCCGGGAGTCAGCAAAAGACTAAAATCCGAGTGAAAACGCCGCTACTTGCAAGAATGTTCCGAAACAGTATTATCCGTGCAGGGTTTTGTCTCTGCGCTGCGTACATGCGCCGCGATAGAACGCTGTTGAAGCAACTTTTCGCTGCACTCGGAAGTGTTCTTATGCTCATCGTCATGTTTGAACAAGGATGGATGCGGCACGCTTTCGCCATTGGACTCAGCCCAGGTTTCTCTATAATGTTCTATTTCGTGGGAATCAGCTTCGTTGGTTGCTTCATTTCACCGATAAGATATTCGGAACATTGGAAAGCATCGTGGATGCTAACGCTTGCCCCGCTCCGTACGCCCAATGACCTATGGCGAGGCGCGCAGGCAACGGCTTTCGTCTATATGGTTGCGCCGTGTACCCTCCTTATGCTCTGTGTTGCGACCGCTTTTTGGGGTGTTTTAGGTATATTTTACGTCTTACCGATCGTCATCATTTTAATCAATTTCGTTATTCTTTATCCGAAACCGCTCTCTGGGTTGCCACTCGCCATAGAACTCGTCCAAAATCAGGCAGCAGGCGAACTTTTTGTGCCTTTTCTATTAAGTATTCTCGTTGTCGGTGTCTTCGTCGGCATCCAATTTCTAACGTATCTGCTGAATATATGGGTCTATTACGGTTTCTATTGTATCACAGTTGTAGGTGGTATTATCAGTTGCGTCCATTTTCTACAAAAAAATAGACGAGTGGAGGAAACCGTAAATGCTTGAAAAAATCGTAGAAATGCTCGGTGCCTCTCCAACCCAATACAGGTATCTCCTACAGACAGAAAAATTAATGGAGAAGCGGGCACTTGAGGGAAAAAACATCTCTGTGAACTTTTCGCTTGCTGCGACTTGGGGTTTCTGTTTTATAATCAGCATCCCACTTACGGCTATACCACTCTTTTTCCCGATAGGCATATTCTCTTATGCACTTATGGGGATAACCCTGTCTATGATAGTGATAGGCATCGGGATGAACCCATACTTCGACATCCTTCTGAGTCCAATAAACTATCCTGTCATTGCTCACACCCCAGTATCATCGCGAACCTACTTTCTCGTAAAACTAACGCAGCTCCTAAAGCATACAATCCCGTTGTTAGCCTGTCTAAATCTGATGCCTGCTATCGGTGGTATCTGGATTCGCGTGCACGAGTCTTCTCAGTTTCAGTACTTTTTTCCGCTGGTTTACTTGCCTGTCGCCTTCATGTCAGGTTTCTTCACAGTTGGTGTGATGACGACATTCGCAGGGTATTGGACAAAACTATACACCAAAAAGACGTTCCGAAATATTGTGCAATACGTCCAGTTTATATTTGCGGTCTTCTTACCCCTAACGTGCATCCTCCTCTATTACCCATCACCAGATGACTTGATGGATAAATCAACCCTCTATTACCAATCACTAGATGACTTAATGGATAAACTAACCGCGACCCTGAAATGGTTCAATGCGCTGCCAAACGCTTGGTTTGCTGGAATAGTTGCACTTGCGCTCGGACAGATAGAACGGTATTTTTTGATTGTAGCAGGATTGGCTATCGTTTCGACGCTCTTTTTAGTGTTTGTTCCGCTTCGGAGTATCGCAAAAAGTTATTCAAAATATCTCTCTTACCTGCTGGAATCTGAAAGTAAACAAACATCTAAACTCCGGGTGAAAACGCCGCTATTTGCGAGAATATTCCGAAACCCTGCCGTTCGTGCAGGGTTTTGCCTCAGTTTTGTGTACATACGTCGCGATAAAATCTTATTAGGGAACTTCTTGAGTTCACTGGTAACTGCTATTATGTTCACAGTTATTTTTAATCTATCGTCTGGTCAGATGTGGGTTGATGATGCCTACCCTATTGGATTCAGTCCAAGTTTTTCTGCGATGTTTTATTCTCTCGGATTCACCATTGTTCCCGCCTTCATGTTCCTTGTCAAGTATTCGGAGCACTATAAAGCGTCGTGGCTACTAATGCTGGCAGCACCAGGTGACTTATGGCGAGGTGTACAAGCGGCTGCCTGCCTCTATCTTGTTGCGCCGTGTACGCTCTTGATGCTTTGCATGGCTACGTTTATTTGGGGCACTTTAGGCATACTTTATGTCCTACCGGTATTAATCATTTTACTCAATCTCGTGATTTTTTACCCTAAACCGCGCGCGAGTCTGCCATTCGCTGAAGAACTCGTCCAAAAACGGTTAAGGCGTGTAGGGTGGATCGCTTCCAAACCGCGCGCGGGTTTGCCACTCGCTGAAGAACTCATCCAAAAACGGTTAAGGCTTGTGCAGTGGATTGCTCCCATCGGTATGGTCCTTGGGACAGGCTTCGCATTCATCCAATTTTTGATTTACATAATTGATATATCGGTTTATTACGGTTTTTATTGTGTTACGGTTGTGGGTGGACTTATCAGTTTTATATGTTTGTTTCAAAAAGGAAAGCGGAGGAAATCATAGATGCTTGAGAGAATTGTGGCAATGCTCGGGGCCTCTCCAACACAGTACAGGATCCTCCTAAAAACAGAGAGATTGGTCGAGAAGCGCGCACTTGAAGGGAAACGCTTTACCAACCTGTCGCTCAGCGTAACGTGTGGACTTTTCTTTATCATGGGGATCTCAATGGCAACTATGCTGCTTCTCCCCTTAGATGTGTTCACCTACGCGCTTATCAGTATCACGACATCTATGGCACTGATAGGGTTTTGGACGATCCCATACTTTGATATCCTTATCAGTCCTATAAACTACCCGATTGTAGCACACACGCCGGTGGCATCGCGCACCTATTTTCTTGTGAAACTGACGCAGATACTCACCTACACAGCACTATTATTACTCAGCTTGAATCTGCCCCCTGCAGTCGCTGGTATCTGGATTCATGCTCAGGATTCTTCTGAACTCCTATACCTTTTTCCGCTTGCGTACCTGTTTATCGCTTTCATGTCCGGCTTTTTCACGATTGGCGTGACAACAGTCTTCGCAGGCTATCTGACGAAACTTTATACCAAAAAGAGTCTCCGAAGTATCGCACAATACGCGCAATTTACACTACCCGCACTTTTCCCTGTCGTATGGATCCTTCTTCCCCGTTTACCGCTCTCATTATCAGATGGCGGCATAGATAAATTAACCTCAGTCCTGAAATGGTTCTACGCGCTTCCGAACGGTTGGTTTGCCGGTGCAGTATCGCTTGCGCTCGGAGAAATAGAGGGGCCCAATATTTTGAGAGATATAGTTTTAACAGGATTGGCTATTGTTTCAACGCTCTTCTTGATACTGGTTCCGCTTCGGAGTATCGCGCAGAGCTATTCGGAATATCTCTCTCACTTATTGGAATCCGGAAATCAACAGAAATCTGAGTTGCGGGTGAGAACGCCGCTGTTTGCGAACATGTTCCGAAATTCTGATATACGAGCAGGGTTCTGTCTCAGCACCGCATATATGTACCGTGATAAACACATCTTACGCCAAGTGCTCAGTTCGTTTGCTGGCATTATTATCATCATCGTCTCATTTACGCACGGTGACGTGTTTTCTCTCGATTGGATTCAACATGCTTATGCCATCGGCTTAAGTCCGGGTTTCTCTATTATGTTCTGCTTTGTCGGTATAAGCTTTGCTGGCTGCTTTATTTTACCTGTCAGATATTCGGAGCACTACAAAGCGTCGTGGATGTTCACGCTTGCCCCACTGCCAGCATCGAGTAACTTGTGGCGTGGTGTGCAGGGAACTGCGCTCCTCTACATCATTGCCCCGTGTACGTTTGTTATGCTTTGCATCGCTACCGTCATCTGGGGAGCTTCAGGCATATTTTACGTCCTACCGGGCTTAATGACGCTACTCTATTACGTCATTTTCTTTCCAAAACCGCGTTCTGGCTTGCCACTCGCTGAAGAATTTGTCCAAAAACGGATGGTTGCCGGAGCTTGGCTCCCTCTCATCTTTAACATCTTGGCTATTAGCGTTTTCGTCGGCATCCAATATCTAACCTATTTGTTGAATATATGGATCTATTACGCTTTCTATTGCATTGGAGTTGTTGGCGGATTTATCGGTTTTATCTATCTTTGGATGAAGAGTGATAAAAAATAAAGGGTGTGTAAATATGCTAACAGTGTTACCCTATCGGGGCGATCTAAGACATTGCACTCCGCTGAAGTGCATTTATCCCTGACATCTGACACTATAGACATATTACGCCTCTGGCGTGAGGAGACCCTAACTTCTCCAAAAGCCTCTTTGCTCCAGCGGAGCAATATTGCTTCGCAGTGAGAATAGAAGGGATAGTGCCCGTTTTGCACTCCAGCGGAGTGCAATGTCCATAAACCTGTCTGTTTTGAAAAAAATCTTGGGGAAATAAAAAATAAATTTGCATTTCTACATCATGTATGTTATCATATACATATTAATTTAATTATATTAATAAAGAAAAATGTAAAAATAACCCTTCACCTACACAAAGGACGACAACCTGAAACGACAGACCCTAACCTATCGCAGAAAAAGTATGACATAGATTTTTGCGTACAAAAAAAATTAAAGTGCCTTGAAGATACAACATGAGATTCATATTTTCACGATGGTGAAAAAAGCACCGAAAAAATAGTAGTTTCTAACACAATAGACCCCTAAAAACAGCTTTAGAAGGCAATTCTAACATCTGTTCGGGAACCTTAACGGGAGAACACTCCCAACTTTTCATAACTTCTAATGAGATCAAATTGTCCAAACTACTGAATTATCACATTTAATAAATGTAAAAAAATGGCAACCCAATCCTCAAAAATCGAGTGGACAGAATCCACATGGAACCCAGTAAGAGGCTGCACCCGTGTCTCAGAAGGCTGCAGGTTCTGTTATGCTGAACGGATCGCAGCGCGCTTCTCTGGCAAAGGTATGGCTTACGAAGGTTTAGCTAAGAATACCAAAGCAGGACCGCGCTGGACGCAAAAGGTTCAAATCGTTCGTGAATTGCTAAACGAACCACTTAAATGGAAAAAGCCACGCCGAATTTTCGTCAACTCCATGAGCGACCTTTTTCACGAAAAGATTGAATTATCCTACATCCAAGAAGTCTTTGCTGTGATGGAGCAGGCACATTGGCATCAATTTCAAATCTTGACAAAACGAGCAGATCAACTGTTAAAATTCAATACGGAATTGCCGTGGCCTTCCAATATCTGGATGGGAGTTAGCGTTGAAGATGAACGCGTGACAGATCGGATTGATGCGCTCCGCCAAACCGATGCGCATATCAAATTCCTCTCGCTTGAGCCGTTGCTCGGTGCGCTTCCAAATTTAGAACTTGACGGAATAGATTGGGTTATCGTAGGAGGTGAGTCCGGTCCCGGCGCACGCGAAATGGAAAAAAAATGGGTCATTGACATCCGCGAACAGTGTGCGGATGCCAACGTTGCATTTTTCTTTAAGCAATGGGGGGGCAAACGAAAATCGAAAACAGGACGGAAATTGGATGGTGAGACTTACAACGAGATGCCGGATTGAAGCGTTCTCAAAACCAGCATCTCAGTAGATTATCCTCAAACTCTCGGTAGATCGTCGGCGAGCAGTGCCTCGGAAACAGATTTCTTGTTCGACTCCTGTTCAGGACGTTCAATATGAAAGTAACGGAACCAGTCTTTAAAATCTTCATCGGGAAAATTTCCGTCATAATGCTCCATGAACCGCTCATAGAAATCCTCCATATAGACACGCAAGTAACGACTCGTGCGTTCAAGTGCCTTCCAATCAAAGATATTTGAAGGAATCTCAACCACACCGCCTTCAAGCATATTCCGACGCATTTCCAAGTAATAGGAGTACCGAGTTCCGACGATAAAATCGACGAACCGATCAAAGATTTTTGAAGGAATCTCAGCGATCCTCCCTTTAAAAAGCTTCTGCCGACCGCCCATCTCCTTTTCCAAATCCCTATTGAGCATAAAACCGATGATGATATCAAAAATTTTTTCTAACATTCGTATTTATCCTTTACGAGATACAAACACAGAGATATATAACCTGTCCCGAGTTAATTTACGCCATTTTGCATGACAGTGAAAATGTATTATAACATTAATACACAAACAGGTCAAATCAAAAATTGATGAATGTGTATACAGAATTTAGATTGCAATGCAATCCGAATTTTGCTATATTTATATTATGCTTATACTTTATCTGGTGCTTGCGGTGGTAACGATTCCACTCGGTGCAGGAATCGCCTTTGTATCCAAAGTACAGCCAAAACATTTTGGTAGCATTTTCGGGCTGACCGCTGGAGCAGTACTCGGCATCGTTTTGGTAATGATGATGCACCTCTACACGGAAGTAGGGTATACCACAATCCTTGTGATGTGGGTCGGATTCCTTCTGATCTCTGGTGTCGGGTATCTCACGTCACATCGGCAAGATGAAAACCAAAGGCATATAGATAACACAGAAAGTAGCTGGAGTGTTAATTTAACAGTCATCGGTCTATCGCTTCACTCGATCGCCGATGGATTCAATTTGGTGATCGCAGCCAGAGAAGACGAACTCGGTGTTGCCCTCGCTTTCGGTATATTACTTCATCGGCTGCCAGTCGGGACGCTTATCGCCGTCGCGCTCCTCCGAGATCAGGTATTTGCTAAAGCATTAGCGCGGTTGACACCACTGATAATTGGACCGGTGGTAGGTGCGATAATCGGAGAGCAACTGCTACGCGGCGTTTTCGCAGACTTCACTGATTACGTAACAGCTTTCGCCGTAGGGACACTGCTGCACGTCGTTATGGATGGATTCCGTGGTAAATATACCATTCAAAAGGCAAATTTGACCCGTCTCGCGAGGGTGCTATTTGTCGTCGGATTCGTGCTGGCTTTTTGCGCAATCTATTTCTTTCACGGATTTGAAGGTGAACATGTCCACTAAAACGCGCCGTCCGCAGTCTCTAAGGCTAACACCATATAAGAGATGTCTCGGTATACTTATTATTGTTCTCGGTATGCTGACATTCGTCACACCAGCAAAAAGTAATCGGATCCCTATCGCAGTATCCGGCGAACCGAGAGCAACGATCCAAATCGGTGCAAGTGCCACAGAACAGGAGCAGTTCGCCGCTGAGGAAATCCAGAATTTTATTCAGCAGTTCACAGAGGCTAAACTCGACATCCGAACCAATAGACAACAAACAGAAACAACGACGGTGATTGTATTAGGCACGCCGAGATCAAATCCTACAATTGCTGGACTACAAGCGAATATAGAACTCACACTCGGAGAAGAACTTGGAGATGAAGGCTATCGTATCAAAACTGTCGAGGTCGGAACTGAGATTGTTATCGTTGTGACAGCACACACCGAACGAGGCGTTATCTATGGTGCTTATGCCTTCATTGAAAGATGTATCACAGCACTAACGGGTCTAACACCTGTGCATCCGGAGGTGGCGGTTGCTAAAGCGAGGGCACTGCTCGTGCCGTTTATAGATGAGACATCTGCGCCATTTTATCCGGTGCGCGCCGTGTTAGAGATAGAAGACCCGAATTGGCTCGCTCGAAACCGGATTAACATGAGTGGTGGCGAAGGCGTTTGGACCGGTACAGGTATCGAAGATGGACTCGGTACTGCATTCAAATATGTTGATACACCGGCATTTGAAGCACTGCAAGATGAACCGATAGCACAACGACGGGAACGCATCAGAACACTCCAAAACCGGTTTAATGCGCTCAAACGGCGCGGTATTGATGCTTACCTCTTCATGTACGTGACGGGAGAACCGACGGAGGCACTGATTCGGGAGCGTCCTGATGTTCTCGGACCGACGGTGCTTTATGGGGCATCGCGGAACGAGGTCTCTTATCGACCGTTCTGCTGGTCGAAACCCGAATTTCATACGCTTACAAAGGAACTGGTTCAGGCAATTGTACGTACTTATCCGACGCTTGCGGGTTTGCATCTTAGATCATGGGGACACGAAACGCGGGCATGCAATTGCCCGGATTGCGGTGATAGAACAGAGCAGGGACAAGCAAAACTCTGGCAGGTCTATTTTACAATTATTAGTGCTGCACATGAGGTCCGTCCTGATTTCAAGTTCTATATTTCTGGATACGACAGCAGTTGGCTTAAAGACGCTACAGGTGCCTACGCACGGCAGTTACCGAAAGGGACAATTTTCTCGCGAAAATGGGGCGCAGACGGTGAACCCATCGCGGATGCAGGGGTACCTATCCCGCAAATTAGGGCACTCGGTGAAATTGGGCACCGCTACATCGTCTTATCACATGAAGTGGAAGAGGTGATGCCGTTCTGGATGCTTGAGAGTGATCTGTTCGTACAAGGGGTCCGGCACCTCGCCAATGATCCCGGTGTCATCGGGATCGGTGGTTTTACCGTTCAAGGGGCAACACAAGGATTAGGATACCTGGATAGGCTCGTCAGCGCACGCCTCAATTGGGATATTGAACTCGACTATTTTCAACTGCTGCTTAATGAATTGATTGCACGATACGGAACCGAAGCAGCACCACAGATATTGAACGCGCTACGGGTAAACGGATGGAACATGGCGAATTATTTTTTAGACTATGCTGGCGCTCTAACGGTAGGCGGCACTTATGGGAGCGGTTCTGCTGGACTCGCGACGCGATTCTGGACGCTTATTGGACCGCGGGCTGTAGAGGATACACTATCTATCCCCGAATTAGAGATCGCTAAGTATGCCTCGAACCGCTTCACCGCACTCTTGGCACCGCAACAACAAGCTGCTAACGAAATTAGAATAGCATCCGAAGTCGCAGAGCCGTTTGATCTTGAGGCAACTGAAGATTTAAGCGATGCGGTTCACCTGATGGCGTTGTGGGTACTCTTATTTGAGAGTCGCGCCAAATTAGTAGAAGCGATTATACTCGGCTATGAACCCGAAACAGGAGAGGCGATCCGTGCCAAAATTATCAGTGCCACCGAGTTTTCAAAGTCAATACAACCACATATTAAAGCAGTGAAAGAGTATATCCCACTTTTTGGATATTCGCATCGAACGATTGAAGCGGAGTTGTTGAACACCCTAAACGCAGAAGTCGCATGGTTAACGGATTACGATTATCGGACACTCCAAAAGCACGATACGGACTTTTCACCAGAGGAAACACCTTTCCGGGTTTGGGACGCTCATAACTATCCGAATCCGTTGAAGCGAGAAACAACTTTTACCTATCAGTTATCACTCGATGCAGATGAAGTTTCTATAACGATCTACACAACATCTGGACGGAAGGTCAAGACGCTGACAGAGGCTTCTGGAAACGAAGGATACAACGAGTCTGTCTGGGATGCACGAGATGAGGACGGCGTACTGCTCGCCAACGGTGTCTATTTCTACAGGATACGCGCTGTTGTCGGAGAACAGACCGCGCAGATCCTTGGACGACTGGCAGTATTACGCTGAAACAAAAAAGGAGGGAGACGATGCTTCGTGTGTATATTGTATATCTGACGCTCTTACTTTCAATCATCGGTTGCAAATCGCAAACTTTGCAGGAACATCTTTTAGAGCCACCGCCACCGCTTATCAATTTCGCGCTCAGTCGAAACGGTGCCACTGCAGATGCTTCCCAATCCGTTCCTAATCACCGCGCCGAGGAGGTCATTGACGGTGATACTACCTCCGAGACATGGGACGAAGGCAGCGGTTGGGGTAGCAGTTTAGAACATCTTCGCACTTCGGACCTGAATAAGCGACCTTACGTGTCCGTAACACTCGTTAAACCCGTTGACATTCGTAAGATCGTTGTGTGGACGATTGACTCCGAAAAATATCCGGCACCGCGATTCGGGTTAAAGGACTATCGAATCGAGTATTGGCACGGCACCGGTTGGGGGCTTATACCGTCAGGTGATACGCGAGATAAGCAGTATACGGCGCGAAATAACACCAAAGGTAAGCGAGTCCATGAGGTCCGGGACCGTTTAATTGCGAAAAAAATAAGACTTGTTCCCGTATCCTCAAACGATACCGTACGGAACTATCAACACATGGCTGGTAGGCGACCCGTGTACGATGTAGAAGGCATCGCACGCGTTATGGAGATCGAAGTTTGGGGGTATCCGGCACCGGAGGTACATACGCTTAAACAGATTGTGCAAGGTATCCCGCCCGAATCCGTCGGACATGTTGTACCGACCGAAACGCAAACCGGTAAAAATCAGGCAGAGCCGACAATCAAGGAGATCATTCAACGTGTCTTAAGCCAATATGAACTTGGATATGATATGGCCGATTTGGCACAGGTTATGTCTTGTTTTTCAGAGACTTATCTGTCGAACGGACGCACATATCAAGACGTTCAAACCAAGGCATCACAATTCTTTGAAACTTATCATCAGATTGACATGACGCTCACCAATATCGACATCCACCCGAACATCGTTGACGACACTGCGGTTGTAACGGGAGGTTATACGTTGCAATACGTGACGAAAACGGATGGACAGGTTAAACAGACATCAGGGAGAGTAACGTTGGTTTTCGCGAACGAAGCAGATACATGGCGGATCATTCGAGCGGAATGATGAAAGGTTTCAAACTGCGTTTACAAAGGATTCAAAATGGAAAAAGGAAAAAGAAAAAATGAAATTAACAGAACATCAGGTCAATTTTTTCAATACATTCGGTTACCTTGCAATACCGGGGATGTTTGCTCCAAGCGAGATGGAGTGGATTACAGAAGAATTTGAAATTACAATCCAGGAATTCGGGGGCGGTAAAGACCACGACGGTACACGTCGGACTATGTTTGGAGGACCCATTGAGCATCGCCCGCGACTTTGCACCCTACTTGATGATAAGCGTATCAAGGGACTTATCGGCGGCGTGCTTGGTGCAGACTTTAATTATGCCGGCGGCGATGGCAATTACTATACTGGCGACACCGGCTGGCATCCTGATGGGAGTTGGGGAAGGCTGTTTGCCTGTAAAGTGACTTTTTACCTCGATCACTTGACAAAAGACACCGGATGCTTGTGCATTATCCCCGGCAGCCAGAACCCTGCACATTTCATTCGGGCAGAAAAAATTGATCCGAACCAATCGGAGGCACTCTACGGCATTTCGCCTCGGGACTTTCCAACCAGCATCGCCTTGGAAACCACACCCGGTGATGTCGTTATTTTTAATCACGATACCTATCACGCAGCATTTGGCGGGGGTACACGCCGCCGGATGTTCACGATGAATTGCACCCAACATTGCACAACAGAACCAGATTTAGAGACGTTACATCAGTATCTGAGCGTCCATTCAGCAGGCGGGTACCAAATCGATACCGGTGCAGGTATGTTCTTTCCAACGATGGTGGACACTGCCGATGCAAGCCGAAGAGTCCATCTCCAACAGTGCAGCGAGATCCACGATGAGTTGTTCCCCCAATACGCTCGACGTTCATAACATTTCGTATGCAGAATTTACGCGGAATCTGCAGTGAATACGGTTTGAAACTTATACCATTTCTAATTGAAAATGTCTCTTTTTTGCAGCACGATGCACTTCGCATCTAGGCGAGTACGCCGCAAAACTTTTAGTTTGTGTCCTGAAAACAACGACCCTAAGAACCGTCTAATGAGACAATAATCTATAGAAATGGTATTACCAACGGTACTTGATATGTAGCAAAGATGTGAAAATTGCGTTGAGGCTTAGTGTTTTTGTTGCAATTTTCGCGGTTTTGTGGTATTCTATTGTATAAATTTTGAACTCCAGTTTGGCGTAACCTACTGACTTGCCGATTCATATTAAATGAAAAACATATTAATTGTTACACCTTCATTTAGCAAGTACTTAGCTTATATCAGGAAGGCTGTTATTTCAGCGGCGTTCATTTATGGCGTGAGCGCGCTCTGTGCCGATGCTTCGCCACCGAAGATGCGTACCCACTTGCCAGCGAGCTCCATCGCTATGAGCGACGATGCCTTATCCACTTTCTTTAATCCATCCGGACTCGCTACAGGGCGCGGTTTAAATCTATACTACCTCCGTACATATCAGAGCGATTGGGTTGGCGATGACGCTTTCTTCTTTGCTATCCCTGGTGCCGGTTTCGGCATGGAATTTGTCAGTGCCGACGCTGATACAGATTTTACTCGCTATACACTCTCCGGAGGACGACATTTAGGAAACGGACTCTACTGGGGCACGAGTTACAGTTGGATGAACTCGGATAATACGAGTTACGACAAATTTCGGTCTTTGTCTTTCGGCTTGATGTACCGGCGACGCTACATCTCGATCGGTGGAATGGCACGCGACCTGAATCGACCGACACTCCTTGCTGAGAAAATCGGACGCACTTATGATCTCGGATTCGCGCTGCGTCCCGGAACGTGGCGGACAACACTCTCAATCGACATGCAAAAGACACAAGGTATAGAAGACTGGAAATTTCGCTATGCCTTGGAAGTCCGTCCGATCCGTGAACTTATGTTACGAGGCACCCTAAATAACGACCTGAGTTTTGATGTCCGTTTCGGTATCAATATCGGGCATTGGGGTATCGGAACTGATAACACCTTCGACAAGAATCGAGATGCCCAAGTCGGTGTCGGTTATTTTCAGTACGCCAACACGCCTAAAACGAAACCGCTGCTCCGACGACGCATGTTTCTTGACCTATCAATGCGCGCACTCAAAGAAATCCTACCCATAGCAAAATGGGATGACGATATTGTTGGGGTCCTCATCCGTATTAGCGGAAATGATAAGGGGATCGCACAGCTCCAAGAAATGTCGGATGCGATCTTGGACTTTAGGGAATCCGGACGTATTGTGCTTTGCTACCTCACCAACTGTTCCACCGGCGATTACATCGTCGCTGCGACATGTGATGGTATCTTGATTCATCCGTCTGCTGAAGTCCGATTGATCGGTTTACGGACAGAACGTTCTTTTTATAAAGGTGCGTTAGATATGATCGGGATCAGAGCTGACCTTGAGCAAATCGGTGAGTACAAATCGGCAGCCGATCCTTTCAAAAGAAAAGAGATGTCCGAAACACAGCGCGAAATCCAGAATATTATTCTTGATGACCTCTATAAACAAGTCGTGGACATCATTGCTGAAGGACGCGGATGGAGCCACGAATCTGTAAAAAAACGGATTGATGCGGGACCCTATACCGCACGTCAAGCACTCGATGCAGAACTGGTAGACCGTCTCGTTTATGAGGACGAACTAAACAATGTCGTAGCGGAACTCGCGGATGACCGCACTGACTTGGTTTCTGTTAGCGAATACGCAAACAGTAGGCTCTGTGCACAAGATTGGCAGGTCCCACAACCGAAGCTCGCAGTGATTGAGGCAAAGGGGCTTATGTTGACTGGCGATAGTTTTATCGATCCGATTCTGGGGACACAAGTCATGGGGGCAGATACAATCGCTCGTGTCATCAGAGAAGTAAAAGACGATGATGACATCAAAGCAGTTGTGTTGCGTGTTGATAGTGGGGGCGGACTTGTCTCTGCAGCGGATACAATATGGCGTGAATTGGTGCGACTCACGGAGGTTAAACCGCTCGTCGTATCCATGGGAGATGTCGCAGCATCAGGCGGCTATTATATAGCGGCCCCCGCAGATATCATCGTCGCCGAACCCGGGACGATTACCGGTTCCATCGGTGTCATCAGCGGGAAGTATAGTTTCAAAGGACTCTACGAAAAACTCGGAATCCACAAGGAGATCATCAAACGCGGTAAACACGCCGATTTTTACACAGACTATGGGGACTATTCACTTGAAGAACAGGCAATTGTACAAAAACAGATCCAAGAAATTTACGAGGACTTCGTCAAAAAGGTGGCAAACGGGCGAACGCACCTAACAGTAGAAGATGTAGATAGACTCGGACAGGGACGTATCTGGTCAGGTAGACAAGCAAAGGAACACGGATTGGTAGATCAGTTGGGCGGTTTAAACCTCGCGATTGCGATCGCAAGGCAACGCGCAGGATTGGATGAACAGTCGTTTGAAATCGTTCGATTCCCTAAAAAGACGTGGATTTCACAAGTATTCAGCAATCTTTCGTTTCCATTTACGACCCAGCCTCGAATCGGATTTGAGGATGATGTGAAGGATACGGCAGCAGAAATCGGATCGCCACTCCGGTTTTTCACTCAATATGCTGATTTGAACGCTACTACAAAACTTTTAGACATCATCAAAAAACAGAGATTTTTTCTCTTAATGCCTTACCAAATAAGTGTAGGCTATTAGAAATATGCTATGTAAGGGTTAGGTGACCTAACCCTTACACCGAAAACCGACAGCCGGAGCAGCGTTAAAAATGTTGTTCGACAAAGACCATTCAACACGCCGCCGCAAAATGGTCCAAAATCAGATCGAAGCGCGCGGTATTCATACGCCTCAAGTCCTTGCAGCCATGCGAAAGGTGGAGCGACATCTATTCGTGAAACCTCAGCATCTCAACTTGGCATACAAAGATGGACCGCTACCGATTGATTACGACCAAACCATTTCACAACCGTTTATTGTTGCACTTATGACGGACCTATTGGCGTTGACATCGACTTCAAAAGTCCTTGAAATCGGTACCGGATGCGGTTATCAAACGGCGATACTCGCGGAGTTAGCGAAGGCGGTTTATTCCATCGAAATCATACCGGCACTCGCTAAACGTGCAAAAGCAAGATTGGAGGCACTTAACTATTACAATGTTCATCTCAAAAAAGGGAATGGACGTTATGGTTGGCAAGAATACGCCCCTTATGACGCGGTCCTTGTCGCAGCAGCACCTAAGACAGTGCCTGCACAACTCGTTCAGCAACTCGCGGTGGGTGGCAGAATGGTGATACCCGTTGGCGATTCTGAACAAAATCTGCTCCTAATTCGGAAAGAATTTCACAACGGAAAGTGTTCTACGCCATCTATTGAGGCAACCGAGGTCACACCAGTCAGCTTTGTTCCTATGACAGGGGAACCCAAGTAAATCATCCATGAATCCCACCCGAGCACAAATACAAAAATGCCGAACCGAAAGTCATAAAAACCACTATGATTAATGTTAAAGGACACAATAGATTGAGACAGATACTCCATTTAATTCTATTCATCGTGATGTTTTCCCCGGGTACCACCTACGCCGCATTTAACGATATCGGTGTTGGCGCGAGACCTCTCGGTTTAGGTGGTGCATTCGTTGCACTCGCCGATGATAGCAACGCGACGAACTACAACGCAGCAGGGATAGGTTACATCAATGAAATCCAAGTTGGTGCGACAACAGCGCAACGTTTCAATGGGCTTATTACGTATAATAGTATCAATGCCGTTGTTCCATTCGGAAAAATAGGTTCAATCGGAGCAAGTTTTGGTGTCCTCGCGGAAGATTCTGAAATCTATCAAGAACAGACAGTGCGGGTCTCCTACGGCAATACGCTTTTCAAGCAATTAGCCGTCGGCGCGAACCTAAAGTTTTTCGGAATTTCTTTCGATGAGACGAATGAATTTATCGTCGAAAACCCTTACTTCGAGCGAACATCTAACTCAGCAGTTTCCATTGATTTCGGTGTGATCGCAAAGCCAATTCAGAGTCTGAACATCGGGGTCTCCGTGGAGAATTTGCTTCCGGCAAATATAAGTATAGCTGATGTGGATACAAGTACAGTGCCTCTGAACTTTCGCACTGGCTTGGCGTATAGACTTGAATCTATCGCAGAGATGAGTGCCCAGGGCGCGGTCGTCAGTAACTTGTTGAAAGGAAGTCTCGGAACTTTCGAGGTGGCAAGCCGTGATGGCGAAATCTATATACGTACCGGAATTGAAATCTGGTTAAACAGGTCTATCGCTGTGCGCGGTGGTTACGGGTTAAAAAACGGTAGCGATTCCGCGACAACGCTGAGTTTCGGTGGAAGTGCTAAGATTCCAATCAGCAGGACCGCCATTCAACTCGATTACGGGTTTCAACTCTTAAGTGGAGACTTCCAGAACAACACAACACAGCGGTTTTCGATCAATCTGATCTTCTAAAAAAAGAGTCTGCCTCATGAAAAACACATCAATTGTTCTCATTCTTGTTGTTAACTTATTCATTTCTATAAACGGATACACGGCGGTGACTTCCGTTGGAGAAATAAATGTTGTCGATCAAACAGAGGGCGTTGTTCCTGCCAGTACAACAGTACCATTGATTGTGACGCTTCACATAGACAGGTCCCTGGCAGAACTCGGTGAAGAAATTAAGACCATCGAAATCTTGATGCCGCCCGGATTCCTGACACAACCGGACCGTTTCAAAGGTATCACTCGGGACCGGAACCAACTTGCGGCCCGTGCGGTCGTTTCTGGGGGCAATATCCTACGTGTCGAACTCGCAGATGCTATTGTCGATACCCAAAATTCAATCTACGAAATTATCTTTGACTGCCAAACACCGAACACCATTACATTATCGGCGGCGTTCAGAGTACGTCTACGCAATCTTGATGACGCGCCTATCGGTGAATTCATCCGTGGAGGACAGGCAGATGGGAAACTCAACAACGACAAGTTTACATTGCAGGTCATCGCGAATGTGCCCCCCGGTCCAGTTATAGGTTTCACAGCAGAAGCCGACACAACCGGTGAAAACGACGTGACACTCCGTTGGCAAAATTCGGCGGATCCTGATGTGAATGGGTATCTCATCTATAGGGATGAGGAAGAATCACCGATTAACGTTAAAGGACGTTCCTCAACCACGTTTCGTGATGTGAATGTTCCACCCGGAGAACATACATACCAGATAACCGCCTATAAGACGCGTCTTTTGCAATCGGATCGGTCTCCGATACAGACCGTGAACGTATCAGAGGACACCGCTGCACCGGAACCACCAACGATGCTTAGTGTTGCTATTTCAAGTGAGGGGGTAGAAGTTACGTGGAAACCGAGTGTCAGCCGAGACGTAACAGCCTACAGGATTCTATTCGGTTCAGCAGAAACCGACGGTCTCGAACCTTTACCCGATAGCGTGCGACAACGAACCCCAGAAGACGAAGTTGCTGGATATAGATTTATTGATGAACGCATATTGTCCATAGGTAGTTTTACGTATGCTGTTATTGCAGTTGACGAAGTAGATAACATGTCTGTAGCGGCACAAGCAAAACTGCGTATCTTCGCCAAGCCGTACCCGAACCCGTTTACACCGCTCTCACCAGACGCAGATTTCAATCAGATAGTATTCCCAGCACGGGCAATCGAAGATGCTTCAGGCGAGTTCACAGTACTTATTTATGACATTGATGGCATGCTTGTTAAAACCTTGACAGCACTGCCGGGCGAAACTGAACTCACATGGGACGGACGTGATGAAACCGGCGAAATCGTGGAAAGTGGGGTCTATGTCTACCAACTTCAAGTAGGCGAAAGTTTCAAAACTGGCACCCTCATCGTCGCTAAATAGCAGATAGATATTGAAACGTGCCATTGTAATAGCAAGAAACAACTATATGTTTCTTGGCGTTGCGTACATTATAACACCCCACTACTTTAGTTGATTACAGGACCATTCAGTGATGACTAAAAAAATTGTTGACTTAATTCTCAAGTCAAGGTTATATTGTACTTTTACACGCTTCTGTCAAATCCCCATGCTTTAGCTTGTGGGATGTAGACGGAAACCAAAGGCGTTATTGAAAAAACATTGATATGTGCGGGGTAACACAAACTGCCCAGCGAAAGTGGATTAGAACCCATCGCAACAACTCTAAAGTTGGAGGATAGCGTCCTTATCAAGCCAATGCAATAAAAAGCAGACTGGAATGCGTGAGCGGGTATGCGGAAAACCGTATCCCCCGAAGTCCACGGACTTGCCGCGCGGCGTGCATGGTAGAAAGTGCAGCTGTAAAATGGGTGGAAACAGAGCCAACCCACGACGTTAGCGGAAAACGAATCAAAACGGGCAGGCTTAGCTGCCTGAAGTGGAGCGATAGTAAGACGGTGGACTCTTTGAGAAAACCGCAGTCGCAAGGAAACACAGGTTTCCCCTACCTTTAGGTAGTGGGTACTTATGACAAAGGAGATACACTAACAATGAACAGGTTTGATCCACGCCCATTCTGGCGGATAACACGACTTGCCCTTATTGGGATTTTAGCAATTATTTTACCAGCACAGGGAGATTTGAGTATCCTACAAGATCGAGATCCGGACACCCGAGATTACATGTCCATCATCTTCACGAGTGCTAAAAACGGATGGGTCGTTGGTGTCTCTCCGTTTGAATTGGACTATCCCGGCTTTATCGGATATACGGCAGATGGCGGATTAACATGGAATAAAGCCGAAATTGATGTTGATGCTCAACTCGCCAGCGTCTATTTTTTAGATGAAAATCACGGTTGGGCAATTGGTGAAAAAGGGAAGATTGTCGCCACGACTAACGGTAAAGATTGGGAAATACAAACAAGCAAAGTTGATAACCCACTTCAAGGGATCCACTTCGTCAATAAAGATGTAGGATTTGCTGTCGGAGCAAACGATACCATTCTCTCAACGAAAACAGGGGGGCGGACTTGGAAGGTACTCCAGGGTGGAATAATAGGTGCTGTTGGCGATGACGAAGCAACCATGTACAATGCTATTCAGTTTCTTGACGAATCCACAGGGTGGATCGCTGGCGTACACGTTGTCCCCCAGATAAGTCAAAATAGCGTGATTCAAAAAACGACAGATGGTGGACAGAGTTGGGTCAACCAAGAAACCGGAACAGAAGATGTACTTGAAGATATCTTCTTCGTAGATGATAAGCACGGTTGGGCTGTCGGCGAAAACGGTCTTATTCTCTACACAAGCAACGGCGGAGACAAGTGGACAGCACAAGCGAGCGGCACTGAAGAAACACTCAGAAGCATTCGATTCGCTGATAAGTTTATCGGTTGGGCTGTCGGTGGAGACTTGGGAGTCGGTGTAATCGTACATACCAATAACGGCGGTAAAAACTGGGAAGCCCAGGACTTGAGTGGGCTCAAGGCAGGTATGTTAGAGGTCGGGAAGATCCGAATGAATAGTGTCTTCATTTTAGATAAACAAGTCTGGTTAACAGGTGGAAACGGCGTAATCTTGCAAGGGAAATAGATTGCTTTTGCCCCTGGTAAGATTCTGCTGGTGAAAGTTGAACAACTAATGTTAGGTTATCAGTGAATGGTTAAGGGACGGAGGTAGAATTTTGGAAACACCTACATTCGCGACGCGGATGAGTCGACTCGGAACAGAATCCGCATTTGAAGTACTTGCCAAAGCCAAGCAACTTGAGGCACAAGGCAAAGACATCATCCATTTAGAAATAGGGCAGCCGGATTTCCCAACGCCGAGCAATATCATTGAGGCAGCGTACAAAGCGATGAAAGACGGGCATACCGGTTATTGCCCGTCTGCTGGTGTGCCGGCGTTCCGAGAGGTTGTCGCACAGCATATAACGGAAACACGTGGGGTTACAATACACCCAGACGAAGTCACAGTGACACCTGGTGCCAAACCGATTATCTTCTTCACGATCCTTGCTTTAATCGACGACGGCGATGAAGTCATTTATCCCGAACCGGGTTTCCCGGTTTACGAGTCTGTTATTGACTTCATCGGTGGAAAAGCGGTGCCGCTTCCGCTGCGTGAGGAGGTAGATTTCCGGTATCGACTCGAAGACCTTGTGGACGCTATCTCTGACCGAACGAAACTACTGATTCTCAACTCACCTCAGAACCCGACAGGCGGCACACTTACCGCAGAAGACCTCGAAGCAATCGCTGAACTCGCACAAAAACACAACTTTTATCTCCTGACAGACGAAGTCTATTCCCGTATCCTTTATGAAGGTCAACATCACAGCGTTCTCAGCCTCCCCGGTATGAAGGAACGGACGATTTTGATCGAAGGTCATTCTAAAACCTATGCGATGACCGGATGGCGGTTGGGGTACGGTATTGCACCACAAGCAATTGCCGATAAAATCACACAGTTAACGATCAACTCGAACTCCTGCACTGCTACCTTCACACAACTTGCAGGAATAGAAGCACTCATAGGACCCCAAACCTTCGTTGATGAAATGGTTGCGGAATTTCAAGTACGGCGCGACGCTATTGTGGAGGGACTGAACGCGATTGACGGAATCAGCTGTATCAAACCGCTCGGTTCATTTTATGTGTTTCCGAATGTGACGCAATTACCGCTTTCGTGCGAAGCACTTGCCGATTACATTATGGAAGAGGCAGATGTCGCACTTTTACCCGGAACCGCCTTCGGTAAGTATGGCGATGGATACCTTCGACTCTCGTACGCCAATTCGTTAAAAAATATACAAGAGGCATTAGGTAGAATCGAAACGGCTATCTCCAAATTGTAGCTTTAAAAGTTTTGACTAACAACTCGCGCCTTAGCACAAATATTTGTAGACGAGTTGTTGGTCAAGTCTTCAGTACGATTTTTCTGCGAAAAATCTTTCAGTTTTAAGGGTTGTCAGTTTTCAGTACGGTTTTCTACGAAAACCTTTCAGTTTTAATAGTTTTCAGTACGGTTTTCTACGAAAACCTTTCAGTTATCAGTACTCAGTTAATACCTTGTGGCAATCAACGGTTTGGTGACCGCCACAAATAATCTCTTTCACTGACAACTGAAAGCGCAGCGTACTGATAACTGATAACCAGTACTCTGATAACCGATAACCGAAAGGAATCGGACCCGATTCCGTACTGATAACTATTCCCTCTGACAACTGAAAGCGTAGCGTACTGAGTACTGATAACTAATTCCCTGAAAGCGTAGCGTACTGAGTACTAATAACTAATTCAATAGGAACTTTTTATATGCCTCGTTCTTCTAACCCAAAAGCGACTGCACTTGTACCGGCCAGTACAACTAACCTCGGACCCGGATTCGACGTGTTAGGACTTGCACTGCAACTCTACAGCGAAGTCACGTTAGAAACCACCGAAGCGGAGACGCAGGTCATCGTTAGTGGTGTCGATGCAGATAAAATACCGAGTACACCAGAGCATATAGCGTTTCAAGCGGTAGAACTTGTTTTTGACCGAAGCGGCAGCAAACGTCCAAAAGGTTTCAAACTCGAAATAGAGAACGGGATCCCCGCGATCCGTGGTCTGGGGGGCAGTGGCACTGCTATTCTCGGCGGCTTACTAACGGCAAACGCGCTCTGCGGCACGCCATTCTCAGACGCAGAACTCCTCAATTTTGCAACAGAATTAGAGGGACACCCCGATAATGTTGCTGCCTCATTATATGGAGGCCTTGTCGTCTCAACGCAGGAAAACAGAAAAGTGCATACCGTGCAGTTGGCGTGTCCACCGATACTTTCTATTGTACTTGCCATTCCAGATTTCCCGCTATCCACAGAGCAGGCGCGAGGTGTCCTGCCAACTTCGGTCAGCTTCGCGGACGCTGTATACAATACCAGTCGCAGTACACTCTTAATCGCCAGTATCGTCACCGGTCAATTTGAGATGTTGCGAGTTGCGATGAAGGATAGATTGCACCAACCGTACCGGACCTCACTGATTCCAGGGTTTAACGATGTAGCAGAAGCTGCGACGACTGCTGGTGCCCTTAGTGTCGCTTTAAGTGGCGCAGGTCCCACTATCGCAGCGTACTGCCTGGAACACTCAGAACAGGTAGCCGAACGGATGCAATCTGCCTTCAAGAAACATCAGATCAACGCTGATATTAAAATCCTGAAGCCAGATGCCGATGGTGCGAGCATTCACATTGAGAACACTGAAAGATAAGAAAATGGCGAATTTTCATACAGAAAACATTGCGTCAATATTGAACAAATTCGACTCTAACATGGAGCAGGGGCTGAGCGCGGAAGCCTATGCAAGTGCGAAGGCGCGCTATGGTGCTAACAAGTTTGGTCCAGAGGAAAACATATTCCCGATTCGAGTGTTTCTGGAATCGCTGCTGACATGGCGCATCATCATTTTATTACTCGCGACAGTCATCTTGAGTGTTTCATTGATGAGAGGGTCTGGTAGCGTTACCCTGCATGCAACAGGAATCGTCGGAGCCGCTCTGATTATTCACATCGTATCGGCATGTATGACGGTATACCGGATCCGCAGTCGAGATGCCGATATCAACAGACGCATGGGGCATAGTATTAGAGTTATTCGACAAGGAAAATTGATACAATGCGCACCAGAAGATATTGTACCGGGAGATCTCCTCTCATTCAACGCGGGAGATTACGTTCCCGCCGACGCGAGAATCATCGAATCCGAAGGATTGATGACTGATGAATCTGTGATCTTCGGTACTGAAGTTCATGTAGACAAAACAAGTGTAGATCTTTCAGACGCTGCTTTACCGCCAGAAAAGCAGAAAAATATGGCATTTGGCGGCACATATATTGTCGCCGGGCACGGCTCCGCTATCGTTGTGAGAACCGGAACACAACTGGAAATATGGAAGCAACGTCAAGACGTACGCCCGATGCCTGCCACAACCACCCTCGCTGAAACTGAGATAAAGGATTTACAGGCTCTAATAAAGATAGCAGGTATTGTGGTCGGAGCTATTGTTGTCGCAATCGGTTGGTGGTTTGAATACCAGAACCGGACAACTGATTGGCCGTCCCTTATCCATCTCGGGCTGTTATTCGCCATCGCTTTCGCACCTTATGATGTTGTTGGATTGCTCCGATTATCATTCTCTAAGCACACCCAAAAGTTGATGACTAAAGGGCTAACGCTGCGTAATTCTTATAGCATTGAGAAGTTGAGTCGCATCACCACCTTTTGCGCGAATGAAGGCGGTCTTGCAACAACACGTTCTTTGACAATCTCTAACATCTTCGTTGATGAACAGCTTGTTGATGGTAATACATGGGAAACATGGTTGGATTCTTTGAAGGATCTCGCACCTGCGGAACGTCAAAGAGCGATTTCAGCAATACCGTCTAATTTGAAGATACCACAAGGGGCACCGCACTTGGTATTCACTGCTGGACTCGGTACCTCTGGCGGTCAGGGAATTGATAGCGGGACCGTTACCAAGAATACAAACCGTTCGGAATCCGATTCTGACGAGTCTACGCCGTCGCCGAAAGCCACAATTCAAAAAAACATGGAACGACTCGGCTATCAACTTGATAGTATCAGGACTAAATTCCCTCTAGTGGATGCCTATCCATATACACGACACTATGGGTACCAGATGCAAGTGTTCGAGTCAGCACCGGAGGACTACCTCAATATCATTTTTGGCGATGCGCAGACAGTCCTTAATACCTGCGGTTTTGTCCTCGTCAACGGTGAAATTACGCCTTTACTCGACGACAAATATGAAATGTATGATAAAGTCATAGACTATCTGCATAACACGAAAGCCCAGGTCTACGGGGTCGCGTTCCACTCCTCTGATGTCATCCTGAAGCCTCAAGAGATGGAAGACAATCCTATCTTTTTAGGGTTCATAAGCTTCTCGGTGAGCAATGATGAAGAGACAAAAACAGTTTTGAAATCAAGCCTTGATACAGGGCTTAAGATTATCCTCATATCTGAGAACAGTGAACAAGAGACAGTCGATTTAGCGAAAGACCTCGGTCTCATCCATAACCGAAAAGCAGTTGCATCAAGAGCAGAATTTGAAGCCGTACAGCGTGAAGACATTGACGCTGAAATAGCCAATTGGTTGGCGTATTCGCAACCCACTTGGTACCAACGTCGGAACATTGTTCTGAGCCTGAAACGACAAGGGCATGCTGTCGGGTTCTTGGGGCAAAATAGGCAGGATCTACGGGCGATGAATGTTGCTGATATTACCCTTGCTAATAGCGATCATTCTTCACACGTTGTGCAAGCGGCTGCTGATGGATTGATTAATAGCAAAGGGTTCCAAGCGGTTAAGGATGCGATGCTTCATGCCCGAGAGGCATACCGGAACACATCAGGCTTTTTGCGTTGGAACTTTTCGTGTACACTATCACTCCTTTTCACGCTTACATTCGGGACGGTGCTACACTATCTCTATGAAATGCCGATGCCATTAACACTAACCCAAATCATCTGGGTGCAATTGCTCTCAACTGTGTTACCCGCGTTAGGCATAGGCACAGAAAAAATATTCGCTGACGGAAGATACCATCGTCCTTCTACTTCTACAAGATCGCGTTTCCTCTCAAAAACAACAGGCGTTGATATTATTTGTCGTTCTGTCACGATCAGCCTTATGACGATTATCCCCTTCTTCTTCATGTTATGGCGTTCCACTGCGTTGTCGGACACGATTGGGGTTTCAACATTGATGAGAGACGTGTTCTCTGGTGAAACTGGTGGGACTCCGAATTCTGCGGATATAGCATTGGCGCGAACATCAGCATGTACCACACTCATCCTGACACAGTTAGCGACCTGTTGGCAAGCACTGCGGTATTCATGGGAACCCCTATTTAAAAGGATTGTGGCAAACCCGTCGCTCTTGCTTATCTCTGGGGTGATTATTGCCCTTCACCTAACGACCCTTTATGTTGAACCTGTTGGTCAATTTTTGGGAATGGTGCCGCTGAAATGGGAATGGCAATGGACGCTCCTATTTAGTTTGACGTTGCTCCTATTGCCGTTGAATCTGGCGATAAACTCCCAACCAGACGAAGGTTGAGGCGCAATAGCTATCAGCCATCAGCCGACAGCCGACAGTAAGAGAACCTAATTTCATCAGAAACCTCTTTGCTGACGACTGAAGGTTTCCAAGAGCCGAAAGCCAATTTTTCAGACCCAGAAACCGTAGGTCGGAATTCCGGCGATAATGCCAAAGATTGTCCAGAGACTACCGACCGTAAACTCTCCCAAGATCAAGCCTAAAAAGAAAGGCGCTATCTTCCTGTACCGTACAACCCCGCCATATTGAAGGATCAACCATTTGATGAGCCAACTCATGAAAAGGCAGCTCCACGTAACATTCATCCCCCAACTTGTAGAGATGGCGAACCCGGCAGGATGGAAGGGCCACCAAACAAATCGCATCCGGAAGAACATCAGGACTGTTGTTAACAGGAACCCGATACCCATAAACCCACTTTCAGCGATGCGTGTATCTTCTGGGGCTTGTAACCATCCGGCGAGTCGGCGATACGGCTCTATCCCGAAAGCACTTAAAGAAGGCGAATAGGCACGCACCTCCATCCCGAGTCGGTAGCCTCTGTCAATTAACGCCCAAAATCCTGCTAACGACCCCAAAACAGTTGCAAGTGTTAAAGCAAAGATGATACGATGCATCGTCATGTTTGTCCGTTCTGCTATTTTGAATCCCTCCAACTGATGTGGCATTGGGTGGCTGCGATACGCGCGATTGATAAACCAAAACATTGAGAACATAATCAGATTATCTCTCCCTAAGCGGCGTGTCCCCACTGTTCGAGTCAGAATTTCATCAGGTCCCGAATAGTGCAAGTCGTGTACAGGTGTACCGAGCTCCGCGCGCATCCGTGTCACTGCGATGGAAATCATGTAATAAATGACGAAAAAGATGAACATCACCCAAAGTTCCGCGCCGCCATAGTAGCAGAAAAGAACAAGGAATATCATTGCAGCAATAAGACCAATCGTCGCAGCGCGATAGGACATCGGCTCCGACGTTTCATCAATAGCGTTATCTTTTTCGCTTTTAATCCCTGCAACGCTTCTTGCAACGTGCAATAAATGCCTGCGACTTGCCCAAATCGCCAAAACACAGAGCGCAAGGTAACCCCCTGATGCTTGCTCATTCATATACGGGAAGCGTGGTAAGGCGCGTAACCCAATTGCAGCACCGAACACGCGCATCAACCGCCAATACCAAAAGAAAAACCAGCATGAAAATGACAGGTCGAGTGGTATAAAGAACCCGAGTCCAATCGCAAACGGGTAGAGCGAAAACGGTATGCTCCCCATGGCGTTCCATGGACTCTCCGTAAAAATCTGAAAACTCCGCACACGGGTCCGAAATTCCGGTAAGATCGGATACAAAAAATTGAGTCCGTTCCAAAGCGCGAGTGTCCCCGCAATTCCGAAACCGAGCCACATTGACTTGTTCTGAAAAAGACGATTTCGCGGTGTTTCCGTCAATTGGAGCGGGAGTTGAATGATCGGATAACTTAACTTTTCATGCTCAATCCACTGTTTTCGGACGATTATATTGATGCATAGCATTCCGAAAACCAACACAGTAATAAAGGCAGTCCACCACAGCACAGGTGTTGCCCATCCAAGCAATGTATGAGCCGTATAGAGTGGCAACTCACCCTCATAATATCCACTCAATAGCGATGTATCGCTAACGGTGAGCCATTCAGGGAGAAACGGCACAAACAGCTGCTGCCACTCGTTTTCAGGAGTCGCAAAGTGAAAGGCGTGTCCTAACATCGGCACCAAAATTTCGAGCATGTCGTGTCCAGTAATACCTGAAGCGATGGAAAGCATCAGGTATACAATCACCAACTCGCTCTGTACCAGTGCCAAGTTTGGCACGAAACGGCGCAATAACTGGTTCACACCGATAACGACGAACAGACTGAAAATTACATTGAAGAAGAGGGAGATCGTCACAGGGTGTCCCGAATACCGAATCACCTCCATCTCAATGACCCAATAGCAGTTGATCGGTATCAGGATAACGGCAATAAGAATAGATTTCAGTGTAACACCGTGGGCGGGAACTTGTGATGACGCTGACGTAGCGGAAGTTTCAACTTCCATATAGAGTGTAACTCCAGAGAACGAAAAATGATTTCTATGTATTTATAGCGAAACCTACGGTTAAGTAGACACTTTTCCTTTAGCAAAAAACAGTTCGTAGGGGCGAGGTCCCCTCGTCCGTCTTTCAAATAACAAAAAACAGTTCGTAGGGGGTTTTTGCTTGGGTGTTTCTTCAAGGTTTCCTCGTCTGTCTTTCAAAAGGTGTCCTATTATTTTTAGAGGTCACTATAGAGACGAACTAAGAGACAAATACGGCTTTCAGAGCTTCAGAACAATATTTTGCAATATATCAATCCATATATTTCAACAAATTTATCACAATCACTATAGCGTGTCAATCTTTAAAACATAATTCGGCGGAAAATTCAAAAAAGTCACTCAATCGGAGTAACGATAGAAAATAGGCTTTATTTTAAGGACGCTGCCGTGCTATAATAGAATTCGTAATACGGGTTTGTAAGCTGCGCCGTAATGGCAACTTGCGACTGCAGATCAGGAGTACACGATGAAGCCATTTCGCTCGATGAAAAATCGAATTGAAAAATTTTTTTACAATGCCTATCAACGGCGATTAGAATCCGAAGCGAACACGTGGAACATACCACGTCATATCGGTGTCATCCTTGATGGGAACCGCCGTTACGCAAAAGCCAGCGGACTTGACGATGTTATTAAAGGACACTATGAAGGCGCAGATAAATTAGAAGAGGTGCTTCATTGGTGCGATGAACTCGGCGTTGAGATCTTCTCAATATGGATTTTCTCGATTGATAACTTTAAACGGGCAGCACATGAAGTCGAAGGCATTCTTGGACTTATTGAACGCAAGATGCGTGAACTCACCACAATTGAAGGACTCCACACGAATCAGATTAAAGTCCGAGCAATGGGGCAGATAGAACTGTTGCCACCGAGTCTTCAAGAAGCGATTCGGGCAGCAGAGGAAGCGACGCAACATTATGAAAAGTTCATTCTCAATGTCGCTGTGGCTTATGGCGGCCGCGAAGAAATCATCGAGGCTTTTCGCGGACACCTCAAAGCGGAGAGTGAAACCGGCAAATCGGTTCGGCAAATCGCAGACGAACTCACTGTAGATAAGATTAATCCGTATCTCTACACTTCAAATCTGCCGGATCCGGAGTTAATTATTCGCACGAGTGGCGAGGTACGGCTCTCAGGGTTTCTGCTCTGGCAGAGCGTCTACTCAGAATTCTATTTCTGTGATACCTATTGGCCCTCGTTCCGTAAGATTGACTTCCTTCGCGCCCTACGTGCTTACAGCGAACGCAAGCGTCGATTCGGACAATAAGGAGAAAACAGAATGAAAAAGCAAAGATTGTTAGGCAGCTTTATCGTTTCGGTCCTTCTATTGGTTTTTTCCATATCTGTAGCAGATGCGCAAACCGCACAGCAGATATGGGAAAAAGCCGCGGCTTCCACAGTTCTATTGGAAATGAAAAATGCCAGTGGCAGTCCGGCAGGCCAAGGAAGTGGTTTCTTCGTTGGCGAAGGGCTGATCGCCACCAACTTCCATGTTATCGAAAAAGCTTCAAACGGTAATGCGAAACTCGTTCATGACCAAAGGCGGTTTGAGATCGACGGGTACACCGCGATTGATCGAGAGCACGACCTTGCAATCCTAAAAGTTGCAAACCATATCGTCCCAGCACTTCCGCTCGGTAATAGCGACACCGTTGAGATTTCGGAGACAGTTTACACCGTAGGGAACCCGCGAGGGTTAGAAGGTACATTTTCACAAGGGCACATTAGCAACATTCACCCCGAGGGAACGCCGCGAGTGCATGGTAAAGTGCTACAGTTTGATGCCCCGATTTCGCGCGGCAGCAGCGGTGGCGCGATCCTAAACAGCGCAGGTGAAGTGATCGGCATCGTTGCTGAAACAAGGGACGATGGACAAAACCTCAATTTCGCGATCCCCGTAAACGCCCTCAAGGCATTGATCGAACGGTCGGGACCCGTGAGACCTCTCGTTGGAGAATCCAGCGTGAGCCCCAAGACCCCCATCTCACACTTCCTAAGTCTGATCCTCCTAAGTGCAACCGTTTTCGGAGTCGTCCACTTTTTGCCGACGGTGAACGTCAATACTCGGTTAATAGCCATATCGGTTGCGTTGGGATTCGCTGCTATCAAAACCCTCCTCACGCTCCTTGTGATGCACATTCCATTTCTAAACGGAATAGGGAGTTTTCTGATAACAAACCCACCTATTGACATCATTCATGCGCTGGGGTGTGAGAACTGCTTTGATGAGAAACTTGTCCACGCCTTAGGGTGTCCGACGCACTTTCCTGATTTATTACTTTCGGTCGCAAAATTTCCGGCATCCGTCGTCATCACGGCTTTTTTGCTTGGAATTGCCAATAAAGTCGTCCCTGGATTCGACCTTAACGGATTTTTCAATACATTCTTGGTGGCACTGCTAATTGTTGTCGGCGATAGTTTGCTACGCTCAGTTATCCCGTTTGTTTAAACTGACACATTAGAAGGAGCAAATATATGCGATTTGGGATCTGTACCGGTTTGGAAAATGTTAATCGGCTTGCGGAAGTCGGATACGACTACATTGAACCGGGGGTCCGATCGGCGTTGATACCCGAGTCGGACGAAACCGAATTTCAGAAAATCCGTGAGCAGGTGGCGAAATCGCCTTTAAAGCCAGAGGCGTACGCCGGGTTTATCCCTGGCGACCTACGCGTGGTAGGCGAGACCGTAGACTTCCCGCGCTTATCACGCTATGTGGAGACTGCCTGTCGTAGAGCTAACGAAATTGGTGGAGAAGTTATTGTTTATGGGAGCAGCGGTTCCCGAAACATAGCAGAAGGCTATTCAGAGGAACGCGCCTTAGCACAAATCGCCGAATTCTTAGATATGGCGGCGGATCACGCAGAAGCACACAACATAACTATCGTCATCGAACCGATCTGCTGGCGTGAAGGAAATATTCTCCGCACGGTTGCCGATGGCGTTGCGATGGCGAAACGCGTGAATCGCCCGGGGATCAAAGCATTGGCAGACCTCTACCATGTCTGGCAGGAAGAAGAACCGATGCAAAATATCGTTGACGCTGCCGAATGGCTCGCGCACGTACACATCGCTGAACCCGTCAAACGTTCTTACCCGGGAAACGACGATTTCGATTTTACGGATTTCTTTACTGCACTCCGAAAAGCAGGATACAACGGACGCGTCTCGTGTGAATGTAAATTCGACAACTTTGATGAAAACATTGAAACCGCTCTGAAAACGATGAAGACTTACATCTGATAAACCCTTGGAGGTGGCATTTATCCTCACACGTGAACAAGGCAGAGTTATTCGCGCACGAACAGGATTTTATGATGTTCAGCACGCTGATATTGTCTTACGATGCACACTGCGTGGCACACTCAAACGGAGACGACGTTCAGAAACCGGACGCAGAATATACGCCGATCCGGTTGCTGTCGGGGACCAAGTTATCTTCACGCAACTGGATGCCGAAGAAGGCGTGGTAGAGGAAATTTTGCCCCGCAAGACGAAGTTCTCACGGCAATACGCAGGCAAGCAGGACGACATCGAACAGGTTATCGTTGCCAACGCAGACCAAATCGTCGTCGTCGGTTCCACGCGTATGCCACCCCTCAACTTTCGGACGCTCGACAGGTTCCTGATCTTGGCTGAGGCGGGAGACATGGAAGCGGCGATCTGCCTCAATAAAATAGACTTAGTCGATACTGCCGAACGCGAAGAATTCACCACGACGTTTACCAACTATGAGAAACTCGGGTATCGAGTCGTCTATACCAGTATCCATAGACCTGAAAGCCTTGACGCGCTGCAACACGTCCTCAAGGATAAATTCAGCGTCATTGTCGGGGCATCAGGGGTAGGAAAATCGAGCCTGCTGAACGCGATCCAACCAGATTTAGGGTTGCGGACAGCCGAAGTCGGTCTCAAAACCGAAAAAGGACGACACACGACGACACTCGTTGAACTCTTCCCGTTAGATATTGGCGGCGAAGTTGCAGATACACCCGGTATCCGAGAGATAGGTTTGTGGGGGGTTGATACAGAGCACCTCGAATACTATTTTCCCGAAATGGAACCCTACCTCGGGGGTTGTAAATACAACGATTGTGCCCACGTTGCCGAACCCGATTGTGCGATTCAAGATGCCGTCGCAGCCGGTGAGATACATGCCGAACGGTATCGGAGTTACGTCGTTCTGCGAACAGAAGGGACAGAGGTGTAGCTGTCATGTCAGCAAAGAAGCAGTCAGTAAAGACTGCGCAGCTTGGAACGAAGTGGAAGCGAATCTACGGAAAGGAACGTCAAAGCTCCAAACTCACCTGACCGAACCGCAAGGAAAATTAGAAAACGGGAAATACTTACGCGCGTACGCTAACCGTTCTGGCACACCTATATCAATCCAGTCCGCATCCGTTTGCAGCGCATAGAGGTTAGAGACAGCCGGAAAAACGTCTCGTTCCATGGAGAAGGTTTCCTGTCCCTCTGGAAACGCCTCGGCGATGCCTTGAGCGAAAAGATACACCCCGCCGTTGACATATCCAGCCCGGTAGGTAGATTGTTTCTCACGAAATGCATGAATCTTGCCATCACCATCCGACATAATTTCGCCATAAGGACGGATGTCCGGTACATGCACACTCAGAAGCACCCCTGCCATATCTTGCTGAAAGCGATCTAACATCTCTCGGAGCGAAAAGCCTGCAAGCAGGATATCACCATTCAAGACGAAAAAAGGCGATGTCTGAATCTGCTGCATTGCATTCCAAATTGCGCCGCCTGTGCCGAGTCGTTTCTCCTCCTTGGCATAACGGATACGCACGCCAGCGTAAGTGTGCCCCACCTGTTCATAAAGCGTATCGTGCAGGTGTCCCGATGCAAGGACAACCTCAGTGACACCCGCATCTGTCAAGAGTTGGAGCTGCCACGCCAAGACCGTCTTCCCAGCGATCTCCAGCAGAACCTTCGGAACCGTTTTCACCGCCTCGCCGAGCCGAGTCGCAAGACCCCCGCATAAAATAATCGCTTGCATCGTTACGATTCCTTTGAATATGCTTGTAGCATAGCCTGTTAGGCTATGCATCTTTGATAGCCAGAATCAGGATTCTCCGGATTTACAGGATAAGCCTCTTACACCATTTCTAAATAAACGCTTGTCATTAATAAAAATCTGGCTCGTAGTAGGGCAATTTTGCGGTGTACTCACCCAAATGCGAAGTGCATTATTGCCCGTCTTACATGCGGATGTCCCATAGCGTTTCAAAATCTCTATAATGCAGCTTTATTTTTTTAGATTTGGTATTAACTGGTAACTGGTAACTGACAACTGATAACTATTTCACACCGATCTATGTCCAGCAAAACCGCGTGGATTTTCAAAAGCATCTACCCACAAATCACACCACGCTTGGTGTTCGGACAGAACACTTTCAGGATTTTTCCGGCTACGGACGATGAAATCAGGATGTGCTGTCCGCCCCGTGTGATGTCCTGTGGTCTGATAGCGCAGATCCAACGACCAGCGACACCGGTCGGACGTGTTGGGTTCCGAACGATGCGGTGTAAAGCGGCTCAATAAAACGATGTCGCCGCGGTAACATTCCAGCATGAGTGGTTCGACATCCGGCATCAACTCCGGTTTGATCATTGTGCCACCCTCTTTCTGATGGATCAGATACCCTATATCTTCAGTGATACCCGGCAGTGCCTGCAGGCATCCCATCTCTATTGTGCTGTCGCCTAACGGTAGCCAACACGTGACGATCTCGGAGCCTTCAGCCTCCTCCATCATGACACCAGCATCTTGGTGCCACGGCACGCCGCCTGCCCAACTCGCGTTCCCATCGACAACGGGTGGTTTCGCTCGTAGGTGCTGAATCGGATTGCAAGTGATCTCGGGGCCAACAATGCCTTCAATGACATCTAAAAGATTATCGTTCTGCATAAATTCAAAGATGGCTTTCCCGCGGTAGTGCATAATATCCAACCCACCTGCCATTTCACCTGACTGTGCGAGCAACAATCCAAACCGCTTGTCAAAAGGTTCATCTTCGTGCAGGTCTTCGATTTTGCCATCCTGCTTTAAAGCGAGTGCACGTTCCGAAATCCAATCCGAAATCTCGTCAATCACCGGTTGGAGGTCTTCATCTGTGAGTGCATTTTTGACGATCAGGACACCTTGTGTCCGATAGGTTTCGCGCTGTTCTTGTGTGAGTCTCATAAAGAAATTGTCTCCCGTTTCATGAAACTTTCTATAAAAAATCTTGCAAGTATGATACCATAATAGACAAAAATCAACAAGGAGCATTACAATATGAAAGGTAAACGGATTGTGATACCAGCGAAGCGTTCGGCAACGCTGGAAGATTTTGAACTTGACGAAACACTCGCACCGAACCAAATCTTACTGAAAACGCACTATAGTCTGATTAGTCCCGGCACGGAAGGCGCAGGATATACAGGACTTCAGAGCGGGACGCAGTTCCCACACGGTTCAGGTTATACAGCCGTCGGTGAAGTGCTGAAAATCGGTGGAAATGTAACGAAATGTGCCGTAGGTGATCTCGCCTTTTGCTATAGTCCACACGCCTCTATTGCCAAAACGGAGGCAGTGCTTTTAGCACGGAAACCGCCTTTAGACATAGATGAGAAGTTAGTGCCGTTTGTCCGAATGGCAACGGTTGCGATGACATCTCTGCGGGTATCATCTGCTGAATTTGGGGACACTGTTGCCATTATCGGCTTAGGTCTGGTAGGCAACTCCGCATCACAACTCTTTAATTTGGCAGGTATGAAGGTTGTCAGTATTGAACGCGTGCCGCGTCGGCTTGAAATTGCCAAGCAGTGCGGTATCCAGTACCTGATTAATCCTGACGAAGAAGATGCACTCGAACGCGTGATTGCCCTAACGAATGGCGAAAAAACCGCCGTCACCGTTGAAGCGATCGGAAACCCACGGCTCGTCGAAACAGCGTACCAATTGACCGGCAGAAAAGGTGAAGTTATCCTACTCGGCTCACCGCGTGGCGAATACGTCACGGATGCAACGGCGATCCTGAACTACAGTCACAGCATCGGTCTCGGTGCGATTACGCTCAAGAGCGCGCATGAATGGGTCTATCCGACGCTGCACTCAGGCGAATCGAAGCACTCACTTGAACGCAACTCGCGCTTGGTGTATTCACTGATGTGTGAAGGCAAGTTCAAGGTAGAAGAGTTACTAACACACGTCATTGACCCAGAAGATGCCCAATCCGCCTACGACGGATTGACAGATCGGAAGGATGAATACTTAGGCGTAATCATGGACTGGACGTAGTGTTCTATCATTCTTATTTTCATGGTTTGTAGGTTGGGTTGAACGTAGGGAAACCCAACTATTCGGTCAATCTAACCTATCAATTTAGATATAACAAAGCAGTAGTACTCCATCCAGTTTGAATTTTAAGATGGGTTCGGAGGTTTGTAGGTTGGGTTGAACGTAGTGAAACCCAACTATTTTAGTGAAGGTATTGACAATACTGTTTTTCGATAAAATATGAAGGATTTATAAAACACCCTCAACTAACTAATCCAAAACTATTATCATATCCGAGGATAGGCCTGTGTTACGCGGCCTTCTCTCAAGTTTCGCCATTCAAGCAGGTCTCGTTTTCTTGCTACTGGTTGTCGGTGGGAGTCTGTTCTATAGTTGACATATCCGCCGCACCACGGAAGTTGAGTTGGAACAGTCGGATGCGTTGTTACAGCAACGCGGAAACAAAAACGGGATGCACACCGCAGCTGATACTATTGATACAGATACAAGTCTTGTGGACGTTACCCCACGGAAACGCTCCATGAAAACCGATGACACACAATTAATGCCTGATGAAACAGCAATATTGCCAATAAACATTTTGAGCAGGAGATTTTTTCATGTTCACTAGACACAAGCACACACAGGTATACAGAAAAATCTTCTTTTTCCTATTTTTACTCGGTGTTTCCTGTTTCTTGCTGCTACACCGGCCAGAAAAAACAACACAGAGACCGACGCGAGACACTACTGCCTTACCACCTGAGTTTGGGAAGACCCAACTACTTTCTGAAACACCCCGATTTATAAAAACAGAAGGAATCCCACCTTTATCGCCTCAAGAAACACGCCTCTTAGAACAATTAAAAACAGAAGTTACCGCATATAACACAAAAATCAAAAGCGGCGAAATTGAGTTCTCGGTGACGGTAAGCCAAATCGCACCACAAGAAACCAAACCTCTCTTCGTAGAACTGCTCGAAGGGGTCCGTGACAACTTCATACCCGAAAAAGAAAAAGATGGGGACGTACTGCCAACATACAAGGAAACGGGACATTGGTATATCACTTACCGTTTTAATGGAGAGACCGAGTTTTTTGATGTCAAAGCACGGGCAAAGCGCGATATGAACGGAGGCATTATCGTTACACAGACAGAAAACGGGGGCTTGCGTCATGACATCTGGCAGGAAACACACCATCAATTCCTAAGACACCGAAAACAAACCCTATATATCCGAGAAGGCACGAAGTGGCGGCCGTACGACAAATGGCAACAGGTACTGCCGGTATGGATACCGACAAATGTTTTTGACAAATGCTTTAATCCATATTGGTGGCACCTCGGAGATGAGGAACCGCTTGACAGATTCATCCACCGTGATAAAATAATAGGTGTCAAATGGGTTGAAAATGATGGGGATCCCTATTTTTACCTCCAATTATACCACACTCAAGCGGAAAATGTAGATGCCTCTGTTGGGAGTGCCACGACTCACGAAATCTGGATGCATCCGCAAACACGCGTCTATCCGAAGCGTATCCTGATTGCCAATCGAAGGGCGCAACTCCAACCTGAACTTGAAATTGTGGAAAAGTTCTTCAGCATAGCTGAAGCTGAACCAGTGCCGGGGAAATACTATTATTTCGAGACCATTAGCTTCCAGAGTCTTACGTCTGAAATCGCAGAATATGAACCGGGAATCTTCTTTCCAAAAACAGTTACTGAGGAATCCTATGGGGAAGATAACGTGTCCGAAATCTTCCCAAACCGCCCCAATTCTGAGTATCCTGTAATAATACGCGAAGCACTCCTGCCCGAATGGTTCCGCAAAGAATACAAAAAAGCACCGGGTTTGAAGAGAGTCATGAACGTGCATCGCGCTGTCTTTAACATCCCAATGGAGTTAGACATTCAGGGCACACTGTGATGGAAATAAGCCTCCTATCCCCAGCGCGATTTCAAAACGGCGAAAACGGCTCCAGTCCACACCAGAATAAAAGGAAAAGTGAAGAATCAAACCGGCCACCGCTCTTGAAATTGAGCGCCCATCGCTTCAGGAGCACCATGTTGCGCCAAGAAACTCAAAAACGCTTGATAGAGTCGACGCGCTTCTGCTGTATCCGATTCAAATCGGTTATTCGTCTGTGCAGGATCAGACGGTAGATGGAATAAAGACTTCGGAGCACCGCGGTTTTCCAAGAGCAGAGACCATGTACCATCGGTGATGCTGCCGTGCGGACTGCCACCATCAGGACTCCAGCCGCCAACCCAGGCACCGTGCGTAACCGCATATTCGCGTCCGGTGTTGGTATCACCCATAATAGCAGGGAGCAGGCTGTTGCCTTCTACTTGTGCACCCCGTTCCGCCCCGAATACATCGAGGACAGTTGCAGGAATATCGACGATACTCGCAAGCGCGTCCGTATGGCGTGGTGTCGCTTCTGGATGATAAACCATGAGTGGGATATGGATAACCTCTTCATACATGCTCAGATTCTTAGCGAGCAGCCCGTGTTCACCCAACAGGAACCCGTGATCTGCCATAAAAATAATCATCGTATTTTCGGTCAATCCCATGTACTCAATTTTCCGTAGCAGCTGCCCGATCCAATTATCAACCAGTGATGCCTCTGCCCGGTAGAGTGCATTGAGCCGTTCCGTTTCACGTTCATTCATCGGATTAGGACCGTAGGGTGGATAGATCGGTTCCGGTCCGTCGTAGTCGCTTGCATCGAAACGTTTCAGGTACCATTCGGGTGCGTCCCACGGTTCGTGCGGATCGAAGGTGTCCACCATCAGATAGAAGTTTTCATGCTGATGGTTCCGCTCCAACCAGTCGCAAGCCGTCTGCATAGTCTGCGCGACGAAAGTGTCTGCTTCGGTTTGCCGAAACGCTATATTTCTCAGGTGGTTGCCGAGCCCACCGGGCAATCTGTTCGGATGTGTGCGTGTATATTCGCGATACCGCAATGCGTCCCGCGACTCATAATCGTAGGGATGCGTCTCCAAGCAGTCGCCTTCCTGTCCGCGAATCCACTTCCAACCGGTGAACCCACGATAGTAAAAAAAGCCGTTGTTGATGTGATGCGGCGTATCCGCAATCATCATACTGACGACACCCGCCTTCGTTAGATCAGTTGCGATAACCGGGACATCTCGTTTAAGAGGTTCCCATCCCCGCCGACAGATGCTAACTTGCCCTGTCACGAGCTCGCCTCGGATCGGAACAGTCGGAAAACCACAGACATACGCTTTGTCAAAAACGACACATTTTTCCGCGAAGGCGTTTAGGGAGGGCGTATATCCCTTTCCGCCATAGATAGCGAGATTATCACGTCGAAAAGTGTCCGAAATAATGTGGATAATATTCATATTAAATCCTCCATGTTATTTTCAATGCTGATGACGAATTCTATTATACACCGGCTTCGGTTTCTGGTGTAGACTTTTCACGAGCAGCCATCTGTACCACAGCGGGTAGCAACCCATAGATGCCCCAAAAAGGGACACCAATCGCATCCCCGTTTAAAAGGTTGTTGACCGTAAAATGCACCATCAAAGAAATCTCGGCTGCCATCAATCCAATGACGATGGAACGGTAAAAGCCGTCGTCTATTGTTTTCAATGCCCGAAATCCGTAACGTAAGAAGGCGAAATTCAGCCATATCCATACGCCTAACCCAACGATACCCAATTCCGCCATCACTTGTAGGTATTCACTGTGTGCACCGAGTTGAAACTGTGCTGTGTAACTCCCGACGAGAGCCACGTCTTCTTCGTAAAGCATCGCGAATGCACCGTAGCCTTGCCCCAAAATTGGACTTTCAAGGAACATCACTACAGCCTGTCCCCATCGGAGGAGACGTGCGCGGTTTGACGCATAACTGACATCCACGGCAGAGGAGATCCGTTCAATAACGATGTCGTAGACCCCCGGTAAATTCAGAGATACCAATAAAATAACACCTGCTGCACCGATAAACAGGATCTTTTTATGTGTAACGCCTCTCCCGAGTTGGAGCAGCATAAAACCGATGGCGACGATGACAGAGAGCCAAACCCCACGCGAAAAACACATCAGGAGTCCGACACTGAAACAGATGAACCATACCGTCCATAACACTCGGTCGTAGGTGCCGTTGTCAAACAGGAGACGGCTGAGGCAGACCAGAAAGAAAATTGCGGTGAAGGCACCATAGACGGAGTAATTCGTAAACGGCGCACTCCGATAAGCACTCGTCCACTGCCACGCGTCAATATGATAAATTAGCACGATAACCGTCCAGATGACAGCGATCACAGCAGACGGAAAAGTGGCAATAAATAGCCGTTTCAGGGCAACTCTGTTTTGAATAACAGTATGTACAATCACACTAAAGAGCATATACACCGTCGCACGTAGCGCGCCTTTGAACGTTCCAAAAATATCCGGCGTATTGATTGCTGAGAGGAACGTAACGAAAATATAGAGGCAGAGCGGAACGAAGAATGGGAAGGCATCCTCCAATTTCTTCTTCTGGAGTGCTCGGTCAACTATTTTCTGGACGCAGTAAACGGCGACGAGCATGCCTAATAGCGGTTCTGTCGGAGTTTGGATTTCAAAACGACCGGGTAGGATGTAGCGGAATGAAAACGGCAACGCAACCAGCAGCAGATAGACCGCAAGTTCCATACCGAAAAAGACGAAAATAGCGGTTGCTGCCAACAAACTGAAAAGTGGGAGTGGCGTATCGGCATATTTACCGATAATGCCTCCGAATATGAGACAGACCACAAAAGGAAGGATTCGCTTGCCGTGCTTTAAAAACATCCCTTAGGAGTTAACTGTTTCCAGTTAGCAGCTTCCAGAAAAGAAATACTGTGTTATCCGCACATCTCTTAACTGGGTACTGGTTACTTCTCCCACCGGTTAAAATTTCATTTTGACACCGACTCCAATCGCAGTGCCATCTAAAATCAGGTTAAGCGGGATAGAACCGGTCGTCTCTACGGTATTGAGGATCCGCTTCACCTCAATGTTGAGTGCAAGGTTATATTCCCACTCCATCAGTTCTGCCCCGATAAGGACATATCCGGTTGGACCGGCGGAACTATCGTGGAAACTGATGCCTTGCGTTTCGATTAGGTCAATCGCGCTGCCGCTAAAACTCGTTCCCAAAAAACCGACACCGCCGCCCAAATAGATCGGCAGAAAATCGGAGAGTAGCACCGGACGGTAGATGAATTGATATGAAACTGGGATAAGGGTGGCAGACAGGTTCGCGGATGTAGGTGGCGGAATATCAAGTTCCATTTGCCAATATCCAATCTCGAAACGGGAATCTAACTCCGGTGTGTGTTCAAATACGACGGAGACCGTGGGTAACAGGGCACCAGGAATCCGAGATACGCCGACACTCTGAAGAATATCGGTTAAATCGCCTAACTCTGGCTTATAGGAAAAGAGGGAAAGTTGAAACGCTGGAGAACGAAGGTGTTTACCCAAAAAGTCTCGGACGGGTGAGGGTCTTAAGGGTGTGGTATCAACAGCATCCGCGGATGTTAGACAGGTCATCAGGAGTATAAGAGACATGAAACAGGCAAATACCAGACGCATATCAATAGGGTCCTTATCCGAGGAATGCAGTAACGAGGTGAAGTAACAACGATGGGCGGGAAGGTCCCGCCCCTACGTTGAAATGAAAGTTAGGCTACATCACTGCGCCTGCGGGGAGCAGAATGACTTCAGCCCTACGATTCATAGCTCTGCCAGCGGCAGTCGTTTGTGGGGCGATAGGTTTGGTGTGTGCCATACCGACTGCCTTGATCCTGGCGGCATCAATCCCTTTGGACTGCAGGTATTTCGCCGCTGAGTTGGCGCGGGCTTGTGAGAGGTCCCAGTTGCTTCTGAAGCCACCACGCAACACTGGCGTACCGTCAGCATGTCCAACAACGACAATTTTTGCGTCAGATGCCATGAGTTGATCAATGACGCCGTCGAGCATCTCTTTTCCTTTGCTGGATAAACCGGTCTGTCCGCTGCCGAAGTTAACGGTCGTAACCACCATCGGTTTCTTGGCTGCCTCTGCTGCGTTCACGGCGACCTGTTCTTTCACAGCCATCAGTTCAGATTGAAGTTGCTTTATCGCTGTACTGTTCGCTTGGCTAGTCTGTCCCGCAGCATCAATCTGTTTTTGCAATGCGGCATCACCACTTTTCGCAGCGTCCATTGCTTCTTTGCCTTGCATGTCAATGGCTTTCGTTAGGTCCGCGCGGAGTTGTGCGTCCTGTTCTTTGGCTCTCTGTTCCGCAGCAGCGATCGTATCGGCATCACCTTGCTGAGACGCGGCAATCGCCTCTTCTTTCGCTTTCGAGATCGCCTCCGTTGTATCTTTATCATGCTGATCAAGCTTGCCTTCTAACATTGTAATTTTGTTTGACATATCAGAATCGGCTTGTTGCATCTGGGCGACATGTTCATTCTTCCACATATCAAACTCTTCTTGGTTCAACTTGCCGCAGCTACTGACAACAAGCGCAACGCCGAGAAGAGCAATAAGTGTGAAAGCAGTTCTATTAAGCATGGATTCCTCCTAATTTTTTACGACAATTCAGTACGTTACTTGTAAACCAGCATTATTGAAAGTGTGGTTTTCAGGTTACGTCCTGAATTAGATAGACTCTGTTTGCTCGGAATTCTTCTCAAATCCCGTTTAATGTATGTATGCAGACGATATAGTCACCTGACCCGTGCGAGACCGCAATTTTCAACGCCAGAAATTGCACCACGAACTTGGAAAATAAAGAAGACCTATAAGCAATTGACCTTCACAGGTGCTTTTACTATAAATTATATCACTTTTCTCTAAAAAAAGTCAAAAGTTTTTTTTTACGCTTACCAACAGCACTTGGTAGATGCCAAAATCCACTTGATTTTTCATTGAGGATGCGGTAAAATTCAGTACCTGTTCTTCTTGAGTAGCGATAGCAAAAGGTGTACTTTGTAAACGTCCTGAGAAGAACATCACCCCAAAAAAAAGGATTGCCGACAGTATGGGACAGATCAGCATTATTTTAATTGCAGGTTTACTCTTCCTTTTCTCCTTTGAACCGCCGCAAAGCAGCCTAAATATCAGCGATATGCAGGTGCTCTTCTGGACGATTATATTGACCGGTTTTCCTGTGCTTATCACGTGCTTCGTGACCGCGTACGTTGCCCGGACGTTTCCAGCGGACAAAGAGGAGAACCTGCCGAAGCTCTATCGGTTACGACGCTTCATGATCGTCTTTGAATGTGTCAGTTTAGCGGCGTATCTGTGCAATCTCTACCTGCTTAATTTACCAGCATTGATTAACAAACACCTCGCGTTTTTCCCGATGGAAAATCTACGCCAAGCAGTCGCTTTGCTTCCACTCCTCATTGGACTCATCTGTATCAGACTTGCATTTTACCAGGTGAGCCGCCTGCAAGCGAGTCACTACCGAGAGGTTGCGACGCTCCAATTCAAGTTCCTACTCATTCCGTTGCTACCGATATTCGTCTATTTTGTAATAATAGACGCTTTGCAATGGCTTCCGTATTCTGCGAAGGTTTTCATTATCGAACATCCGTATGTTCTCATCGGGTTGATCCTGCCGGTGATTGCCTCTGCCTACGTCCTCGCACCATTACTCATGCAGTTTCTATGGAAAACAAAACCGCTGGCATCCGACTCAGTGTTGAAGGGAAAATTGGAGCGTTTGACAAAAGAGAGTGGTGTAAAATATCGGGACATTGTGGTGTGGCAAACCGGTTCACTGCTGATTGCAAACGCTGCAGTTGCAGGCACTTATCCTGGAAATCGTCGAATCTTCTTAACCGATGCGCTCCTTGAATACTTTACAGACGAAGAAATCGAAACCGTTGTCGCTCACGAACTCGGACATATCCGCTACAGACACATTCCGACATATATGCTCTTTTCGCTTTTCTATCTATTGAGTTACCCATTTTTCTACGTTTTTGTTGAGGAGCCGTTGGTAGCGCATTTCGGCGAGTCGCAGATCATCGCAACGTTATGTCTGTTAGTATTTCTAACCGTCTATTTTGTCTTCATTTTCCGGTATTTGTCGAGACGTTGCGAGCATCAGGCAGATCTGTATGCAGTCGCACTCACAAGAAAGCCGGATGCGTTTGAAAACGCCTTGCTCAAATTAGCTGTGTTGAATTCCGTGCCGAAATCAATCCGTCGTTTCTTTGAAATTTTCAACACGCACCCGTCTATTGATCGGCGGATCGATTTCATCAATCAGTGGATAGAACAGCGTTCCGCGATTCAACGGTATAAAAAATATCTGCTTGAAGTCAAAATCTTAATCGCCTTGCTTCCGATATTCGGTATTCTTGCCTGGCTCCTGTTCATGAATGCGTGAAACAATAACAGTTGCAACATTCGCTCAAGGAATTTACGCCTCCTCAGTAGCAGGATCCTCTTCTACATCCGGAGTCGCGGGTTGCGGATGAGTTTCAGTATCCTCTTCAATCGCGAACTGCAGCCGCTCCACTATGCGGTGCAATGGCAATTCGTACTCTTCTTGGAGACGCCGCTTCTCGTCAGCGATATGGAACGCAACGAGTAACGGAATCCTTTGCTCGTCAAACCCTTTTCTACGATAGGATTCAACTAAACTCTTGACAGAGTCAATGAGCTCCGTGATGGCTTCTGCCGTTAATTCCTCAGTCGGTTTGATCGTATAAGAAGTTCCGAGTATAACAAAGCGAATTGGCTTATTAAGATCTTGTTCTTTCTGTTCCATTATGTGGTTATTGACCCCTTTCGTATGCTTTTAAGGGTTATCAGTCGCCAGTTATCAGTTTCATGTTTATAAGGCTTCGTACATTGTCTCGATACACGGCGCGACACCTGTCCATTTCTCAAAAGCGATAGCCCCTTGGTGCACTAACATTCCGATTCCACCAAGTGTGCGACAACCGCGGGCGTTAGCGGCTTGCATTAAGGGTGTCACCGGCGGCGTATATACAATATCATAGACGATGGTCCTCTGTTGAAGCCAATCGGCAGAAATCAGTAGCGGATGATTCGCATCCATGCTTGTGGTTGCGGTATTGACGAGGAGCACACACTGATAAACAGCGTCGGGGAATCGGGCATCCGTAAGGCCCATCCCGTGCATGGTAACACCGGTTTTCTGTGCCATCTCCTCTGCTAATGAGACCGCCTTTTCGACTGTCCGGTTAGCGATTGTAATAGATGCGACACCGGCGAGTGCCAACGCGACGACCACGGCTCTCGCAGCACCGCCTGCACCTAAGACGACAACATCTTCACCTACCGGCACAGACATATTCTCATCCTCTTCCAATGCTCTCAAGACGCCCGGGGCATCCGTATTATCGCCATGTATCTCACCAGTGTTGAAACTCAGCGTATTCACCGCACCGATAAGCTCCGCTTCCCGCGAGATTGATGTAAGGGACGGGATAACTGCTTGTTTGTGCGGAAGCGTCACGTTAATACCGACGACGTTAATCGCTTTAAAGCCTGCAATAGCGTCCCCCAAATCACACGGGCGGACGTGAAACGGGACGTATACATAATCAAGCTCGGCTTTTGCCAAAGCGGCGTTGTGCATTTGAGGTGAACGGCTATGTTCAACCGGATCGCCAATAACACCGACGATACGGGTATGTCCGGTCAGTTTGTGTTGTGTGTGCATCGGTTTTGTTGTTAAGTACCATTTCCAATTAGATTCTCAACTGTTTGCTTGGCTATCTCCATCTTCGGGTAGCGAATCTCGCGATAGCCGCGGACTTCCTCGACACATTCTAATGCTTGGAGATGTTTTTTGTATGCTTCAGCATCGGTCGGAGCGAAGGTGTCAATTACACGGGTAATATACCACTCTCGGAACGACTTCTCCTTGGCGTGCCATTCGGGAAGCCAACGTCTTAGGAACTTCATCCGCTTCATCAGGTTTAATTGCCAGTTCCGTGTGTCGATATCCGCCTCAAAATCTATTCCCATGACAGTGAAATGCGGGCGATTGAGATGGACATATCTAATCTTGTCCCCGTTTTTTGTATCGACTTTGTATAATTCCTTATCCCGTTCCAATTTTTCTTCGCTTGTGAGAAGATGTGCGACATAGACTTCATCTTTAATCAGCATCACCTTCTGAAGATAGCGTATTGCGGCTTTTGTTGCTTGATAGTTGTATGTTTCGGAGTCGTTGGCATGCACCTGCTTTATCTTTTCAACATACATCCGAGCGTAATTAATATTTTCAAATTGTACGAGATCGTAGATGTAGCGTGCAAGTATCCGATGGATATCGTCCGAAGCGAGGTGTAATGTCTCCACGGTCCCTTCAACAAGTGCCACGTAGGCTTGCGCTAACCGTTTCCCGTTGCGTTTTTTCTCAAGGATCCGTCGTTTTTCGGCGAGCATCTCGGCATAAGTCAACTGTTTAGGCTGTTCATCAGTTATTTGATGCCGACGAAGGGCAAGCCGACGTCCAACGTTGAAAGCCTGCATATTCGTCTCCAGATCAGCAAGTGGGACCATCTGTTTGAGTGCCAATTGGAGAGGTTCTAGCTCAAGCGGAATCAACTGTCGTTGGAAAGCAGTGCCGAGGAGCATAATGTTCGCGTATAATTTGTTTCCGAACAACTGTTCGGAGACCGTGAAGAGGTCGGTGCCGAAATATGCGTCGGCTCTGGTATGCGTCTGTATGGCTTCCTCAAGTGTATCGGTATCAAATTCGTCTTTACCGATGAGAGTGGATATTGTCTCGGTTTTTGCGGTATTCACGACAGCAGCTGTTCGGTCAGGTGATGCGACTCGGAACAGTGAGTGCGCTGTGATGCCGCGGACTGCCTCTAAAATATCGAGTCCCAACAGGAGGTCCGCCTTACCATACGGAATCATCGGGGAAGCGTGGGTACCCGATTGTGTATATGTAATATGCGTATAAACGCCCCCATTACGAATTGCCAACCCTTTCCGATCACAGAAGGTTACATCGTAGCCTTGGAGATACCCGCCGACGACGAGGACTTTGGAGATGGTACCGATCCCCATGCCGCCAACCCCGCCAGCGTACATGTTCCAACTCCGTTCAAATGGGATGAGCCGCGGGGGCGGTAAGGGTGCGTCACTCAAGAGATCTCGGAACCCCGCTGCGATCGCCTGTTTTTGAGGTGGACGTTTGCGGGTAATAATAACTTCTTCAAACGCTGGACAGGCATATTTAATGCGCGCACACGCACCATCGGTGACACAATTCGATTGGTCAATCGCGATCTTTTCACCGTAATCGGTATCAACAACTTTTAGACCGGGACACCCTGTCTCTGTGGTGCACTCACGGCAAAATTCACAGACTTCATGGGTGATATTGATATGTTTTTCGGACTTTAGGAACCCGTCTTTAGCGATGGTACTTCGTTGTTCGCGGCGGAGGCGGCGATGATAGGTAATCGCACACTCTTTATCAGCTATAACGATCTTGACCCCTGGTTTAAGGATCGTTTTTTCCAAGTATTTCTTGTAATTCACCCGATCTTCGGGGTTGGTCCGTACAATTTCTATGTCGGAGTTACCGGCGAGCCCTTGAGCGACTTTCTCGATATCTTGTGCAAACGTCGGATTACCGAGCAGATCAAGTTCTCCAGCAGGGGTCGGTTGATGCCCAGTCATCGCCGTCGTTTGGTTGTCCAGAATGATGTAAGTGATGTCTTGGGCATTTTTAATTGAATCTGAGATCGCAGCCATTCCGCCGTGGAAGAAGGTCGAATCGCCCATGAAAACGATCTGCTTATTTTCGATAAACGGGTCAATACCAGCACCGGATCCACCGCCTAACGCCATTGCGGAGAGGTTGTGCATCAGGCGTGGGAACGGTTCGTATTTGAGCATAGAATAGCAGCCGATATCTCCATGAAAAACGAGGTCCACCGCGCCCGATTCGTGATGCTTTTTCATATAGTCGGCATCCATAAATTGTCTCGTGATTTCGAGGAGGACGCTTGAAGAATCGCGGTGCGGGCAGCCCGGACAGAAGGTAGGTGTCCGCTTCGGGATGTCAATCTCTTGTTCGGAGACCGACACTTGGAGTGTTTCTTCGCAGGTGAGATGGTTCAAATCAACAAAAATGTCTGCGCTTTCTGAGTTGTTGATGGTACTGCCTGTACCGAGTCGGTGTTTGAAAAGCGGAATGAGTTTCTGAATGAGAATAGAGGCATCTAACCCCGAAGCTGCAGGAATTCCCGCCAAACCGTCAGGAAATTGTTTACCCCAAACGTTTACGTACCGTTCGATGTTACCCGCTTGGTACATCTGTGTCAGGAGTGCTTTGATTTCGTTTTCTAAAAGTGGACGCTTCTCTTCAACGACGTAGACTTCGTCAATCTGCGCTGCAAATTCGCGGACGATGTCCGCATCAATCGGGTGGGTCATACCGAGTTTAAGGATCGGGATATCACCATATAGGTTTAACTCTCCGAGCGCATGGAGTAGGCAGCTATGTGCTAAACCTGTACTGACAAATCCGAGCGGGGACCGCTTTTTGTTTGAACCCATAAATTGAATTTCGTTGAGTCCTAAGTTCTTTGCTGTCTCAAGTGCCGTCGGTAGCCGTTCGCGTAAGGTTTCCGTCTCAATCTGCGCGGTGTGCGGAGGTAAGACGACGCGTTTATCAGCGTTGATGAGTTCAGTATCTAAGTTGACACGTTTCAAACCGGTAATGTCGGGATAAATGTTAGGTTGGAGTTCAACATTACCACCACCGCTCGCTTGATTTTCGGTTGTTAAGTAGCAGACATAAAGATCGGAGGCTGCGGAAATTTGGAAAGCGCAATTAACCCAATCTTTGAGCTCTTGAAAAGTACTGGGTTCAATCAGGGGCGTATAGACGTGTCGTGCCAGAAATCGGGAATCGGCAGGTACTTGCGTACTATGTGACCAGGTATCGTCGCCGACGACGACGACAGCACCGCCGGTTGTTCCAGCGAGGTTGCTAATCGCGAGGGCATCGGAAGCGACATGCAATCCGACGCTTTTCATGAAGGCGATCGCACGGAGCTCTGCCATCTGCGAGCCGTTCAGGCGGGCGATACTTAATGCTTCATTATTAGCGATCTGCGCGACAATACCGTTGCTTTTCAGCAACTCAGCGTTACGTTGGATGACATCAAATACTTCAGCAAGTGGGGATCCGGGATACCCTGTGAGGAGGCTCACACCACTCTCTAAGGCACCCTTGACCAATAACTCGCATCCGGTATAGACATGTGTTCCGTTGGCTTGTGTAAACCGATCGTCCATATTATTGTCCAATGCGTCTTTGCGTAGATTGACGCTTCACATTATAGTAAAGCCCGAAAATAGATTGACATTTACCAAATCTCCAGATTCCCCCCTGATAAGGGGGGTTAGGGGGGTTGTACCGATTAAGGTGTCCAATTAATTATGGATTTCACATTAACCTAATACGCACTAAAATGCCATCTACTCCTCAGTTAATAACTCTCGTGCGTGTGCGAGACCTATTTCAGTGGCTTCACCGCCGTACATCCGAGCGATTTCATCGACCTGCTCTTCTTCGGTTAATGCTTTCGCTGTGATCAGTGTTCGCTCACCGACGACCTTTTTCTCTACCTGAAACTGTTTGTCAGCGAAACGGGCAATCTGTGGGAGATGTGTAATACAGATCACCTGTGAAAACGCTGAAAGTTCTTTTAATTTTCTACCGACGACATCTGCGACTCTGCCGCCGATGCCGGCATCAATTTCATCGAACAGTAGTGTCGGCACCTCGTCTACTTGGACCAGCACAGTCTTCAGCGCGAGCATGATACGTGAGATTTCACCGCCGGATGCGATTTTAGCAATCGGACGCGGCTCGGAACCGACATTCGGTGCAATCAAGAATTCGACATCGTCCATCCCGTCGGAACGGAACGCGTAGCACTTGCCATCTATCTGAAACGGACCCCGCTCATCTGGCATAAGTTGGACAGATGCCTGAAACTCCGCTTTGTCCATACCGAGGGTGCGGAGTTCCTTCTCAATCCGCTCTGAAAGATGCTTGGCAACGTGTACCCGTTTCGCAGAAAGCGTCGTACACAGATGCTGTGCCTCCTGAACTGTTTTGTGAATCTCTGCTTGGATCGCCTCCTGTTTTTCGGAACCGAGTTGTATGGTCTCTAATTTTTCTTCCGCTTCAGTGTGGTAGTCTAATATTTCAGGAATAGTGTTGCCATACCGCCGCTTCAGTTTGGCAATAAGGGCAAGCCGATCCGTAATTTCATCTAATCGCCCTTGATTGAATTCCACTGTGTCTGCATACTGGTGGATCTGCGCGGCAATATCTTCTACTTCGTAGATGACTGATTCCAAACGGTCTTGCAATTCTGAAAGGCTGTTATCGAGTTCAGACAATTTGGTAAGTTCCTTCGCGGCACCTTCCAAACGTTCAAGCGGGCTACCGAAACCGCCCATCCCTGCCCCATCACGACCAAGTTGTTGATACGCCAGATTCGCCGACGCGTGCAACGTTTCGGCGTTTTTGAGGAGTCGGGCTTCATCGGCTAATTTTTCGTCTTCACCTTCCTCCAAGTTCGCGGTACTCAGTTCCTTAATTTCAAATTCGAGCAGTTCTTTTTCGCGCTCTGATGCCGCCAAAGTATCCGCAAGGGACGCTGCCTCCCGTTGTAACGCACGTAGTTGTGTATATATCTGTCTGACCTGCTGGCATGTCTCACTGCTCCCGCCGAAATCGTCTAAGAGTTTAAGATGTGTTTCAGTCCGAAACAGGGATTGATGCTCGTGTTGACCGTGAATGTCAACCAGCGAAGTCCCAAGTTCCTGCAACTGCTTTAGATTCACCAACCGTCCGTTGACATGGCACCGGCTTCTCCCTTTCGCACTAATTTGCCGTGAAAGGATCACAACATCGGACGGGTCCAACACATCACTAAATGCGAAGTCGGTGTGCCACATCGGGTGTGTATCGTCTGGTGCGACGCTCGCTTCCACCTTTGCGAACTCGGCACCGTCGCTCACAATATCGGCGGAGGTTCTCTCACCTAATACCAAACCGATCGCTTTGAGAATAACCGATTTACCAGCACCTGTCTCACCGGTAAAGATATTCAACCCCGATGTCAGTTCCAATTCGAGCGTATCTATAAGGGCAATATTATGGATAGAGAGTGTTTCTATCATTATAGTTTTCAGTTATCAGTTATCGGTTGTCATACCATTTCTAAAAGTTTATATTCCGTTAACTGTACACCGTCCACCCAGGGCCGGTAGGTTCGGTTTTGCGGCGTACACGCCCAGATGCGATCTGCATCCCTAACCGAACCGGGCATAGTTCAAAAATAGCGGCACTTTTAAGACGAATCGTCAATTAGAATTGGTATCAGAAAGGGATGTCTCGCTTCCTTCAACTGTCAATTTGACTGAATATGAAAATAGTAGCACAAATCAATAATCAAAACTGAATTATTCTTACACTGAATAGCATTATGCCCGTTTGATGCCTTCACCTAACATCAATTTTTCACGCAAAGCTCTATAGTAACTGTGGTGTTGCGAACGGATCAACTGAATAGTCCGTTCTGCTTTCTCTACTTTTATGACTGCCCCCGCGGTGAGGCTGTGGGTCTCACGTTGACCGTCTACAAAAACATCTACGTTCTGATACGCGGCACGCATTTTGACGGTTATCTCGGCATCGCCATCGGCAATGAAGGGACGTACCGTCAAACTATGTGGTGCGATAGGTGTTAGCAGAATCGCCTCGAGTTGCGGTGCGACGATCGTACCAGCACAAGAGAGCGAATAGCCAGTGGACCCGCTCGGCGTTGCGATTATCAGTCCGTCGGCATTATACGGTATAAAGAGTTCGCCATCAACGTAGGCATCTAATTCGATGAGACGCGTATAATGACGAATAACGACATCGTTGAGCGCGAAGGCGCGAAACGGTTGTGGGAACCCATCTCTATCCACAACGACAGCTAACATCATCCGATGTTCTATCCGATAGTCACCTGCTAAAGTCGCTTTCAAAGTCGGGTAGAGTTCATTAAGCGATGCATCTGTCAAAAAACCGAGCGTTCCGATGTTGATCGCCAGTATAGGCACCTTCTCAATGTGTGGGGTATGCGCTGCGCTCAGCAGCGTTCCATCTCCACCGAGGACAAGAAGCATGTCTGCTTCTTCTACCACTGCCCTTTTAGAGACACCAGTTCGTGGATACCCCAATTCAACTGCTTGTTCCTCCGGTAGAAGCGTAATAATGTCTCGTTCTTTAAGCCACGTAGACACACCTTCGACGATACCCGCGGCGTTCACTTTGGTCGTATTAACAAAAAAACCGACTTTTTTTATTGTTTCCATTTTCAGTAACCAGTGACCAGTGACCAGTTAAAGAGGAGATATAATTCATGAAGTCTTTCTCTTACTGGAAACTGTTAACTGGTAACTATTCCCCCAGACGTGCGAATAAAGCAATGACACCACAACCGACGAGAAAAGCTGCAACAGTAATGAGCAGGTTCACATCAAATAGCGGTAAGATGTGAGCGGTATCTATCCGTTCTCCATCGATCCCCATTTCAAATTCCCGAAAGGGCCATAATCCGTAAAGTGAACCCACCATCAATCCGATAAGAAAAGCGATTGTCAGATTACGGTAGCGTTCCAAAAGATAGTTAAGCAGCCGCGTGAATGCGAGAAGTCCGAAGAGACATCCCAACGCAGTGCACGTGAGAATCAAGGTGCTCCCTAAAAACGCCTCGCTTATGGCTCCCTTGAGGAGTCTTGGGACACCTTCAATAAAGCCGTTTATCGCTGTTAGAAGCGGAAAATAGACACCAAGCGCGAGCATCAGAAACGAACCGCTGATGCCGGGTAAGATCATCGCTGAGACTGCCAAGGCACCGCTTCCAAAAAAGAGTCCGAATTCCCAATACGTCGGTAACTGCGCCGCGCGCCCGGCAGGGGCATCTATTACCGTCTCATTCCCAGCTTTATAGGCGACCCGTTCTAATTGCTTCTCCGCCATACCGACCGATAAACCTAATATTAAGGCGATAGCGATTAATAGAGCTAACGTCTCCTTCCAACCGAACCCCTTTAGCATTCGCACCGGTATGAGAATAGATGTCAAGATCAATCCGCTAAAAAAGCCGTAGGTTGCGTCATGGTGATCGTTGAGTAGATAGACAATTAATTTTGACGTGAGCAATAAGGCAGCGATTGCGCCGATACCCAAGAGTGCAAGAAATCCGAAGTCGATGCGGCGAAGTTCAGCTTCCACTTCCGTGAAGGCGTGCCGCTTAAATCTCAGGATGCCAAGCAATTTTTTTACGGTTGAAAATCCGATGCACCGTAATGCGCCGATGAGCCGTTCGTAAATACCTAAAACGAGCGCAAGCGTCCCGCCACTCATACCGGGGATAATATTAGCTATACCTATCAGAAAGCCGTTAACAAAAAACCGGAGTGAATTCATTTTTAGGTTGTCATTTTTCGGTTATCCGTTTGTGGCGGTAACAACCTTTTCACCTACCACACGCTTAACTGAAGACTGATAACTGATAACTGACAACTGTTCCTCACAAACTGCGAAGCAATAACTTTGTAAAGAGCCACATCTCGCGAAGCGGTTTAATATGGCTGACCTCATCGCCGTAACGGGTCTGAATCGGTAAATTTTCAATCCAGAATCCGAGTTTGCCTGCCTTTATTAGGAGTTCAGATTCCGTTTCATAACGCTCCGTTTCTAAATGGACCTGTCGCAATACCTCTGTGCGAATGAGTCGATATCCCGATTGGAAATCTGGCACCCGTTGTCCGCACAACTTTGAACCGACATAAGAGACGATACGGTTATTGACACGTCGATGAAACGGCATTGATGTCCGCAAGTTTTCTGTGTCTCTTGCCCCGATGAGTATATCGGGCTGCGTGCTATGAAAATGTTCTAAAAAGCGTGGTATATCAGCAGGTTCATGTTGTCCATCACTGTCCATTGTGAAGACTAATTCGTACCCGTGTTCAATCGCATAAGTAAAACCTTTTCTTAAGGCGTTTCCCTTACCACGATTCGTCGTATTTACTAAACAGACGACGTTGTATGTCGATGCGATCTCTGCTGTCCCATCCGACGAACCGTCGTCAATAACAACAATCTCGCCGATAAATTCAGAGGCTTCCTGAATTATCCGCCCGATTGTTCTCGATTCATTGTGCGCCGGTAGCAGCAAACAGATTTTCATAAGTTTTGAATAAATTATACTATATAAATGAATTTCTGTCAAACGATTCTATGTGAATGTATGTGAATTCCCCCAATTTCCACTTGCGATCTACTGCCAACTTGTGTATAATAAATACTTCACATAAATTTATCAATCAGGAGTTCAACGAAAGCGTGCGAAATATCAAACCGACACATAAAGCGATAAAAACCTTAACGGACACGCCAGAGGGTCGCACCCACCGCGTTAATATCCTGCTTCTGCCCATCCACCTGAGATTTAGAAACGCGACAAGTGAGGTTCCATGCCTGATTTAAATGCTGATGCTCGGCAATTTCACAATCCACGAGCGGAGGTTACTATGAAACCGACTACCCATATTGAAAATACCACAGTTGCTGAATGGACAAGAGACAAACGGATGGATAAGGCATTTGAACAGATCCTTGAAATCGCCTTTGAGGCCGGGCTCCTCGTTTTCATGACAGACGAAGACAATGCTTACACACAACGAGTTTTAATTGAGCGTCCTGTTGAAGACGAAAGCGAAGAAGCATTGGATGATTAATCAACCCGAGCAAATAGTAAGGAAAGGTTAAAGGCGTATAACGTTCCCATCCTCAAAGCGTAATAATAAATCCCCCATCTTTTTCCAAACGTGATATACTAAAGCAAAATCTCATTTCACAAGGTCAAAACGCTTATGAACTTTCCAACACTGTCGGAGTCAAAACGCCTTGAAATGCTCCAACCTCCAAAAGGACGAGTACGAATGGTGCTTGACACTGACACCTATAACGAAATTGACGACCAATTTGCAGTCGTTCACGCGCTACTCTCACCGGAACACCTCAACGTAGAGGCAATTTACGCCGCGCCTTTCCACAACAACCGCTCCGCGAACGCCGAAGACGGCATGGAGAAAAGTTATGAGGAAATTCTAAGACTTTTAGACTTCCTCAATGTCTCCGCCGACGGGTTTACCTACCGCGGTTCAAGAGCGTTTCTCGCCGATAAAGCGGCTCCCGTGCAGAGCGATGCTGCTACTGATATGATTGAACGGGCAATGACGAAAGATTCCGATGAACCCCTGTACGTTGTTGCTGTCGGTGCTATCACGAATGTCGCCTCCGCTATCCTCATAGAACCCGAAATCATCAAACGCATTGTCATCGTCTGGCTTGGTGGGAATCCGTTGTACTGGCCACACACCCGAGAGTTCAACCTTATGCAGGACCTTCAGAGCGCGCAAATCGTTTTGGACTGCGGCGTGCCATTCGTCTGGCTACCCGCACGCGGAGTCGTTTCGCATTTGCACACGACTGTCGCTGAGATGGAACGCTATGTACAGGGTAGAGGCAAGGTCGGAGATTATCTCGTGGAAATCTTCAAAGACTACGCAAACGACCACTTTGCGTGGTCAAAGGTGATATGGGATATATCCGCCACAGCGTATCTCGTCAATCCGGCGTGGGTACCGACAGACATTGTTCACAGTCCCATCTTGACAGAAACGGTGACGTGGAGTTTTGATAACAGTCGTCATCTCATGCGCGTTGCGACGAGTGTCAATCGGGATGCGATCTTCAGGGATCTGTTTGAGAAATTGCAGCACCACACCGCGTAAAATATGATGACATTGAACAAACCGAAAAAAAACCAGCGGGAACCCCGTTTGAATGAGGATTAGAACCCGATACGCCGATTGAAGAAGGAGATTCGTATGATTTACAAGCAGTGGAGATTTGTGGTCTTAAGCGTCATCCTGGTTTTTTATGCGATTGGAAACAGTGTCGCAGCAAATTCAACCGCAACCGGCACTGTGTTTTTAGATACAAACGGAAACCAAGTGAAGGACGACAACGAGAAGGGCTTGTCTGGGGTTCGCGTTTCTAATGGGCAGGATATTGTCCAAACCGATGCCAACGGGCAATACGCGCTCGAAGTCAGTGATGACAGCATTCTCTTCGTGATTAAGCCCCGAGGGTTTATGACACCCGTTGATGAAAATCGTCTCCCGAAATTTTATTACATTCACAAACCGCACGGTTCACCAGAAGGACTGAAGTATGCCGGCATCGCACCAACCGGTCCATTACCGACAACTATTGATTTCCCGCTCACTGAACAGACCGAAGCGGATACCTTCAAGGTACTCGTCTTCGGGGATACACAGCCCTATAATATGCAAGAGATTGAGTGGTTAGCACATGATGTAATAGAAGAAGTTATTGGAACGGATGCAGTGTTCGGAATCAGTCTTGGCGATTTGGTAGGCGACGATTTAGACTTATTCCGCCCTCTTAACGAAGTGATGGCTACCGTTGGAATACCGTGGTACAACGTCCACGGTAATCACGATATGAACTTTCTTGCTACGGATGACCGGTACGCCGATGAGACATTTGAACGTGTTTATGGGCCCGCGTGCTATTCGTTTGACTGGGGACCTGTCCATTTCATCAACATCGACAATGTGTACTTTCACCGCGATGAAAAAAACAATCCTCGCTACTCGAGTGAGGTGGGAGAACAGCAGTTGACGTACCTTCGAAACGACCTCGCTTTTGTACCGAAAGATCAGCTTGTTGTTATATCCTTTCATATTCCGTTGACCGAGATGCGCGATGTGAAGGAATTGATGAATCTACTCGGAGATCGACCCAACACGTTATCTCTGTCAGCACACACGCACTTCCAACGGGATGACTTTGTCGGACCGGAGCACGGTTGGCAGGGCGACCACCCACATCATCACCACAATCATGCAACCACATCCGGCTCTTGGTGGCGGGGCGCGCTCGACGAAATCGGTATCCCACACACAACCATGCGGGATGGCGCACCGAACGGATACGGCATCTTCACATTTAGTGGAAACCAATACGCAATCCGGTTTAAAGCCGCCCGTCGTCCAGCGGATTATCAGATGAACATATTCGCACCTTGGGAAGTTGCGTCAACAGAAACTGGCGAAACAGACATCGTTGCTAACGTTTTTGGAGGCACCAAACGCTCAACGGTTGAAATGCGTCTCGGTGAAATTGGGGAATGGAAACCGATGACCTATACGCCTCAGGAAGACCCATACTATAAAGCACTCAAGGCACGGGACGATGCGAATCAGCTTGAGCGGAAACTGCATATCGCACTTCGAGAAACAATGAAGTCGCAGTTGAAGGAAGACAGTGAACTGCCAAAACGGGGGCAAACACTTAGCGGAATTGTAAAATCAACGCATATCTGGCAAGCGAAACTCCCAGCGAATGCTCGTAAAGGAACGCACGTTATATACGTCCGTACAACTGATATGTTCGGTCAAACCTTTACAGGACGCCGAATCATCCGAGTGCATTAGCTTGATTGCCGCTCTCACAGGAGCGGAACATTCCATTCGTCGCCGTAAATGATTTCAAGCTGATCGTGCGGTTTGAAGTAGTCGGTTGGATGATGGTTTTCACCCATATCGCCGAACAACCTCCGGCGGCGCGGTGTCATCCGTGTGAGTACGTCCGCAGGGAGTTTATCGTAATCGTAAGGTCGGGACCACATCTGTCCATAACGGAATGTGACGCTTTTGCGGATGCGATCCGTCTGATTCGGTCCGACCCCGTGCCACAATGCCCACGGAAAGATAACTGCATCACCAGCCGCCGCGAGCACTTGAACCGCGCCTTCAGGGTACTCACCTTTCTTTAACCTATTTTCTGGAAAACGGACTTTATGGCTTCCCGGTACACACATAAAATTTCCCTGATCCGGTTCGCTCAGATCCGTCAAGAAAAATTGGATTTTGAATTGCAAGGGTAGACTGTCCAGATGCGGGTGGATACGTTGGAGTGAGGGACCGGCATCCGTATGGAATCCCATCAAAGCCTCGACATCTGGGTGTCGGACGTATATTTGCGTCCCCATGATCTGAAGATAAGGCCCCATCAGTGAAAGAATCGTGCCGAAGGTACGTGGATGGTCGGTGAGTGGGTCGAGTGCATCCGTCCGTTCAATCGCACGGATAATCGTATATGCACCTTTTCCGAACCGATTGCCTTGTTGTAGACTCGGTGTTTCTTGGACATACGTTTCAATCACTGCGTCCACGGCTCCCAAAAGTGTTTCAATTTCAGTAGGTGATAGGACGTTCTTGAGAATCAGAAATCCATCGTTTTGCCACACCTTTCGTTGGACATCTGTCAAGTATGGAGATAACATCTGTAGCTCCTTTGCTGCGAATCTGATCAAATATTTGGATATTTTTCTGCTATACCGTCAAAAAATTATAGACGAATTTCGCTACCGAGTCAAGTCCATTTTACCACTCAAACTCAACGTTTTCAGCGTATTTGCGTCTAATTTGTTACAATCAACACAGATTTCTCGTATATTTAGTAACAGTCCCAAGAATTATAGTAAAGCCAACAATTAAAGAGACATTTCAGTGATTGTGGAAACCACTTCTCGTAGGGGCGAGGTTTCCTCGCCCGCTGTGGAGTGTTTCATTAATTCTAAAATCCACTATAAATAGCAGCGTTCGATTTCAACTAAAATTATGAGCAATTTCGCACATATCCTCACTACGATCCGTCGTCCGTTCCAACAAGAACTCCGTAAGGGGTGTCGCGACGATGTCGTCGTCAATGGATTGGGAAGTTATGTCCAACTCTGGGTAAAGAACGGCGACGCTTTCACATTGGATGCAACCGAAAAAGAGATGCTGACCGGTTTGGCAGCTCTCTTTGAGAATTACATTGGTGCCTCGCCTGTTGAACGACAACGTACGCTCGAAGAAGCGACAAAACGTATTGATGCGGCACTCAAGGGCGGACAGCAGTCGCCTGTTAATGCCAACAGCCCAACCGTAGAAACGCCAGAGAAACGTCAGCAGCCAACAACACGACCGACACGTACGAAAAAGAATACACAACCGGAGGTGTTATCCCTCTTCGGAGAAACAGAAAACCCTCCAGAACAGGCACCCATAAAGCGAGAACCGACACCGGTACCGACAACACATAAAGCAAAAACGGGGGACTTATCGCTCCTCGGCGATGCCGAAGTTTTCTCACAACGATCAGCGCGCGCCCCCTCAGAAACGGCTGCAGCATCTGTACCAGTCCCTGATACGCCTGTTGGAACAGACCTCACTTCACTCGATTTTCTATCCGAACCCGTCCAATTCATCAAAGGCATCGGACCTCGCCGCGCAGAAATGATAACGGAGGAACTCGGCATCCACACCGTCGGCGAATTCTTGGCATACTATCCTCGCGATTACATCGACCGTTCCAAAACAGTCGAAATCTATAGAGTCGGCAGGACAGAAGATGACGAGCCTGAGACGATTCAGGGTAAAGTCGTCAACCACACCTCATCTCCCACCGCGAGGGGAAAAAAGATCGGTAAAATCTCGATTTACGACGGCACCGGTGTAGCGATGTTAGTTAATTTCGGAAGACGGATCGGTATTATGAAGTCGCTGCTCCCCGTTGATACGGAAGTCGTCGTCAGTGGTAAATTTTCACGTCGTTACAATGAAATTCAGGCAACCGACTATGAGTTTGAACTGTTCGAGGAGGACAACCTCATCCACACCAAGCGGATCGTTCCGAAATATCCGCTTACGGCAAAACTCACAGCGAAGATGCTCCGCGCTTGGATGCGGACTGCACTCGACGCACACGGACAACAGATCCCAGAAATCTTCCCTCTCACGCTACGGCAACGGCAAGGCTTGATTGATAGGCAATCGGCTCTCAACGAAATCCATTTTCCAACCTCAGAAGCCTATCAAGAAGCAGCACAAAAACGGCTCGCCTTTGAAGAGTTTTTTCTCCTCAGTCTCGGCATGGAACTCAAAAAAGAGCGTCGTATCTCAGAAGATGGCATAGCGTTCCGGGTCGGGACGGAATCCAAAGAAAGTTCCGTCTCTCTGGTCAAGGAATTCATCGCTTCATTGCCTTACGAACTCACCGGGGCACAGAAACGAGTCTTCACCGAAATCCAAAACGATATGCGACAGAAAAAGGTCATGAATCGGCTCATTCAAGGGGATGTCGGTTCTGGAAAGACAGTCGTCGCTGCGCTGGCGTTGCTCTGTGCGATCGAAAACGGTTACCAAGGTGCGTTGATGGTGCCGACAGAAATCCTCGCCGAACAGCACTATTATAATCTTTCCGAAATGTTCGAGCTTCTACGTCCGGATGCCACACAAAACGGGGATCGGAAAATAAAGGTCGTGCTTCTCAAGAGCGATATGCCGAAAGCAGCGCGCGAAGAGGCGTTAGCGGCAATTACCGACGGTTCTGCTGACCTCGTTGTCGGCACACAGGCGTTAATACAGGAAGGTGTCGATTTTCACAAACTCGGACTCGTTATCATAGACGAACAACACCGGTTCGGCGTGATGCAACGGGCAACGCTTCGTAAGAAAGCTGGCAATAATACACAATCGGGAAACGGCAGCCAAAAACAGGGTACCGATGCTATACTGGCACCAGATGTCCTCGTCATGACAGCGACACCTATTCCGAGGACACTCGCTTTGACACTCTACGGAGACTTGAACGTCTCAGTCATTGACGAAATGCCACCCGGTAGACAAACCATTAAAACCCACTGGATAAAAGAACGAGATCGGGAGAAGTTATACGGTAACCTTCGGAAAGAGATTCAGCGGGGTAGGCAGGCATATGTCGTCTATCCGCTTGTTGAAGAATCCGAAAAAATGGAAGAGCTTAAAGCCGCGACAGAGATGGCGGAACATCTTCAAAGTGCCGTGTTCCCAAGCTTACGCATCGGGTTATTGCACGGGCAGATGAAATCCGTTGAAAAACAGGAGATTATGGCGAGCTTCAAGGCTCGACAGATTGATATCCTTGTCTCAACAACAGTGATTGAAGTCGGCATTGATGTTCCGAACGCGACACTGATGGTGATTGAGCATGCCGAGCGATTTGGGTTGTCCCAGTTGCATCAGTTGCGTGGACGTGTCGGACGCGGTGAGCATCAATCGTCGTGTTATCTCGTCGCTACGCCGAAGGGTGATGATTCTTACCAACGGATTCTGGCGATGATTCGGACGAACAATGGGTTTCAGATTGCTGAGGCAGACCTGAACATCCGTGGACCGGGAGAGTTCTTCGGTACACGCCAATCGGGTGTCCCGAATTTCAAGATTGCGAACATCATCCACGATGCATCGCTTCTGGAATCAGCGAAAAGAGAGGCGGAACTCTTAATCAAAGCCGATCCGAGCTTGAACGCCCCGGAACATCAATTGCTGAAACGGATGTTGCAGAAGCACTGGCGCGGTAATTTAGAGATTGCTTCTGTCGGTTAACAAAGGAGCTTCTAATGACACACGACATAACAGACATGACGCATGCACAGTTCAGCACTTGGCTCGTGCCGATTATAGGCCTCCCCTTTTTTGAATCCCGCGAACGGTTCGTTGTTTTGCTTGCCGAAAATGCTGACAGAGATGCATTGGAATTGGAGTTGCAAGAGTTTTATGAAGGCTATTGCGGACTGGCATTCGAGTTAGAGGAGCCTGAGGAATCACTCCTTTCAATATTGCGGACATCCGACATATTCGCGCCCCTGCAGAAGCGCGTTGCAGCTGTGGAAACTGTGCGAAAAACTTCGCCTGCTGGACGGATAGCACGACGAATGAGCGATAGACCGCTGATTACCGATCCGCAACCTGAGATCAAGGTGACTGCCTTACCGGATGACGAATTCCGGGCACTCATGGAAACGCTTGTGAATTGGGAACTTTTCGCAGCACGTGCACAGGTTGTCAAGCTGCAAAAAATGGTGCCATCGGTTGAACTAACAGCGCAGTTAAAATCAGCATTTCTTGAATTTTTTGTGTGCTATGTGGAGTTGGAGCAGTTCCTTGAAGATTATTATTATGACCCAGATGAAGGGTTAGAATTGCGTCCGGAGGTGGCTGAAAGGCTGGAACGCAGCGTTGCAGAAGTCGAGGCTGGCACGGCTGAATTAATTTCACTTGAGGAAGTTGCCAAAGAACTTGGGGTTAAGTTGAAATGTACACGTTAGCGTTCAGGGCACGCGCTAGGTCAAATTTACGACGTTTAGATGTTACAATCCGAACACGAATCCTCAATAAATTGGAACGGTTACGCGAAAATTGCGATACACATCGCCACGAGGCTCTCCAAGGACCCCATAGAGGGAAATTCCGGTTACGCATTGCTGACGCTTACCGAGTTATCTATACTTTTAATAGACAAACAAGAACGATTGTTGTTCACGATGTTGGACATCGGAGCAGCGTTTATTAGCATAAACGTAACATTTATATCAGAACGCGGTTGGATAAACGCGGATGTTTTACAGCGACAGAATTATCAAACGGTATAACTGCGGCACCGTAACGGAAAAATCACCGGAGATATGATACCCCTCACCGCCATCTTTCACCGTGCGGATGAGGATTGTTTTTTTCGGGCGGTGGTAGTAGTGGGCATCGGTAGGCGACCCTTCGTCTTGGAAATCGGTGAAGTCGATAAGGTCAAAGTTCGCAGTGGTAAAATGCCGAATCTCCTCGCCGCGTTGCGATGCGATATTGCGTGCCATTGAAAGACTTTTAAGATAAACTTCCGGTCCCATGACAGCTGAACCCAGATTCAGAAAAACGCCGCCTTCCAATCGAGAGACGCTATGCGCGAAACGGAGAAAATCCTCGCCTGTCGTCCATCCCATTGCGGCGTAATCGGCGGAAGGGTGCTGGTCGATAATGTCATAACCGATCCCTTTGTGAACGGTGAACGGAATACCCAACCGATACGCCGCGGCGAACATACTCACATCGCGATGCGGAAAAGAGATCCCCTGTTCGCCTTCTTGGATTAATCGACCCATCGCTTCCCCAAAACCGATTTTATCTTGATATCCGCGAACAATTGCCTCGTTCAGATAGCGTCCCGTCTCCTCCCAATTGCCGAACTTACCGTCCCAGATATAGTCCTCTACATCCTCAAGCGTTGCGCCAATGTGTGCGAGTTCAAAGTCGTGGATGGCGCAGGCACCATTGGTAGCGACATGCGTGATCACACCGCGCTCCATCAAATCAATGATAAAACGCGAGTTGCCGCGCCGCATGACGTGCGCACCCATCATCCAGATGACCTGTTTGCCAGCGTGATGCGCCTCAGCAATTCGATCCGCAACGGTGTGCAGGCTCGGGTTCTCGTACGGCGACGGATCCGCATCTAACGGATAGACATCCGCCACTGTCATCTTGTGTCGGCGTTGAGAGAGCGGTAGGACTGTGAGTTGTTCACGATCCAGTTTGTTCATAAGAATAGCTTTCGGCTTTCAGCCTTCAGCAAAGAGCGTGTTTTTGCTTGGGTGTTTCCCACAGGATTGTCAAAAACCTCTTGTTGCTGATTGCTGATTGCTGATTGCTGACTGCTGATGGCTACTCCGCAAACTTGGCAGAGACAATCTTCGAGATACCCGCCTGTTCTATCGTCACGCCGTACATAGCATCGGCGATCTCCATCGTACGACGGTTGTGCGTGATAATGATGAACTGTGTATTCTCGGCATAAGCACGGATAAGATTGGCAAAGCGGAGGACATTCGCCTCGTCAAGTGCGGCATCGACTTCATCAAGCACACAGAACGGACTCGGCTTGATTTTAAAAACAGCAAACAGCAAGCCGATCGCGACCAGCGAACGCTCGCCACCCGAAAGCTGCGTGATGCTCTGTGGACGTTTTCCCGGCGGACGCGCAATGATCTCAATACCCGAATCCAGCACATCGGAGGCATCCGTTAGCAACAGTTCCGTTTCGCCGCCGCCGAAGAGTTGTGTAAACACCTCTTGGAAGTTTGCCTGCACCTGTTCAAACGTCTCAAGAAATACCTCTCTGGAGGTCTGGTTAATCTTCTGTATCGCTTGAATGGTGGCGTGCATCGACTGCTGGACATCGTCACGCTGGGCAATAAGGAAGTCGTGCCGTTTTTTATGTTCCTCGTAAGCCTCAATCGCCTTAAGGTTCACAGCACCCATGCTTGAAAGTTCTGCTTTCAACTTCTCAATACTGTCAAGGAGATCAATCTCGTCCATCACCTGTTCGTCATTCGTCAGTGGTGGTAGGGCGTCAATCGAGACTTGGTATTTATCATGGATACGGGTTGACACCGATTTTATCCGCATTTCAAATTGCGTTGTTTTAACCTCAAGTTGATGACGCTTACGGTTCTGTTTCTCAAAATTTCTGCGGGTTGCGCGCATCTCTTTTTGGAGACCGCTTACCTCTTCAAGGAGTGTCTCACGTTCTTCAGAGAGTTCATCGACTTTTGCTTCTGCTTCGGCGCGGTCGCCTTCCAAACGCAAAAATTCGCGTTGTGCCGCTTCAACCTGTTCACCGAGATCAATTTTGGTCTGCTCATCTGAGTCGATAATCGCTTGTTGTTCGGAGATATTCTTAGCCGTCTGCTGTTGCGATTCTTCAAGTGTCTCCAACTCGGATTTGAGACTCTGTAATTTCTGATGCTGACCTGCTAAGAAGACCTTCATCTCTTGGCAGTTTTCAGAGACTTCAGCGTGTTTCCGGTTTTCAGCTTCAATCTGCTCGGACATCCGTTCAATCCAGCGTTGGGTCCGCGTGCTTTTCTGCGCTAACGCCTCGATTTCGGCGGAGAGTGCCTCTTGTTCCTCACGCGATGCAGCAACGGCATCACGCAATTCGCGGTTCTCCACCTCAACGGTAGCGAGTTGTTGTTCGAGCCGGGTAACTTGTAGGCTCGCCTGCTCCATATCTTTCGTCAGTGACGCTTTTTCAACCCGTTTATCTTGCCACTGTATGGTGAGATCCTGTCGTTTTCTCTGTAAACTCGCTATTTTTGCGGCGTACGTTTTACGCTTCTTATCCTTTTGATTAGACCGTTGTGTTAACTGCCCGATTTCATCTTCAAGGGCTTCAAGATCACGTGCTCGACTGAGCAGACCGCTCTGCTTCTGATTTGTCTGACCACCGGTGATAGCTCCGGACGTATTGATGACCTCACCGTCTAACGTAACAAGGCGTGCAGTCGGACGGGATTGACGGGTGAGTGCTATTGCGGCATCTAAATCTTCAATGACAAGCGTATTGCCCAACAGGTGTCGCATAGCGGTCTCATATTTCGGATCGTAATCGATTAATTCCTCGGCGATACCGATGACACCGCGTTGGTCCAACAGCGCGTCATTGTCAAATCTGCGTCCCCGTAAAATATCGAGCGGTAGAAAGGTGACCCTACCGGCACGATGTTTCTTAAGAAACGCGATACCATTTTGTGCATCCTCGGCGGTTTCGGTAATAACGTTCTGGATAGCACTACCGAGGGCGACTTCGATGGCAAGTTCATATTCAGCATCTGTGGTAAGAAGTTCAGCAACAACGCCACAGACACCTCGGAATTGATCGGGGTTCTGCGTTTTCGCCTGCATGATCGAGCGAACGCCAGCGTAGTATCCCTCGTAAGCAGATTGTAACTCTTGTAGCGATTTTAGCCGTGAGACGTTGCTGCCTAAAGTACTCTGTAATCCCTGTATTTCGGCTTCAATCTTACGGAGTGCGTCATGGTTTTCCTGTAGCTCGGTCTCCACTTGGCTTTTCTCCGCTTCAATCTGTACCAATTCCGCCTTCATCTGTGTTTCATCGCGTTGGACTGCGGTATAGGTATCGGTAGCAGTCTTAAGTTCTTGGGTCAATGCCTCCGTATTCTCTTGAATACGGCTGAGACTCCCCTCGGAACTGTTCAACTTGTGTTCAATTGCAAGGCGATTCCGTTCGTGTGTCGCCAATTCGGTTTCAGTCTCTTGTAGCGTGGTCTGTGCTTCTTGAACGGATTTCTTAGCGGCGGTGATGCGTTCATTGAGTTGTGTCAGGAGCTGCTGACGTGCTTCCAAACGGCTCTCCTCTATTTTGCAAGAAGCCTCAAGTTTCTGGTATTCTTGTGTCCGCTCCTGTTTCTGCGTGAGAAGTGTGGTTTGTTGTGATTTGAGGGACTCCAGGGTCTGTAAGGCGCGCTCACGTTGCTTTTGGATATTGAGTTGCCGTTCCTTGTGTAGGACGATCTGCCGTTCAATTTGCTCAATCTGTGTTTCAATCTCGCGAAGAGTTGTCTGTCCGGCGCGTATGGCTGCGTCCAATTCGGATTGGCGGTCTGTGGCACTCTCAATCCGTTCTTCAGCGGCTTTGAGCGTTTCAGAAGCCTCCGCTGCAATAGTTAGCACTTCATCAAGATCGGTTTGTGCCTGGCTATAGTCCGTATGGAGTTTATCGTATTCCCGACGTGCGAGGTCCAGTTCATACTGCTTTAATTGTGCGTGTTGCGTGTTATAATGGCGCGCTTGTTCTGCTTGCTCCTTGAGTTCCTCAGTCTCGCGTTGTAGCTCTTGAATTACATCGTTGATGCGGACGAGGTTTTGCTCGGTCTGTTCGAGTTTTCGGAGGGCTGTCTTCTTTCGGTGTTTATATTTCGTAATGCCAGCGACTTCATCAAATAGAAAGCGGCGTTCTTCCGGGCGCACGTTCAGGATGAGGTCGATTTTACTCTGTTCCATGACCGAGTAAGCGTCAACACCGATACCGGTATCCATGAATAGTTCGCTAATATCGCGGAGGCGACACGGGTTCTGATTGATGAGATAGCGGCTTTCACCATCACGCGTGAGATGGCGGCACACCTCAATTTCCGGGGATGCAAGGGCAGCGTTGGCGTTCTCATGCGTCGGTGTGTTCGGGTTGTCATTTAAGAAGCGGAGTGCTACCTCAGTTTTTTGTGCAGGCGCGAAATTAGCACCGCCATTGAAAAGTAGATCGCGCATAGAGGCACACCGCAGCGCGCGAGCACTCTGTTCACCAAGTACCCATCGGATCGCATCGGAGACGTTACTCTTCCCACAGCCATTAGGTCCGACAATAGTTGTGATACCGGGTTCAAGTATGAGTTCAACTTCTTCGGCAAAACTCTTGAATCCTCGAATTTTTATGCTATTTAAACGCAAGGGTTCAAACCTCCTACCACTACAAATACAATTTCGATACTTATCGTAGTGCTAAACAGTTCTATAGGTTGGTTTTATAAAGTTTAAGATTTTAAATCGGTAATGCATCAGAAACCTCTTGGGAGGAGCGAGTGTTTTTGCTGGGGTGTTTCTTATGCTCGCTATCTGTAATGGTTACCGAAATATTCATTTAATCTTCATTTAACCACGCTGTACACCTCGCGACGGGTGCCAGAGGTGTGAAAGTGCTGTTCAATCCTATCCTAACCTGAACGTTCATATAATACGTAATACAGATAGTAATAGTTTCACGATTTTTAGGGGTTCATAGTTCTCGCCAGTGTCAAAACATCGATTTCAGCGGGGTCGGCAGTCCACAATTCGTTGACTGCTTCACGAATTGTGGCACCGGTCGTGAAGACATCGTCAATGACCAGAAGCCGTTTTCCACGAATAATATCCGGGTCCAATACATCGAAAGCACCGACGATGTTCTGTTGGCGTGCCTCTCTGTCTAAACTGCTTTGTGCGACGGTGTGCCGCTTGCGGACCAGCGTGTTTGTGAGAACAGGTACGCCCGCTGCTTTTGCTATTCCGTCAGCAAGGAGTGTTGCCTGATTAAATCCGCGTTCCCGGAGCCGTTTTTTATGAATCGGAATCGGTAGAACGAAATCGTACGTTGCGACATCACAGTCTACGGGGATATGCACATTTATCAGTCGAATGAGGTGCTCGGCAAATACCTTTTTCTTTTCAAATTTAAAGAGATGTATTGCCTGCTGAAGCGTTGTCTGATATAATGCAACGGTACGCAACTGTCCATAACGCGGCGGGGAGGTCGCACACGCGTCACAAAGACCGTTGACCCCGGGTGTACCGCAGATATCGCACCAAGGCGGTTCGAGAAATCGAATGTCCTGCCAGCAGTCCGCACAGATATAAGGCATCGACGCAACCCCCAGAGAATCGTCGCAGACGCGGCATTTTGCAGGATAGAGGAAGACGATCGCGGTTTCAAACATCTCCCGTAATACGGACGGCAATTGGAAGGTTATCGGTTTTGATCTCATGCAGTACTACTTTACATGAATAGATATTATTATATAATAAGTTTATCATAAACAAGTTTTAATGTCAAGACAAAGGAGAAAAAAAATGATAGAAAGACCCATCGTCTTTTACAATAAAGGGCAACAGATCAATGGTATCCTACATTCACCAGCGGATTGTGACGCATTGTGTCCAGCGGTTGCCTTCTTTCACGGGTTCACCGGAACGAAGGTTGAACCGCACAGAATATTCGTTAAGACGGCACGCGAACTCACCGATTTGGGATTCTACGCGCTCCGCTTCGATTTCCGGGGGTCCGGGGACAGCGAAGGCGATTTCTCGGAGATGACCATTGGCGGTGAGATCTCCGATGCCATCAAATCAATTGATGTCCTCAGTGCCATGCAAGGCGTAGACCCTGAACGCATCGGTATTTTGGGGTTGAGCATGGGCGGCTGTGTTGCGGCATGCGTCTCTGGACAGGATACACGTGTAAAGTCAACTGTCTTATGGGCACCGCTTTCGGACGATCCGCCAGACCGAAAAGAGGAGATATTGGCAAGGTCTAAGCACACGCCAACACCAGAGGAAATAGCGCAATCAAACGCAAACGTTGTCGGCAAGGCGTTCTATGAGGAACTTCCCAACATATCGCCTTCAAATACCCTTCAGCAGTTCACCGGACCGCTCCTTGTGATACACGGCAGTGGGGATCAGGCTGTCCCCGTCTCTCACGGTAAACGGTACTATGAACTGATGCGCGACCGCGATGCCTTGACAGAACTCGAAATCATTGAGGGTGCCGACCATACCTTCAACACTGTCGGATGGGAGCAAACCGTCATCACCAAATCGGTTGCATGGTTTCAGCAGACGTTGGCATAGATTATTCTGCCAGACTAATACGGATCGCCTCAAGGGCAACCCTTGCATCTTCCAAATTTGGCAGTTGATCCACAGCATCTCGGATTTCGGAGAACCACAATTCCTGAAGCGTCGGCTGCGGTGAATCCGGTATAGAGATTGGCGTTACACCGGTCGGAGTCGTGCAGTGCCATCCATCTCCAGCATCACTGATTGTGCCTTCAGTGAGGACGTATCGCTCGTGTTCTTCAGCGGCGTTAATGGCAATACCACCTGCCCACGTCCACTGTCCAACGCCACCTCGTTTGAATTCAACGGTAAGCGTGTTGACAAACTGATCGTACTGTCCGTTTTCTTTGAGTCCTTCATAGACAGCACTCTTTTTTGCGGAGGCAGCACCGCCGAAGAAATCGACAATCGGATAGATATGGTAAATAAAGAAATGCGTAGGTGTGCCTGATACCGGCAGATTGAAGAGGATCTCAGGACGGGCACCGCGACCGGGTGTGAGGCGCACGAAGGAGGTGAGCAGTAAATCACCGAGTTCGCCTATCTTCTGCTTGAGTGCCTTGTGGGTATTGGAAACCACTTCTGGATGTGAGACCCGGAGCACACGACCGCGTTTTTCGGCAAGTTTTAACGCCGCTTCCCCTTCACCGACATCGCTGGCAATCGGATATTCCACAAAGACATGTTTATCCGCTTGCAGTGCAGCAAGAACAATCTCACCATGGCTATCGTTGTGTGTGCAGATAACAACGCCGTCTATATCGTCTCGTTCAAGCAGACGGTGCCATTCAGGCATAAAAACTGTTTCATGTTCCGCTGCGAGTTGGCTCCCCGTCTGTTCGTTTCTGGAGGCGATCGCGACGACTTCAGCAGTCTCCATGGGTGCAAATCGGGCGAGATGGTGCCGTGCCATCCCACCCGAACCGATAATTCCGATCTTAATTTTGGTCATATTTTCGCTTCCAACCTTCCACACTTCCAACTTTTGCCTATATCCTTCTATTCCTATGCCCAGCCTTGGCTTTCACCACCGACACGCGCAGCACTGATTTTCTCATAATAACCGCTGTTCCGATAAGCCTCCAACGGATGTGGATCGCGTCCCATCTCCAAACGGACCTGCTCTAATAGTGAATTCACATCTGTCTCGTAGGCACGTTGAAGGATAGACTCCGCTTCAACTAAGTCAGTAGCATCTTGCGCGGCTGCGAGTGCCTCGCGGTCAACAATCAGTGCCTTCGCATAAGCCTTCTGCAGATTACAGACAGATTGGATGCTCGCCTCGACCTTCGGCTTCAGGTTATGACTCTGGTCAATCATATAGGCGATGTCGGTTTCAGTATCGGGATCAAGTTCCGCAGCGACTAATTCGGTGTAAATCAGGAAGAGTTCCTGTGGATTAATAGAGCCGACCGTCAGATCGTCGTCTGCGTATTTCCGGCAGTTGAAGTGGAACCCACCGAGTTTTCCCTCGTCAATCAGGTAAGCGACGATGAATTCGATATTCGTGCCTTGCGGATGGTGCCCCAAGTCGATGAGGACCTGCGCTTTCTCACCGAGTTTCATCGCCATAAGATAAGCAGTGCCCCAATCGGGGAGATCGGTGTGGTAGAAGGCGGGTTCAAAGAACTTATATTCGATGAGCATCCGGGTGGCATCGGGGAGGGCATCATAGACCTCGGCTAACGCTTCCTGCATCCACTGTTTACGCTTCCTGAAATTCGACTGTCCGGGGAAGTTGGTGCCGTCTGCGAACCATAAACTCAGCAGATCGGAACCGGTTTTCTCCATGATGTCAACACATTCCAACATGTGGTCAATCGCGAGTCTACGGACCTCCGCATCTGGGTTACAGACGCTTCCGAGTTTATACGCCTGATCTTGGAAGACGTTCGGGTTAATCGCGCCGATCCCGATACCGACATCCGCGGCATACTGTTTCAAGGCACCCCAATCGTCGGTTTTGTCCCACGGGATGTGGAGTGCGACGGTCGGTGCAACACCTGTGAAACGGTGAACGGTGGCTGCGTCTTCGAGACGTTCCGCTGCATTCCGTGCCGCACCGGGCTGTTCAAAGACACCAAATCGGGTACCGGAATTACCGTAGCCCCAAGACGGAGTCTCAACGTGTTGCGCTTTGAGGTGGGATTTGAGTGTTTCTACCTGAATCCCCTGTTTCTCTAACTTTTCGGCTAAAAGATCGTAAGCGAAATTGCTCATTCTGTTTTCCTTTCTTGAGTGGTTTTTGGTTATCAGTTTTCAGTCTCCAGTTAAGAGGTTTTCTGTAACAATCTATCCTATGTTGGAATATGCCAAGAAGAGTAGTTTGTTACAAACTGCTCTTTAACTGACAACCAACAACTGATAACCAACAACTATATTGTCAATTCCTGAAATATCTGTAAAAGTTTTTCTTGCGTGGCGTTCGGGTCTTCAATGATGACGCGTGCACCGCCGATAACGTCCATGAACCCCAATTCACGTGGATAGCGTGGGACAACGTGTAAGTGAAAATGCGGGATACTCGCGCCGGAGGCATCACCCATATTGTAACCGACGTTGTAGCCGCGCGGCTGATAGGCGTGCGTCAACACCTCAAAACAGAGACACTGGAGTTCGTGAAGTTCTTGGACCTCCTCCTGATTCAACTCCCGCACATCAACCACATGCCGATTCGGGAAAACTAAGAGATGCCCAGGACTATAAGGATAGAGATTCAACGAGATCGTAAAGCGTTCGGTTCGATGCACTTCAAGCCGTTCGACTTTATCATTTTTTTCCACAATTGCACACAGAATACACGGGACATCTGGTCGGTTTTTTCCTTTGGCATAAGGCATTTTGTTCGGTACGAAGAGGTTGTGTCGCATGGAAGCGTTCCCTGTGTTTTGAAATGAAAAAGATTGAATTTCTGATACATATATGATATACTATTTTAATAAAGCATGCAAGCAGATATTTATTAGCAGTCAGTTATCAGCAAAGACCATTTAGCCAAGTCGTCGACACACTCCGCTAAAATCAGATTTTTTGAAGAAAGAAGACCTAAGTGGGTTATAATGAATGTGGTAGTGTTAAACAACCCACCAGTTTTTACAAGTTGCAACGAAAACTACAGCTGAAAACCTGATAATTCTGCCCGTATCAAGCATGCTCTGTTTCTTCTTATCTTGTTTCTCCCATCAACAGTTTTGCACATAACCTTCTTTCCAAATCATATAGATAAACTATGCTCGCGGACCTTGGGATGTGGGCATTCCGTAGGAGATTTTTTGATGGAAAATAAAAATTCTACTGCCGCCGTGCTGCGCAGTATAGATGGTGAAGATGTGACGACGTGGGCACTTCCTGAAGGCGCGATCGCTCGATTAGGACGCGGTAACGTTCACGATATGGCTTTTTCACCAGACGGACAGTATTTCGCAGTGGGTACAGCGATTGGACTCTGGTTATACGAACGCCCTACATTATCCCCAATTGCACTCTGGGAAACGGATAGGGGATATAGTTCCAATGTCACTTTTTCACCCGATAGCCGATGGATTGCCTTACATAGATACCACGAAGCAATCAGCGTATGGGACATTCGGAACGAGGTCTGTATTGCTGAGATGGAACTTACGAAGGTACAAGACCGTTGGGGACTTTCCAAGCCTATTTTTTCTCAAGATGGAGAACGTCTCGTTGTATTTAATGGACGCGAGTATAACAGGAAAGTTCAGACTTGGTCCCCGCAAACCGGGGCACTGCTCAGCGAAACCGAAATCCCACCGATCACCTACGGTGTCTATCCTACCTGCTTTTCCCCGGATTTAAGCCTGTTAGCAGGTACGAGCTACAATAGGGATAGCCGGACTGCTGAATTCGTTGCGCTTTGGTGTGTGGAGACCGGAGAAGAAGTTGCTCGCTATGAATGGTCGGAGCGGTGGGGGAGGCTCTGCTTTTCACCGTGTGCACGATTCCTTGCCTCTGGGGGTTCAGAGGGTAAAATTCACGTCTGGGATGTGGAAACCGGAAACCTTGAGGAAACCTATACCAAAGACGAAGATGCTCAGATGCATCTGTATTATCCACCAGCAGGTGGATTGATTGCTGCAGCGGCTTCCGCATCGCAATCCAAGATTGAGGTCTGGCATTTAGAAAAAGACGAAAAAATCGACACATTTGAACAGCGGAGCAGAGGCAAGTTGGTCCGTTTTTCAGAAAATGGCACACAATTGGCTTATATTGATAGTAATGAAATCAAAATCTGGACAAAAGGTAGATCGATTGATCAAGCATTCCCAACCATTCAAGGACCGACGCGGACTGTCAGTTCATTAGCTTTCACGCCAGACGAAAAAACGTTAGCGGCAACGTATTGGAGTGGGAACGCATTTTTATGGGATGTCTCAAATCAGTGCGTTCGACACCCAACCGAAGAAGAGCTGCCTAATAACATACGTAACGTTTTTCCGACTTCGAGCGGTGAAATCCTTGCCACTGGCGGAGACGAAGACATCTTGAAATTGTGGGAGTTTGGAAATCCTGAACCGATCGCTGAGATTCCTGTCCATGGACCGGATCTATCGTCGCTGAGGGGACTGCATACGCTTGCCTTGACAGGTCAACAGTTGGCGTGCGCCGGTAGAGATTATAACATCTATCTGTGGGAATATAAGCCGTCACCAAACGATATCGACGAGAAAGGCACTTGGCAAAAGCGCGCCGTATTCGCAGGACATCCAAAACCTATTAGGACCTTAGCGTTTAGTCCCGATGGAAAGCGACTCGCGAGTATCTCAATAGATCGAACCGCCCTACTATGGGATGTTGATGCAAACGAACAGATTGCCGAGATGGATTTACCCGCACCAATAGGAAAAAGGACGAGTCGTTACACCGCCGCGGGCGTAGCGTTTTCACCACTCGGTGACCTAATCGCTGGTGGACATCAGGGCGATATTATGTTGTGGGACACAACGGATGGCAAAACGCTCACGACATTCCCACAGCCCGAAGAAAGTCAAAAACCGATTACGTTATGTTTCTCGCCTTGTGGGAAGTATTTAGCTTCCGGTGCGTGGTGGCAACCCCGTTTACAAAAGGTCCCTATCCGTTTGTGGGAAATTGCAACAGAAAAAAATATCGCCACGTTCTGGGGACACACCACCGACGTTCAATGCTTCGCATTCTCACAGGATGGCACTCTTCTCGTAAGTGGTGGACACGACGGTGCGATCTATCTTTGGGATCTGAAACCTTATCTGTAGGATATAAGGAACGTGAGTTCGAGAATAAAAATACAAATTAGACGTAGGTTGGGTTGAGCGGTAATCTCCAGATTCATTTTATTTATACGGAAAATTTCGATCTTCAGTAAACTATTCCTGTTGATAGGTATAGCGAAACCCAACAACCCAAACGCTGGCGGCATGATAATACGTTGGGTTTCACTCGGTTTTTGGTGGTTTTAGGTTTCCAGCTGAATTTGACAGCTACCTTCTCTGTGTAATCGTTAGTAGATTTCCGTTCAACCCAACCTACGCGCTTCGGTGAACTCATATTAAGGAGATATTTTGATGGGAAATAGGAATATACAAGCAGCCACTTCGCTTAGCCCTAACGAAAGCGACATAGCCAAGTGGGCACTCCCTGAAGGCGCAATCGCACGATTGGGGCGGGGTAATGTTGGAAGTATGGCATTCTCGCCCGATGGACAGTACTTCGCAGTTGGGTCGTGGATTGGACTCTGGTTATATGAACTTCCCACATTATCTCCGATCGCACTCTGGGATACCGAACGCGGAATGACCGGGAGTGTCAGTTTTTCGCCCGATGGCAGCCAGATTGTCACGGCCACCTCTGGTGGGAATATAAAGGTATGGGACATTGAACGCGGTATCTGTACAATTATGGATGATCGCGGCAAACAAGAGATTTCTTTTGCCCGGGATGGACAACACCTCGCCGGTGCTAACTGCCGCATGGAAAAAGGGAAGATTTACGTCTGGTGCCCGCACACTGGTACGAAAGTCCGAGAAACGGAAGTCCAATCCCCTTACGATGCCTACCCCCTCTGCTTTTCTCCAGATTTAAGTCTACTGGCAGGCAAGAACAATCCCCAAAAACGTCCAGGTAGGAATATCGCTGACGGTGATTCGATTACGATCTGGCACGTAGAAACTGGCGAACAAATTGCCGACATCATTGGACATCCCGAACCGGTGCGAAAGTTCTGCTTTTCTCCATGCGGACAGTTCCTTGCCGCTGGTGATTGGCACGGCGCAGTCCATGTATGGAATGTGGAAAGCGGGCAACTGGAGACGACCTATACCGATTATGGGGAATCCCAGATGTATCCATATTTCCTGCCAGAGGGTGAACTGATTACCGCCGCAGTTTCCGAGCGTAAGGTTGAGATTTGGCACGTAGAAAAAGGCGAGAAACTGGATGAATTTGAACATCGTGGGAACAGTAAATTCGTGAGCTTTTCGGACTGTGGAACGCAATTAGCAGTTGCAAGTGAAAGTGAAATCAAAATCTGGACAAAAGATAATAATTCTGACGCTCACGCGCTTTCAACCCTTCACGGACATATCCCTACAATGGACACGTTAGCTTTTTCGGCGGACGAAAAGACGCTCGCTGCCGGGCTTTGGTGGGACAATGTCCTCTTATGGGATGTCGCAAGCAAACGTTCATACCGCCCCAAGGGTGAAAAACTGCCCGGGACTTTGCATCATGTTTATCTATCTACCAGCGGGAAATTGCTCTCTACTTGTAGGGATGGGAACCTTCTCAAGGTCTGGGAGGTCGGAAAGCGTGAACCGATTGCCGAACTCACTGCCGCTGAGGCGAAGTTGATGCGTGCTGAGGCGTTCGACCCGACGCAGCACAGACTGGCACGTGTAGACACAGAACACAATATCCATGTTTGGGAATATACATCCATAGCAGAAAGCGAAAGTGAAGACGGCGCGTGGAAAAAGTATACTACCCTTGTTGGACATACAAGATATATTAAAGGCTTGGCATTTAGTCCAGATGGAAAACGGCTTGCAAGCATAGCTGCGGGCATACCGGACACAGCAAAAGCACCAGAACGAGACGCGCGATTGTGGGATGTTGACGTTGGAGAAGAGATTACAAAGTTAGCAACGAAATTCTCAGATTCAAAATTATATCGTAGTTCAGCTGTTAACATTGCAGGCATCGCTTTTTCACCGCGTGGCGATATAATTGCTGGTGGACAGTTTGGCGAGATTATCCTATGGGACGCAACAGACGGGAAAACGCTTATGAAGATTCCACAACCGAGAGGAAATCTGCGACCTATTGCATTATGCTTTTCGCCGTGTGGACAATATTTGGCTTCCGGTTCATGGTGGCAAACGCGTTTGCAGAAAGTGCCTATCCGCTTATGGGAGGTCGCGACTGGTGAAAATATCGCCACGTTTTGCGGACACACCACCGATGTCCAGTGTTTCACATTTTCGCAGGATGGCACCCTTCTCGTAAGTGGTGGACATGATGGCGCGATTTACCTTTGGGATCTAACACCTTATCTGTAATACACAAGGAGATATTTTGATGGAAGAGAAGAAATTAGTGATTCCTGCGCCAGTCGGTGCCGATGAAAATGACGTGACGACTTGGGCACTCCCCGAAGGTGCTATTGCTCGGTTCGAGCGCGGCGGCGTGTGTGACCTGGCATTCTCACCAGATGGACGCTATCTCGCCGTCGCAACGAATATAGGACTCTGGTGGTATGAAATAGCAACGATGTCGCCTGTAGCACTCTGGGAAACAGAACGAGGAATGGTTTCTAATATCGCCTTCTCGCCGAACGGAAAATGGATCGCCATTAGCAACAGGGATAAGATTTTAAAGGTTTCGGATGTCCAACGCGGAGTCAGTATCGCACAGATAAAACTCGCGAATTCCTGGGCTCCCTTCAGCTTTTCACCCGATAACCGTTGGCTCGCAATTGGCAATCGCGACACAGGTAACGTTGAATTCCGAGAGCCAGAGACCGGCAAGATCGTCTCAACCTTGATGGGTGAAGCCGAAGAAGGTGGAAAGTTTATGCCGATTGCTTTCTCGCCAGATACCCAGCGATGCCAACAGAATCAGCATCGAAAAATCAGCACATTCATGTCTCTTCCGAAGGAGAACTCTACCTTACCAGTGTTCACAAAAACACCGTCAAACTCTGGAAAGTCGGAAGTTGTGAGTCCCTAATTGCCGAATTTACGGGTAACAAACCCGCGCGTCTGGCTGCGTTGGCACCGACAAAAGATAGGTTAGCATCCGCACACGAAGGCGGTAACCTAATAGTATGGGATGTGCAAAGTGGCGACAAGTTACGCGAGTTCAAGCATCCACTCCAGGCATCAACTGATGATTCCGATCCGGCTTGGAAACTGGTGTTTAGTCCAGATGGCAGCTTACTCATGAGTTACACTGAAGACGTACCGAATATCCGCCTCTGGAACGTAGAACGCGGCGAAGAAATACAAGAATTCCCAAGCGATGAATTCGGGTACATCGGAATGTTTTCTCCGTGTGGACAATATCTTACTGGCATTTCCAATGGGAAAAACATCATTTTGTGGGATGTCAAACATCGCGAAACCCTGACGAAGCTCCCTTGGGCACCTGAGATCGCCTATTCTCCGTGTAGTTCATATCTGGCGTGTGGTGGGCAAGACCCAGAAGGCATTTTGTTATGGGACCTCAAACGTCGTGAAATCTGTAAGCGGCTACCGCTGCCGAAGGGATGTCAGGGTGTGCATTCTTTGAAATTTTCTCCCAGTGGGCAGTATCTCGCACTCGGTGCTGCTTGGGAAACAGGCTTGGAGAAGGTGCCTATCTGCTTATGGGAGGTTAAAACCGGTAAGCATATTGTCACATTCTGGGGACATACAACAGACGTGCAAGCAGTCGCTTTTTCACCTGATAATGAACTCTTGGCAAGTGCGAGTTTCGATGGGTCTATCCTTCTCTGGGATCTAAAACCCTATCTGTAGGATGTCCAAGGGATTAGAGATAAAATGCACGCTGACAAGACTTCAAAGAAAAACGTGACTTTTTCCTCGTTTCGGTGTATACTATTATCTGAACTTACAAAACCAACGTAAGGCGGTTAGAACAATTTTACCGCACGTAATGAGGACATAAGAAATGCCCACCGAGCACCCACTTCTGAACGTTTCAGAGATTGACACAGATATCGAAACATACTTGAACCATATCGCCGAAACCACATATCCGTTCCCAGAACACGATTCCGGATGTCAATCATTTCAGACTGTGATGGACGACCAACGTTGGTTCGTCAAACATAGTAACATCCCACAAAGCATCACGTGGCTCAAGCAAGCCGTTGGTTTCAACGCTGTTGTCCAGCACGAGGCACTCCCGCAATTGCACAACGCTTTCACGACAACTGATGGGTTTACACTAGTCTATGACTGGGTAGACGGTGAGGGTTTGCGTCCTGAAAGGGAACTCCGTACTGATGAAGTCCATCCACGCGACAGGTTTTGTGCGTTACCAGCAGCTGAAATCATTGATGCCCTTAACGTTATTTATGATGTCCACATCCTCATCGAAAAAAAGGGTTTCATCGCTGAAGATTTTTATGACGGTTGTATCATCTATAACTTTGAGATGAAGCGGATACATCTGTACGACTTCGACCACTACCATCCGGGCCCCTTCATAAACGACCGCGGACGGTTGTACGGCTCAAGTCGCTTTATGGCACCAGAGGAATTTCAGAAAGGTGAACGCATCGACGAAAGAACAAACGTCTTTATGCTTGGGCGGACAGCCTTCGTGTTGCTTGCCAACAGCAGCGATTCACGAGACGATTGGAAGGGGAACGATGCCTTATGGCACGTCGCAAAACAAGCAACGAATACAGACAAACAATTGCGATACCCATCCGTCCAAGAATTTGTTTCGGCGTGGCACGCTGCAATTACGAAGGGGTAAATTCCGATTATTTATCTTGGTTCAGGTAGGATAAGAAACCCAACGGATTCCCAAAGACGCTGCGAATTCACCAAACACCATCATGGAATAAAATGGAATGATGCCCAGGAGGTCCATAGTTAAAAAAATGCGAAAAATAACTGACAACGAAATCCAATTCTTCAACGATAACGGCTATCTCATCTTGAAAGGCGTTATCCAACCCGATGAACTCGCTGTTACGCAAAGCGAAAGTCAACGGCTTATTGACGAAATTTTGGCAGGCGGACCGGCAGATGAATGGTGCAACCGTGGTCCCGAAGGGATCCCTTACTATTTAACTTATTTACACTCGCACCCCAACGAATTCTCTCTACGATTATTGGGGCATCCGTCTATCGGTGATTTATTGCACCGAATCATCGGACCCGATTTTATCCCATGCTACGAATCGCTTGTTTTCAAACTACCGAAACACGGTTCTTCTGTCAGATGGCATCGGGATGGCAATGCAATCCGAGAAAATCACCCGATCTTCAACGTTGACATATATCTTGATGATTCGACTGTTGATAACGGATGCGTTTGGGTTATCCCGAAGAGCCATCTCTGGGGGATTGAAGAAGCACAAGAGATTATTGACAGGGGTGAAGTCAATTTTGAACGCGAAGACGCGGTGCCTGCAGAGGTGGAACCGGGTGATATTCTGCTCCACCATACCAAAGTCTTGCACGGCAGTAAAATCAACACGAGCGACACACTTCGCAGGGTTATCTATTTTGACCAGCGGACCCCACGGTGGAACGAGCGATATAAATGGTGGCAGTCAGAATTCTTGACGCAACGGTGCAAAATGTATCAACGCGCCCTCTATGAACGCCGCGCAAATCCATATTCCTCCGACACGGAGCAGTTCCCTTACGAAGTACCACCGGACATGCCGACGTGGGATCCAAACGACGATTTTGATCTGCGGATTCAGCACCGTGCTTATGCGTATCAACGCTAACGCCAAATTTCTGTAAGCGCGATTCATCATTTAGGGGCTAAGCAAACGCAATTTGATACCTCACTGTTGAAGATACTTATTGGAGGCTGACCTCATGAAGAAAATCGTCTTTTCAATATGCTTGACGTTCACCTTTCTTTTAATACTCTCTCAACTAAACGGCTTTGCCGAAGACACCACACGTTGGCGTTTGCCTGAAGGTGCCACAGCTCGCCTCGGGAAAGGGAATATAAAACAGATAGCGTATTCACCGAATGGTATGCATTTAGCAGCAGCGGGAAGTGCTGGCATTTGGATCTATGATGTAACGATCCATCAAGAAGTGGCACTCCTTACGGGAAATACGGGACCTATTAGCAGTGTTGCATTCAATCCAGATGGAAGTACTATCGTTAGTGGCTATGATGACGGAAGCGTTTGGGTGTGGGATGTTAAAACAGGCGAACACAAGCAAATTTTGACAGCCGAACAAGAATGGGTCAGTAGTGTCGCGTTCAGTCCAGATGGTAAAATAATCGCAAGTGGTGGGGCATGTGTGGAAGGTATGTGCCCAGGAATCACATTATTGGATACCCAAACGGGCGAACGGCTCAAATCATTTGGAGGTGCCCATACGACTTTGAGCGTATGTTTCAGTCCGGACGGAAATACGCTTGCCAGTAGTGGAGATGAATGGGACAGCAACATCCGCTTGTGGGATGTTCAGACGGGCAAACTCCTCAAAACTCTCAAAAAACGTACGGCTTTTGAAGATCGCGATGTCAACAGTGTCGTTTTTAGCCCGGACGGAAATATAATCGCCAGCGGCAGTGATAATGGAACCATCCGCCTCTGGAATACACACACGGGTGAATTCATCAAATATCTTGAAGGACACACGAAGTCCGTCAATAGTGTGGTTTTTAGTCCAAACGGAAATAGGCTCATCAGTACTGGCGAGGACGGTGTCTGCTTATGGGATGTCAACACCGGTGAATACATCGATGAGTTTCAAATTCCTGCGGTCAGTGCAGCTTTCAGTCCAGACGGAAAAACATGCGCGATTGCAAGTGAAACGGGTATATCTGTATGGGATGCTCATACTCTCCATTTCCTCGAAAGTCTTAGGATAAATAAAGGTTCAGAAGATAAATTCAGAGGAAAAGATATAGGGTCAATCCAAAGTGTGGCTTTCAGTCCAGATGGAAACACAATTGTGAGTTGTGGTGGGAACAACATCCACCTATGGGATTCCCACACTAACCAACTCCTCAAAACGTTGATAGGACATACGGAGTCTGTCAACAGCGTCGTTTTTAGTCCAGATGGAAACACAATCGCCAGTGCAAGTAATGACAGAACCATCCGCCTATGGAATGTCAACACACGTAAACCCCTCAAAACACTGATGGCACATGCGGATTCGGCGAATAGTGTCGTTTTCAGTTCAGACGGAGCGACAATCGCCAGTGCGGGTAACGACAGAACCATCCGATTATGGAACGCCAACACCGGTGAACTTCTAAGAACTCTCACAGGGCATGTCGAAAACGTCAACACTATCGCTTTTAGTCCAGATGGAAACACAATCGCCAGCGGCAGTGGGAGGTTAGCATATTTGGGAGGCGGTGAGGATTCAGGGACGTGTGTGGGTCAAGAAATTCGCCTATGGAATGCCAACACTGGTGAACACATCAAAACCCTCACAGGTCATACGTCCGTAGTCAATAGTGTGGTTTTCAGTCCAGACGGAAACACAATCGCCAGCGGCAGCGGGCATTGGTGGGGTTATGAAGGTAAAGCGAGCACAGGCGAGGAAGTTCGCCTATGGAATGCCAACACTGGTGAACACATCAAAACCCTCACAGGACACAAAGATGTGGTCTCAAGCGTGGCATTCAGTCCAGATGGAAGCTATATCGTTAGTGGAGACTGGTATGATTGGGACGGACATTTCAGTAGTGGGACTTGGAGTGGTGAAATCCGTGTGTGGGATGCTCATACGGGTGAACATCTCAAAACGCTTAAAGGACATACGGGCGGTGTCTCAAGCGTGGCGTTCAGTCCAGATGGGAAAGTACTTGCCAGTGGTAGGACAGATGGCACGATACTCCTATGGGACTTCTCCACACCACCGTAACCTGTCTCTATCACAGCAGATACTAACACTGACCGTCCAATAAACATTCAGATAAATCACGCGATACTGATGAAACAGGAGGCAAATTAATGAATGTTCTACTAATAGGGGGTTCAGGGCACGTTGGAACCATGACGCTCCCTTACATGAAGAGCCATCACAATTTTCGGGTACTGGATGTCAACCCACCTAAAGATACCTCTGTGGACTATATCCAAGGATCCGTTACCGATCCCGACATCGTTCAAGAAGCGTTGAAAGGGATGGATACGTTTGTCTATATGGTCATGCTACAACCGACGAGCGATCGGTCATCCGTAGCAGATTTTGATAGCATCATCTCAAACTACGAGGTGAATGCAAAAGGACTGCATATTGTGCTACATGCCGCGAAAAAAGCCGGCATCCGACACGCTGTCTATACAAGCACTTTCACAGTACATGAGCGGACGCGGAATAACTTCCCTTACGAAGATGTCGTACCGCGCGATAATCCCGGTGTCTACGGGTTAACCAAAGGTTTCGGCGAGCAGGTCTGTGAATACTTTGCCCGGGAACACGGTATGTCCCTCATCGCTTTGCGAATCACGGGTCCCTCTACACGTGAACAGTGGCTTGAACGCTACAACCAGCCGAAAGATGCATCAGTGCATATCTGGTGGACGGATGAGGAAGACTTAGCAACTGCCTACCTCGCCGCTATCTCAGTCCAACACGAAGGGTTTGATGCCTTCTTCATCGCCGGCGACCACGAACAGAAAGAGATTAACCTCTCAAAAGCGAAACGTTTGCTCGGTTGGGAACCGCTGACACATACGCGGGTGTAAATATATATAGGACTTACGCCGGATAACAGGATACCTGCGATCGCAACCCGAACCGGAACCGCCCGAACCGGAACCGACAGACCCGAACCCATCGCAGAAAAATAGGACGCAGATTTTTGCGCACAAAAAGAAATTTTGCGTACAAAAAAAATTAAAGTGCCGTCTTGTGCTTTTTCTACGAGTTCGCCCACGGCTCAAAACTCGTAGAAAAATAGAACGTCCTTGAAAACACGGAAACACAAAACGGGCAGAAACTGTCCAAACTACAGGGTCATTCAATTGTCCATTTTTCGCTCGAATTTTCACCCACCAGGCCCGGTAGGTTCGGTTTCCTAACCGAACCGGATCTTTGAAAAAAGACCTGAAACTCAAGAATTCCTTAAAATTGAATGCTCCTGGTCCAAACTATTGTAATATTTGACAGAGATTTTTTTTTATGGTATACTATTGGTGATTTGACAGGACTTATATGGAAGATTATATGAATAAAACAAAGATGGTCTACTTTGAAAAAGAGGATATATTGCACCTGGCGATTTCCGAGGAACCAGAAACCAACAGTCTTGAACTCAGCCCCAATATCACCGCAGAATTAAACAGTGACGGTGAACTCATCGGTATTGAAATCCTAAATGCCAGTACCTTCATACGGGACTCAATTTTAGAATCCGCCCATGCAAAAATGCTCTTACTCACCAAAGTTCAACCGGTGTAATTAAGAAAATCACCAGTTTTTATTTTACGGTAAGGAAATATCGTCTATGACCCAACATCCCGAACTCACTTTAACAGAAAACCGTCCGTTCCAAACCCAACGCCGAGACACATGGTGGCTACAACCTTTAGCCGTATTTCTCGGTCTGGGTACATTCATCGTTTACGCGACCTTTCGGGTTTTTGAAGGTGCTCATTTCCTTCACGGTCCGTACCTATCACCTTTCTACTCACCGCTGCTTTTTGGTACCGATACATATAGCGTTGCCCACAGTTGGTTCGGCATGATGCCAGATTGGATGCCCGGTCTCATTACACCCGCGGTCCTCATTTTATGGGCACCCCTCGGATTCCGATTTACATGCTACTACTATCGCGGCGCGTATTACAAAGCGTTCTGGGCAGACCCACCCTCTTGCACAGTGTCAGAACCGCGCAAAGGCTATCGCGGTGAAAACGCCTTCCCGTTGATTGTCCAAAACATACATCGCTATTTTCTTTACGTCGCACTCATTATCTTAGGTATCCTCGCTTACGATGTATGGAAAGCACTCTGGTTTGACGATGGAAACGGCGGAACAACTTTCGGTATCGGCATAGGTACAATCGTTTTAGCAGTCAATGTTGTCCTTTTAGGCGGTTATACGCTTGGATGTCACTCTTTACGCCACTTGGTTGGCGGCGTAATTGATCTGCTTTCCAAAGCACCAGTCCGTCGGGAAGCGTACAACTGCGTCAGTTGTTTAAACCGCCATCACATGCTCTGGGCATGGATGAGTCTTTGTTGGGTCGGTTTTTCGGATGTATACGTCCGTTTCATAGCACCGGCGTTGGTCAAGGACTGGATTACATTTTAAGAATTTTTATATTAGAGAAAAAAGAGGAATATTAGCGTGGCATCTTACGAAACGCATGAATACGATGTATTAATAATCGGAGCCGGTGGTGCCGGACTTCGCGCCGCCATTGAAGCCGCTGTCGGCGATCTTAAAGTAGGACTCGTATGTAAGTCCTTACTCGGTAAAGCACACACCGTTATGGCGGAAGGCGGTGTCGCCGCTGCCCTGGCAAATGTCGATGAAAGAGACAGTTGGCGTGTCCACTTCGCCGACACCATGCGTGGCGGACAGTATCTCTCCAATGCCCGGATGGCAGAACTTCATGCGAAGGAATCGCCGGATCGCGTGCGCGAATTGGAAGCATGGGGCGCACTCTTTGACCGAACACAAGACGGCGGCATCCTCCAGCGCAACTTCGGCGGACACCAATATCCACGTCTCGCCCACGTTGGTGACCGGACAGGGTTGGAAATGATCCGCGCTTTACAGGACCACGGCATCCACCAAGGCATTGAAGTGCACATGGAGAACACCGTCGTCTCACTCCTGAAAACAGGGGACAGGGTATCCGGTGCCTTCGGTTATGAGCGTGAAAAAGGACGCTTCAAAGTCTTTACGGCAAAAGCCGTTGTCTTGGCGACAGGCGGTGCTGGAAAAGCATACAAAGTCACAAGCAATAGTTGGGAATATACCGGTGATGGACACGCGCTCGCATATCACGCCGGTGCCGAACTCATTGATATGGAGTTCGTTCAATTTCATCCGACAGGTATGGTTTGGCCCCCCAGTGTTCGAGGTATCTTGGTTACGGAAGGTGTCCGCGGTGAGGGAGGTATCCTCACGAACAGCGAAGGCAATCGCTTCATGTTCGACGACATCCCCGAACTCTATGTGAACCAGACAGCCGATAACCCTGAAGAAGGCTGGCTGTATACACAAGGTGACCGAGAAGCGCGGCGTCCACCGGAACTCTTAACCCGCGATCACGTCGCCCGTTGTATCGTCCGGGAAGTCCAAGAAGGCAGAGGCAGCCCACACGGCGGCGTGTTCTTGGATATAGCGTGGATTAAAGAGAAGATTCCGAATGCTGCGGAGCATATCCGCAGGAAGCTACCGAGCATGTACCACCAGTTCAAAGAACTCGCCAATATCGACATCACAGAAGAACCGATGGAGGTCGGTCCGACGACACACTATATTATGGGCGGTATCCGGGTCGACGCGGACTCACAGATGACGGCGGTTCCCGGACTTTTCGCGGCAGGCGAATGCGCTGCCGGTTTGCACGGTGCTAACAGACTCGGCGGCAATTCTCTCTCCGATCTGCTCGTTTTCGGTAAGCGCGCAGGCGAATACGCTGCTCAGTTTGCGATGGAAAACGAAGCGGTTCCGATTGATGAATCCGAAATTGATACAATCGCTGCGCATTCACTAAAACCCTTTGAGAATCCACAAACGGATGGCAACGGCAGCAATATCGGGCCCTACGACATCCAAGCACAACTCCAAGAAAAGATGCAGGAACTGGTCGGTATTGCCCGGAGTCATGAAAGTCTCACGCAAGCCATTGAAGAGATTCAGAACCTCCGTGAAAAAGCGGAGAACGTTCATGCGATCGGTAACCGTGAATACAATGCAGGCTGGCATACGGCTTTAGATCTCGACTGTCTGCTCACGGCTTCCGAAGCGATTGCGCTCGCAGCACTTGAGCGCAAGGCAAGTATTGGCGCACACTCACGGGACGATCATCCAGAGAAAGAAGAACCCGGTGCCGGCAAATATAACACCATCATCAACAAAACAGATGATGGCGCAATGACAGTCCGACGAGAGCCGATTGACGAACTCCGAGCAGATCTGCAGGAAATCATAGACGAAATGGGATAATATTTTATAGTAAAGTTTAGAATTAAAGAAACATTTCAAGTCCTAAACAGACCGTAACACGAGCCCTGAGTTGCCGCAGACGCAATCGCAAAATACAACGCAGATTTTTGCGTACAAAAAAAATTAAAGTGCCCTTAAGACAAAAATTACAGCAGCCGAACGCGGCTTTCTATCGCGCGCCGAAGCCGTTACCGAGAAGATAGGAAACCGTTAGTTTCCTGGGCACAGGATGTCTCATTAATTATGGGATCCACTAAGCAATATTAAATAATAAATTTAGATTTTCGGATTTCCGAGAGGTTCCGAACCCCCGTAGGGGCGGGGTTTCCCCGCCCGCCAGCGATGCACAATGTGCTTATTTAATACTCAAACTTGCTTAGATAGGACTTACGCAGGTTGCTCTTTTGTACCATAGGAAACTAACGGTCTATGCTACAAGTGTAAACTTATTTTCGGGTTTTACTATAAAATCCACAATCTTTTAGGCGTGTAGCCCGTAATGTAATGGAGGGGTTTTGCTTGGGTGTTTCTTCAGATGTACGGGAGAGAACGTGAAACCTCAAACCCGTCTCAACGAACCGCAAGGAAATTAAAAAACGAACCGCAAGGAAAATTAAAAAAATGGCAACTTTTAGAATTTGGCGTGGCAATGCAGACGATGCCCAATTTGTCGATTACGAGACCGAAGTCTCTGAAGGCATGGTCGTCTTAGACGCGATCCACCGTATCCAAGCCGAGCAGGCAAACGATATGGCAGTTCGCTGGAACTGTAAAGCAGGAAAATGTGGGTCGTGTTCCGCCGAAATCAATGGACAACCGAAATTGATGTGTATGACACGTCTCGATACCGTACCGCTCGACGCACCCGTCACAGTTGAACCGATGCGCGCATTTCCGCTCATCAAAGACCTCGTTGCAGATGTGTCGTGGAACTTCAAGGTAAAAGAGCGGATGAAACCGTTCGCACCGCGTCCACCGGATGCCGAAGACGGTACATGGCGGATGGAACAGGAAGACATTGACCACGTCCAAGAGTTTCGGAAATGTATTGAGTGCTTCCTCTGTCAAGATGTCTGCCACGTCCTACGCGACCACAAACTGCACGATGAGTTCATCGGCCCAAGATTCCTCGTCTACGCTGCATCCTTAGAGATGCACCCGATTGACACAGAGAACCGACTGGAAGAGTTAAAAAATTCGGACGGGATTGGATACTGTAATATCACGAAGTGTTGTACGAAGGTATGTCCTGAACATATCACGATTACGGATAACGCCATCATCCCACTCAAAGAACGCGTGGTTGACGAGTTCTACGATCCGATCAAAAAACTTTTCCGCGTTTTCAGTCGTTAAGCATATTGCTCGGCTTAAGAAAAAATAAATTGACTCACCTCAAGATTTGTGGTAGACTTTGCAAACCTGATATAACAATACTCACAATTTCTTTTGACCTACCCCGGAGATATAATTATCATGGCAACCAGCAAGAATGATATTTTAAGAGTCGGCGTGATTGGACCTGGTGGTGCGGGACGCGGTAATACGCTCGGTTTCGCAACCCGTCCGGATGCCGAAGTCGTCGCAGCAGCAGATGCCTACGAAGGCAGCTTGGATGCTTTAGAGAACGCGCTTCGCGAGAGAGTTGACGACTATAAACCGAATAGCCTCACCCGTTACCTCGGCGAACACGAATTTGTTGAGATGCTCAATCACGAAGACCTTGACATCGTCGGCGTTTTCTCACCACATTCCTTGCACGATATTCATGTCAAATACGCGCTTCGCGCAGGCTGTCATGTCATCGTTGAAAAGCCGATGGCAAATGTCGTCGGTGATGCTATCTCTATCACCAAAATAGCAATGGGCAGCGGGCTACACCTCGTCGGCGGATATCAACGGCACTACCAAGATACCTATATGGCAGGTAGACGCGCAATCGCCGAAGGACGCATCGGGAACCTACAGAAATTCGAGGTTTACATGGCGCAGCGATGGGGGGCTGGCGGTTGGCGCGGCGATCCACGCTTCTCCGGCGGCGGTCAACCCAACGACTCCGGTAGCCATCTCCAAGATATATTCCTCTGGATGACGGGTGCCTTGCCATCCGAAGTCTACGGAACAACCGACATGAAGTTTCAGGACGATGACGGGAACCTCGTTCCGAAATTCGTTGAAATCAACTCCTATTCCGATGTGACGCTCGATAACGGTGCCGAAGGGACGATTACCATCCTTGGCAACACGCGCGTCGGATTTGAGGAATGGGTCATTCTTGAAGGCGACGAAGGCACAATTGAGATCAAAGGCGGGATTCAATATATCCCGAAGGGTGGTGAGGCAGAACCGCTCACTTACCCGCGCCCGGAAGGTTACCCACGCAGTAAAGTCGATCAACTCGTCGGCTTGGTAAAAGGCGAGTACGATGCAAACTACACCTCCGGTGTCAACGGGATACGCACCAGCTGGTTGACGAACTCGATCCTTGAAGCCGGTAGAGGTCCTGACGAAAAAAACACGGTCAACTGCGACGAACTTATTCAGAAAGAAGGGTACACCCGACAAGACGTTTCAGCGCTGATTGAGGAATGCTCCGCCAGGTCGTGCTACTAAAGCGCAAGGTATCCTTTTCTTAGGCAGCGTACCAACGGAGCACGATACGGATTATGACAGAAAACCTACAGCAGATCGCACAAAAAGCCCTAACAGATAGTGTTGTCCGTTTGGTCTGGCAAAAAATGGACGCAGAAACCGGTGAACCGCTTATCTGGCCACGGGCAAGCGGGTTTTTTGTCGCGCCAAATCTAATTGTGACCAATATCCATTGCGTCGCAGGCGCGCCATCGGTTTTCGCAGAAATTATCAGCACGAAAACTGAATTCCCAGTTGAAGGTGTTGTCGCGTTTGACGCTGAAAACGATCTCGTCATTCTAAAGGTCGAAGGCGAGGGGGTACCACTTTCGCTCGACGACAGTAATACCGTGCAGGTCGGTGAAACTGTTTGCGCCATCGGGCACCCGCGCGCGAAGGGAGGCAAAGCCACGCAAATTACCATATCTGGTATTCAAGAGAGTGGTAAACGTCTCGAAATTAAAGAGGAATTCGATCCCGGAAACAGTGGAAGTGCCATCCTGAACAATTCGGGGAAGGTCGTAGGCGTTGCTGTTGCAAATGGAATGGTGGTTTCGGCACTCGGAAGTGGCGGATGGAGAAACTCCAGTTACGCAATTCCGGCAAGGACTTTAGTGGACCTGCTTGCAAATGTGGTGGAAGTGGAGTCATTCACTGAGTGGCAAAAACGTCCACAGGTACGTGCCTATACGGAAATCAGAAAAGGGCAGACAGAATTTGAACAAGGAAAACATCGAGAATCAATTGTGTGCTTTGATGCTGCACTTGAACTCAACCCAAATTTGACGGATGCCTATCTCAATCGAGCAATGGTAAATTTATCGTTAGGACATAACAAAGAAGCGGTCGCTGACTGTGATAATGCCCTCAAACTTAACCCTGATTTTGTGGTGGCATATATCAATCGAGCGGCGGCAAAATTTTTCTTAGGCGAAGCAGAAGATGCTATTGACGACTATAATACTGCCCTTGAACTTAATCCTAATTACGCGGTAGCGTATAACAACCGAGCAGCGGCAAATGTATCGTTAGAACACTTTGAAGAAGCAATCGCTGACTGTGATAGTGCCCTCAAACTCGATCCCAATCTTGTTCAGTCTTATATCGGTAGAGCAACAGCGAAACTCGCCTTAGAACAGGATGAAGCGGCACTCGCGGATTACAATACCGCCTCAAAACTTGCACCAGATTCGCCGGAAATTTACTTCTGTCGCGCAAATACGAAATTTGCATTAAAGGACTATACTGGGGCGATTGAGGACCTTGATAAAGTCGTTGAACTCAATCCTGAACTCGGTTCTTTTTTGTGTATTTATGACCACCGTGCAGACGCAAAACGCTATCTCCATGACTATGAAGGGGCGATTGAAGACTATAACAAAGCTATCCAACTCGACCCAAAAAACTATAAGGTTTACAACGGACGCGGGATCGCGAAATACAATCTTGGGAAATTAAAAACAGATAAGGGTGATGAAGTCAGTGCCAATCAATACTTCCAAGCAGCAATTGACGACTATACGGAAGCCATCACCTTAGACGCGAAATTTGCAGGTTATTATGGCAACCGTGGAAACGCCAAACGTGATCTTGGAGACTACGAAGAGGCAATAAAAGATTACGATAAAGTTATCCAGCGGAATCCTAAAGATGAGACCACTTACTTCAATCGCGGTATCGCGAAATACAACCTCGGAAAATCTAAAGTGGATCAAGGTAATAGCGTAGAGGCACAAGCAGACTATCAAGCGGCTATAGAGGATTATACGGAAGCCATCAAACTCGACCCCGAATATACCTCAGTCTATAACAGCAGAGGGTGGATAAAATATCTCCTCGGACAATTTAATCACGAACGGGGCGATACAGAGGAAGCCAGAAAACTTTTTGAAGCAGCCGTCGCAGACAGCGATAAAGCAATCCGTCTAAAGCAGGGTAACCCAAGTCCTGCTTCCTATCATACCCGTGCTGTTGCAAAGGCTGCGCTTGGGGCATATCGTGAGGCGATTGAAGACTTCAATGATACAATCCTCATAGAACCCGATGAGGCACGTTATTACTATGACCGTGGATTAGCGAAGCAGGCATTCGGGCAGCACGAAGCAGCGGAAACTGACTTTCAGAAGGCGAAAGATTTAGACCCTGATGTTGAAAATAAGCCGTTCTAAAACATGTTCAGAGATGAAAAATTCGTATTCGTATTTAAATGGGTGACGATTCCCATAGGGGTTCTTCAACAGAGCCAATATGCTAAAAAGGAGAAAAACCGTGAAATTTTTTGGACGACTCGAGACCAAAACTTATTACCGTTTGTCAAAACTTGCTTTTAAAAGTATGAAGTATTGCGCACTTATCGCCATTCTATTGATGGCAGCGTCGCAAATCGGATGTTTAACCGGAAGTGCGCTGAGTCAAGCAGACAAACTCGCCGACGACAAAGACTACTACGGCGCAATCGAAGCATACCAGAACGTTATTGATGTGCAACCCGGGACACCGGACGCACTTGAAGCACAACTCGCTATCGGTAAGTTATCTATTGACCAGATGAACCAACCGGCGAAAGGTATCAAGGCTTATGAAGGTGTCATCGCCGCTGCCCCGGAAAGCGAGGAAGCCGCCGAAGCGCACTATGAACTCGGCCTGCACTATTTTAGGGAAAAGGATTTCAAGTCAGCGCAAACCCAATTTGACGCGATTGTTAACAATTTTTCGCACTTAGAATTAAGCCACAACGCACATCTGATGTTGGCGAAGAGTTATGAAGAAGCAGCGGACTACGAATCAGCAGTAGAAGCGTTTGATAGTTTTGCCAACCGTAACCCCCGAAACAAACGCGCCGCACCAGCACTTGAAAACAAGGCGAGAATCCAACGCCAGTTCCTCAAAGACGAGGAAGAAGCGAAACGAACCAACCAGATGCTCGTTAAAAGATACGGGAAGATTGAAGGTGCAGAAACAGCCGTTGAGAACGCAAAACAGGAACTGAAGGATCTCAACGCTACCATCCCCGAACCGGATGACCCGTTGGCGACGCAACAAGGAAGAGCACTGGCGCAGTTTGAAGCGCGACGTGAACGGGATCGACCGCGCGGTGGGGTCGAAAGAAGTCCCGCGATGGGAAGTGCCAACCTCCTTGGCGTACCAGATTCCGGGTTCGGGATCAGCGCAGCAGATGTTATGCAGGACTTCGGTGGACAGGCCGGCATCTCAGGAGACGATCAAGGGAGTTTCCACGATGCTGAACTCATGATCGCCAACTTCTTCTACGGCGACGAAAACTATCGAGACGCAGGCGCACTCTACTACGACGCGATCGCACGCGCAGAAGCCGAAAAAGTGAAAATCGACCCGTATACCTACCTCAAACTCTCTATTTGCTACCGCAAAGTCGGGATGCATCAGCGAGCAAAAGAGGTACTTAGAAAAGCCGCAAGCCGAGATGGTGAGGTCATTGACGCCGTCATTAATACAGGGCGAAATCACTATACTTCTGAAAACTACGAAAATGCGATCGAGACCTACAACTCGGTTATTGGGTTAAGAAAGGATAAAGACTCCGAGGTGTACTGGTTAATCTCACTTGCACACAAAAAATTGGGGAACCCAGAAAAAGAACGCGAGGCACTCGAACGTTCTGTCGCCGCCAATACGCAGAATACAGACGCTCTACAAAGCCTTGCCGAAGTACTCCATTATCGGTTGAAAGACCGCAAAACCGCTGCGATTTTCCAAGACCTCGTCGATCAGAAAGGCGATTCGTACATCGGTTCAAAGACCCTCGGCGATCTCACCTATAAGTATGGTAACTACATCCAGGCTAACGCACGGTATAAAGCCGCCGCTCGGATAGCGAGACGGCTACTGGATAAGTCGGATAGTGACGTTGAAAAACGGGAACTTCGAGATCAGGTCGTCTATGCAACGATTCTTGCGGCACGTGCAACCCATAAACGGGGGAAACCGGAAGATGCACAGAAGATGATAGATGAATTGGCTGTAGGATACCCAGACAACGCTTTAATTCATTACGGTAAGGCTGAATTAGCACTACTCGACGATGATACCGAGACAGCTATTGCCGAATTCAAAACCGCAATTGAGAAGGCACCACGCTCCGATATCCCAGTGCTTGCCCTCGGTGACTATTACGTTTCACAAGGTTTTAATGACGACGCGATTGCACTATGGGAAAGCTTTCTTGCGGAAAACCAGTACAATCAGAATGTTACACGGAGCCTGAAAAAATTGAAAGGTGATGCCGAAGGAACGGGAGAAACGGAAGAATAGGCTCAAAGAGTGCGGTGACGAGCCGCACTCATACCACATTTTCGCGCACCGAATGTTCAAAAAAACGGATTTATACGCCGCATTTTCTGAAATAACCATTTTTTTTGAAAAAAAACTTGACATTTACGATCATTTGTGTATAATTAATGTTGAAAAAGTTCGTAACTTCCTAACGCAAGCACGTTTAAGGCTAAAATTGGTAGATTTTGCTGATAAAATCGTGCGAACTCCTGAAAGACGCATGCTTTGAAGAAAACGGGTCCTTGGCTGTAAAGCGATGTATGCGATATACGCTTCAGTATGTTCCATTAATATGGTAACAAGGAAGCTATCCCACTAAGAGTGAACCATATTCCGGCATGCGTTGTGACACGACCATACAAGAAACATCCCTGCGGGCAACATTGCACCGACTCCACCGATACCGCTGTATACCCTGCATTTTACTTCGTTGTGTATCTCAACGGCTTAGCGCGCCGCTTGCAAGCGCATCTTCAGAAGTCTCATGCACTCGGTTGGAGTGTCACACCAAACTAACCGGCTTTGTAGGAAACCCCGGGCTTCGTGCCTTAGTTTCTCCGTGCTGCTCATGTTCAGCACTATTAGGAACCTTGTGGGCGTAGTATTCAAACGCGCTCCGAAAACGATAGAAACAAACGTCAATCAATTATTCTATAGGATCAGCCTCGATTCCATTCTAACCTATTCTTGGTATACTACTTTTCACGAATCCGTTTTTTCTGCTGCACGTTATAGGCGGCGCAAAGCGTTATTTCGTTAGGTTGTTAAATAACACCAGAAAGGAACGATTACCTTGGAACCAGGCACAATGAGGAGTATCAGAAACTATGGAGAGCTTGGACATTGGCAAGCTCCAAGAAATGGAGTTCTCGGAACTCAAAGATTTTGCCCTGACACTCGGAGTCGACGAATATACTGGACTTCGGAAAGAAGAACTGATTAACGAAATCATAGAGGCTAAATCTGAGGGAGACACCCAATTCTATGGTGGTGGTGTCCTGGAAATTTTAGATGACCGGGATCAACACTACGGTTTTCTCCGCTCATCGCGTTCCAATTATTTGCAGAGTAACGAGGATATTTACGTGTCCTCTTCGCAAATCCGACGATTCGACTTACAAACAGGACACGTCGTTGAAGGTGTAATTCGTCCACCCAAAAAGACAGAAAACAAAGCAGAACGCTACTTCGCAATGCTACAAATTGAAAAGGTGAACGGCGAACCGCCAGAGGCTGTCAAACAGAAAATTCTTTTCACAAATCTCACCCCAATCCATCCGTACGAGCAATTGAAACTTGAGCATAACTCCTCAGAATTAGGGACTCGGATGATGGATCTGATAGCACCGATCGGTAAGGGGCAACGCGGGCTGATTGTTGCACCACCTTATAGTGGAAAAACAACACTCCTGAAAAATATTGCCGCCGGTATTGAAGCCAACCACCCGGAAGTCATTCTCATCTTTCTGCTTATCGACGAGCGTCCCGAGGAAGTTACGGATGTCGCACGCTCCGTGAAAGGTGAAGTCATCAGTTCCACATTTGATGAACACCCAGAACGACACATCCAAGTCGCAGATATGGTTATCGAAAAGGCGAAGCGATGGGCTGAATACGGGAAAGATGTCGTTGTTCTATTGGATAGTATGACCCGATTGGCACGCGCCCACAACGTTATGACCCCTCACAGCGGAAAAACGTTGAGTGGTGGTTTAGACGCTATGGCGTTCGTCAAGCCGCGTCAGTTCTGCGGTGCAGCTCGAAAATTTGAAGAAGGTGGGAGCTTAACGGTTATCGCATCCGTACTGATTGATACGGAGAGCCGGCAAGATGAATATATTTATGAGGAATTCAAAGGGACGGCTAACATGGAAATCCACATGGAACGTGCTTTACTGGACCTCCAAATCTATCCACCGATTAACATCAAAAGATCCAAAACGCGACGTGAAGAACTCTTACTAGCTCCTGATGTGCTTAATAAAGTCTGGGTGCTACGGAAATTCACAAGCCAAATGGATAACGCCGAATCGCTCGAAATGCTCGTTGAGCAGCTCGGTAAAAATGCATCAAATGAGCAATTCCTCGAACGGATGGTAGACAACGCGAGTGCCAGTAGCAGCAACGCAAATAGAACCAACGCTCGCTTGAAACGATAGGTTTGCGACCGTACCATACCTGTCACGTTATCTTTCTCAAGGGACGTAACAACTTTTTAGTAGATAACTGAACCGATTCGTCAATTTATATTCGGAAATCCGAAATTTAAGGAAGGATATTATGAAACCTGAAATTCATCCAGAAATGGTAGAATCTGTTATCACATGCGTTTGTGGTGCGACGCACAAAACGCTGGCAACCCAACCCGAAATGCGGGTAGATATTTGTGGAAAATGCCATCCATTCTACACTGGACAACAAGCGCGGTTTATCGATACCGCTGGACGTGTCGAAAGTTTCCGCCGACGTTACGGGATAAACGGAGAAAATGAGTAGATCTCCGATTTGACTTGGTTAATGTATACTGCTCAAAATTCTACGGAAATGCCCCGTGTCTTAACACTGGACCTAAACACTGTTTAACAGGCACGGGGAACCCTGCTAAAACTATAACACTACCAGACAACTCGTTACTTTTACGGTTATAGTAAAATCTAAAAATATGTTTGCACTCCGCCCTCCGGTTGAGAAAATCGGGTAACTCGGTTCACCCGTGAGCTACCGTGTGCGCAAATAATTATGGGATTTACTATAACAGCAAGGATTCGTTTGCAAAGGGTGCCAAAATGTTTGAAAAACTTAGGGATATCGAAGTAAAATATACTGAAGTGGAAAAAGCACTCGGTGATCCGACGCAAATTTCAAATCAGCAGCGACTCATGGAGTTATCCAAAACGCATGCAGAACTGGCACCGATCGTGTCAAGTTATCAGGCGTACCAGAAGTTAGAATCCGCACTTGAAGATGCGCGCCTTCTGATAGCGTCCGAAACTGATATGGATATGATCGAATTAGCGCAGGAAGAATTAGATAGCCTCACGACTGAAAAAGAGCATCTCATAGAAGAACTCAAACTGCTTCTTATTCCGAAAGATCCAAACGATGAAAAGAACGTTATCATCGAAATTCGCGCAGGCACCGGCGGAGAAGAAGCCAGCCTTTTTGCCGCTGAGTTGTTTCGGATGTACACCCGATACGCGGAACGACAGAACTGGAAAGTTGAACTCCTCAGCGGAAACGCAACCGGATTAAAAGGTTTTAAAGAGGTCATCTTCTCCATTGAGGGCAAGGGGGCATATAGCCACCTGAAATACGAAGGTGGAATACATCGTGTCCAGCGGATCCCAACCACAGAGACGAGTGGACGCATCCATACCTCTGCTGCGACTGTCGCCGTACTCCCAGAAGCAGAAGCACTCGACTTGGACATCGATGAAGCAACCGAACTCCGCATTGATACGTATCGCTCGTCGGGCCCTGGTGGGCAAAGCGTTAACACAACCGATTCCGCCATCCGTATTACACATCTACCGACAGGGTTAGTCGTGACCTGTCAGGATGAAAAATCCCAACATAAGAACCGCTCCAAAGCGATGAAAATCCTCCGAGCCCGCCTACAAGAGCAGAAACAGGCTGAACTTAATAGCGAAAGGGCAGAAACTCGACGCTCTATGGTCGGCAGCGGCGACCGAAGCGAGAAAATTCGCACCTATAATTTCCCGCAATCTCGTGTAACCGATCACCGTATCCAATTTAGTTCCTATCAACTTGATGCCGTTTTAGATGGCGATTTAGAAGCATTTATCGAACAATTGACAACCGCAGACCAAGCAGAAAAGTTGAAAGAGGACTAAAGGCACACTTACTGACTGAGGGACACGAGACTATGCCGAAGAAAATATGGCGTGTGGTCGATTTACTTGATTGGACATCGCAGTATTTTGAACAAAACGCTATCCCGAATCCGAGGTTAGATGCAGAGGTACTACTCGGACATCTACTCGGAAAAAGCCGTTTGCAACTCTACCTCGACTTTGAGATGCCGGTCTTTTCAGAACACCTCACGCCGTTTCGCGAACTCATCAAAAAGCGAATCGCTCGTACACCCGTCAGTTACTTAACTAACCGTAAAGAGTTCATGTCATTAGAATTCTACGTAGATGAACGGGTTCTTATTCCCAGACCTGAGACGGAACAACTTATCGAAACCATCCTTACAACACAAACTGACAAACCGCAGCGTTTATTAGAACTCGGCACAGGCAGTGGTGTCATCGCTACGATTCTGGCAGTCCATCAACCAGAGTGGGATATTACAGCGACTGACCTCTCTGAAGATGCGCTTGCAGTTGCCCAGAAAAATGCGGAAACGCACGCCTGCACCACACAAATCGAATTTCTATCCGGCGATCTCTTTGAACCTATAAAAGCGATAAATCCGAACGGAGAAGCGCAATTCGATTGGATCGTCTGCAATCCGCCTTATGTCAAAAAGACAGAGTGGGATAGCCTGAGTCCGGATGTCCGAGATTATGAACCAGAGATTGCCCTCTTTGCTGGCGACGACGGACTCGCGGTGATTCGGCGATTAATTGCTGAAGCACCCGAATACCTTGCACCGAACGGAAACCTGATCCTCGAAATCGGCGAAACACAGTCTGACACTGTTCGGACGCTTATCAATACCGAACCCGCTTACTGCAGCTGCGAACTGGTCAAGGACTATGCCGAAAAAGAACGCATTGTCCTTGCGCGTGTTTCCTGAAACGCGTTACGAAAGTTCATCTGGTAGGTCAGATTTCTGGAATAATCGTATTGAAGAGGAGCGGCATTCACTTTACACATGATTTATGGCTATTTTGTGGGAAAGTATAGCTATATGTTATAAAAAGTCGTATAAAAATTGTTTTTTTCTTGACATATTCTGTGAAAATTTGTATAATAAGTGTAAGAAACATTGGTAGCGCATTAGTTTCTGAGGTGTGCCGTTTTTTATTTTTTTTTGAAACGCAATTTGTTTAATTAACGTTGTTATGCATAGCCTGCTAAGTAAGGATTCTTATAGGCGAAGGAGCAGATTATAATGGCGCGCCAAACACCTAATGATTTATCTGCTGTCGAAGACACCTACCTCGCGACACAAGCGAAAGCAGGCAATGATGCCGCGTTTAGGCAATTGTTCGACAAGCATTATAAGTGGGTTTATAACAAAGCCTACCGAATGCTTGGGAATTACCAAGACACAGAAGAGGTTGCCTCGGATGTGTTCGTCAAGGTTTGGCAGAAGCTAAACAAAAACAAATGGGACGCAGAGAAGGGTAGTTTTCAAGCATGGTTAAATATGGTGGCTCGTAACACCATTATCGATGCAATACGAAAACGGAACCGGATTCGGGAGCATCCACTCAGCGGTTCACCTGAGGAAGATGAACAGCCGTTGAGTCAGTATGAGGACCCGTATGCCGGTCCCGAACAAGAAATTGAAGCAGCAGAAGCACAACAGATATTGGAGAGTGCCCTCGAACAGGTCACGAAATCCAATCATCGGATCGCGTGGATGTTGCGGCACTTAGAAGGTTATAGTATTGCTGAGATTGCCCGCATTCTTAACCGGAAAGAAGGAACAGTAAAAATCTGGATCTTCCGGTGCACGGAAGAATTGCGGAAAATTCTGGTTGCCAAAGGCATCCAGTGGATTTATTAATTTGGAGGAATAACTAATGCGCTTCTGGAAGAGATGGCAGAAGGACGGAATCTCAGCGGACGATCTTAAAAAGGCTGAGATGTTGGAAGCCTACACCTGTTGGTTGAAAAACGAAAGGCTTACACGTAAGCAGAAACGTCTTGTGGATGAAATCAACAACGTCCCCGGACTTCAGCCATTGAAACAATTAATCGACTTTACACACTATCGCTTCGAGGAAAGAGAAAACGTTGAACCACCATTCGGTGCTCAGGAGCGAGCCCGCGAACGTGTCATGGCGGAGATCCGAGGCGAAGGAGCGGAAGCAGGCACTCCAACTGGCGACTTGGAGCCGCAGCCCGGTTATAGTCCACAGGGTATGGGGAACGAAACCACTGAAATTATGCAAGTGGGACAGTCTTCACCGAGCACTGATGAACTACGACGCTGGGATACCGAACAGTCAGCCGCAGCCCCGGAGATGCTAAATCGCTACGACGACACTCGCGCACTTTCCCGTTTGCACGTACGATTTGACGAGAAAGATGATGGTGTGTACGTCACAGATATGGGCAGTTCTAACACGACTTACGTCAATAACGAACGCGTGGCGATGTCCGCTCCGGTTCGTGAGGGGTCTACACTGAGATGTGGGAAAATTCGTCTCAAAGTTATTGACATCGAATCTTCATAGCTATGTGGGAGTAAGGAACAGGTGGACATCAAAGTCGGAAAACTTAATGTCACCGTTCCTTATAGGAGCAGTGCATCTAAGGCATACCAATTCATTAGCATTGTCACACTTCCGACAAGCGACGCTCTGTTACGGGCAAGCATGCTACGTTGAGGCTATTCAACACTACCTCGCTGGCTTGAAATTAGGTGCAGCACAGCGTCATTATATCTATGCTGACCTTGCCAAAGCTTATGAGATGGTTGGTGAATGGGACACAGCATTGGCATGCCTTGATATTGCACTCCGGTTATGTCCAGATTCGGCGACGGCTTTAAGACGCAAAGCACGCATCCTCAACGAGAAAGCGTGTTATGATAGTTTGATTTGCTTGGACGATCTACGCCAACCACCGCCAGAATTCAGTAAACGATTCAACTTTGACACTACAAACCGATCTCAACAGCGTGTAAACTCCGAAATTTTCAGATTAACTTGCCATTCCGCGATGAGTCCTGAAACACTCTGGAATATATGTCAACTCATTCACCGAACTTATACTGAACTCGGAGAAGTTTTAGGATACTATCCAACCTGTCCGGTCTCTATCTCCATTAGGAATACAAAGGGCACCATAGTGTCGCAACGTTCACTACCGCAGTGGGCAAGTGGACGCTATGACGGTAGCATCCATCTGGAATACTGTGCCGCTGGTGATCCGGTGCTTAGCATCTTGTACGCATTGCTTCGACACGAATGGGTGCATCTATTAGTCTATCACCTAACGAATGGATATTGTCCCGTGTGGATCAATGAAGGACTTGCCCAAAGCATCGCACGCCCGATGTTCCAGTTTGAAAGATTTAATTTGCAACAAGCCGTTCAAGCAGAACAGTTGCTCCCACTCGACGTACTCAGTAAGCCGTTTAGCCAACTTCCGACGAAATACCGAAAATTGGCGTACATTCAATCCGCAGCAATCATTGAATATCTTGTTCAACAATTCGGATATTCCAAAATTCGAGACTTGCTCCGTCAACTAAGGAGTGGGATTTCGGTAGAGCCAGCAATTAAACAGACCTTCGGGGTAACGCTGAAGGATCTCCCTTTCTTGAGTATTTCATAGGACGTAACTCCTACAAGCACCCCAGCAATGACAAAACTTGATATCGGTATCCTCATTCTCGTTGGACTGTCCGGCATAAGCTGCTTCCGCGTGGGGTTCACCCGCAGCGTTTGGGGCATATTCGTCATCGGCGTAGGATTCTTCATGGCGAGCCAACTCTGGCATCACCTGGCGACACTCCTGCAGAAATTCATAGCGGACCCAAATTGGGCAAAATGGTTGAGCATCGTCGCCATTGTACTCGTTGTCTCCATTCTCGTTGACTCACTTTGTGAGCGTATCCAGCGTATCCTCGAAAAAGGCGTTCTCGGTTGGGCAAACCGTCTATTAGGGATCTGCTTTGGAATCGTTTCCAGTGGACTCGCTATCGCCTTTGCTCTCATCCTTCTAAATGCGTATGGTGGCGACGGTTTCAAGAACGAGATTGCGAACTCCCGTTTTGCATCACAACTCATGGATGTCGGTAATCACGTTTGGGCAGTCAGTAAAGACCACGTGCAAAGACAACTCGATTCCGAATGAATATCCTCTTACATATCTTAGCACAATGCCGGATTGTCAGCTGCATCGCAGGCTTGGTTACTTTTGCTGCGGTTCCCCCAACGACAGCAACCGTGGAATCCGCTTTCGCAGACTCGCTCTTCCGAGAGGGGGATTATCTCAACGCCGCCCACGAATATAAACGGCTCCTCTTTTTACATCCCGATACACTTCAAAGTGATTTCATAGCCTTCCGCATTGCTGCATCTTACCAGAATGCAGGCAATCTGGAAAATGCCATTCGTGCTTACCGATTCCTGATTGACACCTATCCGGAGAGTCCACTTGTCGCACGCGCCAAAAACAACGTTGCACAGTGCCATATCCTGTCGGGTGATAGCGACCAAGGCCTTGAATCACTTAAACGGTTTCTCGTGGAACATGAAGAGAGCAATTTAGCACCACGTGCACACTTTACAATCGGCTTGCTACACATAGATCAGTGGGAGTGGACAGAAGCAGCCAGAGTGTGGCACACTATCCCATTAGCCTATCCCAAGAGTCCTTTTGCTGAGATTAGCAATAGATTAATAGAGCAGGTAAAAAGTATGGAGGCGTTACCGCGCCGTTCCGCAGCAATCGCAGGCGCACTTTCAGTATTGGTGCCGGGCAGTGGACAGGTTTATTCAGGACACATAGTTGATGGCATTTACGCCTTTGTTAGTGTTGCTGTTCTCGGGAGTGCAAGTTTCTATTACGCGGACCAAGGACGTTACGAAGTTGCTATACCAATTGGAATACTCGGAGCGTTTTTCTACGGGAACAGTATTTATCAAAGTATCCAAAACACGCTGGATTTTAACAGACAGCAGGAACAACTGTTTCGTAATAAACTCCAACAGGAAATCCGAGATTCTGGCTTATTCGGCGCAATACCATCACCGAGAGATGAAGTGAAATTAGTGTTATGGAAATCAAGGTTTTAAGATGTCAATTGTGTGTCTATTATAGTAAAGCCCGAAGATATGTTTACACTCTGACAGACAATATTTCCCTATCCCCCACTGCAGGCGGGGTTTGATGAAGATTAATTTATTAATTCGGTAACGTCGAAACGTGCGATGAATCGCACGACTACGAGCCCACCCGTTTGTAGTAGGGCAATTGATTGCCCGTCAATTACCGAAATATTTTCTGAAACTTCATTAACCCCGCCGTTGTAAAAGTAATTACGGGATCTACTATAAACGCAAAATGAGGTTAAAAGGTGACTCGCAGAGCATTGACAGTTTCAGATATATTAAAAATGAAACCTCTTTCATTTCCATAACTTTCGCGATTCCAACTTTCCCCAAATGGAAAATTCTTGCCTATGTCATGAAGGATCCCGATTGAAAGCCACCATAAGTGTCAATTTTGGAAAAAACTCATCACGGCATCGTAGGTTGGGTTGAACGGAACTTCAAAAAGCATGTATATTGGACATAGAACCTTCAAATTTTCAGAACATTTCAAGGTACAGAGAACCGAGTGAAACCCAACACTTTTCTGTCAACGTGTCTGGGATGTAGCGTTATGACGTTGGGTTTCACTCTGTTTCTGGATACATAAGCGGATCTGTTAGATTTGATGTATCTTGGAATACCAACATTTAATTTTCAACACCGTTCAACCCAACCTACAGGCTAAATTGATGCCTATAGCCGCGAGTGAAACTCACTTCTACTTCTACAAGGAGGGATCACTTTGACAAAATGTTTACACACCCAGTCGGCTAAGGGTCAGCTGATGCTTGATGAGGTTCAAGAAGATGCCAGCGAATCCAACTCAACCTGCTCATTAACGATGGGTGGAAAGCTAATAAACATCAGCACTCAAATCATTATAAGGTCATTTGATACTATTTCCGGATCAACATCTTCTTCGTTGCAGAGAAATCACCCGCTTTGAGCGTATAGAAATAGACACCACTTGCCACAGGTTCACCGAGTTGATTTCTGCCGTCCCAGTATACTGCACGGCTACGGTTCTGGTAGACCCCAGCAGCCTGATGCCCTAACGTTAATGTTCGTACCAACTTCCCCGCCACCGAATGGATAGACACCGTCACATCTGCAGCCGCTGACAACTGATATGGGATCCACGTCTCTGGGTTGAATGGGTTCGGATAGTTCGCCAGCAGTACATTTTTGTCCGGTAAGGTAACATTGACGGTGGGTGCTGCTGGTACTTCGGTTACTTCAAAGCGCGTGATTTCGGTAAAATCATGGTAAACGGTATTCCTTGCTTTGTCAGTAACGGATATTCCGATAACGCCCCAAATACCAGGAGCACTACCTTCCGGTAAGTAGATATAAGGGGTATATTTCCGATAAACATCTGGGGCATCTTGAAAATAGATTTCATTTGTATATTCATAATTGTAGGGTCCCACAATAGGATAGCCGCGTTCAACCCCCAACGGGTCTCTGATAACGATAGACCCTTTTTCAAACCCACTAATATCGTCTTTTATATAACACTCTACATTGACGAACGTCTCACCGTTGGGATTTTGCGGATTTGCGGGTTCGGCATCAACAGTGATCCTGTTAACATCAAGTGTAGGTGGCATCGTATCCGGGTGCTTCGTTTCTATTGTTACTTTTTGTACCTGGTCATCAATGTTAGATAACGAAACACTCTCACGATTTATAGCATCGCTAAAGTAGAGCCTTTTTAATTCATACACCCCTCTGGGCATATAATGTGGGAAGACAGAAGTAGCTTTCAATGTCCAAATATCATCCTCTCGACTGACCGGAGAAGCATACACCGTTCCACCAGCAGAGCTACGACTTAGGTAGTAGGTATCTCCGATATAGTCCTGTTCTTCTGGGTACATATAGGTATATCCGCTGAGTTGTCTATCCTCTTTGACTTGCCACGTTGCGGTTACGGTGTAGTAATGCTCGTTTTTATCGGTGTATGCGTCTGATACCTTCAGTGTTGCGGAATTCGGCACATATTGGGGTGGGTACAAGTCTTCGTATATGTTATTGATATAGACTTGCAAGCCGAAGGCACCCGAATTGTATCTTGTGAGTCTGTTCGCATCGTATGTATACACCTGTGTTAGTGTGTAATTCCCTTTAGCTTTATACGCTTGCACAGTCGTATTTCCGCGCAATATATTGCCCTCTGCATCTACAGGGCCTAAATCAACATAGAAATTATTGAGATGATTTCGATCGTCATTTAACAATTTGAAAAACACACGCCCTCCTGTTGAGTAATCCAATTCGTTTTCTGTATGGGTTTCTATTTCAATCTCAACCCTTTTACTTCCTTCTGGCTCACCTTCCACTGTCACATCCACCCGTATGACTTCACCGGGGTAGACATAATCGGGATATAAGTTATAGACGACAAAAGTGAGGTCTTCGCGTATTTGTGAAATATAGCGTGTGCCGTGCATAATTCTGTTCTGTATGAATTCATACTTGGCAGGCGATCTTGACCTGAGTTTATCCGGGGTGACGATATAGTAAGCGATACTTTCTGCCATATCTTCATTTGGATTTTCGCCATGTGCGTAGTCAGATACAAACTCGGTCGGATTGGTCGTCAGCCACCTTCCATCTTCATAATACCACTCGCCGAGTTCTATCCAGTCTGCTTTGAGTTGCTCATCAAATAGATAAGTCCATAAGAAATGTGCTTTTTCATGGAGAATGATCCGCTGTGTGTCGTGTGTAATCCCATCTATAAAAGCTTCGTCGGTAAACTCAATATAGCCTGCACCCGTGTTCGCGCGTGCAGCGTATTCAACAAATGGATCGGGTGCCCGCCTGATAAGATATTTCAATCCTTGCGTCACATGCATGCCTGATGGATATTCTTCAAACATGACCATAATGCCTATGATTTCTTCATAGGTAAATTTGTCAAACTTATCGGCCGGTTCACCTGTTAAAGCTTCGTAGTTGGGGACATGCACCGTAACACCATAGTTTTTCTGCAGTATGAGGTCTATCGCACGGTGTTGGATTCCCATTCCTGGTATGTATGTCGCAAATCTGAGGACGGCTCGCCAAAGTCGCTTGGAAAAATATCGTCCTTGAATGCCGTCTATTTTTGCGACAAACGGATGTGCATGAGTGAAAGCCTCTGATGCAATTGTTATCATCCGAAGATTACCGTATTTGACTTCCACATCGGGACCCAGGTCAATGTCTTGTGCCACATGCGCATCACTTAATATCCAATAACTAGGGTTCCGTCCCCAAGATGTATAACTATACCCTTCCATATTTTGTAATGCCTGTAGAAGCAGATATGCTTTATCAGCATCCCATTGTGGCGATAAATATACTCTGAATCTCTGTGCTAATATAGCACTCGCACTATCTGATATAGATGTTTTTATGCCAGTATCTTCGATTTCCACCTCTATCGGTTGGGGAACAAAGACTGTCTCTTGCCCTGAAGGGACTTCATCTATTGCCCAGTGATATGTAGTCGTTTCCCTTTCTGCAATCGCCTGCCCTGAAAGTAGGTTCATTAAGAAAAGAGCGATCGTCCAAAGAACTAATATTTGCTGCCTTACCAGAGTTTCACGCACTGCACTGTTCCTCCGTAATTATCAAGTTGGTTCTTATGTGTTGCCATCAAAGTCCAATAACATGTGTTGGTAATTATTTATAGTGGATTCCCTAATTTCTTATACATCTTCCGAACTCCGAAACCCTTACGGCACAGGCTAACAGCCTATGCTACATGTGTAAAATTATTTTCAGATTTCACTATAATCCCTTATTGCAACAGGCTTATTTGCGTATCAATAGCTTGCGTGTGGCGGTGAAATCGCCTGCGGTGAGCGTATAGAAATACAGGCCACTGGCGACAGGTTCACCGATAGCATTTCTACCATCCCAATACGCCGCACGACTGCGGTTCTGATACATACCCGCAGGTTGATGCCCAAGTACCAATGTTCGCACCAATGTGCCATCTATCGCATAGATACGCAGTGTAACATCTGCTTCTTTTGCTAACTGATAAGGTATCCATGTCTCAGGATTGAACGGGTTTGGATAGTTTGCCAAGAGTGCCGTTGCTTTCGGCACCGTCTCCGCCTTTCTCAGCGTCGTTAGGAGATTTTGAAGCACAGCAATTCCTTTTTCAAAACGCGCATCTGTCCGGTTCCGTTGCTTGGCGCGGTCAATCCACCGTTGGAGACTTTCGGTTACAGATACAGCAGTAGGTGCCGCGGCTGCCGCCTCAAGTGCGTCTAAAACTGCGATGATGTCCTCACGGTTAACTTCACCGTCGCCGTTGACATCCCCTGTGCAAGGGTTGCATCCGGAGCTCCCAAAGTTTTCGGCAACTAATACTAAATCTATCACATCCACGACACCGTCGCCGTTGACATCCTTCGCAGGCGTAAACGCTGCGTAGATGGTATAGTCGCCAGTCTTTTGCGCATAGCTTTGGACTTTGATGTAATATGTCCCCGGGTACACATCCTGTTCTATTCTGAAATTTAATTCTGCATCCACGGTTTTATCGGCATTCGTTGCCAATGTGACCCCTTCACTGTCTTGCAATGTGCCTATCGTATCAAGGATGCCTGTCGTTGTCGTCCAAAGTGTAAGTTGACCATACACCTCTACTTGGACACTGAAGTAATCCACATCATTGTCGGGGTCTATCTTTGCTGTGAGAAAGCCGCCGAGAAGCAGCGAAGTCGCTTCAACTGATGCGATGTCCCACAACAACACCGTGCCGTCATCACTCCCACTTGCCAGGGTGCGTCCATCTGGACTGAATACAACACTATTGACAGCAGCGGTATGCCCCTCAAGTCTGCCTATTTCTGCCCGTGTATCCCACAACCGCACGGTGTTGTCATGACTCCCACTGGCGAGGATGTGTCCATCCGGACTGAACGCTACACTATTGACAGCATCGGTATGTCCTTGGAGTCTGCTGATTTCCGTCCGTGTAGCAACATCCCACAGACGTACAGTGCCGTCATTACTCCCACTGACGATTGTTTTGCCATCGGGACTGAACGCTACACTATTGACCCAACCGGTATGTCCCCGAAGTATAGCGATTTCTGTCCATGTATCCACATCCCACAGACGTACAGTGCCGTCAACACTCCCCGCACTTGTGAGGGTGCGTCCATCCGGACTGAACGCTACACTGACACTCCCTATATGTTCCCAATGTCTGTCTATTTCTGTCTGCGTATCGACATCCCACAGACTCACAATATCGTAAAAGCTCCCACTTGCGATTGTTTTACCATCTGGACTGAACGCTACACTATTGACTCGACCTGTCTTAAGTGTGCCTATTTTTGTCTGCGTAGCAACATCCCACAAAAAGATGCCACTTGCGATTGTTTTGCTATCCGGACTAAACGATACACTATTGACATAACTGGTATCAAGTGTGCCTATTTTTGTCTGCGTAGCAACATCCCACAAAAAACTACCACCAGCGGTACTTACGCCGTGACTAATCCCACTGACGATTGTTTTACTATCCGGACTAAACGATACACTCCTGACAGGCTCGGTATGCTCCTCAAGCATGGTGTGAAACCATGAATATCCCCTTCCCCTTTTTTTTACTTGCGCAGCAACAACCCACAAGACATCCCATGTATGTTCGGAGCCGCCGAGGTTAAGTCCGTATGTTCTTGTCTGCGTATTTATATCCAAGAAATACACAGAGACGGAGGAGCCCCACGAAGACTTATATGCGATTATCTGACCATCCGGACTGAACGATACCCCCGTGACATTGGAGCTCAACTCAAGTATAGCTGTTTCTGTCTTCGTAACAACATCCCACAAACGCACATCGCTACTGGACCACAAACGCGCGTCGCCGTAGTTCCCCCCACTTGCGATTGTCTGACCATCGGGACTGAACGATACACTATTGACCCAACCGGTATGTCCCTCGAGTACACCTATTTCTGTCAGCGTAGCAACATCCCATATACGCACGGTGTTGTCATGACTCCCGCTTGCGAGGGTGCTACCATCCGGACTGAATGATACACTACTGACGTATCCGGTATGCCCTTCAAGTCTGCCTGTTTCTGTCAGCGTATCCACATCCCATAAACGTACAATGTTGTCATTACCGCCACTCGCGAGCTTCTGACCATCTGGACTGAACGATACACTCTCTACCGACCCGGTATGCCCCTCAAGTGTGTGTATTTGCGTCTGTGTATCCACATCCCATAGACGTAGGGTGTTATCATCACCCCTACTTGCGAGGGTGCGCCCATCCGGACTGAAAACAACACTATTGACAGCATCGGTATGCCCTTCAAGTCTGCCTATCTCTGTCTGTGTAGCAACATCCCATAAACGCACGGTGTTATCATGACTCCCGCTTGCGAGGGTGCTACCATCCGGACTGAACGATACACTATTGATACGCCCCGTATGGCCAATGAGTAGGGCAAGTTCTTCACTTGTCTGTACATCATAAATCCATATACCGATCTTATCTGCCACAGCAAACAACGCTCCATCTTGTGAGCACGTTATATCATTTATCCCGCCTTTGCCAAGCCTCCCTTTAGCACCTTCCGGTAGCCCCCACTGCGTATGCGGTTCATAGGCCGCATACGTCTGTGGTATACACGGAAACAGTGAAACACTCAGAAATATCAAGTTGAGAAATAGTGTTGTTTTTATCACATTATAAACTTTCATCAACTTCCCTTCTCATCGTATGGTGGATGCGTGAGGCACCGTATCAACATCGCTGTGAATTTGTTCGCGTTGTTTCTCGGCTAAATCTTTTTCAGAAATAAATGAATATTTTTGTATAAAGAGACCCCTTTTTGGTATAATGAAGTTACCACAACGCTTTACCTAAAAGGAATTCTCTGATGAATATCATAACACTTTTCTCTGAAATAGACGAATTTTTTTTGTTTATGAGAGATGGGTGGCAACGCATTGTCTGCCAAAGGAGACCCTACTCCAGGAAACACGTGGACGGCGGCGAAAACCGCATCCCAGCGAGGTGATGATCCTTGCTTTCTAAACCATAAACTTTTTTTAAACTCACGTTAAGTAATTTAAATCTCTAAATTATAAAGGAGAAATTGTGCAACGGCAAAATATGATACACATTCTGATAAAATTATTATATTCTCTATTAATCTCTATCGTGGCTTTTGCAATGAGTGTCCATGCTGAAACAGCAGCTCAGCACTATCGCTATGCTGAGCATCTATTTGAATCGGGTGATTACCAAGCGGCACGGCTTGCGTATAAACGGCTGTTGTTCTACGATCCTGATACGGAATTCAGAGATGTGGCGGATTATCGGATCGCACAGAGTTACTATTATCAGAATGAGCCTACGCGTGCCGAAGCCTTGTTTCGAGATTTCTCAACCGAGCACCCGAATTCACGACTACGTTTTCAGAGTGAATTGATGCTCGGGCAACTCCATTTCGATGCAGGCGCGTACGCACTGGCGCGCACGACTCTCTTTGAACTCTTACATACAACGAATGATCCAGAAGTTGTGGAAGCAGCGCACTACCTACGCGGTTGGTGCTATATCCGGACAAGCGATTGGAACAAGGCGATCTCAGAGTTGCGACAAGCAGATGTATCCTACACGGATGGACACCGCGGAAAAAAGGCGCGTGAATTAGCCTCCATACTGCTTGCAGAGACACCATTACCAACGAAATCACCGCAGATGGCAGGTTGGCTCTCAACGATCATTCCCGGCACGGGGCAGCTTTATGCTGGAAAAATCAGAGAGGGACTACTCGCGGCAGCACTCAATGGAACGTTCATCTACCTTGCAGCAGACGCTATTCGTGAACGCCGATATGTTGACTGCATCGGTATATCTCTCATCGGATGGCGATTCTATTGGGGCAACCGGACCGAGGCACAGCGGTTTGCCACTGAGCATAACGCACGCCACAAGCAGGCATTAATCGAAACGTTGAACCGTCAGGCTGAAATGTCTGCACCTTAGCATTACCGAAAACTTACCATTCTGCCTGTTTCAGGAATTCCAGTGCCATCAAGGTATGACCCTCTGCATTTGGGTGAACGCCGTCCCGGGTTGTCCAAAGTGCACCCGGACGCGCAGCAACCGCTTTATCGAAAACGGCATTCGTCGGTATCAATCTCGCATCAAATTCCTCGGCGAGTTTATGTATGCTTTCGTTGTAAGCATCCACAGCCAACGGGCGCGGCTCGTCAACATCTTCCTCAATATAGAAGATTTCAAACAGAAAAAGAGGGGCATCTAATTCAGTTTTCGCTCGTGTGAGAATCCGTTGATAGCACGCTTCCCAAACCGGTAAATACGCTTCCGTAGAAACATTGCCTGCATACTGGCGACTTGCGTTGTTAATTCCGATTTTCACTGAGAGCCAGTTCGGTTTTTCGGCAATCACATCGGTATCCCACCGTTCTTCCAAACCCTCAACGATATCGCCACCGATACCTTTGTTGACATAAGTGATGTCGCGTTCCGGGTATTTTGCAGTGATGAGCTCAGTGATTTTACGGACGTACCCATGTCCGTAAGGTGCGTGTTCATTCCGCCGCCCGCAATCGGTAATGCTATCGCCAATAAAAAGTACCTTATCTCCTGATTCAAACAATAAATTATTCACAATACATCTCCTATATGTGATATACTTATGAGTTGTCAGTATTCAGTTATCAGTTGTCAGAAAGAAGAACTACCTTCTTACCGATGACTCTAATTTATCACATCTTGAGCAATATACCAACATGAAAAATATCGGTGTTCTTCACGTCATTACGGATACAACACTGCAATCGCGATTCACGCATGCGGAGTTAGCAGAACTCGCAATCGCGGGGGGCGCGGATACGTTACAATTCCGTCAAAAAGAGGGTACAACGCGTCAATTAATCGCGGCAGCGGAAAGCATGCAGGCGATATGTGAACAACACAAGGTGCCGTTAATTGTAAACGACAGAGCCGATATCGCCCTCGCCGTCGGTGCAGCAGGCGCGCATTTCGGGCAAGACGACATGCCTGTCGCCGTCGGAAGACAGATTTTCTCTACAAACGCCATCATCGGGGCATCTGCCCGCACTGAAGATAAAATACTCGCTGCAATTTCAGAGGGTGCCGATTATATTGGATTCGGTCCCATCTACGGCACGACTTCAAAACCGGATGCTGAGAGGGCTAAGGGATTAGATCGACTACGCCGGATGTGCGACATCGCGGCGTGCCCAGTTATAGCAATAGGTGGGATTGGTGTCCAGACTGCAGCGGATGTCATTCGCGCAGGTGCACACGGGATCGCTGTCATCTCTGCGGTTTGCGCACACCCCGAACCGAGCATCGCTACACAGGCACTACTAAACGAAATTCTGGGTGCAAAATAATCAAAACAGGTGATAGCACAATATGAACGACACATTCACAGTTGAGCAGCTCTCTAAAATATTCAGGGAAATTGATGAGGGGCATAACCCGGATCTCAGTAGAATCGACGAAGCACGCGTTCAGCAGATGTGGCAACAGCAACACTTTTTTGATACCAATATGGCATCGATTGACAGGCGATCAATCCGTGTGTTGAAACCCGGCATCTTGAACCATAATGAAGGCCCCGATTTTATGCACGCCGAAATTGAGATTGACGGCAAACTCCAGATCGGTGACGTCGAAATTCATGTCCGATCTTCAGAATGGTACGCACACCAACATCATCTCAATTCGAGATACAATCGCGTGATTTTACATGCCGTCTTTTTTAACGACGATTTCAATCTACGGACACGACTCCAGAATGGAAAGCGCGTCGCAACTTTAGAGTTACTGAAATGGGTCGCAGTAGATACCGGAGACCTGTACGACAACACGAATGACACATCAACAAGCGATGGATTGTGTCGGATAACTGGGAAGCAACTAAACATAGAGGTCTTGAAAGGCGTTTTCGAGTCATTGGGACGTGAACGGTTTTTGGAAAAGGCGGAGTCGATGCGGCTGTTAAGAACTCGTCTCAATTTCGAGCAGCTCCTCTATGAAGGTATCATGGAGGCATTGGGATATGAACGCAACAGTAAAGCCATGCGAGAGTTGGCACAGCATGTCCCGTTTGCTGACCTCGACCAGAAATCCGAGCTTGAGATTCAGGCAACGCTTTTTGGGGTCGCAGGTCTTTTGCCATCACAACGTGAGAAGCCGTTACCACCAGAAGCAGCGGACGATCCAGGCATCGTTGCCTTGGAAGAACAGTGGCGCGCTTCGGAATATGCAGAACTTCCACAGCGTATGACAGAGGCGCGTTGGAGTTTTACCGGAAGACCCCTTAACCATCCTGTACGACGTATCGCAGCGATGGCTCAGTTAATTCATCGTTGTCAAGGTAGCCTGATGATGTATTTTCTCCCAATCTGTGAAAAAGTAGCAACTGCGGATACAAAACGGGCACTACAAACTATCCAAACAGAACTACGTGCCCACCTGATGCTCGAACCTACCGGCTATTGGGATCAACATTCTAACTTCGGTTTGAAAAGCAGGCGCAAAATAGCACTCCTTGGCAAAGATCGTGCCATGGATATTATCATAAATAAAATCTTACCAATTGCCTATGTTTGGGCAGTCGAAGCGGACAGCCAACAACTGCAGGAGGCTGTCCTACAACTCTATAGTACCGGTGCCAAATCAACGGGGAATAAAATTATACGTCATGTTGGTGAACAGATTTTCATTGATGCGAAGAAGATGCGTCATTTGAAACCGACTGCTAAAATCGAGCAAGGGGTCATCCGTTTATACAAAAACTATTGTGCCGATCAGCTCTGTGATCTCTGCCCCATTTTGGAACACGGTGCGGTGCTCCCGGAGGAGGATTAGCATGCGTTCGCAAGCCAAACCGTTGACGGACGAATCCTATTGGACGACACTCTGGGACGGTCAACAGCATAAGGTTCGCCATTTACGGTGGGCGTACGTGGCAAATCGTCAACTGGCGAAACTGTTTCAGAACGCACTCGCCGGTTTCAAAAAACCGACACTCATTGAACTCGGATGTGCCGATTCTCTCTGGCTCCCGTATCTCGCTCGGAACTACGATAGTGATTGTTACGGTGTCGATTTCTCCGAACTCGGGTGTCAACTTGCACAGCGGAACCTCGCGCTTGCAGGGGCGGAAGGAACGATTATCTGTGAAGACTTGTTCAACTTTGCCAAAACGCATCGTAGCACTTATGATTTTGTGTATTCAATGGGTTTGATTGAACACTTTAGCACCCCTCAAGCGATTTTGGAGGAGATGTACAACCTGCTCAAACCGGAGGGAACGATGCTAACCATAACGCCGAACCTACGCGGTATGTATACGCCAATCGCTCGAGTTGCCAGCCCGAAACTCCTCGCGACACACAAGGTAATTCTACCGACAGAACTTGCTGCAGCATTGCGAGCGGCAGGATTTCAGGTCACGGAATATGGATATACAGGGGGACCCTTGAAATTGAGTGTCGTCGATTACTCACCGTGGCGAGCAGTCATCGGAAAATGGGGACATGAAGTACTCTGTAAATGCGTCAATCTAACAGATATTATTGTAGGCAATTTATTCGCGGCACTCCGGGTGCCGAACCAGCAGTTAACATCGCCCTATGTATATGCGATCTGTAGAAAACCGAAAACCAAATGATTCAACCGAAAACAGGAGAAACTTTCATGAAAACTTTATGTCTTTTGACGATTATGTTGCTCTGCGTATCTGTTGCTACCGCAGAGGAGACCTTCTTTTCGGCGTTAGAGAGCCAAGCAGAAGTTGAAAAAGAGGGTGGTACCGTTGACAGCGGGAGTTTTGAACCCGGTAAATTCGGTAACGGTTTTGTCAGTAAAGAGGCTGGCGATGTCATCCACTTCCCCGTCGAAGACCGCTTCGTTAACCTCGACGAAGGCACCGTCGAATTATGGATAACCATGGGATTGGATACCAGCACCATCACTGGTGAACTCTTTATGTTCATGACTTACAAACGCGGCACCGACGCAGTGTTCCTACAATTCAATAACGGCGGAGTCGCGCAGATGCGGATTAAAAGCGCGAATTCGTGGCATAACGCCAGTAGCGAGGCACTCAACTGGAAAAAGGGTGAGCATCACCATGTAGCAGGGACATGGGGACCCGATGGACTGAAACTTTACTTAGATGGCGAACTTGAGGGTGAAGATGACTTCAAGGAGGGACCGACCGTGTTCGCTGAAACCTTTGAGATTAACAATGCCTCTCCGCCTTCACCGAATTTCCCGACAAATTGTGTCGTTGATGGACTCCGACTCTCTGACCACCAGAAAGAACCCGACGAATTTGTGATGAACGATCCAGCACCTGTCCAGCCGATCGGAAAACTCACAACGACTTGGGCACGGATTAAGCATTTTTAATTATTCCTTGCGGTTAAACATCGGGCTCTGGACTTGAGCACGCTATTCTGAAGATCCGCCTTCCACTTCGTTTCAGACATGCGGTCTTTGGATAAACCGGATAAACCGCAGAGACACAATCTTATTAAAACCTTACACAAGGAGGCTTGTAAGTATGTACAAAACAGAGCGTCCACTTTTCACAGCAGGGACGGAAGGGTACCACACCTTCCGAATTCCCGCGCTTATCCGATCAAACGAGGGAACGTTATTAGCGTTCTGTGAAGGGAGGCGACACGGTGGCGGGGACTCAGGCGATATTGATATTGTCCTGAAACGGAGCCTTGATAACGGTGAAAGTTGGGAACCGATACAAATCGCTGTCTCCACAGGAACGGATACAGACGGCAATCCGGCACCAGTCGTCGATCGCGATACAGGCACCATCTGGTTCCTTTTCTGCAAGAATCTCGCTGACGGCGCGGAGGGAAGAATCGTTGCAGGCGAAGCACCGCGCACCGTCTGGGTAACCTCCAGCACCGACGACGGTGAAACGTGGGCAGAACCGAGAGAAGTCACAGCCACAACGAAAGATAAAGACTGGACGTGGTACGCAACCGGTCCCTGCCACGGAATTCAACTCGCAAGTGGCAGATTGGTCATCCCGTGTGATCACGTGCTTGGGAACAGTCGGAACTATGCCGAATACGGCTACTCACACCTGATTATCAGTGATGATCGTGGTGGGACATGGCGGATGGCAGGCAAAGCACAACCCGGTACAAACGAATCGGTTGTCGTTGAGACGGTGGATGGTGGACTCTACTTTAATTGTCGGAACTACGTCGCACCGAAGCGGCGTGCTTATGCGCGGAGCAGCGACGGCGGCGATACGTTCACGGAATTCGGTTATGAGGAAGACCTCATCGAACCGATCTGTCAGGCGAGTATGGTACGCTATACGGATGCGGACCAGCACGACAAGAACCGTATCCTGTTCTCCAATCCCGCCAGTGAAAGCCGTGAACGCATGACAATCCGCATCAGTTATGACGAGTGTCAAAGTTGGAGCAGTGGGAAAGTCTTGCACGCAGGTCCCGCTGCGTACTCTGATCTCTGTATTGATTCAGACATGAATATATGTTGCCTCTATGAGCGTGGCGAGAACAGTGCTTACGAGACGCTATCATTCGCAAAATTCGACTTGGCGTGGTTAACTGATGGGGAAGAGGCTTTGGCGTAATGTGACCTTGATTCAGGGGTAGAAGGATGGAAGATAACCTTCGCCAATTTGCCATCCTTTTACGCTTTCACTATGCCAGAAGTTTGATTTGAAAGAAGCCGGTTTTCATGCTAAAATATGTAACAATAAAACCGAAAGTCTATATTGAGTCAACTGTTGTTAGTTACTTGGTAGCCAGACCCAGTAGCAGTCCAATCTTAGCATCTCGGCAGGAAGCAAGTCGGCAGCTGTGGGAAGATTATGCGGATAGGTTTGAGTTTGTTATTTCACCTATAGTTCGCGACGAGATTAGACAGGGCGATCCAACAGCAGCACAGCAACGACTTGATGTAGTATCTTCGCTAACGATATTGGAAGTTTCACCTGATATGGATATGCTTGTGGGAAAACTGCTTGATTCCGGTGCAGTCCCACGAGGTTCTGTATTTGATGCCCAACATATCGCTATTGCGACGGTACACAGCGTTGAATATTTGGTATCCTGGAACCACAAGCATATTGTAAATGAAGGCAAACGTGAACATATCAATCAGGTTTGCCGAGAGGCAGGATTTCAACCCATAACCATTTGCACACCTATAGCATTAATGGAGGACGTTCAGATGAAAGAAGTTCCTGAAAAACATCCAGAGTTTGACCCTGAAACATATACGGATCCCATTCTTGAAGAATGCTATCGCATCAAAGCAGAACTGAGTGCGAAATTCAAAACTCTGGATGAATTTTTTGCGTATGTGAGA
>JAJEET010000052.1 GCA_022820835.1 Candidatus Poribacteria bacterium
AGTCTGATAACATGTCTTCTAAGCGGGAAAGAGGATTCATCAAAAACATCCTTTCAATAAATGTCAGGTTTATTATGAAAGGATACCCTCTTTTCTGCTATTTGTCTGTAAAAAAGTTAAAATTGTCCAAACTATAGTATACTATATAACATGAACTTGAAAATAAATCTGTAGGTTGGGTTGAGCGGTAAATACACACTAAAAACCGTATAATTTAGACAAATATGCCGTTTTTCAAAGCACTTTCCGCCTAAATAGCGGTAGCGAAACCCAACATCCACTTTTATCAAACTCACGTTATATAAGGAATAATTTTCAGAGTACAGGTTATCAGTTATCAGTAATTTTCAGTACGGTTTTCTACGAAAACCTTTCAGTTAATAGTTAACAGTTGTCCGTACGATTTTTCTGCGAAAAATCTTTCAGTTGTCGGAAAGAGACTTCTGGAACTATCACAACCCTCTTTTAACTGATAACTGATAACCGAAAGGAATCGTACCCGATTCCGTACTGATAACTGACAACCACTAAAAAGGAGACTAAAAATGGCAGCCAATATCATTGCTCAGCTTGAGCGCAAGCAGAGAGATACAAAACCCATAGGACCCGGGGATGGCGACGGTGATAACGAAGGACCGAAACGCCAAAAAGTCAGTCGCCCAGATACGCAAGAACTTCTGAAACGGATGCGACGTGTTGACAAAGATCAGTCTCGACGCTATCGCCAAAGAACGGGGGAGTAATGAGCTTAAACGGGCGTTACCTGAACACAACCGATGCTGAGCACCAAGAAAGCGCACTATACACGCTAGTCAACAATAGAGGCGATTTCCTAAATCTTTTGGAGCAGGCGAACTATCCATTGAAGATGAAACTAACATCGGAGACTGCACAACATGACGCGGACATCGAAATAGCACATAGCACCACCGTCGTTGCTGTGCTTTACCAAGACGGCGTTATGATCGCAGGGGATCGACGGGCTACGGCAGGAACCTCTGTCATTTATGATCGAGCAGAGAAGGTCTTGCAAATCGATAGACATTCTGTGCTTGCCATTTCAGGTTCACCCGCAATCGCTTACGAAATTGCCAGAGTATTAGAACACTCGTTCCAATACTTTCGGCGCAGTCAACTCCAAGAATTAAGTCTTGAAGGGAAACTGCGCATGCTATCAAGGCTTATTCGAGACAACTTATCAATGGCACTCCAAGGCATCGGGGCAGTTATTCCGATCTTCGCCCTATATGACCTAAGTGCCGACGAGAACGACAACGGCGGAAAAATCTTTTTCTATGATGGACTCGGCGCACATTTTGAGAACGTCGATTTCGCAACAACTGGATCCGGTTCCATCTGGATCCGAGGGGTACTACGCTACCTCTCCCGATTCGGCGATACACCGATGCACGCAATGGACCAACAACAGGCAGCCATCACCATCTTGCGACTCTTAGACATCGCAAGTGAGTACGATGCCGCAACAAGTGGATACAACGCCAAAGGAAATATTTTCCCGAATATAAAGACCGTAACACGCACCGGCGTTGATACCATTTCTGACGATGATTTAGCAGCATGGTACGCTGAGGCACAACCAAAGGCAGAGGAATAGTCATCAACCGTCAGCCATTCTTGCTGACAACTGACAACTGAAAGATTTTTCGCAGAAAAATCGTACGGACAACTATTAAAAAATGCGAGATGAACCATATCGTTGGATAGAGGCGATTCAAGACCGACGAGATTACATTGAAGACCAACTCCGCCCCGGCAGCCCCGTCGTCGGCATCACCTATAATCAAGGCATGATGCTCTTGACAATTGGCAGGGGACAACGTAAAATCTTTGAGGTACATGACCGAATCGCACTCTCCGCAATCGGACACCCGGCTGATATTGAACGCCTACGAATGCTTGTTACCGATACCGCAAGCGTTCAAGGATTTCAAAATGCAACTGAAGATGTGAACCTCCATCGACTCACAAACTATGTCCTGGCACACACTTTTAAGCAGGCGTTTGAGTCTATTGTCGGTGAGGCTTATATCATCAAAATGCTACTTGCCGAACTCGGCAGTACGCCTGAAAAAAATCTGTTTACCGCAATAAACTTCGATGGGATCGTCCGAACCGACACAAAATTTGCAGTTATCGGCGGAACTGAAGTGATCGAAACCGGCATGCAAAACTATCTGGCGAACGCACCCGCTGACGCAGACAGGGATTTGACCGCTGCGCTAAGGTTAAGCTTAGAAACTTGGGCTGTCGGCAAAGAATTAAGCACACGAGAACCTGAAGAAACCGATTTAGAAGAAACCCAAATGGATACGACGCAGATGTACAAAGTTGTTGACACCGCACGCGAAGACGGTGAAATTGAAGCAGGTGTCTTAGAAACAACGCTACAAGGCGCAAGCAAGTTCCGGCTCCTGACTTCTCAAGAGATCGAAGCCGCACTGCAGTAGTTATCAGTAAAGTTTACAATTACGCATACACTTGTCTTTTAACAGAGACGCGTTTGTAGTAGTGCGATTTATTGCACGTCTCCTATGGTAACCGAAATAAATAAATCGACATCTTTGTAGCATAGGCTGTTAGTTTCCTGTGGCACTATAAGACGTGCCTTTACAGTAATCAGGGTCGAACTTACATATCGGGGTGGGGTCTCAAATCTCTCTTAACTGGTAACTGATAACTGATAACTGGCGGCTATTAAAATGAAAAAACGCATTTTTGGAATCGAAACCGAATTTGGATGCATGACAGACACCGAGCGAATTCGCGGCACCTCGGAAGGTGTCGCCGCACGCGTTCGAGACTACGTTTTTGATACTTTAGAACTCGGACTTCGTGACATCCACTATCGAGACTGGGGCGAACCTCCCGGGAACGGTGGATTTCTGTTCAACGGGGGTAGGCTATACATTGATATGGGGCACCTGGAATATGCAACCCCTGAATGCGGAACCCTGTTTGATCTGGTCGCCTACGATAAAGCCATTGAACGCATCATCAACAACATCCTCACCGAGACTGGGCTGCCAACTGCGTTTTTCAAAAACAATATTGATCATTTCACTGGCGCAACCTTTGGATGCCACGAAAACTTCCAAATTAGCCGAGATGTTCCATTTTATAAAGTCGTCATCCCGACGCTTATGCCGTTCTTCGTGACTCGACAAATTTATGCCGGTGCCGGCAGAGTCGGAGTCTATGATGAGATGATTGAATTCGGGGCCCAAGATGTATTACAGGGACAAACCGATCTCACTGAGCAACGCGACTATCAAATATCGCAACGCGCAGATCACATCGTTACCGAAATTTATGAGTGGATCCAGTTCAGCCGAGCTATTATTAACACGCGCGACGAACCGCTCAGCGATTATACAAAATATCGGCGACTACACCTCCTTGTCGGCGATTCTAATATGTCGGAATACGCAACAGCACTAAAGGTCGGAACAACAGCACTACTACTCACCGCTATCGAAGAATTCTATGAAAGACACGGAGAAAAACTGCCACTCCCCGTTTTTGAACTCGCTGACCCAGTATACGCAATTCGGCACATCTCACGTGATAGTACCTTTAAGTGGCGCATTGAACTTAAATCCGGAAAAACAATCTCAGCGATTGATTTGCAACGAGAGTATCTCAACTTCGTTCAAGTTTTCATCAGCCAACAAGACGAAGAAACCCAATGGGTCCTGTCCGCATGGGAATCTATACTTGATGACCTCGAAGACGGCTGGGAAAACGTCATTCCGCGGGTCGATTGGGCCGCAAAAAAATGGATGCTTGAGGCTTTCATTGATGAAGAGAAACTTGATTGGGACGACCCATGGATTAAAAGCCAAGATTTAGAGTATCATAATATTCATACTGAAAACGGGCTCTACTACGCACTGCAAGCGCAGGGACAGATGGAGCGAGTTATCACTGACGAACAAATTGAGTATGCTATTGATAATGCACCCCAGGATACACGCGCGAAAGTGCGATCCTTCCTCATGCGAACCTTAACACAAAGCCGCATGCCGTGCATCGTTGATTGGCATCAAATTTACGCAGGACATACAGAATACTTTGAAATGAAAGAACCCCTTGACACCAATATCGCAAAAGCGCAAAGGTGGATGAAAAGGCTACGAAAACGACCCACGCGAAATTAATTCGTGGTCTCAACAGGGCAACAAAGTCAACACAACTTAACTGACAACCAATCTTACGCGAATCTGTAACACAAGGAGGACTTACCAAACCCCGCCTATAATGCTTACGAGGTGCGGTGTAAAAAAAGTGAGTCCATCCTAACAAGGAGAAAATCATGGTTAAAGACAGACGTATACCCACGGATTGTGAAGGATTTTACCGTCGAGACTTTCTTAAAGCAGGCGCGCTCGGGTTGTTCGGGTTGAGCCTCACAGACTTTTTCCGGCTAAAAGCACATGCTGCAACCCCCGCAGAAGCAAGCGTCAACGCACCCAGAACTTCTGCAGGCACCGCAACATCCGTTATTCTCGTCTGGTTGGGTGGTGGACCAAGCCACCTTGACATGTGGGACCTCAAACCGGACGCACCGGAAGAAATTCGCGGGCTTTTTAAGCCAACGGCGACAAACGTAGACGGTATCCAAATTAGTGAACATCTCCCAAAACTCGCACAGCAAACCGATAAACTCTGCATCATCCGTTCAATGACCTCCCCTGAGGCAGCGCACGAGCGTGGAACACACTATATGATGACAGGGTATCAACCTTTACCCGGTTTTGCTGTCCCCGGATACGGGGCTGTTGTTTCCGAACTCAAGGAACAGCGCAGTGCTTTACCGCCGTACATCTCTGTACCTGCACCCGTCGCTTATGGCGGAGGCGGGTTCTTAGGCGCATCGCTCGCACCCTTCTCACCCGGTGGAAATCCAGCAAGCAAGAACTTCAAAGTCCGAGATTTAGAACCACCCAACGGTGTCTCTTTTGAGCGCGTTGAACGCCGACGGTCTTTACGTCAAGCCGTTGATGCCGCCTTCAAGAAATATGAAGCAGGCAACCCCGCTGCTGAAGCCGTTGATAATTTCTATACATCCGCATATAACTTAATGAGTTCCACTGACGCACGCGCAGCGTTTGACCTTAACGCCGAACCCGGTAAAACACGCGACGCATACCGACGCGACACTTTCGGGCAAAGCTGCTTACTCGCACGTAGACTCGTTGAAGCAGGTGTTAACTTCGTTACCGTTAGCAACGGTGGATGGGATAACCACAACAGTATCTTCTCATCTCTGCCGGGGAAACTCAGCACTTTCGATCAGACGATGGCAACCTTAATCTCAGATCTGAACGATCGAGGATTGTTGGATACCACCCTCGTCATCGCTATGGGTGAGTTCGGCAGAACGCCTGTCATCAACAGAAACGCCGGACGCGACCACCATTCACGCGTTTTCTCAATCATGTTAGCAGGTGGCGGCGTCCAAGGCGGACAAGTCATCGGTGCTTCAGATCCACTCGGTATGGAGCCCGCTGAAACACCCGTACGTCCAGAAGACTTGTCAGCGACACTCTATCAATCGCTCGGTATCGACTACAACCAGAACCTTGAATCGCCAGATGGTGTCCGAATCGTCCTCTCACGCGGCGGCAGACCCATCCGTGGCGTTCTCGCTTAGAGAGTTAACTGTTTTCGATTTTGACCATCAATTCGTGCGACTTAGCCGAGTTGATGGTCAAGATTGAATCGTGATTCAGCAAACTACCAATAGATACCCATGCTTCGTCTTTCTTTTATTATCCTTCGCAGTATATGGATTCTGATCGCAGCGTGCTACGTTGTCTGCGCAACACCCATCGGTTTTGCAGACCAAGCACTGTCGCCGATCTGGTCACTCGAATTTAGTCCTGATGGAAAAACGCTTGCTGTCGGGAAATATCAATGGGTTGAACTCTGGGACCTGGAGACACAACGTGTTATTCACGTCTATGAACCGCACATGGGCGATGTCCGGTGCCTAAAATTCTCATCCACAGACCAAGCATCCTCTCTAAAACTCTATGCAGGAAGCGGGGTCCCAGCACAAAGCGGCGAAATACGTATTTGGGATGTCGCAACTGAAGAACTCATAAAAAGCTTCGAGATTCATGCCGATACCATTGAATCTATCGCCCTAAGCCCAAGTAACAAAACGCTACTCACTGCCAGTATGGATGAATTCAGTGCAGTACTCGATGTAGAACGTCTTGAGGATACCGAGGAGCCGATTGACGAACAGGCGAAATGGCTTACACAACACGTCGGGAGAGTACTTTGTACCTTATATCACCCGCGCGGCACATACTTCGTCACCGGTAGTGAAGATAAAACCATAAAAGTATGGAACCCAGAAACTTTTAACGTCTTGGTGAACTTCGATGCAAACGATGACGCTGTTTACAGTCTTGCCTATTCAGTTGATGAGAATGTAATAGTTTCCGGTTCTGCGGATAATGCTGTCCGCACGTGGCGCGTAACACCGACAGAAGCGGACGAGGAGGTGCCTGTCGGTCAGACTATATCGCAGATGACCGGCGCCCTCGTTCGTGAATACAACGGGCATCAAGGCGCTGTTTACAGCGTTGATGCAGCATTCGCATCACTAAGACAGAACAATCAGGCGGCGATGATCGCATCCGGAAGTGCAGACACTTCAGTGATTATCTGGAATATCCGATCAGGAAACCGTTACCGCACTTTTGAGGAATCGACCGATGCTGTTTACGCAGTAAAATTCAGCCCGAATGGCGAGTCCGTCGCAGCCGCAGGACGCGACGGAAAAGTACGGCTCTGGAATCTACGTAGACGCGCCTTAACACACGAGTTCTAACATGGCTGTCGGCTTTTGGCTGATGGCTGTCGGCTAATTGCTGACGACCAATTGGAGGGTCTTTCGCGATGCTTACCAATACTGTACCCTTTTTGACCAAGCGATATAGCCTTGTAAATACAATCCGAGCGTTTTTCACATTGTTCTTTATTTTTATCACGCTTCCCGCGTTCGCACAAGGGACACCGAGACTCAATTCACTGTTTCCAGCTGGTGGACAACCCGGAACGACTGTTGAGGTCGCTATCCAAGGTGCCGATTTAGACGACCCACATCAGGTAATTATTGAAGGCGAACCCGGAATTACCGCGCAACTTCATCCCGCTGGTGGCGAAGTCGATAATACACATAAACCGGTATTTGAAGCAAATTGTGGACAGTGCCACGAACTCCGATCTCCCAGCAATAGGTCAATGACGCCCGCACAGTGGAAAGCGACTGTGCGACGAATGATTACGGAGAAAGGCGCAGAAATTAGTACCGACGCACAGACGAAAATCGAAAATTATCTCGAATCCGCTGCACGAGCGAATGCCGGGTTAACCGCCGAATTATACATCGCACCTGATGCATCCATCGGGCTTCGAGAAATTCGGATTGTCGGTAAACACGGCACCTCCACCGCATGGCCCTTTGAGGTAAGCCATACACCGAATGTCATTGAAACCGAATCCAACAATGAACCAGAAACCGCAACCAGCATTGAACTACCAAGCCTCATCAACGGTGTTGTTAATCCCGGCGGCGATGAAGATTATTACGTCTTTGAAGGCACTAAAGGACAACGCTGCGTGTTCAGCGTCAAAGCCTATCGCCTTAACAATATCAGCCAACAATTCTTCAATCCAACGATCTCTGTTTTTAGCGCAGATGGTATCGAACTCGCACGCAGTAACGGTTTCTATAGCCTCGATCCACTCATTGATGTAACGCTTCCTGACGACGGTCCTTATCTCCTACGCATTCGTGATTTATTACATCGCGGAAATCCCGATTCTGTCTATCGCTTAATGGTTGGGGTCCTCCCCTACAATACCTATCTGTTCCCCGCCGGTGGAACGCTACCGCTCGAAAATATGGATAGCACACCCACCACACAGGAGACCGACCAAGTATCATACGGACCATCGGCCCCGCCAAAAACAAATATCGTTCAATGTGTTATCGGCGGTGAAAATCTACCCGAAACGGAATGGCAGGTCAAATTGACACCGGATGATCACCCCGGCCTCAAACAGATCCGTACACCATACGGTATCTTTCCCTTCATCGTCAACGCACATCCAGAAACTATAGAAGAAGATGTAAACCTCCAGACGACACCAGACGAGGACACGACTCAAGAGACTACAGCACAATCCTCCGAATCCGAAATCCTTTTCCAGACGAAGTGTAGCGCCTGTCACGAACTCCGTTCACCAAGTAATCGTGCACTCTCTGCTGAGGAATGGGGGAACACCATTACACGTATGGCGAATAAAGAGAACGCCGACATTACAAACACTGAACGCGACCGTATCATCGCTTTTGTCGCACAAGAAGCAGAACGGTTAGGTGAACTCATCGCACGCCAACTCGAACACGCACAACACATCACAACACCCGGAGCAATTAGCGGGCGTATCTCTGAACCCGGTGAAGTGGATTACTACCGCTTTACCATTTCGGAAGGCACAACCCTCGGTCCCTGGTGGGTGATCTTCCCGTTTGATAACGTCGATGAAAAAGGGTTTGATACCGTCTATCCACCTGAAACCGAGATTGATCTCGAAAAAGAATACATCGGCAAAGACGGACGAAAAATCGGATGGTATAGAACCAATCGCAGAGGCGAAAACGTCTTCTCAAACGTACCCGAAGACGATGTTACAGGGTATGCCTTGACCTACCTCGAATCCGAGCGCGATCAGAACTATCTCTTATCTCTCGGTTCCGACGATACCATCAAGATATGGGTGAACGATAAACTCGTTTTCAGTAAATACGTCCACCGTCCACTCCGCCGTGCCGACGATGTCATTCAACTGCCGATCTCTAAAGGCAGAAACAAAATTCTCGTCAAGGTTACCAACGGTTATGGACCGTGGGGATTTTTCGCAGATATAGGCGGATATTCAATCACTGTTTCCGCAGAAAACCTGAATTCACCGTTGAGCCCATCGCTCACCTTGCTCAATGCAAACGGACGGGTGTTGGCAAATAATGCCGGTATCGGCGGTAGACGCAACGCGATTATCGATTACAGTTTCAATCAACCGGGTGAATATGCCGTCAGAGTTGAAGACATTACGGGGAACGGCGGCGCAGGCTATGTTTATCATTTAGATGCCCGTCCAACAAAACCCGATTTTGCGATCTCCGTAACACCGGATAACCCAAATATCGGACGCGGAGGAACCGTCTTATTGAACGTGACGCTCCAACGCCGTGTCGGGTTTACAGAACCGATACGCCTCTCCGTCGAAAATTTACCACCCGGTATTACCGCAAGCGAAAGCGCAATCCTCTCTGGTGCCAACACAACACAAGGATACATTACGCTCACCGCCGCACCAGATGCCGAACTTGAACATCGTGTCGTTCAGGTTGTCGGCTCCGTTACCACAGTTACCGGTAACGAATACCGTCGCGCAGCAACACCCGTTGAAGTCTATCGGATCCAAAACAACGATCAGACAGTCCAACGGAACAGCGTTGTGGTTAGCGTTACAGAAACCTCACCGATCGTCTTATTCACGCAATTAGAGGAGATCGTTGTAACCCCAGACGCACCGATTGACTTGATTGTAACAGTTGATAGGCAAGGTGGCAATCGGCAGAACCTGAACCTGACCGCCGTCGGGCTGCCTTTCGGCGTACGGATCCAACGACAAAACACCTTACTCCGAGGAAATCAAACAGAGGCCACCCTGAGGCTTTTGCCAAATATTGTGAGCACGGGTAACAATGAGTTGCGTCGTAATCCGTTCATCGGTACACAACAGACGCGTCCGTATACCATTGTTGTCAATGCCTCTGTCGGTCAACGGATTGTGGCGAGCAGTCCCGCCATAAAACTATGGCTCGGAAGCCGTCCAGATACAAATCCGGGCGAGCAGCTCGGCAGCAATTAATGCGAACCGGTCCCCATCTTTGCAATCGGGGTTTGATGAAGTTTAAGAAAATATTTCGGTAATTCTATATTTCCCCAGGTCCGGTAGGTTCGGTTTGCAACCGAACCGGATCCTAATCAACTTTTCACCCCAGGTCCGGTAGGTTCGGTTTCCTAACCGAACCGGATTCTACAGAGAAACCTTAAAAACTTCAAAAACCTCTTCAGTCGCGTAGCGACGGAATGTTTATAGCAGCTTTTATAGTAAATTCCAAAAATAGATTGACATTTACCAAATCTCCAGATTCCCCCTGATAAGGGCGGAGCGGGGTCTACCGATTAAGGTGTCCAATTATAGTAGATTTTGGAATTACTTATAGACTTATCCCTTACAAAAGCAGCGTTCGTAGTAGGGCAATTCTGCGGCGTACTCGCCCAAATGCGAAGTGCATTATTGCCCGTCTCTTCAAAACGCGTGCAAATAATTACGGGATCTATAATAATTATGGGTTTCACTATAAATAAACTTGACATTTACGAAAATTTGTCGTATACTTAACCTTATTGTGAACGATAATACCGCAAAATTCACTTTTTTGGTAAAATTTCGCAAAATAAATTTGACATTCATAGTTTTTTGTGGTATACTTAATCTTGCCTGTGTGCCAAATGCTCAAAATAGGAGCATCGGTTGAAAAATCGAAGGTGAGGTGCAACGCCTCCATTGGCAGATTTCTTGAAAATAAATTTGACATTTATATCAGAGTTGTGGTATACTTAAAGACGTACCACACGGGGGTGTAGCTCAGTTGGGAGAGCGACTGGTTTGCAACCAGTAGGTCAGCGGTTCAACTCCGCTCATCTCCATCACCTATAACAAAAATAGGTGTTGTTCTTTGACAATTGTATAGAGAGGGTAAATCGGTAGATAGATATTACTTATCAAGCTACTAAGGGCTTACGGTGGATGCCTTGGTGCCAGGAGTCGACGAAGGGCGTGACAGGCTGCGATAAGCTT
>JAJEET010000077.1 GCA_022820835.1 Candidatus Poribacteria bacterium
TCTTCCACCGCGGTCTGCCTATTTTACCTTTGGGCCAGTGCAGCAGTCCAGCATCATCAAGCACTTCACATTTTGCGAGTTGGTCAAGCTCTTCATAATTATCTGGCAACAGTGCCTGTGCAGAAGCAGGAAATTTCTTGCGAGTGGGTGGTGCCCATGCCCGACCCGGAGGAGGTTCAATGCCTTTAAATGACATATAAGCTTTTCTGCTGCCTGCTTTTCCACCCGATAAATCAACTGTTCCGTATTTACCATGTTTGTCCCGCCCTCGAAAAGTCTTCTGTATATATTCATCGTCATAGGGAGCATATTGTTGATTCCAAGTTGCGCCATTGGATTTGATATAGTAAAGAATTCGGTCGGTGTTTACGGCGTAGCGTTTTGCCAGCGACTTCGTCGATGTCCGCTTCCAAATCACCTCATTCCGAAAGTTATCACTTCCGAACAGCGAGTCCATCAAGGCTTTTAGATAATGGCTTGCAGTCGGATCACAGTGTAGATAGATGCTACCTGTCGGCTTCAAAATACGGTGCATCTCAAACAATCTCACCGCCATTGCCGTTAGGTATATCCGCATAGACTTGTCATAGACAGTTTCAGACGCTTGGATTATCTGATATAATTCCTCATGTTCATCAGCGATCACCCCGTGCCATTCGTATTTGATGTCCTCGTCGGTCCAGATGTCTTTGAATTCCGCGCCTTCTGCTGGTGAACCGATCGGTGCTTTCCACTGTTTGCCCGATTTAAACGGCGGATCCAAATAAATCAGGTCAATCGTCTCTGAATCCATACCGCGCATAATATCAAGGTTGTCAGCAATAAAAAGTGTTCGGTTCTCAAAGTTCATGGCGTACTCCGTTTCTGGATCAGATTGCTACCTTTTACCCTTGTCAAGATTATACCGCAAAACTATCTACAACGCAATATGATCCAGTTCGGCACCGCACTTTGGACAGGTATCCTTCCACGCCAAACGCCTTCCCTCGCCGCAAACATGGCAGACACCGAGTGGATATTCATCCGGTTTCGCACGGCTACCACCTTTTTTGTATGTTACGATGAGCCACACCGTCTTACCATCTTCTTCGTAACCGTAAAAGGGGCCTTCCTTTTTGCCGTCGTAGGATTTGCCGACATGCTTGGGATAGGCTCCGCTGGATCTCAGGTTCCCATTTTCATGATAGGTAATACAAGTGCCCTCGTATTTGTTATCGCGGAAGGAGGCTTCGCTCGATTTGTTCCCATTTTTGTGGTAAGTGATCCAAGGTCCGTCCTTCTTACCGTGAATATAGCCACCTTCGCTCCGCTTATTTCCATTCGCGTAATAGGTGATCCAATACCCATGCTTCTTGCCATCTACCATCTCGCCATCGGTGAGTGATCTTGCCATAAATATATTCTTGCGATGCAGTGAAATCTCACGGCACCACTTCCTCTCGACCTTCAGTGGTTGCTTTGAAAACAGAATTAACCGCTCCAAAAAGGGATGCTAAATTACCGAGATTAAAATTCGTTCTGTTTTGTGTAAAAGTGTCTTTAACAAGTCGACCAAATTCCCACGATTTTCCATCCGTAACAATGCCGTACACAGGGAAAGCAGGATCGTCGTTTATCTTTTGCGCAGCAACCAATTCGGCCAAACATTGTCCCCACCCTTGTTCAAAATCGTTTTTCTTCGCCTCAACCAAGATTATCAAGGGTGTTCCCACGATAGGCTTGCCCAATTCAGATTTTGTCGCAACAAAATAATCCGGTGTCCCACTCAATATCTCATCGTAGGTAATCGATTGTCTTATCCAGAGGACATATCCATCAGCATAGGCTTTATAGACTTCTCGTAAAATCGGAAAGATAACTGTTTCACACGCCGAGTCCTCTGAAGCGAAAAGATTGAAATGCTGTCTGTTAAACTCAAATTCTTGCAGAAATTGCTCTGAAGGATTTGCAGTTTCATCAATGCTAACAAAGTCACTTTCGGCGTATTTGATTTTGAATCTTTCCATAACTTCAGGAATTGCTTTGAAATTGCTAAATGCCATCAGTTGACCGCCTTTCGTTTAACGTTAATAGGACTTATGCAAATTGGGCAAAAATCGGACATTTAGACGCAAAAGCGGTAATTTTTATCCTGTAAACCCCCTAAATCCCCCTTATCAGGGGGACTTTAAGGCGGCATGCGTAAGTCCTACTTATATTAAAATTGTTTACAACGCCATATCAAGATACGCCTCAAATTTCTCCAACGTCTTTTTACCGACACCTTTGAAACCCTTGAGTTTCCCTTCATCAATCGCTGTCCGAAGTGAAGCGAGGCTATCCACACCGACTTCTTCATAGAGTCGCTTAATCGTTTTGGCACCCAATCCTGGTATAGGGACGAGCTCTACGACTGTCCGTGGTGTATCGCCAGCGAATTCTTCCAGTTTCGCGCTCGTGCCAGTGTTCAGAAATTCCTCGACAATTTTCGCTACGACTTCGCCAGCCCCCGGAATTTCCTCTATTAATCGTCCTTGGGCGATGAGATCTGACATCGGTTCCGGAAACCGCGAGATATAATTCGCCAACCACGGATACCGGGATGCGTGGTCTTCGGGATAGTCGGCGATAATCAGAAAAGTATGAAGTTCCAAGAATTTCTGTGCGATTTCATCGTTTTCATGCCAGCGCGTCCGGCCCTTTGCATCAATGTAAGCCCCATCTTCTAAATTTTTCTCATCACTCATTTTTCGCGCCTCCAATGTAAAATTTGAATTGTGGCATCCCACAGCGCAACAGCGAGATATTCATCGTTCGGTGAGAATGCTAACGCTTGAATACCGGTCGGGTAGGTCTCCCAAATGACTGAATCGCCCTCGGAGAAGTTCCATAATCGAAGATTACCGCTTTCATCACCTGAAGCGAGATAGTCTGAAGTCGGCGAAAAAGCGAGCGCACGTGTCCAGTAGGCTTCAAATCCGCTTTTTGAGAGACGCTGCCTTCCTGTCTCTATTTCCCAGACACGGATTCCGGATTGTGCGTGCTTCTGTGTGTCAACGGCTAACATCGTTCCATCAGGTGAAAATAGCAGGTTCCATACACCTAAAATCTCCCCAGTATCGAGAGCTTGGATGGGATGTTCATCGATTGTGTTCCAAATTTCAATGATTGTCCGATGTCCCTCGCCGTCTCTATAACTCCCCTCCGCTGCCGCAATAAACTGACCATCATCAGAAAGCGTGAGTCCGTTCCTGACCGGTAAACCTGTCTGAAGCGTTTTCAATTTCTGGGGAATTCCGTTAGCGTCCAAAGTCTCTGAACCTTGTTTGACCAGTCGCCAGACCTCAACCTCGCTATCACCCTTTGACAACACCGCGAGCGTGCCATCCGTAGACAGACCACCGTCTTCATACTGCCCATTTGTCAGGTGTGTTTCATCGCTACTGCCGACGGAGCGGACGGTAATGTTATCATCCGCTTTCCGGACGAATAGTTGATTCGTGCCGGTGGCATAGGAAAACCAACGCTTGGCGTGGATGTTGTCAATCTCTCGTTTTTGTCGGCTCTGGATATCCCACGCTACGACAGTGCCGCCCATCCCTTTCGTTATCAACTTCGTGCTATGTTTGTTAAACGCCATCTGTCGCGCGACATCAGGGAGTAGTACATCAAGTCGTGGCTGCTGCTTCTCACCGAGTTGAAAAGCGAACTCCAAGGTTGCGCCTTGGACTGATAAACATAACATATTAAATAGAAGAAAAACAAGCAAATTTTTCATAGATATTTTTTTTAATTTTTTTTGTACGCAAAAAAGTAGAAAGTGTAACATTTTACTGCCGTGCGTTCGCTGATAAAAAAGTAGGGCTGAGGCACAGCACCCCTGCCCTACTCTACCTGTAACTCGAGCTATTCGTAGAGTTCCGTCGCGGTTTCACCGCGTGCGAAGCGGTGTGCAGTCTGAACAGCAGAATCGTTTCCAGCATTTCTACGGATATCCGTTGCCCATCGCGCCAAGCCGACTATCAACTGATTTCTGGCAGGATGTTTCTCACAGTAATGCCACTCCCTATCCACAATGTGAATCGTGCTGAGGAGTTCCTCACCGTTATCATCCTTGAGGATACATTGTCCCATTTCAGCCATCAATTTCTCCGCGGAACATCCAGCATCAAGGTATTCCCGGGTTCGTCGACCAATTTCCTGGATGCGGACAGATTCAATTCCATCCAAAATTTCAGCGAGTGCTGTATCTTCATCAAGGTTTTTAGGCGTTAAAGACGCTCTCGGTTCTGTAATCGGTTGATAACGAATATTTAGCCATCGGTTCGCGTAAAATCTCCATGCACAATGGTAGAGTGCCTTTGCGGCAATTTTGGTGCCCCCAAAACGGAGTACCTTTCTGATATTTGCCGCTAATTCCATCTCTTCTTGTAAATCCCACCAACCTGGACTCATGTTAACCGGTGTTCTCGCCATCCTATCAGCGGAAGTCATGACCATAGTTGTAGCAATCGTGTCAATCGGAACACCTGCCGTGAGTACTTTCGTTATAGCATCAAAAATTGTGTCTATATCCCCACTAACGAGATGAGCAGATAATGCATCTTCGTCAAAGCCGACACCTGCCTCTGGCGATTTTTCCTGCGGAAGGTCATCAAAAATAGGATCAATTTCTTCGAGTTTTTGGAGTGCTTCACGGAGACGTTCCCCGGGTCTACCGCGCCCTTGACCAAGTATCTTTGCACCGAGGTTACAGACTAATTCTCCGGTTAATTCCCAACCCCACTTTTCAAGCACTTCAGCCAAATGGCAAAGGTCAATTAAGTTTCTGGAACTGGCAAGAAAGAACCATTGGGACGCACAATCCAAGAAGAGCGGGATGAAGTTGTCTTCATGTCCGCCTAATTCTCTCGCTGTGATAAGGCATTTTTCAATACCTTCCCACTCTTTATCAACGGTGAACACTCGAATCCAATTTTCAAGTTTTTCCCAGTCAACAGGTGGTGGAAGCGGTTGGCGGTCAGGACGATCATGGTGTCCCCCTGCAGCATGCGTCGCAGCCATCATCAGCGGGATAAGCCGGTCTTCGACTTCATACATGTGCGCCACCTTGATTCCGTGCATCAAAGTTGCGATACGTCCGCCGCCGCTGCGAAATCCCTCCGCTGTCGTAATATGGCGCACCATGTGCTTAACCATTATCTCCAACGTTTCATCTTCCGAAACGCCTTTCGCTAACATAATGGCGATAGCCTTAGAAAGCGTCCAACTGTCACCGGAAAATAAACCCTCTTTCAATAAAAGAAAATGGGCATCGTCCCGTTTTTTCCCGCCACTGCCGACATCCACATAGATATCATCATTGCGAATTTCGACCGGAAACGTGGCAAGGTCGTCACAACCACCGGTGAAACATCCTCCACCTTCCATGTCATAACTCCAACCGTGCCAATCGCACGATAAGACACCTCTTTTGACATGCCCTCTTATAAGTGGGTATCCCATGTGGGGACACTGGTTATCTGTAGCGTAAACATTGCCTTCATGCTGAAAAAGGGCAATGCTATGCCCTTCAACTCTGACCGCTCTCGGTTTGCCTTCTGCGACTTCACTGAGGGCAGCGACTTTGACAAAATTTCCATTTTCGGATAACACGATATTCTTCTCCTATCATACTACCGGTAAGATACGCCTGTTCTTACCGAGTTAATTCTGTTAAAAATGTTGCAACCGATTTCCGTTTTGCTTTCTTAGCATAATCTAAGGGTGTCTGTCCAGTATCATCACGCGCGTTTACATCTGCACCGTGTTCAATTAGCAACGCCGCTTGATTTTTACCGACACCCTTCTGCGCAATGAAATGTAGCGGCGTTTGCCCTTTATCATCCGTTACGTTCGGGTTAGCACCATTCGCCAATAGACAGGCAACCCCGTTCGTCAAACCGCGTTGTGCGACCCAATGTAGGGGTGCCCACATCCCACGCCGATGCTTTTGAAGGGCGTTGATGTCTCGACCTTTAGCCAGAAACCCTTTTAACAATATATCAAACCGCTTTGGTCCTTGTCCAACAAGCACATACCAATCCCGCAAGTTAATCTCATAACCTGCGTCAATGAGCAGATCAACGATTGCTGGTTGCTTGGACTGAAGTGCTATCTCAAGCAGCGGCATGGTGGGTCCGACTTGATAGGCATAGACATGCCCACCGGGAACTTCTCCGATTTGAGGCGACTCCGACGTTGGTATCACGTAGCCTTTAGGCGATTTCACATTAATTCGGAGACTCAGAAGCTCTGGTTTTTTTTGGAATTCTGCCTTCGCGCGTTCAACATCGCCCATCACACAATAGAGGACGACATCTGCCTCGGCCCCCTGTTCAAGCAGGTATCGGCACACTTCGGGTCGTCTTCGCATCGTCCATTGTGCTGGCGTTCCGTAATGGTCGCGATCGCGTAGATTTATATCTGCCCCGTGTGCAAGTAACAGTTCAGCAATGCGAGGCGTCGCTGCGAAATGAAGCGGCGACATGCCATCGGATCCGGGCGCGTTCACAACATCCGGGTTCTCACGAATTAATGCCTCAAGTGTTTCAACCCTATCCAAACCCGCTGCAGCGTGTGCGTCAACCGTTGCGCCGCGTTCAATGAGATACTCAGCCAATTCCGTGTTGTATCCGAGCATCGAACCCGCTGCGTGCTGGAGTGCTGAAGTGCCACCTGCCCACCAAGAGCTCTTCGCGTCGATGTCTGCACCCGCATCAAGCAGCACCTCCACGAGCGGACGATTGACGATTGAAGCGGCAAATACAACAGCAGGCGCATCGAAAGCAAACCAAGGTGCATCAATGAACGCAAGAAGCGCGTCGTTATCTGCTAACAAAGATTTGACGCGGTTCGCGTCCCCTTTATTCACAGCGTCAATATACTCTGTACGTGGGAAGTGCCAAGCGTTTTGGCGCATAAGAAATTATTCCTCAAAGACCTCAATTGTTGTTCTGCCTTCAGCAAAACGCATTGCGGTGGTCGCTGCAGATTTGTTATCCGTGTTCGATCGGATATCTGTAACATAGCGTGCCAATCCAACCAACAGTTGAGACTGTGCAGGATGCCCATCCGCATGCTTCCATTCTTCAAACACGGTGCGCAGTGTCGGCAGGACCTCACTTCCGGTATCATCCCACAGCACTGTATGACCGATCTCTTCTATGAGTCGCTCAGCAGAATAACCTGCATTTAGGTAACCCAGCACTTTTGGTCCGACCTCTTGAACATTGAGCGTCTCAATTGTATCAATAATATCCGTGAGTCCGTCTGCCTCATTCGCGACCTCCAGTTTTTCTTGACCCAAGGGTTCGCTGAGATCTCGTGTAGGAATGTTTATCCAGCGATCTGCGAAGATTTGCCACGCGACGTGGAAAACGCCTTTTGCCGCAACAAGGTTTCCACCAATCTGTTGGGCACTCCGTAATGATGCCGCGAGGTTGAGTTCTGTTGTTAGGTTCTCCCAACCTGCATCCACATTCACCGGCGTACTCGCCATCCGATCTGCAGCGAGAAGCACAAGCGTTGTAATCAGTCGATCCAACTTAACACCATCAACCAAGACTGCCTGCACCGCCTCAAATGACCGCTGGAGATTGACACTCGTGAGTGCCGCAACGAAATCATCCTCGTCAAATTTAACGGTTCGCTCTAAGGCAGCACCTTCAACGGTAGGGAGCATCTCTCGCATTAGCTGAATTGCGTCTCTCCGATAACGTTCTGGATCATCTGGACGATGTCCTACGAGTTCCGCTCCGAGGTAGAAGAATAACTCCGAGGCGTGTTCCCATCCAAATTCATCAATCACCTCAGCGAGATAACTGACATAGAGCGGAATATCCGGTGCGTCAATAAAATGCGGTTCAACGGCACACTCAAAGAGCAACGGACATAATTTATCTGCGTCGCCCTTGTGATACGCAGTGAACAAGCATCGTTCAATGCGTCCGGACTGCCCTTCATAAGAAAAATTGCGGATCCATCGACTGATCTTCTCCCACGCAACTGGATCAGGCAGCGGCACAACCTCAAGCCGTTCGGATGCAGGTCCAGCGGCAGAACACGCCGCAGTCGTAACGGCGATAAGTCTATCAGCACCGTTGTATTTACGTCCGACTTTAAGACCATTGATAAGCTTGGAAACATCGCTGCCACCTTCGGCCCCGTGAGAGGTGACAATGTGCCGACTGACGTGTTCCAGAATCGAACTCATCACCTCTTCTTCCGGCACACCACCTTTCAGTAACAAGGCGATCGCTTTGGACATCGTCCATCGGTCTTCACTCAATAGCCCTTCTCGGAGGAGCTGCTTATGTTCCTCTGCCCGGCGGTAGATCATATCTCCAGGTTCAATCCAAATTTCGTTCCCGCGAACCTCCACTGGAAAGACGCGCAGATCGTCGCATTCAACATGGAAACAGCCGCCACCTTCCAAATCGAAACTGCGACGGTGCCAATCACACGTTAGGATACCGTTTCGGACGGTTCCACGTGTGAGGGGATACCCCATGTGCGGACACTGATTATCGGTTGCGTAAATCTTTCCATCAACATTGAAGAGTGCGATGCTACGCCCTTCTCCCATCTGAATCGCTTTCGGTTGCCCTTCAGGAACTTCACTTAACTCGGCGACTTTCACCCAGTTTTGTGTCTGATGCTCCATAATTTTGTGTTCCTCCAAATTGTGTACTGTAAATTAAAAACACCAATCCAAACTTAACGACTATAAAGTATTATACCACAAAAAACTTAAAATGTCAATAGGAAATTAAGAATAGGTAAATACAGATTAGCACAAAAACCGAATCTATTGCACTATGCTGTACGCTTTTTTAGAATCAATCGTGCAGGCAATTCATTGAGCTTTGAACTTCAATAATTGTCCTGTTGGAAAGTTAATTTTGGGGTGGAATTTTCCATTGATATACACGATAAAAAATGGGCAAGTGTTACAAAAAATATTGTTTTCTACGGATGCCAGTTTACAACCACAATAAATAGCCGTGCCTAATTTCTGTTTCCGCTTGACAACCAATCGCCTGTGACCTCTTCAAACGGTGCCACAGGTTCAAACGGCTCATCATAATCCCCACCGTTATGACTCACCTCACAAGAATGGAGCCATTGACGCAAGGACTCGCGGGTCTCCGCTAATCGTTCGCGTTGTTCGTCTGCCAAGTTGGTGGTTTCTCCGCGGTCTTCAATCATATCAAAACACAAATCCTCGCTGCCCTCATTTGATAGATTGGTCAAACATTTATATCGGTTATCCATCATAGCGATAGTCGGTGCGTGAAACATCGCCTCTTTTCCACTATTGAACCGATACGGAATAGGGGTCGGACGTTCTATCATGTCCCCTTCAATGGTCGGTAGCAGACTGATACCGTCAATAGGGCGATTATCGGACATTTCAAATTGCAGGGTTTCGGCGATTGTCGGGAAGTAATCGAGGGTACTGCACGGCATTTCCACCACACGTCCGGGGTCCGCATGACCCGGCCAGTGTAATAGTGCAGGCACGCCGACACCACCGTCAAACAGAGAACGTTTTCGTCCGCGCAAGCCACCTGTTGAGCCCCGGTTACGACCCTCCCGACCTGTGCGTCCTTCGGGTCCGTTGTCCGAACAGAACCAGATCATCGTGTTTTGAGATACGCCCCACGCTGCCAAAGTGTGATACAACCGTCCCACCTGATCGTCTATTGCGGTAATACAGCCATAATAGGGTTGCTCATTTTCGCTGTATTCGGCGTACATTTTGCGGTATTCCGGTCCTGCAAAGACCGGGGTATGTGGTGCGTGAAACCAGATTGTCGTAAAGAACGGCTCGCCCTTTTCAAGCGTTTGTTCAATAAATGCGATGGCGCGATCCATCAACACGCGGGAATCGCATCCTTTTAGATTCTCCGTCGCCAGTTTTCCATTTTCGTAGTAAGGCGATGCCCACGGGCGGTCCGAACGTTTACCACCCCCCTGGACCCCTACTGTCGGATCCCAAGTTGGCACTGCGTACTCCGTGGCAAAAGACGCGTCGTAATCCCGTTCCCACGGCGGCGCGTAATTACGCGCAGGATTCCGATTCGGTTTCCCCGAATAATTCGGGTCCAGCGTTCCAAGATGCCATTTACCAAAATGTCCAGTGGCATAGCCAGACGATTTTAGCATTCGCGCGAGCGTGATTTCCTGTGCCGGTAGATGCCCACGGTTGGCATGTGTTATGCCGTATCGAAAATAGTGTCTCCCGGTCAAACAGGTCCCCCGCGTCGGGGAACAGACCGGTCCTCCGGCATAAAACCGCGTAAATCGGATCCCATGAGTCGCCAGCTTATCCAAATTCGGCGTTTTGATAATTTCATTTCCGTTAAATCCCACATCGCCATATCCAAGGTCGTCGCACATCATTAAAATTATATTCGGTGAACGCATTTTTACCTCCATTCTGTTTCATCGTTCTATCTCCTAAGATTATCAAATCTGCTATTTTATCACGCAACGGTGAACTGAATTGTATCAAAACGACGCGCCACTTTTGCGACTTCTGGTTTGAGTGCTTCAGGAGTTCCGCCAGAGAGTGCCGCGACAATACATTCGGCGATGTCCGGTGCATCCGCCGGTGTCATCCCCCATCGGGTGACCTCTTGAACGCCGATACGCACGCCTGATGTGCCGACTTCCGGTGCTAATCCCGCCGCACCCGTAATAATATGACACGCCTCCAAATGATTCGCGAGCGCGCTGCCCTCTCCATACTCATCCACAATCAATATCAACGTATGCGACTCCGTGAAACCGAGATCCGCACCGAGCATCGGGACACCGCGTTCCGCCAACGCTTGACCGAGTGCTTTTGCGTTCGCTACAATCGCAGCAGCTTGTGCTTCACCGCACGCCATCCACTCTATAAAGGTCCCTGCTAACGCCGGAAGTCTATTCAGATGGTGATTGCTCATCAGCAATGGGTAAACGCCTCTCGCAACCCGCTCAGCAATAGATGCATCATTGGTCAAAACCATTCCGCCTTGGGGACCCGCAAGTGTCTTATGCGTGCTGGAAATGATGACATCCGCGCCTTCATCAAATGGCGACTGAAACCGTCCACCAGCGATAAGTCCAATGACGTGTGAAGCATCGTAGATGAGGTAGGCATTCGGATTGGCTTGACGCATCGCTTTCTTCAACTCTTGTACGGGTTGTGGAAAAAGAAACACACCGGAGCCGACGTTGACGATCCTGGGTTTGTGTTTCGCAATCAGCGCAAGCGTCGCCTCAAGATCGATGTTTGAGCGCGCGCCGTCCCACGGAATCGGGATTGATTCGAGGTTTATCTTCAGTGGTGAAGAGAGTAGTTTTTCGGCATAGTGGTGTCCGTTATGCACCTCTAACGCTGTATCACCCGGTTCCGCTAATGCAAACGTTGTCGCAATCCCTGCAATGTTCCCTGATAATGGACGAAAATCAACGTGTGCTGCGCCGAAGAGTTCCTTTGCTAATTCCTGCGTGTATCCTTCTATCTCGGCAATATAGCGGTTGCCCTTGTAATTCCGTCGGTAAATGTCAACGCCAGAATAATTCCCATACCGCCGTGCTAACCGTTCGTCAAAAAGTTCTTCTACCAACGGCGACGGCGTGTTCTCCGAAGCGATGAGATTGAGGCAGGTGTCCCGATACGTCTGATGTTTATCAAGAAGTGAAGTGAGCTTTTGAACCTTTGCGTTATGTGTCACTGGAAGAGACCTCCGTTTAGATTGCTGCGACTCTAAAATTATCTCTAATGTCCGTTACCCCCATTTTTTTTCCAAGTGTTGTCATGAAAGGTTTTTAGTGAGAAAGGTCTGGGAAAGTCAGGTGGTTTATGATAAAATAACATTACCCGAAACGGATAATACCGAAAACTATGATAACACGTTTTCAAGAAATCTTCAAGCCAGTGGGTCTGAAAACCCAGGGTCATTCAATTCTCGATTTGGATATTGGTTTTGCTTTACGTAAGTGAACACCCTCTCACTTCAGTAGATGTCGCCTAAAATTTCATGGATAAAAAAAACGGAACGTGTTATCCTAAGGCATGTCTGCTGTTGTTTTGTCATTATACAATATTTTTTGATACAAAATGGCGGACTTCTCATCGTAGATTTTGGCGTGAACACAACAAAACGCGCAGTTCTCCGAAATCTGTCAATATGCGGTGCCGGTGCGACCAACACCCACACCGCAAAGCACTGCCATATCGCGTCTAAGAGTACTATGACAGCACTGGTTTCCATTGTAGCAGAAAAACGGTTCAATGGAAACCGGCGCGCTATAACCCCTAACGGAGAACTACGATGTTCCGAAAAATCCTTTTGATATTTCTGTTCTGTGGACTGACGGTTTTATCTGTGGCATTGGAATACCGCGCCACTGCGGAAACTTATAGGTGTCCGTCGCCTCGGGGTCTCTGTGTTCCTGTGGAACCCCCGGCGTGTGAGATATCCGATTGTGAAAAGGTGGTAGGTTATAAGTTAAGAGGTTATAAGTAAGAGGTGTTGGGACTTTCCATAAGACTCTTCCCTACCCCTTATAACTTATACCCTATAACCCTGTGGAGGTATCCGTATGTCTGTTATCCGTTTATCGGCTGTCTTGTTGTTGATCGGTGTGATGTTATTGATAGGTTGTCAAAAGCCCAGCGAGATGACGACGTTAAGTGTTGAAAGTATGGACTGAGGCGGTTGTGCTGAAAAAGTGCGGTCAGCACTTCAAGAGGTGAAGGGAGAATTGGAGATCGTCGCGGTCTCGGTTTTAGACAGACGCGTCGTTGTCAAGAGTCGAGTCAAAAGTTCGGTGCTAATCTCTGCGTTAGCGACTGCGGGGTTTGGTGCTGAAGCCATCCAATAAAAACCGGATGCAGACGAACCACCTATTTCGTTGTATGCAATAAGAATCCGACACCGACGTGTGTCGAAAAAATCAAGGAGAGACAAAATGTTTATCCGAAAAAACTGGATCCCGTTGTCTGTGTTGCTCATCTCGATTGTCGCTGTGGGTCTCTACTTCCTCCGCACAGATGTCCCCGATGAACCGATT
>JAJEET010000161.1 GCA_022820835.1 Candidatus Poribacteria bacterium
AGGCGCGGAGTGTTTTATCGGCTACTGTAAATGTATAGGGAAATCTTTCTGGCAATCGGAAAAATTTCTTGATGATTATCAGTACAGGTTTGTGAGCATCGTAAATATTAACATTGACAAGCAAACTACGCGCTTCTACGAGCCCGAAAACCAGCGAAAAAAGAAGTTGCATGACAGTCCTGAAAATTTTCAAGAAATCCAAGGACATCAAAGTCTTCATTTTGATCAGCTAACTTAATGGCGGTTCTGATAGAATAATCATTATCCTTACGACAATAACTGTATCTTTAACTGGAGCGAAAAACAATGACATACACAAACGAAGCAACAATCGACCTCGACTGGCACCCACTCTCGGATGACGATATCCGCCACTTTGACGACAACGGCTATCTCATCGTCCGGAATGTGCTGGACGCAGATACCATCGGCGAACTCATTGAGGCAAGTGATCGACTCATAGCGAGCGATCGGCGCGAGAACCGTCAACAAAATTTCGAGGGATTATACGACAGTTTCCGAAATTCTGTCTCTATTGACGATGCCTTTATTCCGCTACTCACGCAGAAGACCATCCTCCCCGTTGTCGTCCAGCTGCTCGGCGCGCACTTGCAACTCATGACCTCACATCTGATATATAAACACCCCGACCCACCCGGCACACCCGATACCACTCGCAGACCCGGTTGGCATCGCGACTACGCCATGGCAACGACAACACACGGCAACAAGGTACCCCGTATCTTACTAAAATGTGCCTACTACTTCACCGACCTAAGTGAACCTAATTCCGGCGTAACACTTGTCGCACCCGGTAGCAACCACCTCCTTGAACGCGTTCCCATTCCAAAAGGACAGGCGGATCCCGAAGGCGCAGTTGAAGCAAGTTTACAGCCCGGGGATTGCCTACTGTTTGAAAACCGGACCTTTCACGCGGGGGCCGCGAACTTAACCGACCAGATCCGTAAAGGTATAATGATGGGTTACGGCTACCGCTGGGTGACACCGATGGACTATCGGACACAGGAACAGACGTTGTTAGATAAACTCACGCCACTTGAGCAGTATTTGGTTGGTGAACCCTTCACGAAAACGAAAGAATTCATTCCCAGTGGCAGTGAAAGTCCGCTTGCAGAGTGGTGTGAGCAGCACGGCGCGCCAGCAGTCAGACCCGCTCATTAGGCCCGCTTACGTCAACGTAACAACATCTTTCTTAACAATCTCTTTCGTGTGGTAATGGTCTGCTTGGGAAATGAGTTCCAACGTCTCCGGCGAGAGTCGTCCCCTCACCTCTTCAGACACTCAACTCTCGCCGCGGTGTTGTGGTCTGTAACGTTCCGCAATCATCGTGCCGCGAAAGAGTTGCGGTTTATTCCTCGTCAGTTCTTTCATAAGGAATTTATAAAAACTCACGCCTAAAAATAGTGGAAATCCGGTGCCTCACCCTCCCACACAGGCCAGTCACTTTCCTGCAGCTGCTTGAATAACTTATCGAATGCATCACTACTGTCATCCTCCCATTCGTCCAGGCGCACACCGGAAGCATACGATTCGTCCACGCCTTGTTTCATGAGCCGTTCCGCCTGTTGTAGGTTTCGGTAGTAGTGTTTTATATCACCCGGTAAAGTGACGACAGAGATATGTCTATCCCATTTCGGTTCAGGTGTCTGGCTGTATTGTTTCACGGCACTCTCATCTAACACAACACCCAAACCCGGACCTTCTGGCACCCGCATAAATCCGCGCTGAACTTCGTGCGGCGTAACAATCAAATCGTCCTGGTATGCGTGACTGGCAGTGACACCCGGCAGCGTTGCAGTCGGTATCACGGCTCCCAAATGACACGCGAATGCCGCCGTGATCCCAGTCCCGACATACTGTAACAGAATCGGGGTGTTCGCTGCAGCAAAAGCCCAACCCGATGCCAGCGCGCTCTTTACACTCTCATGGCTACACAGTGCACCGTCAAAATCCCCGGCACGCAGTCCAATCCAAGGACCCGAAGGTTGACGCGAGGCACCTTCTCGGATAACACCGACACCATGCAAATAAAATGGAATCCGAATCTCCTGATGCAACCGCCGCCAACCCTCTACATCATACGCGAAAATCGGTTCCTCAAGACCTTTAACAACCGGAATCTTCTCCAGTTCCCGCAGGATAGGCAGTGCCTTCTCAACATTGATGAGTGAGCCGTTGAAGTCAAATTCCACACGAAAGTCCGGAGGTGCTACCGTCTGAATTGCCTTCGATTGCTCAACGACATCATAGAACGCCCGCGCTTTGCATTTGAGACCCCGATACCCCTGTTTAACAGCAACCTGGACCTCAACGATGGTATCTTCAGGAGACATACACGGCATCCACCAACCCATTGCAACCCACTGCCGAACCTGCTGCCCCATCAGTTTCCACGCTGGCAAGCCAAGATGTTTACCCATCAAGTCGTAGCACGCCATGTCAAGGTTAAAACGTCCTTCACCCATGACGTGATCAAACGGGTTTGTACCGAGATAGATGTCCAACGCGTCCTGATCAAACGGCGGTCCCGGATTTTCTCCGAGACCGATGAGACCGGTATCGGTATGGAATTTGTAGACCGTGACCAACTCGGTCATCGCAAAGTGGTAGTATTGCTTACGAATCCGTTCCTCATAAGGCACACGCAACGGAATCGCTTCAATTTCGGTAATTCTCATCGAAAAAATTAGGCACGAAATCGAAAGGATTGCCTACCTCCTTGTATCCTCGGTCATTGTCTTCGTCTTAAGTCGTCCCAACTGTTTCTTGTGTTTCCGAGTATTCTATCAAAGCCCGTGGAAAGAGTCAAACCTAAAATGCTGAAATTGGTTCACTCCTCTTCCCGTAGGTATGGACCTCTATACCGATAGGCACGTTCCATTTGATACAATGTATCAAGATGCGTTATTACACATACAACTCACTGACTGCTGACTGAAAGGTTTGCTTTTTAATCTCAAATATAGTATAATTACGGTTAGCATTCAGTGATAATTTCTCCGTTTGGACCACCCGTAGATGCATCCATTCTTGAAGTCGAATGATGGATTTGCTAAAAGTATGGGCGGACCTAGAAGATAGAAATCTCATGGAGGAACACTTAGATGGCCTCTACAGAGCATGTGAATTTGGCATGTTATAGTGAAACCTACAATTAAGTAGACACTTTTCCTGTAACAAAAAACAGTTTGTAGGGGCGAGGCTTCCACGTCCGTCTTTCAAAAGGTGTCCTATTATTTTCAGAGGTCACTATAAATGAACGGCATAAAGGAAAGAAAAAGGCGGAAAAACTTAAGCAGGAACAATCTGAAGGATCTTCATAGACGCAATAGAAGTTGCTGTCTAATGCGCTGTTTTCACCGAAGGGGGACTATCATGGCATTTAGTAATTTCAAGGCCATCTCAGACGTTCAAGAGCAATTCAGGATTACTTACGTGGCAGATAACTTTCTCGGAGCGGAGGAAATCTTGAATCCTTCAGAGCAATTTCTGAGCGAACTCGAGTTTAACATGAAATATATCAATGTCTACGCCTCGGAGGGAGCTCGGTGTGAAAATGTTATCTACCCAATCCTAAGGGAAGTTTATAAAGGATATGCCGATGGCTACGCGCTCTGGGTAAAAAAAAACATCACCTACGATGAGACCTTGAGCGGTACACCGGATTACTTTATCGCTACAAAATCCGAATTGGGTATGACAGTTGTCGGTATCCCTTTGATAATACTGGTTGAGGCGAAGAAAAACGATTTTGAGCAGGGCTGGGGGCAGTGCCTCGCGGAACTGGTAGCCGCGCAAAAAATAAACGATGCGCCAGATGTCCCCGTATACGGCATTGTCAGCGATGGTGAACGATGGCAATTTGGACAACTTGTTGACGACAGTTTCACACAAAACAGAACAACTTTCAGTATAGATAACTTGCCAGCTCTTTTCGGAGCGATTAATGCTGTCTTCAAAGCAGCAAGTGAAGCAGTTGGTGGGCAAAATTAGTTTTTTCACGTTTTGATGCTGACTTTACCTCATGTCCCCGTATACGGTATTGTGAGCGATGGCACCTTTTGGCAATTTGGACGACTTGTCGGGGATACTTTCACCCAAAACCATACAAACTTTAGCACGGATAATTTGCCAGTCCTTTTTGGGGCGATTAATGCTGTCTTCAAAGAGGCAAGTACAACACAGTAATATGCTGTTAAGGAGGGTGTTTCTCATGACAGAAACGCTTGAAACATTAGCAAAAAGGGTAAGTCAATTAGAAAAGGTGGTCGCAGAGATGACACTGCAACTCTCTGGACTCGTTGATACACCAGAGCCTGCGGAGCCAAAGAGGCGAAAGACAACGAATGAACAATATGAGACACAAGCCATTCAGAAAATGCGTGAACATCTCGGAATTGCCGATATAGAACTCATGCCACTTGAAGAACTTCGCAAGAGTATGACACGCCACGGCATTCGGGCTGAAGATAACGAGTTTAGCCGCGCAATTATTGAAGAACGTGAGAAATAGGTGTGTATTATTTCCGCTCAATCATTGCGATTTACGGCACCAACTGCACTTTAATCGAATCCGAACCTTTCTGAACCATCTCAAACCCAACAAGATAGTCCGCCAACGGCAGTTGATGGGTTACGATATGCTCCACCTCGATTAGACCGCGATGGATATAATCAATCGCCAGCGGATACGTGTATGGACCCAAGTGCGAACCGTGGATATTCAACTCCTTCGTGTCGCCGATGATCGTCCAGTCTACAGTCACAGGTTCCCGCATCACACTGAATTCTACAAATGTGCCTGCCTTCCGAATCATGTGCAGCCCCTGCTCAACTGCTTTTGGATGCCCCGTCGCCTCAATATAGACATCACACCCGTAACCTTCCGTCAAATCCAACACCTCTTGAACAGCATCCGTTTCCGACGGATTGATTCCAATATCAGCACCCAATTTTTTGGCGACCTCTAACCGGTTCGGCATTAGGTCAACAGCGATAAGCACACCCGGGTTTTTCAACTTTGCCGCGCCGATCATGCCGAGACCGAGTGTCCCCGCGCCCGCCACCACGACAACATCACCGAACTCAATATTGCCACGTTGCACAGCGTGGATTGAGCAGGCGAGCGGTTCAATCATCGCCGCATTCGCCGTCGGAATATCAGAAGGCACCTTGTAGACAAGCGAACGCGCTGGAAACTTCATATAGTCCGCCATACCACCGTTGACAACCGGTTGAAACCCGTAGATATTGTGGACTTGACAGAGCCAATACTTCCCAGTTCGGCAATACCGACACTCCCAACACGGCACAATCTGCTCAGCGATAGCCGTATCACCGATCTGGAGACCGTACTTCTCACCCGCGCCTTCACCGAGCTCCACAACCTCACCGACGAATTCGTGTCCTGCAATAACCGGTGCTTCTACATAAGGCTCGCGGTGTTCGTCACCCCAGAAAAGCGGCGCGCCGGTATAGCACTTGATGTCGCTCGCGCAAACACCGCAGGCGTTAACTTTAACCACAACTTCACCGGGACCCGCGACCGGCATTGCCACCTCTTCAAGGCGGTAATCGAAAGGTTCACGACACATAATTGCGCGCATCGTTTTTGACATCTAAGCTCACTTATCCTTGCAGGCGAGGCGTTTTGCTTGGGTGTTTCCCCCAGCAACCTCGCCTGACTTTCTTTGCTATCAAACGTCACGATTCAAGAGATGCTTTATGCCGCCTTGCGTTGTATCAACCTTCGTCTCGCGCTCACACGTGCAATTCTGACATCCAGTGTAATGTGATGGTCATCCGTCATACCGAGGTTGATCGCATGCGCGGTTTCAAGATTGAAACCCCACTCAATCCATTCAGGTATATCCATCTCTGGAATATTACCGGCAACAACCACCTTCATAATACTAACGCCTTTTCCGGCATTGTATGCGCGTTGGATGTATTTCAGATGCCCGTCAATCGAGCCGCCTTCCAACATCCTACCCTCTTTATTCGCCGTCGTCAGGATAACTTCAATTTCTGGATGGTCTATCACGGCATCCATGACGGGACCTGTATAGACATGCGTGGAGCAGCCAATGACGCGGATCTTTCCAGCAGCTTTCGCCTCTCGGAAGGCATCAAGCGCACCCTCTCGCATAACTAAATCCTCCGACGAAGAGACCGCATGTAACAACATGACATCTATATACTCAGTCTGCAATTCACGCAATGCTTTCGTGATACTCGCAGTGGCACCGTCATAATCCTTTGCAGGCGTTTTCGTCTGGATGACTACCTCTTCTCTGTCAATCTGCCGGATAGCCTCTCCGAGATGCGGCTGTGTACCATATCCCTCGGCAGTATCCCAAAACGTAACCCCTTCTTCAAGAGCCTTCAGCATCAATTTGCTACCGGCTTCATAGGTATCACAGGTATCCTTAAGCCGTCCGGCACCGTAGCAGAGCCGTGAAATCTCTAAACCCGTGTTTCCGTACGCTAAATATTCCATGGTGTCCTCCACATCCAAACTTGTAGGACTTACGCATTTTTTTATGATATCCTACAGAATACGTGTGTTAGGCGGGGTTCCAAACCCCGACTGCATGGGATTGCGTCAGTCCTAATTTGTAAAAAGTGATAACTATAATCCCACAGACCCGTTCAGAACTCTTATGATATACTTTAACCGAATTCCATTGAAAAATGCAATACTTTTCTATGTACTGTTTTCTCTTGGCAACAAACCAGTTTTCGGGTATTATAACCCAAATTGCTACCTAACGTGAACTTGAAAATAAATCTGTAGGTTGGGTTGAGCGGTAAATACACACTAAAAACCTCATAATTTGGACAAATATGCCGTTTTTCAAAGCACTTTCTGCCTAAATAGCGGTAGCGAAACCCAACATCCTACTTTTATCAAACTAACGTTACCTATCAAGATTTTAGACTTGTAGAACTCGTGGTTCACTGAAAAATGTTGATTATCCAAGCATTTTGTAGCGCAAGCTTTGAGTCTGCGGTGAACCTCCATTTCTCGCTGAACGCCGACCGCTGACGGCTGATCGCTCCAAAAAATATGAAACTCAGAGGACACACCCTTTTCAACAACGCAGCTATCGAAATTGATCTGATTAATGACCGTGTGGAATCAATCCGCGAATTAACCGACACCGATGGCAATATACGGATCGCCCCCGCACCGATAGACATCCAAGTGAATGGCTTCGCAGGTTTCGACCTCAATACCGAGACCGTTACACCGGATGATGTTTGTGCGATGATCCGCGCACTCTGGCGAGTCGGTACCGGCTTTTTATGTCCGACAGTTGTCACCGGCTCGTTCGATAGGATATGCAATTCCTTATATGCCATCGTAGATGCTTGTAAACTGGACCCGTTGGTCAATTACGCCGTACTTGGAATTCATCTCGAAGGTCCCTATATCTCTGCTGAAGACGGACCACGAGGTGCGCATCCGTTGGTACACGTCAGAGATCCAAATTGGAACGAATTTCAGCGGTGGCAGGATATCGCCGAAGGGAAAATCCGCATCGTAACCCTCGCACCTGAGAAAAAGGGAGCTATTCCGTTTATTGAAAAACTGGTGGCAGACAGGGTCGTGGTCGCTTTAGGACACACGAACGCCTCAGTGGACGATATTCAAGCCGCAATTGATGCTGGTGCGAAACTCTCCACACATCTCGGCAACGGCGCACACGCTTTAATCCGCCGCCACCCGAACTACATCTGGGAGCAGCTCGGTGCCGATGCACTCTGGGCAAGCCTTATCGTGGATGGACACCACCTACCACCTTCCGTCGCCAAATCAATGATACGTGCAAAGACGCTTGACCGATGCATCCTTGTCAGCGATGCTGTGGCACTGGCAGGTATGAAGCCCGGTATCTATGAGTTCGCTGAAAGATCCGTGGAATTGACTGCTAACCGGTGTGTCCGCTTAGTCGGCACGGAGTATCTTGCCGGTTCCGCGATTGAATTGGCGCGCGGTATCGAAAACAGCGTCCGATTCGCTGGAATATCTCTCGAAGAAGCGGTTTCACTCGCTACGTTACAACCGATGCACCTGCTCAATGCAGAGCCTCACATAGAAGGAAAAACAAATTTCATACTCTTTGAATGGGATGCAGCGCACCATAAAATTGACCTGATAGCGACAATTATCGGGGATGAACTCGTGTATCATACTGAAACGAAAAAATAACATAACATCGGAGGCGTACACGGTGCAAAATTATTACGGTATTGGAGAAGTGTTTGTTAAAGTTGCGGATCTCGAACGTGCCGCGAAATTCTATCGGGACCTGCTCGGATTTGAAGTGATCGAACGGAACAACCGGCAGCTCTATATCTACTTAGAAACTGGCCACCTCGTCCTCAAGGAAGCCGGGAGTCCCGGACACGATGCCGGGGGCCCGATGCACTTCGCTTTTGTAACAAGCATCGAACGAATTGAACAACTCGTTGCGCAATTCGCTTCGTTGCCTTATCCGACGCGCGGACCCTTTGATTTTGATGACCCGCGCGGCAAATGTCGAGCTTTCTTCATTTTCGATCCAGACGGCAATGAAATCGAGTTCAACGATCTCTATTATCCAGACAACTCCCTTTAAAAAATTCCCATTAGAAAGCGAGGAAACCCAAATGCTAACGCCTGCAGAAATCAACGCCTTTGTTGAAAACGGTTACATCATCCGTAAAAAAGCGTTGTCAACAACAGACATTGAATCCTACCGAAGTGCTATTGATCGGATACTCCACAAGTGCCGTGTTGAAGGTCTACACGCGGATCACCTACGCTACATAGATGGCGAGCGCGATGACATCTGGGGTGTTAATAACATTTTTCATCCGAGCATTCGTGAGCGCGCACTTGTGGACGCACTCGCACATCCACAGATACTTGACGTTATCGAAGCACTTCTCGGAAAACGATTAAGGTATCATCTCTGTACCCTGCTTGTTAATTCAGAGCAGAAACCCTACCACATCAGATGGCATCGAGATACCGCAGCAGATGGAGAAATCCCGCTTGAACGTCTCCAGAACGGTTTAAGAAACCATGTGCAACTCAACGGCGCGCTCTACGACGATGAAACCCTCTACATCGTTCCTGGTAGTCATCGACGTGAACTCACGGACGCTGAACGCAAGGTACTACAAGAGACACCAATGGCGGAGATGCCCAACCAGCTCGCCGTTAAGTTAAAATCCGGGGATATTGTCTTTTATAATTCGAGGATAATTCACAAAGGCTATAATCTTACAGGTGCGAAGCGACAGACATTGCACTACGCCGTCCTCGTTGCACCACCGGAAGGGACACCACCAAATGATAAAGGTGTAGAAAGTCAAGCATGGCTCAACGAACCGAATTTCCTCGGTAGTCTTCAACCACGACTCAAGCCGTTGTTTGACAATTGGTTAAAATACGGATAACCACGATGGACAGCGCACTAATCTTTCTGACAGATCATCGCTGTGATCCAACAAAACCGTTTGAAGAAGGGAAGGCACTTAAGGACAGATAAATCAATCGCTTTGAGGAGACGGAGGGTCCACCGATAAAACATTGGGATAGGGATACACTTCTGCCAGAACAGCGCACCTACAGCGGAGAGATGAAATTCACGATGCTCCAAATTCTCGAATTCAGCACCAACGGTTTCAACATCGCGTATCGAGAAATAGCGTAACTTCGCGGAATACTTTAGAAATATCTTCCGATACAGCCACGCCATCGGGTGATAACGCATATTTTCGATGAAGATCGCTTTCCCACCAGGTTTGAGAACCCGGTAACACTCTTTAGCCGTTTGGGCATGCTCCGTAAACACTAACACTGATTTAGAAATAATAAAGTCAAAAGTATTATCTGGAAAAGCAAGGTGCATCGCATCCATCAAAGCAAAGTCAACGGACTCGGCAACTTCGTGTTCCGATGCCCGCGCCTTCGCTTCAGCGAGCCGAAAAGGCAGCAGATCAATCCCAATGACGGATGCACCCCGCTTCGCTAATAGTGTCGCAGTGCCGCCTGTACCAGTGCCTAATTCCAGCACTTTTTTACCTTCCAAAGTCCCCATTTTCGGAAGAATATACTTGAAAACCGGTACATAGAAGTCCTCCCACCAGAGCAGGAGGTTGGTCTCAACAGCGTCAGCACGACTTTCAGGTCGCGGTGCTTCGGATGCAGCAAGCAAACCTAAATTTTCCCCATCTTTCGTAGCGCATCAATACAACGCTCAGCACACTCGATTGGCGGGTACGGATAACTCTCCTGTTCAACAATATACCATTCGGTACCGCCAACAGTTTCACAAGCCTGGAACACATCATCCCAAGGCATATCGCCTTCACCAATAAGTGCCTGGTTATTTGTACTGGAAAACTCTTTAATATGCACCAGTTTCGATCTACCCGGGTAGCGTTCAATAAAGGATACAGGGTCCGAACCGGCACGAAGCGTGTGACCAATGTCAATCTGCATTACGACATCATCACGGGTGTTACTGCCGAATATATCCCACGGGATTTCGCCGTCCATGGGTGTGAATTCACCGGTGTGGTTGTGGTAACCGGTAAACATTCCTTGATCAGCGATTTTTTCGGCGATATCGTTGAAGAGTTTCGCTGTGTCACGCCACGCTTGTTGTGAACCTTGGTACGCTGCGGGGAGTCCCGGCACAATCAGATATGGATTGCCAAGCCCCTTGTTGAACGCAACCGTTTTGGCGAGTTCATCACCGAGAAGTGTGTTCAATCCTGTATGCGTCCCAGCAACTTTCAAGTCGAGGTCATCGCACATGTCCCGTAATTCTTCGGCAGTCCGGTCATAGTAACCAGCGAACTCAACACCTTCATAACCCATCTGTGCGACTGCTTGGAGCGTTAAAGATAGGTCGCCAGCACAATCGTCTCTGACGGAATATAACTGTAATGCAATCGGAATTCTATTGCTCATTAAGTTTTCATTCTCCACTATTATAGGCACAACCCTAACCGCATCTATAGAAGTTACGGCATCGGCAAATTGACAGCCTGTCCGCTATCTGATGATACCAATCCAGCCTCAAGGATTTCTTGCGCATCTCGACTTACTTTAGGACTACACAAACCTTCAATCGGTTCACCTGTCTCTAAGCAGTGAATGAGGTATTCTGGAGCGTTCCGCCGCCCTTCTGGTATCGGATCAAGCTCTACCACTTCGGCATCGCTACCTGCCCGATGCAGATGGACTTGGTTACCACTTACCATCAGCGCACCTTCAGTCCCGTAAACCACCGGATTCGGTGTAATATAACCGACCTTCTGCGTCCAAGATGCCTCTGTAATTCCGAAGGCATTCCCGTACTTCATAACAATAACGGCGTTATCGTCCGGCACAGGGTAGTCTTTAACGAAAGTGCCACGGAACGCCGTTACCTGTTCCGGCAGCCCCAATAGATAAGCACACATATCCGCACAATAACAACAGTAATCCATCAACGCGCCCGCCCCATTTTTCTCTTCGTCGTAAAGCCACTCGTAGAAGTAGCGCGAGCAGCCGATCTCCTTCGGACCGTTGTGTGCAGAACGCCATTTAAAATAGAAAAGGTCACCGATCGCACCGTCTTTGATGAGATTCATTGCGGTATTGAGTGCCGGACTCCAAGCAGTGGGCCAATTCACCATAAGCAGGGTACCCGCATCGGCAGCTGCAGTAAGCATCCGGGCTGCTTGTGAGAGACGCGCCGCCATCGGCTTTTCTGAGACAACGTGGACACCCTTTGCTGCTGCAGCTTCAACAATGTCAACACCGACACTGTTTTCAGCGGATGCTTGGACGATGTCCAATTCCTCTTTCTCTATCATCTCTTGCCAAGAGTCATAGACGTTCTCAACACCGGCTTCTTTTTCAAATTGTGTACGTAATTCCGCATTGACATCGCCTGCTGCAACGATTTCGACGTTTGGATGTGCCTTCCAATGGCGAAGTTCACCCCATACATGGTCATGCACGAGTGACGCGAAGCCAACGCGATATGTTTTTGACATCAATAATGCCTCCTAATTGTAAGCGCGCTATATCAGCACGCCATGTTTAGACTACAAGTCTACTGTTCTCCTAAGTTCGTCTACGCTTCAGCCCGAACCGCAATTTTAATGGCTGTTTCGCCGTTAATGCGATAGCCACCATCAAGTGCTTTAAAGCCGTCTTCAACCTGTGAGAGCGGCAGTTGATGGCTAATCATATCGGCAAAAGGCAGCGCACTCTGTTCAAGGAGCGGTAAACCGCGAACGAAGTGTTCGTAAGTGCTACCCCAAATCGCCTCCACACGCAGGTTTTTACGCATTAGCAACTGGTTAATGTTGAAGTCGATTGACCCCATATCCACAAAGTGACCAACCTCAACAAAAGTACCGCTCCGCCGAGTATACCCCAATCCTTCTGGTGTAGCGGGGAGAAAACCGGCACATTCAAAAACAACATCCGCACCTTCTTTGCGCGGTGTCTCCGCCTTCACAAACTCTGTCCGCTCCTCAACAGAGGCGACTTCCTCAATATTAATCGTTACGTCGGCACCGAGGCGTTTAGCGAGTTCTAATCTTCCGGCGGGTCCACCGACCATAATCGCTTTTGCAGCACCGCTCAACTTCGCGCACGCAAGCGTTACAAGCCCAATAGCACCGGAACCTTGCACAACAACGGTATCACCGAGTTTAATTCCACCCCGCATCGCAGCGTGAACGCCAACAGTAAAGGGTTCCGTCAACACGGCGACTTCAGGTGAAGCATCGGTCTTTATGAAACAGGTATTTGCAAGACAGAGGTACATATAATCCGCAAACCCACCGCGAAAATGCGGAGCTTCGTCCGGGTTCCACTGGAACCCGTAGGCACCGTAATTCGTTCCGGGTGCGAAGATAACCCTATCACCTTCTCTGACAGGTTTTCCGACATAATCGGTCTCAACACCTTCACCGAGTGCCTCAATAATGCCGACGTTTTCATGCCCCAATAGCACCTCTGTCTGAAAACCTTTCTGCCAGTTATGCAGGTCTGTCCCGCAGATTCCCGCTAACTCCTGTCGCAGTAGGACCGTATTGGGTGCAGGCTCCGGCACCGGATATTCACGTATTTCAAAATCTTTGCCGTGCGCAACGACGGCTCGCCCCGTCCGACTCATATCTATCTCCTTGCGTTAGTTTTGTCAAGAAGCCTCTTTTAAGCCCGCCCCATCTGGCGAGCCTCAGACATATTTCCGCTTCTTGCGTGAAATCAATACAATCGCTATAATAGCAACGACCAAAATCGGGAACCAAAACGCTTTAACGAAACTCCAAAAAATGGTAAATCCGATCCAAAGCAGGACTTCAATCCCGACGATCATCGCTGTTTTGTTCCATGGAAAGTCCGCACCGTACTGCTTTTTCAACCGACTCGCGTATACCCACGAAACACCTAAAGTGCCGATTATAGCAATAAGAAACAGCAAATTAACGAGATCTTGGATGCTATTCAAAATGAAACCCATGACAATTTTGCTCCTTTTAAATTTGATTTACTATTATAGAGACATAGCCAGTGCAAAAAGATAGCAAAAACTTGTCTACACACCTATTTCCCTTTGCTCACGCTTCACAGGAAACACGCTCCGGGCAGCTATAGACCGCCATACTCTGTCCGCGCATAAAACCGATCAACGTAAGATTTCCCTCCTGCGCAAGATCAACAGCGAGTGTAGATGCGGCGGAAACAGCAACGACAATCGGAATACGCGCAAAGAGTGCCTTTTGGACAATCTCAAAACTCGCCCGACCACTCACCATCAAAACATGCTGCTCAAGCGGCACCAAATCAGACAGCAATGCTTGACCGATCACCTTATCAACAGCGTTGTGCCGTCCTATATCTTCCCTAACAATCAGGAGTTCGCCTTCCGCATTGAATAACCCAGCGGCGTGAAGTCCGCCTGTCTTTTCAAAAACCGATTGCGCCTTCCTTAACCGGTCATTAAGCCGATAGAGGACCGCTTGATTTAGACGGAATCCCGATTTCACGGGAGACACCTGTTGTCGAACGGATTCAATCGTCATCTTGCCACAGAGTCCACAACTCGCATTCGCGTGGAAATTCCGCTGCCACCCGGATTGCGCGTCAAGGTTCAATTCTTCACGAAGCTGAACGTTGACAATATTCTGCAGCGACGATACATCTGTGTCCTCGGTATCAGAACCCTCTGTCTCACAATATGCGATAATCTCAATGTCATCGCTGGAAGCGATAAGACTCTCCGTATAAAGAAAACCGGCGGCGAGTTCAAAATCGTGTCCGGGAGTCCGCATCACAACAATTAAACTCTGCTGCGCTACGCGGATCTCAAGCGGTTCTTCGACAACCAATTCATCTTCCGTCCGGATAGGGTTGGCATCTGTCCAACGCGTAATGAGTTTTGTGGATGTCGATTGCATGGTCTTAAATATCCGCACGTCCGTGAACAAATATCACTGAACGTTCATGGCTGCTAACCCGTTATTCGTCGCGATCCAGACCCTATTGTTCGCTATAGTGAAGGCATGTATTATCAAATCACCGGCAACAATTCTCGGTGTCGTTGTATCCTTCCATTCACCGGAACGGGTATGATGTGTATAAAAAAGATCGTTCGTCGCGATCCACAACACCAAAGGTGTCGGTGGCGGCTGCGGTTGGGTTCCTAAAACCTCCGTCTCAGGCAGAGATTTGGATGTCAGCAATTCCGGTCCTTCCCCAGGAGATTCCTCGTCTATCAGCGGTTCCGGGGTCTCCACAGGCAGTGCCTCGTTCTCTTCCAGGATGACCGGTGAATCGTCAAGTGCCCCTTCAATGTAAATACGCTTTAATTTTATCTCATCTACTATGCCCGTGTGGAGCGTCGTCGATTTTCCATTCACACCGTCCGAATCTGCTCGGAAATACCCGTTCGACTGCTCATCAGTATTGAACCACGTAAAAAGCAGTTGATCCTCAGCCGTATCAAACCCGACCACCGTCATACCTTTGCGGATTTCCGTTGAGTGATAGAGCGACCACTCTTCGCTTTCACGATTGAACATTACAATCTTGCCATCCACGGAAGCCCCCCAAACCGTCGTAGTCGTCAGCAACAACGTCTCAATGTTATCTGCGGGGATAAAACTCTGCTGTCTATTGTAAACAACCGGTGGATCAACAGTACCGCGAATCTTACGGATAACACCGCCATCCGTAGCGAACCAAACTTCCCTATCATCCATCTTGATGTCCTTGACCCAAGCGGGGAATCCATCAATTGGCGGATAAGTCTGGACTTCGCCCGTCCGTTTATCGTAATGAATCGCGCCTTGAGAACGCGTACCGATCCACACCTCATCCGGATTCGCCGCAATAGATCTCACATCTGGCGACATCTCCAGCAAACTGTTTATCTGTTGCGGCACATCTGGAATCGGAGCCCAGTTATTAAAAGAGGTTTCAAAGAGCATAAGGCCGCTCGGTGTACCCACCCACAACTGCGTGCCGTCAACCGCAATCGCTTGAACGCGGTTGTCAGGCAGATGTTCCGCGACCGTGTAGACTGTCCATCGGGTCTGATCCAGAATCTGTTTCGCACGTTCTTTCAGCGCCTCATCTACACTCATATTGTGGACCTGTGCAGCTTCATTCCCGGCTTCTTCCACACTACCCAACTTCAAGTTGACTTCAGCACGAGTCAAGCGTGCCTCATTAACCCACTCACTCACCGGATAACGTAGAACAAACCCCCGCAACGTATGGAGTGCGTTTTCTAACAACCCCTTTTCCGCTTGCAGCCTGCCAATAAGAAAAAATGCCTTTTCGTGGGACAACATGTCCGGATACTGTTTGGTCGCCGATTCCAACAGCGATAACCCTTTATCGGAATCCGCTAACTGCTCAACAAGCAGGAAACCGGTGATATAACTCAAACCGGGAACAGATTCGTGTTCCGGATAATACTGTAGGATCAGTTGATAATTCTTTACGGCTTCACCGTAATCCTCATTGGCAAGCGCAGCATCCCCAAGTTCCCGAAAATGCGGCACCAAGTCAAAATTCGCCGCATCAAGGATCGCTACAGAACGGAAGCGTTCCAAGGCGTTTGTATTGTCGCCATTCGCCTTGTAAAGCAAACCGAGCTGGTAATGCGCATCTGGGTATTTCGGAAACTCTTCAATAGCAGCTTCAAAGCGGTTTTTCGCTTTTTCAGGAAGTCCTAACTCCAGCAGCATAAGCCCGTTCCGAAAATACTTCGCAGCGGTGCGATCCGCGACGTTCGAGAGGTCCGATGTGAAACTAAGCCGATAGCCCTTCACAGGAAGTCGTAAAATCTCGCCCTGATATTCAATTTCAAAATGCGTCTCAGTGCTACCACGCCAAGTACCAGTCAGTCTATCGCCGTTCTCTCTATCTACGATGACGTACTGTTGCCCATAAGCCAGATACTGCTGATAGACGAACAGAACAATTATTAATGTTAATAATAAAAACAGGTGGAAAGTCTTCTGTTTTTTGGTGTTTGTGTGTTTTCTAAGCGTCTGATGCAACATATTTTACCTTCAAAACGCGAATTGATAGATATTTGTTAGGATTTATAATATCAGAAACGTTGAGAAATGTCAAGACCGTTTGGAGACGCTGCCAGGGTCATTCAATTGTAGGTTTTTTGTGTTTTATTTTTCTGAAGCGTTAATATTTTTAGATAAGCAAAAGTCGCGTGACTTTTCACGCGACTTCTGTTATACTTCACCCTAAAATCCAACAAGTTTTTGAGGTGAAACA
>JAJEET010000147.1 GCA_022820835.1 Candidatus Poribacteria bacterium
GCAAGAGGAATCTGAGCGTATGAAACCCACTTCATCAGCGATTTTTGTAGTGTTGTTTATCTTTTTCACGCTGTGCCTACCGAGCAGCTTCGCCCAAGATTACACGCAATGGGGTTTACCCGAAGGTGCCAAAGCCCGCATCGGTAAGGGCAGTATCAATGATATGCAGTACTCCCCAGATGGCACGCTATTAGCAGTCGCCAGTTCTGTCGGCGTTTGGCTCTACGACGCGGAAACATGTCAGGAGCTTGCCCTACTCACGCGGGACACGGAAGATGTCCGAGATATCTCGTTCAGCCCGGATAATGCGACACTCGTAAGTACGGAGAGATTCGGAAGCCTCGTCCTGTGGGATGTTGCGACAAGAAAACTAAAAAAAGTAATAACAACAGATGGTTCGAGGTATTCCGCTGTTTTGTTTAGTCCAGACGGGAAAATGATCGTAACTACAGATTTTAAAACAGTCCATTTATGGGATGCGCGAACAGGCAAGACTGAACGCACCCTCACAGGGCATACAGATTGGGTCTCAAGCCTTTCGTTCAGTCCAGATGGTAGTACACTTGCAAGTGGGAGTGACGACAAAACGATCCGCCTCTGGGATGTGACCACCGGAGCACATAAAAAGACGCTTATCGGCCATACGAAATCTGTCAGTAATATCGCTTTCGGTCGCGATGGCGGGACCCTTGTGAGTGTTGCCAACGAAACGGTACATTTCTGGGATATCACCACGGGAGAGATGAAAAAAGTGCTTGCCGATAGAGGTGTGATAACAGGTGGCGGAACAATCCAGAGCCTGTCATTTAGCGCGGATGGCGGGACATTTGCGAATGTGAGTCATAACAGAACAATCTATGTGTGGGATACTGCTACAGGTAGCATCAAGCGGACCCTGACGAATGCATTCGAGATGAACGAGCAAGCCAGTAGAGAGGTCGTAAATGTTTCATTTAGTTTGAATGAAAAAACCTTTGTGATTTGGAGATCGGGCGGTCTAATTCGTCTGTGGGATGCAGATACTGGAGAATACAAATCTCTTGGAAAAGATGCGGGTTATGTTACACGTGTTGTCCTCAGTCCTGATGGAAGGACACTCGCAACTGGCAATCTTGATGAAACCATCCATTTGTGGAACGCATCCACCGGCGAACACAAAAAGACAATCGAGAGTCAACGCTTTGTGATAGGGCGGCCTAACTATGTCATTAAGTCTGGACGGGATACGAAGGGGATGGCACTCCACCCTAAAGGCGATAAACTGGCAGCTGGAATCGGATATGGCACTACCTATCTGTGGGATGCAATCACCAGACGACAACAGCCACTCGTAGGAAATATGAATGAATCCGAAAGTTCTTGGTTCAGCGGGGTTTTGTTCAGTCTTGATGGAAATACACTTGCAAGTTGGAGTTTCCCCACATATAAAGGCATTCACCTTTGGGATGTTGCCACAGGAACACGCAAAAGAACCCTTACTGGGCAACATACATCTGTTCTCACCAGCGTTTCCTTCAGCCTCGATGGCGGAACGCTTGCAACGGGGAGTCGGGACAAAACCGTCTGTCTCTGGGATGTTGCCACAGGAACACACAAAAAAACACTCAAGATACATACAGAAAGGGTCGAAGCGGTTCTGTTCAGCCCCAATGGTGAGACACTTGTAAGTGGAGATGTAGCCGGAACAATTCAATTGTGGGAGACAGCAACGGGGAAACACAAACAGACCCTCAAACGACATACGTCTGGTGTCTCCAGTATAGCGTTCACTCGCGATGGGCACACACTGGCAGTTGGAAGTGTGGATGGTACTATCTATTTCTGGGATACAAGCACCGGGCAGTACAAACAAAATTTCATCGGGCACGCGGATGCTGTCACAAGCATCGTTTTCAATTCTGATGGGCATAACTTCGCGAGTACAAGCGAGGATGGCACCGTTCGATTGTGGGATACAGACACAGGCAACCAGAAGAAAATCATTGCAGCCTATAAAAGCACTGGATGGCGTGTATCGTTCTACACGGATGGCTGGATGCTGGCGAGTAGAGAAAATGATAACACTCACGGTAACTCTTACTGGCCCCAAAGTAAAAACGTTGAACTATGGAATTTAGCAACCGCGCAGCGACTGAAAATTCTCAAGGGGCATACGAACGATGTTGTTAGCGTCTTGTTCAGTACCGACGGTCAGACGCTTGCCAGCGCGGGCGATGATGGTATAGTGCTGCTATGGGACTTGACTTCTATACTTAACATGGCAAGTGAGGCACAATAGCATGAAGAAAGTGCTACTTTTTATATTTTTCGCGCTCGGTATCCTTTGGGTGTTTGTTGTGGCGAGTCTCCTGCCGAGACGCAACCTACCAGTGGGTTCACAATGGCAGCTACCGAGAGACGAGAACGCGCTACTCAATACAAGTGGCATCAATGATGTCCAGTATTCTCCAGACGGCAACCGTATCGCTGTTGCTAGTACTACCGGGGTTTGGTTCTATGATGCGGACGCGGACAAAGCACCCGTGCCGCTCACAACAGATATGACGAGTGTGTTTAGTATTTCATTCAGTCCTGATGGAAAAACCCTCGCGATCGGGGGCGAAGATGAACTTGTCCGTTTGTGGAATGTTGATACGCGGAATTATGAAAAAACCTTCATAGCACGGTTTGGCCCCCTTCTTCTTGTATTGTTCAGTCCCGATGGGAAAACACTTGCAAGCTGCAGTATCTATGAGATCAATCTCTGGGATGTCGCCACGGGCACACACAAAGATATATCCGGTGGATATGAAAAGCATGCCAGCGGGCTGTTCATTAATGCTGATGGTGGTACGCTTGCAAGGGCGAATTACAACGGGCTTATTCGCTTGGTAAATGTTGTTACCGGAGACGAAAAGAGATCCCTCAAAGGACATACAGAGAATGTTAAGAGTGTGGCGTTCAGTGCTGATGGGCAAACACTTGCGAGTAGCAGTTGGGACAAAACCGTCCGTCTCTGGGATGTCGCCACAGGAGAACACAAAAAGACCCTCAAGGGACATCGGAAAAGCGTCAATAGCATGGCGTTCAATACAGATGGTCGGCTGCTTGCCACCGCAAGTAGAGACCATACCCTCCGCGTGTGGGATATGAACACTGGAAAACGAAGGAAAACGCTCAAAGGACATACCGCTGAAGTCGTTGGCGTTTCATTCAGTCCGGATGGACAGACAATCATCAGTTGGAGTAACGACCGAACAATCCGCTTGTGGGATGTTGAGACTGGCAAGTTCACAAAAGCACTCAAAGTCCCAAAATTTTAAGTTAAGGAGGCCAGGATAAATGAGAATCATAATGGTAAATTTAATGCTTGTGTGTGCTGGTTTAATTGCCTTGAGCCTGATGTTTACCAGCATCGGCACTGCCGAATTTGATCCGAAAACTGTTGTCGGGATGTGGCTTTTTGATGAGGGCAACGGTAATACTGCCGCGGATGCCTCCGAAAATGGCAACGACGGAAAAATTGAGAACAACCCGAAATGGATAAAGAACGGTAAATTCGGATCCGCGTTGGAATTTGATGGGAACGAGAGTAAAGGGCATGTCGTTGTCGGAAATTTGGGGCTGTCTGGAGCCGTTACAGTCGTCTTGTGGGCGAAACCGACGGATGCCGCCAATGATGATCGACTAATATCGAATCTCAGTGGGCCAACAAACCCGGCTTTCGCTATTCGATTCCAAGGTGAAGCCGTTGATATTTGGGGCAGGGCGTGGAAACCCGTCATCCCAAAATTTGATGACAATAAATGGGGACACTATGCGTTTGTATTGGATGATGAGGGAAACGCGACGGGCTATTACAACGGCAAAGAAGGTGACACAGTTACCGATACTTATGTTTTTACGGATATCGGTATCGGGGCAACTTTTTTGCATCAATGGGGACAGTATTATGCCGGTGTCTTTGACGAGATCGCATTTTTCAGTACCGCATTGACTGAAGATGATATTAACACCCTCATGACAAGAGGGCTCAAATCGTCGTTGGCAGTTTATCCTGCAGGTAAATTAGCCACTACGTGGGGAAATCTAAAACTAACCTATAAGGATTAATCTTAAGTGCAAAGCAACTTTCATCAGCGTTTCCGGTTACAGATAACATCTGGTTGCGACAGGCTGGGTCACCCAGTCGCTACGCTTTTTATTGTCATGGCAATGGTAATGTGTGTCTCTGTTTCTCATGCGGAGAACCGTGTTACGGGTCACTGGGAAGGTCAGATTGAAATCCCCGGTCAACCCATTGCCGTAAAGATAGATCTCACCAACGACGATGAGGGGTGGACAGGAACTATTGATATTCCGACCCAAGGCGCGAACGGTTTATCGTTGTCTGATATCCACGTCGTTGAAGAAGATGACAGTGTACACGTTAAGTTCTCAATTCATGGTATTCCGGGGAATCCAACTTTCGACGGGAAACTGCAAGACGGTGCTATTAGTGGTACCTTCAGCCAAGGGGGTGCCACATTCGGATTCCGACTCTCCCGTGATAAGGTCATCAAGGGTCCCGCGAGATCGCAAGAACCGAAGCCGCCATTCCCCTATAAAATTGAAGAGGTCGCATTTCAGAACGGTGCTGTCAACCTTGCTGGCACTTTGACGTTACCATTTGGTGACGGTCGGTTTCCTGCGGTGCTGCTCATCTCCGGCAGCGGTCTTCAGGATCGGGACGAAACTTTGGTCGGGCATAAACCGTTTTGGGTGCTTGCCGATCATCTCAGCCGTGCAGGTATCGCCGTACTCCGTGTTGATGATCCCGGTATCGGTAAGTCAACGCCGCATCCGAAACCGCCAACCACAGCAGATTTCGCAACCGATGTAGAAGCAGGCGTGGCGTTCCTCAAGCAGGATGACAGAGTGGGTCCTATTGGGCTGATCGGTCATAGCGAAGGCGGTCTCATCGCGGCTATTGTCGCGAGCCGCAGCAATGATGTCGGTTTCATCGTCCTGATGGCAGGTCCCGGTGTTCCTGGTGCCGAGTTGCTCCGTAAACAGAACGAACGCATTTTCGATGCAGCCGGGATTGCCGGTGAACGTAGGCAGAGATTACTCACGCTCCTTGATCGGCTGTTTACGATCTTGACTGCGGAAGATATGGCGGAGGACGAGCGGCACCAAGCGGTTGAGGAAATTGTCCGCAAGCAGTTTGAAATTAACGGCGTTCCACCCGATCAACAGGATGATGGACACGTGCAGGCACTCGTGGAACAATCGCTTACGCCGTGGATGCGCTACTTTTTGAGTTTTGATCCGCGGCCTGCATTTGAGAAAATCCGTGTCCCTGTCCTCGCCCTCAACGGCGAACTTGACGTACAGGTTGATGCCGAGCAAAACCTCACCGCCATCGCCGCAGCTCTCGAAAAAGGCGGCAATCAGAATGTGACTGTGCATCGTTTGCCAAAGCACAATCACCTGTTTCAACGTGCCGTTACAGGGTTGGTGAACGAATACGGTGCCATTGAGGAGACGCTCTCGCCAGAGGTGCTGGGCTTAATCCGAGACTGGATTTTGACCGTGCCGCGATGAACCGCTTTCAGATTTTTTAGAGAAAATCGGCACGGTTTGCAACTAAAGATATGTGCGTCTGACGTGAATACACCGTGAATTGGTGCAGATGTTGCCCAATATTGGATTCACGTAAAATTATGCACCCTTTTCGCCTCTAAATTGCGTCATTAACAATTAGAAGTCTCGTCAACAACAAACTCAGAGAAATTTGAATTAAAGCGGGTATATAGGATTCAATTATTGATCCTGCTTTTATCAATACTGCTTTGGTAAATTTTGCCCCGATTTGTGCAATTGGGTCTACCTTATGCCCCGATTTGTGCTATTATTTCTGAAAGTTCTGTGAGAGTCTGCCCTATACGGGGTTGATAAGCTGGCACGGAATTTGCTTATCATGTTGTAACGCAAACTTTATGAAGATTGAATAAATATTTCGGTAATCGTTAAAGATCGCGAGTAAAACTCGCTCCTACGAAGAGGTTGTTGATGCCTTACCGAATTAAATTCTTAAACTTCATTTAGTTTGCGGCATTCACACAATCTAACGGATGACCCTTCATTTCGCGCTAATACGTTAAAGGGAGATTTATGAACACAACGGAAAATAACGATACAATGCATGCCGATGACGTTGCTGCGATTGACGAACTCCAGAACGTCTACGCCCAATTAAAACAAACACTTGCTAAGATCATCGTTGGTCAGGAGCAAGTTATCGAACACTTGGCGATCTGTCTATTTTCTCAAGGGCACGCGCTGTTGATGGGTGTCCCCGGTTTAGCGAAAACGTTGTTAGTGAGACGTTTCGCTGAGACGATGGCGTTGCAGTTTAGCCGCATCCAATTCACCCCCGACTTGATGCCGATGGACATCACCGGAACCGACATCCTTCAAGAGATCCCCGGCGGTAGACGCGAATTCGAGTTCGTAAAAGGTCCACTGTTCGCAAATCTCATTCTCGCTGACGAGATTAACCGCGCCCCCTCGAAAACACAAGCTGCCATGCTCGAAGCGATGCAGGAATACAAAATCACTGTCATCGGTAGAACGTACTCGCTGGATCCACCGTTTTTCGTACTGGCGACACAGAACCCGATTGAACAGGAAGGTACGTATCCGCTGCCAGAGGCGCAGCTTGACCGTTTCATGTTCAGGATTGAGGTGGACTATCCGGCACGATCCGAAGAGATAGAGATCGCTCGGACCACGACCGGTATGGCACTGCCGACGCTGGAGTCCGTTCTGTCAGGTGAAGAGGTACTCGCCTTCCAAGACCTTGTCCGTCGTGTCCCCGTTGCGGAACATATCTATGAATTCGCTGTTGATCTGGTGCGTAGCACGCGTCCGAAAGGCGATGCAACACCTGATTGGCTGAAGCCGCTTGTCGCTTGGGGTGCTGGTCCTCGGGCGGTTCAATACCTGATTTTAGGTGCGAAAGCGCGTGCGGCACTCAGTGGTAGTTACATGGTTCGGCTTGAAGATGTCGTTGCCGTGGCGAATCCTGTGCTGGCGCATCGCGTCATTACATCGTTCGCAGCGGAATCCGAAAACATTACCAGCCAAGATATCGTCAACCGTCTCGTCGAAGCGTTGTCAGAACAGGGGTAATTTATGGCACTGCAACTCAGACGGGATTACCTCAACCAACAGGTCCTTGAACGGCTCTCCACGCTCCAGCTCCATGCTCGGTTGCCTATGATCGGAAATGTATCCGGTAAACACCGGAGTCCGATTCGCGGTTCCAGCCTTGAGTTCGCCGAGTACCGAAAATACGTCCCTGGTGACGACACACGACGACTCGACTGGCGTGCTTACGCGCGTAATGATCGCTACTATATCAAAGAGTTTGAAGCCGATACCAACCTACGAATGTGCCTGATTGTCGATACCAGTGGCTCCATGGGTTTTGCGCACACGCCGTCCGCTGCAACGGAAGGCGATCCAGATATGAGTAAACTCGACTATGCCCGCCGCATCGCTGGCACTTTGGCGTATATAGCCGCCTTACAAGGCGATGCCGTTGGCCTCTATTGTGCAGGCGAGACGTTCCATAAAGAAATTCCACCGAAACGGAGTGCAACCCATCTCGGTACAGTTCTCGATGAATTAGGCGCGATAGAAGCATCGGGCGAGACCGGATTGGCTGACGTTCTCCACGAAACTGCCGAACGGGTCCCGCAGAGAGCGCTCATCGTCGTCATTTCGGACTTATTCATTGAACCTGCAACCGTGCGGAATTGTTTTGAGCACCTTCGGTTCCGTAAGCACGATGTCGCTGTGTTTCACCTCATGGAACAGAGCGAGTTAGATTTTGAGTTCGATCGTCCGATACGGTTTGTTGACATGGAAGGCGGCGAACCGATACTTGCGGATCCGACTGTTATCGGCGTACAGTACCGCCGCGCGATGGAGACGTACCTCGAAAGTATGAACGAGGTGATTCGCGACACTGAGGTAGACTACCACCGCACCTGTATCCACGAGAATTACGGAGATGTATTGGCACGATTTTTGTTGGGACGGACACCGAAAAAACGTAAGTGAGGAGTCGTTATAAGTTATAAGTTAGAAAGAGAAGAACCGTCTTTGTAACAGTTTGCCTCTTATAGTAGATTCCGAAAATAATTGCACACTTTTGTTCCAACGGACGAGGGGACCTCGCCCCTACAAGCCACTTTGTGCAAGGAAGGGTGTATAATTAATTACAGGTTTTACTATAACCAACCACTTATAACGTTAAAAAATATGAGTTTTCTACAACCCCTTGTATTGATCGCACTTCCACTGATGGCACTGCCGGTCCTCATCCATTTAATTAATCAGCAGCGGCACCGTACCATCCCGTGGGCGGCGATGATGTTCTTGATGAGTGCGAAACGTATGAGCAAAGGTATGGCGCGCCTGCGACATCTTCTTATTTTGCTGATGCGGGTTCTGGCTGTCGGTGCCCTCATCTTTGCTGTGAGTCGTCCGTTGTCTGGTGGATGGTTGGGAAGCGTCGGATTGAGTAAACCTGATGCTACCCTAATCCTTCTGGACCGTTCCGCCAGTATGGAGATGCAAGACCTACAGGCGGGCGAGTCGAAGAGATCCACTGCTCTGAAACGCCTTGCTGAATTGTTGGCGCAAGGCGATTACGGGACACACCTGATACTGATTGATAGTGCAAGCGGACAGATGCAAGAGGTGGATTCACCGAAAGCACTGTTGAACCTACCTGTGACGAGTGCAACTGCCACCAGCGCAAATATTCCCGCAATGCTTGAAACGGCGTTGGCGTATCTTAAAGCAAACGAGTCTGGACGCACTGAAATCTGGATCTGTTCGGATTTGAAAGAGAACGATTGGGACGTTCACAGTGGTCGCTGGAACGCTATACGTCAGGCGTTTGCTGAACTGCAGGGGGTACATCATTTCTTACTCGCCTATACAGACCCGCCTTCAAGCAATTTATCGGTCCGTGTGGAAAACGTGCAACGGTGGCAGCGGGGCAGTACTGCGGAGCTCGTCCTTGATGTCATGGTTCGCAGAACGGATGGCAGCACAGGTGTACAGCAACTACCGATTGAGTTTGAAGTCAATAATGTTCGTTCCGTGGTTGAGGTGGAACTTGATGCGCTCGGTGCTTCGTTGCAAGGACACCGCATCCCTGTTGATGGCAAGCTCAACGCCGGTTGGGGGGCGGTCAGTTTACCCGGCGATGCGAACCCACTCGATAACAAGTTTTTCTTCGTCTTTTCAGAACCCCCCGTCAGGCAGGCGGTCATCGTTAGTGATGATACAAAAGTCGGTGAGGCGTTCCGTCGGGCACTCGCGATTCCGATGGACAACCGGTTAAAACACCGTGTCGATGTGATTCCGGCAAACCGCGTCGCCGAGATTGACTGGGAAAGTACGGCATTGTTGGTTTGGCAAGCGGCTCTACCACGGGGGTTGGTCGCCGAACAGATTTCGCATTTCGTCAACAGCGGACGTGTGGCGATGTTTTTTCCACCGGGACCGGGTGCTGCTGGCGAACAGTTGTTTGATTCGCAATGGGGTACCTGGCATTCATCCGGTAGCGATACAGTATCTAAACTTGCCTGGTGGCGTGGCGATGCGGATATCTTAGCACACGTAGAGAGTGGCGATGCCTTGCCTTTGAACGAATTACGTACCTACCGCTATCGCGCCCTTGAGAGCCCTGGAACACCGTTGGCAAGGTTTGACGATGACGCACCTCTATTGACCCGTGTGGTAACGGATCACGGTGCCGTCTATTTCTGTAGCACACTACCGACCGCCCAATTTTCTTCTCTTGAACGCGATGGTGTCGTATTTTATGTTATGTTGCAGCGGGCGTTGACTGAGGGGAGCCTTGCACTCGCTGTGGCATCGCAACGCGATGCCGGCATCAACGTGCTCGCAGACCGGGAAGAGTGGACATCGGTTGCGCCTGAAGAAGACACCGCGTCCCTCTCGGAAATTGGATTGCATGCTGGCGTTTATCAAGAGGAGACGCATTGGGTTGCTGTGAACCGCAGTCAGGCTGAGGATCGTGCCACAACATCGTCTGTTGATGCAGTGGATGCGCTGTTTGATGGACTGTCGTATCGGAGAATTGATGTGGATGTTGGCGATACGTCCGCCTTAGCGAGCGAACTCTGGCGTATCTTCCTGATCGCAATGGCGTTAGCACTCATTTTGGAGGCAGCGTTGAGTCTGCCAAGCAAGAAAACCGAAAGCAGCCCTTTAATGGACCTCGCACCTGCAGATGGAACGGCGGATTAGCACTTGGCTGACTGACTGCTGATGGCTGATGGCGAATGGCTGATGGCTAATAACTGGAGAAATAGGAATGCAAGAACAACAAGGGAGTTTGGAATTTCTTTCAAGCGGTTCGATCACGGTTTTGGGACTGGTGGTGGTCGCTGTGACGGGGGTTTTGTGCTGGTTGGCGTGGCACCGCAGTGGCTATCGCAAACAGACCGGATGGCTTGAGTTACTGCGTTTTGTGTTGGTCTGTTTGGTTGTTGTCACGCTGAATCAGCCAGAGTGGTTGAAGACGCAACTGCCGGAGCGGCGTTCAACGCTCGCCGTGCTATGGGACCAGTCGAATAGTATGGAGACACGGGATGTTCTGGACGCTGAAAATGTTTCCGATGATCCGAAGAGCCGTGCTGAAGCGATTCAGCCGCTGATGTCCGAGGCGGTATGGAAAGGCGGATCCGCTGATGACACCGGAAACACACAGGATGCGGACGATCTCAACGTTGTATTTGAGCCGTTCTCTTCGGCGTTAGACCCGCCCGAAGAAGCAACGGATCTGAACGCCGGACTGTCTCACGTTCTGGACAGCCATACCCATCTTCGTGGCGTGGTGCTGCTCTCAGATGGCGATTGGAATATCGGTAACTCGCCCGTAGAAGCAGCCACACGGTTTCGGATGAAAGGGATTCCTGTGTTCGCCGTCGGTGTCGGCAGTAGCGTCCCGCTCCCGGACCTTGCGTTACTTCGGATGGATGCGCCGACGTTTGCGGTTGTCGATAAACAGGTTCGTATCCCGTTTGTTGTCCATAGCACATTGGGACAGGATCGGGATGTCAGCGTCACACTCAATATAAGCAAAAAATCGGAATCGACGGCTGCTACTGCTGAAAAACAAATTACCAAAGTTGTACGTGTTCCCGCGATGCGTCAAGCGCAAGACAATATCGTCTGTACCTTGCCAGCGACGGGAGAATACACATTAAGCCTGCGTATTGCCGAAGATGCTGAGGAATTGATACCCGAAAATAATGAGATTTCCGCTCCGATATCCGTGCGCGAAGAACAATTGAGGGTCCTTGTTATCGAATCTTATCCTCGATGGGAATACCGGTACCTACGGAACGCCTTAGAACGGGACCCGGGTGTTGAAGTCACCTGCCTGCTTTTTCATCCGGAATTGCCGAAAGTGGGTGGTGGCCGCAGTTATATTGACCGTTTTCCTGACGCGCGAGCGTTGAGTCGTTACGACGTGGTGTTCCTTGGTGATGTCGGTATTAAAGAGGGACAGTTGACTGTTGAACAGACACAAGAACTAAGGAAGTTAGTTAGCGCGCAAGCTTCCGGACTTGTATTTATGCCAGGACGTAAAGGATCGCATGACTCCTTGATTTCTGGACCCCTCGGTGACCTCTATCCAGTGGTCTTGGATCCGGCGGCATCCGAAGGGGTTGGGTCGAGTGCTCAAGGCTATTTCTCACTGACTTCCTCGGGTCAGCGGAGTTTGCTAACGCGTCTTGGAGATACAGATGAGGGTAACAGCGAAGTGTGGCGTAAGCTGCCTGGATTTTTCTGGTATGCAGGTGTTAAGCGCGCGAAGGTCGGTACCGAGACACTCGCCGTCCATGACCAAGTTACCGCCGCTGCTGGACGTGTGCCGTTAATCGTTACCAAGACGTATGGTACCGGAAAAGTGCTATTTATGGGTACAGATAGTGCTTGGCGGTGGCGACATGGCGTTGAAGACAAATACCACTATCGTTTCTGGAGTCAGGTCGCCCGCTGGATGGCATACCGCCGCCAGATGGCGCACAGCGAATCGATCCGGCTCTTCTATTCACCGGATCGCCCGAATGTCGATGATGTGTTGACCTTGAATGCCAATGCGATCGACAACGTAGGCGGTCCTTTAGATACCGGGACGGTTGTGGTACAAGCGATTTCGCCATCGGGTAAAACGCAGACAATCCGATTACAACCCGGCACGGAGGATTTAGCGGGATTGTTCGTCGGCTCGTTTGTCCCCAAGGAACCGGGGAATTATCGCCTCGTCGCGAGCAGTAGCGAAACCGGTGCCTCTGTACAAACGGATCTTTCGGTGCAAGGCTTAAATCGGGAACAGCAAGGACGATTGGCGCGTTTTGATGTATTAGAGGAAATTGCCAAGATTACTGAGGGCAGACTTGTATCGGTCTCTGAAGTGCCGAATCTATTAGCGTATCTCGCAGCTTTGCCGGAACCGGAACCGACGGTTCATCGGACACGGATTTGGGCGCATCCGTTATGGGCGGGGATCTTGATTTTTATGCTCGGCGTATTCTGGGTCGCCAGAAAGATGACAGGCACCGTATAGATCGACCTGTATCAGGTATCGCGCTTCCTGCAAGTTCAAATGTAGATAGACAACCGTCGTCAAATATGCTATTATAGGATTAGGTGTCAGCAGTCAGCAGTCAGCGAATTAGCCATCAGCCGTCAGCGAATTAGCCATCAGCCGTCAGCAGTCAGCAGTCAGCGAATTAGCCATCAGCCGTCAGCAGTCAGCAAAAAAAAAACTTCTTATTGTTGAGGGTTTCCGATAGCCGATAACTGACAGGGGTTTGGAAACCGAAACTACCGGGCGGTGAAAGTGTGTATTTATTTTTGGAATTTACTGAGCTAAGAAAGAACAGAGGAATTTATTATGAGCGATAACTATAAAATAGCAGTCGTCGGTTGCGGTGGGATTTCTCACATGCATACCGGGTGGTATGTAAGGGAACCGAGAGCGACACTCACTGCGATTGCCGATATTGACCAAGAACGTATAAAAGCGTACGGTGAACAGTACGGCATCGAAAAACAGTATACCGATTACATTGAGATGCTCGAAACAGAGGATATTGACATTGTTTCGGTCTGTACGCGTCCGAAGATGCACGCCCCCCTCGTGATTGAAGTTGCCAAACGAGGTGTGAAGGGTATCCTTTCTGAGAAACCGATGGCGGAAAACCTCGGACAGGCGCGCGAGATGCTTGAGACGTGTGCTGAACACAATGTGAAGTTGGCCATTGACCATCAGGTACGGTTCTCTGCGCCTTATGCTGCCGCGAGAGAGATGATTGCTGACGGTCAGATCGGTGAACTTTTCCGAATTCACGGTGTCTGTGGCGGTGGCGATCTGAAGGACAATGCAACACACACTGTTGATCTTATGCGGTATATCTACGGCGACCGTCCTGTTACTTGGGTTATAGGTCAGATTGAACGGATCGGCGCGCCGATGAAATATGACCTGCACTCCGAGAATTTCGCGGTTGGTTACTTCAAATTTGAGAGTAATGCCCGCGGTATCATTGAATCCGGTAGCGATACCGCGCCCGGCTATCACCATATCTATTGCTATGGGACAGATGGAGAAATTGAACTGGCTGCCCCCGGTGGCCCCTCCCTCCGTATCCGCAATGAGCAGTCCGGCGGTGCCTGGGTGACACCGGAATTGCCTGCGGAGAGCAACCCTGTCCGGGACCTGATTGCAGCGATTGAGGAGGGCCGCGAACACCGCTCAAGCGGACAGCAAGGCTACGCCTCTTTGGAACTTCTGATGGCGATCTACGAGTCGTCTCGAAAACGACAGCGGATTCACTTACCTATGGAAGAGATGGAGTCCCCATTGACATTGATGGTTGATGACGGATGGGTATAGATTTAGGGCTAAATGGCAGTCAGCCGACGGCTGTCGGCTATAAGAGGTTTATAGTAGATCCCGTAATTACTTATACACTTGCCTCGTTATGTGAACTTGTGAATGTGTGTCTCACGGAGGCACAGGCTAACGGTTTCCTATGCTACAAGTGTAAACATATTTTTGGATTTTACTATAATTAACAAACGTTCTCTTTGCTGACTGCTGACCGCTGATTGCTGAAGGCTAATCTGCTGACTGCTGACCGCTGTCGGCTAACGGCTAACCACGAGGAGATTTTTCATGAACCGAAAACAGGCAGAACCGCGCACCGAAAAGGACAGTAGGGGTTCGGTAAACCAACCCGTACTACCGCCTCGTATGAAGGCGGCACTTGAACAGTACCAGAAACGCGTATGGATTATCAAACTTGTTGAAGGCACCCTGGCGGCGATCTTCGGGCTTATGATCTCTTATCTCGTTGTCTTTGGGTTAGACCGTATCTTTGATACGCCTGCGCTTTTGCGGGTACTCATCTTAATCACCGGCATGGTTGGCATGGTCCTCTTTTTGCCGCTGAAGTACTATAATTGGGTATGGAAACATCGGCAGTTGGAGGGAATCGCGCGGTTGCTGCAGCATAAGTTTCCACGTTTTGGTGATCACGTACTCGGTATTGTGGAACTGGCATCTGATCGTTCGGATAGCTCAGCGAGTCCTGCTTTGATTGAAGCGGCTATGCGTCAGGTCGATGAAGAGGTCGCGAAACATAATCTTGCAGAGGCTGTGCCGAATCCGAGACACCGGCAATGGATTTATGCCGTGGTTTTGCCTTTGATACTGGTTATCGTTGGTGTCGCTGTAATTCCTGCAACGAGTCGAAACGCGCTTGCACGATGGTTAACACCGTGGCGGAGCGTGGAGCGTTATACCTTCGCACAGTTGGAAGGCGAGACAGACCGACGCGTTGTGGCGTATGCGGAGCCTTTTGATGTTCAGGCGCGTCTGAAAAATGATTCGCCGTGGAAACCTGAATCGGCGGAAGCACGGTACGCAGATCAGGAACCGGTGGTCGCTACGATAGACGATGACAGCTACCGTTTTGAATTGCCGCCGCAGACAAAGGACGGGAGCGTTGCGCTTCGAGTCGGCGATGCCCGGCGTTCTATTCCAGTGGAGCCGAAGTTACGTCCCGCCCTCACGGATCTTGTTGCCAAGGTCGAATTGCCTCCGTATTTGCAACGACAAGAACCGATGACGATAGATGTTCGGGGCGGCATCGTGAGCTTGGTGAAAGGGAGCACTGCGACGCTCGAAGCCACGATTACACGCGAACTTGCAGAAGCGACGTTGAACGATCTTCCGCAACACGTTGAGGGGACACGCGTGACGACTGAACCGATTGTCGTAGGGGTTGGGTTACCCAACCCGTATGAAGCACGCCTGACGTGGCGCGATCAGTTCGGACTCTCCGCGCGTGAGCCACAGGTGCTACGGTTTGAGGCGGTGAACGACGCATCACCGACGGTCGCCCTCAACAAATTGAAGAACAATCAGGTCGTTATTACCGAGGAAGTCCTTGCTTTTGAGATTCAGGCGGCGGACGATTTTGGCGTGAAAAAGATTGGATTGGCGTGGGAGGGCATCCCTAACCCAGTTCACAATCCAGAACCCACCAGCGGCGAGAAGACGGTATCAGCAGGCACACCGACAGCGGACAGTTTAGCAGTCGCGGCGACATTTGCTCCGAAGCGTGAAAATGTCCGACCGCAGAGCCTGCGATTGCGCGCCTATGCGGAGGACTACCTCCCCGATCGTGAGCGCGTCTACTCTGCTCCGCTTGTCCTACACGTCTTGACCCCCGCGGAACACTTCAAATGGTTGGTCGGGCAGTTGCAGCTTTGGACAGAGGCTGCGAAGGATGTCCACGATAAAGAGTTACAATTGCACCAAACGAACCTCGAACTGCGCGACCTATCGCCGGAGGCACTTGACGATCCGGCACAGCGCAAGAGAATCCAAGAGCAGGCTGCCGCAGAACGCGCGAACGCTGCACGCCTGGACAGTTTGATCGAAACTGGCGTAGAGCTCGTTAAAGCGGCGGCGAAGAACGAAGAGTTTGATGCAGAAAATCTTGAGGCGTGGGCGGAAATCCTTAAACAGTTGGAGGAGATCGCTGGGCAGCGGATGCCGTCTGTTGCGGAACTGCTTTCGCGTGCTTCTGAAGCCCCCGGATCACCCTCTGAACAGAATGCCTCACCAAGTGAATCTACTGAGAATACGAACCCGCAGCAAAATCAATCCTCACCAGGACCCCAATCGCCTACCAAAGGTGAACCGAACGACTCGGAACAGGTAGAAAAGTACGGACCTGACAATATAGTGCCGCCTGAAGGTTTGGATGAGATCCCTGAAGATCCGAATACTCCGGGCAAAGGGGCAAGCGTTAATCGGAGCAAACGTCCGGACGGTAAACCGGGGTATGCGCCTGCCAATCCGACACCTACCGTTTCTGACATTGAATCGGGGTTCAATAAGAGTGAGGCAGCGGAAGGGCAAGCCCCCCAGATGGTGGGAGGGCTCGGTATCCCTGAGACGACGCTCCTGGGGAGCGGTAGAGACGAGCCGGATGAGGAAAACGGAGATGCGGCGGAACCGCCTGGTGCAGCAGACCTCGTTTTAGAGGCGGTTGAAGAGCAACAGGAATTGCTTGATGCATTTGCCAAGTTGGCTGAAGAGATGGGAAGACTGCTCGTCAGTTTTGAAAATAGCACCTTCGTGAAACGCCTAAAGTCCGCATCGCGACGGCAGATTGACATTGCAGTGGACCTGAACAATCTCGATAGTTTCGGGCTTGAACGCACGGAAACGGACAATGAACCTGATCGAGAGCGTTTAGCGGAGCGAGAGAGCAACGAATCTCAAACCGTTTCTACTATCATCCAAGACATGGCGGCTTATACAGATCGACGCCCTTCACCGAATTACTTACGTGTGCTTGCCGAGATGCAGGACGCACTCGTATCGAACCAATTTGAAGAGATTGCCAAATCGATTAACAGAAATTTTGTTGGGGTGTCTACCATTGAAGCCGAATTCTGGGCGGATACGCTCGACCGGTGGGCAGAGCAATTGGTGGACCCACTGCCGGATGGCCCCCCTCCAGAAGGTGGCTTAATGGAGTTACCGAACCTGCCGCCGGAGATTGTCCTCGAAGTGATGCGTATCATTGATCGAGAAATCCAACTCCGAGAGGAGACGCGCGAAGTTGAGCAGGCGCGGAAAGCACTGACCGACGACGAATACAGCGAGCGCACCCTCGCATTATATGATACACAAATTACAATTGCTGAGGATACTCGTGAAGTCGCGGCACAAATTAGCCTACTGCCCAACGCTCAGGCACCCTTAATCCAGCAACAACTCGCAAAAGTTGTGCAGGCTGCAGATATTATGGGTGAAGTAGAGGACATCCTCGCGGAACCGGATACCGGTCCCAAAGCGATTGCTGCGATAACGGATGTCATCGAAACCTTACTCCGAACCAGACGGGCACCAAACGCACCTATGATAACGACGGCACCACCGCCAACGGCTTCGGCATTGATGCTCCTCGGATTTGGCGACGACAGCGGCAGCGCCTTTATCGAAAACCGGGCACCGAGGCAAGCGACGGGTAAAGCAGGGCGCGTCTTACCGGAGGAATTTCGTCAAGGATTGGACGCTTATTTCAACACTTTAGAGGGACGGTAGACACCGTAATACAGGCTGTCGGCTGTCGGCTGTCAGCCGTCAGCAAAGAGAGGTTAGTTTATAGTGAAACCTACAATTAAGGAGACACTTTTCCTTTAACAAAAAACAGTTCGTAGGGGCGAGGTTCCCTCGTCCGTCTTTCAAAATGTGTCCTATTATTTTTACAGGTCACTATAATCAAAAACCTCTTATTGCTGACAGCCGACGGCTGACGGCTAATAAGGATTAATATGACAGATGCAAACAGAGATGCGATTCCGTTTGAGGTGTTCGCCAGTTTCAAGCGGATAGAGACAGGCAATCCGATTATCGCGCTGCAACCGCCGCTCTGGGCAGCGGCGACACATGCGATTGTCGTTGAGGACACACTGCACTATATCTGGTGTGATCGTGAAATTGACCGTCGCTGGTGCATAAGGCACGCAACGGCACCGATCAGTGACATCACGAATATCACTCAGGATGCACGCAACCCAATTGTTGAGCCTTCAGTGGAAGGTTTTGATGATCAAGCCGTCGAGTACCCGTTTCCGTTCCTGAACCCTGCTGATGGGAAGTACTACATGTACTACCGCGGCAAAGGAGAAACGACCCCTGAACAGACAGGGTTGCTGGTGAGCGATGGCGATCTCGGTGAGTGGCGACGCGTTCAACGAACACCTGTCATTTCGGCGGATGCCGAACACGAACTTGACGGCGCATCGCACCCTTCGGTTGCCATAGACGGGGATACGATTCATATCCTTTATACGGCGAAGGCAACAAAATCGTTTGGAGAGGGACTCACGATGTGTCATGCGACCGCACCGACGAGTCATCCGGCATTGGTCACGAAGAATCCTGCCAACCCGGTTTTCACAGGGAGCGGAGAGGCATGGGATAGCAAATCTGTTCGTGAAACGGAAGTGTTTAAGGGACCGCAGTACTTCCATGTTATCTATGGCGGTTTCGATGGCGAAGTCTGGCGGATGGGACATGTACGGACTCGCGATTTTGAGACCTTTGAGCCGAACCCGGACAACCCTATATTTATCCCATCGGACGACCCTGAAGCGTTCGATTGCGACGGTGTGTTGACGGGTCAGATCCTTGACATCAATGGCACCTACGTCATGCTCTACGCAGGCAAAAAGGGACAGGAGTGGCAAACAGGCCTCGCTACAATCCAAGAGAATTAGGAGACGTTTACAATGCAACTCAGAAAGCCGTTCTACTATATCTCCTTGCTAAGTGTAATCGCTTGTATCGGTATGTCCGCTGGTATTGCTTTTGCACAGGATGTTGCGCTCACCAAGAAGCTGCAGCACCAAGATCAGCAGGCAGTCGCCCGATATATAGCGGCATGGATGGGCCAAGAACTCATCTTAACAGAAGATCAACGCAAAAATCTTGAGCAATCACTGCTTGACGCGACAGCAAATGAATCTTTTCTAGTATCAATGCGTCTATTCGAAATTGATATATTAATTGATATATTGGAGGCATTACATCTGATCAACGAGAAGTTAGAAATCTCTCTAGATGAACTATTGACCCAGGACCAGTTTTATCTTTTGCAGGGTATAGTGACGAAAAAAATGGGGAAAGGTAACAAAGCCCAGGTGGAGTTTCAACTGAGGTCCTTTGCGATAGCTAAGTTAAGAGCACACGCTGACTTGTTAGGTCCACTCAATAAGGAGGCTTCTCGGCGTTTGTCAGCAATTGAAGGGGTTGTCGTTCAACAATACATTGACGCACAAGACACAGACCCTGAAGCAACATACCGAGAAACCGCAACAAAACTCAGGCAGGCGGTTGAGGCTGGTGAAATGACGGAAAAACAAGCTGATGAAAGACTTGATGCCCTGATGAAAGCGTTATGGGACGAGAATGGCGTAATACGATGGCGCGAACCTAATGGTGATATTACAAGGAATCCACTTTTTCAAAAAACCATCAAAGATGTGCTTTCTGAAGAGGCGTTCAGGCAATATACTGCGCGCCAAGCCGAAAGGGACAAATGGTATCAACAGGCTTTACGGGATGTCGCAGTTGCAAGCTTGGGGACGCCGCTGGTTTTAAATGATACGCAGCGAAAGCAGCTAAAAGCGGTCGCAGCAGAACTGACCGTTGATCTGTTGAAAACAGATGCCTTACCGAGTATGTTTTACCAACTTCTCCAGCAGATAGATCGCGAGATGTTGAGTCCTTGGCAGCAGAAATTGTTGGCATCTATGCAGGCAAGTTTTGAACATCAGTTCGGTGAAAAAATAAAAGAAAGATAGGACTTACGCAAATTGAGCAAATATCGAGCATTTAGACGCAAAAATCGGTAATTTTCGTTCTTTAAACCCCCTAAATCCCCCTTATCAGGGGGACTTTAAGAGGAAATGCGTAAGTCCTAAGAAAGATAATTATCGGAGATACAAGGAAGGTTGGAGGTTTCTGATGAATAGGCACACATTTATTATCGGGTTTTCCGGTTTCTTGATGTTGCTCGGCACATTTTCGATGGAAATGGAAACTTATGCACAAGATCCGACGATCCGCTACGGCACGGGGGTGCCGCCAGCGGTTAGAAGCATTAGCGACCGAGGTTTGCGGTATCTGGCGAGCACACAACTCGAAGACGGCAGTTGGCCAGGTGGACAAAACGGCGCAGGTATCACAGGGATCTGTGTTATGGCGTTTATGGCGAGCGGCGAAGACCCGGATTTCGGTCCTTATGCCACAAATATCCGTAAAGCGTTGCGCAATATGATCATCAATCAGAACCCGAAAACAGGGTACATGACCGGATATGGACACGGGTCGATGTACCATCACGGTTTCGCACTGTTAGCGCTCTCCGAGGCGTACGGTGCCGTCAGCGAAGACCTGCTCTGGAAAGGTACGGATGTGTCTGCGGATCGGCGACGCACCATCGGCAAGGCTTTGGAACTCGCTGTCGGCTGCGTGTTGACTGCGCAAGAGAAGAACCCTTGGGGCGCTTGGCGATACTCTCCGACATCCCAAGATGCTGACACGACTGTTGCCGGAACAGTGTTGATGGGCGTGCTCGGTGCACGGAATGCTGGTATTGAGGTGTCTAACGAAGCCGTTGACAAGGCGCTGAATTTTTTTCAGACTTGCACCATGCGCGGCGGCGGTGTCGCTTACCAACCGATGAGCAGCCACGGCGATGGAACCACTCGTGCAGCAATCGCGACGCTTGTTTACGCAATCGGGAAAAGAAAAGATACCCCGGAATACAAAGCCACTTCTGAATATATCAAACGTCGAATGGATCAGAATACACGCAGTGGGTACGCATTCTACAATCTTTATTATATGGCACAGGCACTCTTTCAAAGCGATTTTGAGGCGTGGCAAGCCTGGAATCGGCGCATTATCGAACGGCTCCAAGGGATGCAACAAGAGGACGGCAGCTTCACCAGCAACTACGGCGCTGCGTATGGAACCGGAATGGCGATTCTCACTTTGGCATTGAACTATCGCCTACTGCCTATTTATGAAAGGTAGATCAGTTTTCAGTTGTCAGTACTCAGTTTTCAGAACTGTAGGTTGGGTTGAACGGTGTTGAGAAAGTATAGGTCGGGGTGCCCAATACCCTCAAATCCAACCTGTTATCCTATACATCCAAAAACGCAGTGAAACCCAACTTGAGACAACAGGAACCCGGGAACCGCTAAGGCGTTGGGTTTCTCTCGATTTTCTGTTTGACGTGCTACCTATGGGGCAGGCTGAGTCTTATGCTACTTTCCAGCGTTTTGGGAGTATCCGTTCAACCCAACCTACAGGACTACCGCATCGGCTAAGGTCTACAGAAAACACAATCTGGAAGATTGTGCTACAACAAACGCAGTGAAAACCAACTTGAGACAACAGGTGCCCGGGAACCGATAAGGCGTTGGGTTTCTCTCGGTTTTCTGTTTGACGGGCTACCTATGGGGCAGGCTGAGTCTTGTACTACTTTCCAGCGTTTTGGGAGTATCCGTTCAACCCAACCTACAGGACTACCGCATCGGCTAAGGTCTACAGAAGACACAATCTGGAAGATTGTGCTACAACAGCTGACAGTGAAAAAAAGGAGCAAATAATGCAGGGCATGATAAAAAAGATACTTTGCGCCATCACGGTACTCACATTCGTATGGCTTCCAGCAATACATGCTGCGGAAACAGAGGCACAGCTGCGTTGGAAAAATGGGGACTCGCTTCCGGGACACTTGTTAGAAAGCGAACCCGGAGCGCCATCGGTGAATGCGGAGGGTGGGAAAATACGTTGGGCATCACCACACTTTTCAGATGAGCTGATTGTCGATGCCAGCGTGTTAGATGCGATTATTTTTCCGAAGCGAGAAGTAGAACCGGTAACTGAGATGTTTCGCGTCGGCACAGTATCCGGCGACATCTGGATCGCCGACCTCGTCGGTTCTGACGACGAAACCTTCCTATTTTCAAGTGAACGGCACGGTCAATTTCGGGTGAGCCGAGAGAAAATTTATACGTTTGAGGGACGCGACCATTCCAACCTCCTTTTCGATGGTTCACAACTCTCTGCTTGGGAACTCCCAGAAGCAGATAATAACGAGAACCCGTTGCAGCGCCTCGGAAACACGGAGCCGAGTTGGCACGCAGATCGCGGGGGACGTCCGCAGACGAATCAAGCTAAGGCGAATATTTTCTATGCACTTGACTGGCCCAAACGTTTTGAGATTGACCTGGAATTGGCATCTAAGACCCGTCCACCGAGTTTTGTCATCGCATTCGGAAAAAATCTATATGATACCGTACGATTGGAGACTTGGGTTAACGAACTCGTCGTCGTTCAAGGCACGTTATTTGAGTCTGTGCTGAAAATCCAACCGGATCGGCGGAATTTCCGGCTGCGCCTTGCCTATCATGAGACGGGTGATGAGAAATTTGGCGTACTGAGAGTCCTTGACCTGAATGGCAACGTCTTGTTGGAATTGGACGGTGTGCGTCCATCTGCTGAAGCAGCTGGCATCTATCTATATAATCGGGGTCAAGACCTAACACTCCATCGATTAAGAATCTATCAACAGCTGACTGAGGTCAAATACCAGAATTTTGATGCATCCAAACCGCGAGTGCATCTGATGGACGGAGAGATACTTCCGGGTCAGTTATTTGTGGCGGACAATCAAGGCTACGTTCTCGATCCAGATGGAACACGGACAGCTATTGATTTATCACAGATTGATCGGGTTGTGCAGCCGGGGATCACGTTGGATCCGACGCAAGCCTCTCCCTCATCGCTAACATATATTGATGGATCGTTGCTCCGTGGACGCGTAACGCAATTGCATCCGGATCGGATGCTGATGCAAACAGCGTTCGTGGACGAACCGTTAACCTGCTCTCTTGCTGGTGCTTCGCTGCTTCAGTTCAACACAACTACCGAAACGCAAGCATCGAGCGAAGATTATGATAAATTGTTTTATGAATCTGGGAGTCTTCTGGGTCATGTTTTATTCGATCTCAAAGGCACTTCTCATTTGCGGTGGCGACCTGTGGGTGCGTCTGCGCCTGTGAGACTGGCGAACGCTCGGGGTGCGCGTGTTGAGCGGTCTTTACAGCGTGTCTCGCGGCAGCAGCCTTTTGATGAGAAAAAGGTTCCGCATCTGTTACATCTGAAGAACGGAGAAGTCGTGCCGTGTCAGATTTTGTCGTACAATGAAGAGACCATCGGTTTCCAATCACCCTTTATGGGTGTGCAGCACATCGATTCGGAATATATGAAAGGTATTGAATTCTCAGGCAAAAGAGGACGTACGAGAGCGGAAAACCGAAATCCGATTACGATCACAGGTGGTAAGGGTCAGCATCGTATCATCTTGGAAGATGGTCGAATTTTGAACGCTGTGACGCGGCGTACTAAAGATGGGAAAGTCGAAATAGTTGTGCTACCTGACGATGCCGGAAAAGAGCGTCCGAAAGTTGTTGTTGTGGATAAAAACTTTGCGGAGAACGATGCTGCTGCTCTCAAACGCGGTGTTGAACTCATGTTCGATCCGCTTGAAACGCAGACGCAGAAGCTCGATGAAAGATTAGAGCGTGCGCTAACTGTTCCACGTTTCAACCGTGAGAATCCACCGCATCACGTTCTCGTGGCGAACAACGGCGATTTGAAGCGCGGAAAACTCATAGGTATCAACGGGCAAACAATTCTGTTTGCGTCGAAATTGCGGGAATTCTCTATGCCCATAGCGCAGGTGGCACGCGTCATTGATGTTAGTGGGAGTCGTTTTCAGTCATCAGTCGTCAGTGGTCAGTTAAAGAGCGATTTGATTAAGTCAGAAGCTTCTTTAACTGAAAACCGAAAACTGAAAATTGATGACGCTTCTCAGTCTGAGGTTCGCGTCAGTTTAATCAATAACCCGCTCATGATTTTTGAGCCGACTGCGGTTGAGGATGGTAGACTGTTAGGACGCTCGTCTATTTACGGCGAAGTCTCGGTTCCGGTTGACAGTATCCAATATCTGCATTTTGGAGATAAGGCGCGATCGTTCAGGTCTGTCTTTGAGGAATGGGTTGTCCGTCCGGCGGAAGAGCCGTCGTATGGCGATGATGAAGTGTTACCTGCTGATCGGTAGTGCTCGCGTAGACACAATCTGGAAGATTGTGGTACAGTATAGAAGACACAATCTGGAAGGTTGTGGTACAGTATAGAAAACACAAGCTGGATGAAGCGTAAGTTATTAATGTGGTAACATCGGAACGTGCGATGAATCGCACTACTACGAGCCCCCCGTTTGTAGTAGGGCAATTTATTGCCCGTTTATTACCGAAATAGTAAAATCCGGTTCGGTTGGAAACCGAACCTACAGGACCTGGGGGAACCTACCGGGCCTGGGTATGAAATTGGCGTTTTGGGAGTTTTATGATGCGGAAACATGTAATAAAAATGTATATCGTCGTTGCGGTTGCGGCGATTTTATGGGGTACGACGGGACTGGCTGCTGAAATAGTGCTAAATTGGAAAAATGGCGATGTGCTGCGGGGTCAGTTACTGGAAAGCGAGGCAGGGACAATCCGCTGGTCGTCACCATATTTTTTGGACGATCTACTTCTTGATGTCAAGGTGCTGGATTCTGTTGTGTTCCGAAGCCCGGACGCCGCACCGGTTGGTCGGAACGGGCAAATGCTAACAACAGAGCCATTTCGGGTGCGTACGCTCTCTGGTGATGTCTGGATAGCGGATCTTATCGGCTCCGATGACGACACCTTCCTATTTTCGAGTAAGCGGCACGGTCAATTTCGCGTCAAGCGTGCAGCAGTTTATATGCTTGAGCGTCGAGAACGTCCGGATTTCCTTTTCGACGGTTCCCAACTAAAATATTGGAAATTACCTGAAGCGAAGAGAGAGGCGGTTGATCCTGCACTGCCGTTCGATTTTGTTCGGCGTTCCGACTGGTTCGCGGATTCCGAGGGTCACCCGAAGACATGGATAGATAATGCAGAAATCTTCTACGCCTTCAACTGGCCCGAGCATTTTGAGATTGAATTAGAATTTGCATCCGATACGTACGCACCGAACTTTTCTTTTGCGCTTGGCAAAGATCGATACCAAACATCACGCTTAGAAGTCTGGGAGGACGAACTGGTAGCCGTTCAAGGTGTGCTGTTTAAATCCGTTTTAAAAATTCAGCCGGAACAACGGAGTCTCCGTTTGCGGCTGACTTATCACGAAGGTAGCGGTGTCTTGCGCGTATTTGATGCCACTGGTAATTTGCTACTGAATTTGGAGGGTGTCAAGCCGACGGTCAAGGAGCCCGGTCTCTACATTCAGAACCGAGGTGAGGATTTGACGGTGCGAAACGTAAAGGTCTATCGCCAACTTAAGGAGCCCGCGGCGCAGCGGATCAACCTTTCTAAACCGCACGTTTATATGACGAGTGGAGAGAAGATTCAGGGTAGATTGTTTGTGGAGGGAGAGGGTGCCTACGTGCTTGATACAGACGGAACACGACGGGACATCAATTTCCAAGAACTTAACCACATCGTTCAACCCGGAATTCCGTCGGCAGGGTTAGCCCCAATGGTTACGCTAAAATATCCTGATAAAGTTGTTTTACACGGGGAACTTATGCGGGTCGAATCAGAGCGTGTGGTACTCCAAACAGCATTCGCCGACGCACCGGTAACCTGTTCGCTTTCAGATGCTTTACGACTTCAGATTGCTGCGAACCCGGACGGGAACGAAACAGCTGAAGATATGGATACGTTGTTTTGCGCATCTGATAGGCTACACGGACGCGTTGTATTCGGTGGCGGTCAAGGGAGATCGGCTGTGCAGTGGGCATCCGTAGGTGCGCTAAAGCCGGTGCGGTTGGCGGACGACCGAGCTTCGCACATAGAACGGAGCGATCCATCTGCGATCATGGGGGCTAAGTCGCCTAACCCGTATGCACAATTCCGGCACACGTTGCATCTGAAAAGTGGAGAGAGTTTTCCGGGTCACATCGCTGCTTACGATGGCACATCGGTCAGTTTCCGATCGCCTTTTATCAGCGCGCAGCATTTGGATGCAGTGGATATAAAAGCGCTTGAGTTCTCTGGCAGGACGCACGCGCCACGCACGGATAGAACGCAACCGAAAAACAACTTCGATTCCTTGAAAGTTACTATGGCGGATAAAGGAAATGGGATAAAGGAGGTTAATGTTCGGCTGGTTGCGGTAGGAAAAGACGGTAAAGAAGTTGCGGTCAATGTCAACAATGTCAACAACATAAAGGAAGCGATGGTATTAAATGAAATGGAGCTCATGGGAAACCCAGAGCCAGCTTGGGCTGAAGTCGTACCCAACATAGAGTTCTTTGTTGCTCGGTCCTCGTCCACAGTGCTGCCGGTCCCGAAGAAGGATAAGTCGCATCAGAAATTGGAACGTGCGTTAACGGTTCCGCGCTTCAGTAGAGATCACCCACCGAGCCATATATTGGTTGCGAAGACAGGCGATCTGAAACGTGGCAAATTCTTAGATTTTCGAGGACAGGCGATTCGGTTTGATTCAAAATTGCGGGAGTTTTCGGTCCCGATAGACCGGGTTGCGCGAGTCGTTAGTGTCAGCAAGCGTCGTTCTCAGGCATCAGTCGTCAGGCATCGGTTAAAGAACGATCTGGTTAAGTCAGAAACTTCTTTGGTTGAAAACAGGAAACTGGAAACTGATGATTCTTTCCAATCTGAAATTCGCGTTACATTGGCGGACGGTTCAATGTTAATTTTCGAGCCGCTCGAAGTTCGAGATGGGGAATTGGTCGGACGCTCGTCAATCTACGGAGCGGTCTCGGTTCCGCTCAATAGTATCCAGGATCTCTATTTTGGAGAGAAGGCGAAAGTGTTCAGGGCTGCTTTTGAAAAGTGGACTGTTCGTCCGGCGGAAGAGCCGATGTATGATGAAAGTCGGTAAAGTGATATCCGGTTCGGTTGGATGAAGATTATAGTGGCCTCTGAAAATAATGAGACACACCTTGAAAGACGGACGAGGGGACCTCGCCCCTACGAACAGTCTTCTGTTAAAGGAAAAGTGTCTGATTATAGTGGCCTCTGAAAATAATGAGACACACCTTGAAAGACGGACGAGGGGACCTCGCCCCTACGAACAGTCTTCTGTTAAAGGAAAAGTGTCTGATTAATTGTTGGTTTTACTGTAGTATAATAAGCAATATTAAATATAGGACTTACGCAATTTTGACAGCAGCGCGTTCTGTTAGATAGAATTTTTTGTAAAACACGGCGTTCTTGTGTCACAAACTAGGAAGTTTGTGGTACAAAAAAGAGACATTTTCAATTAGAATTGTATAATATGCTAGACACAGGTTGTTTCGGAGTTCCCCGCACAACCTGTAAAGCGAGGTGTTGAGTACTCGCGGAGCGCTTGAATCAGCGTGCGAGTGGATGTGAGTTTCTACTTGCGTATCAGCATTTTTCGGGTTGCCCTGAAATCACCGGCAGTCAACGTATAGAAGTAGAGACCACTGGCGACCGGCTCACCGAGGTTGTTTCTGCCGTCCCAATATGCGGCACGGCTACGGCTGTGATATACACCGGCGGGTTGGTGTCCTAACAGCAACTGTCGCACGGTCATCCCACGCATATCATAGATCGTTACTGTCACGTCTGCAGCGTGTTGCAACTGATACGGGATCCAGGTCTCCGGGTTGAACGGGTTCGGATAGTTCGCATGTAGTGCTGTTGCGTTGGGAGCGATAGCAGCCGCTGCCGGTGCAGCGGGTGCCTCCATAGAAACAGGCGCGACACTTAAAGCGATGCCCGCGAGTGACTCGATACCTGTGACAACATCTTGACGGTTACTGCCATTCAGATTCGCACGTCGGATGGTACCTTCTTCCGTCCAATAGACCTTACCCGCCGCTACATCGACAGCGATACCGAGCGGAGAATCCAGCTTGATAATGAAATTCCACTCGTAGTTAGACCCATCAAGGTTCATCCGCTGGATCTTACCGCGATCGTTTGTCACATACAACTTACCATTTGACCCATCTACAGCGATACCGTAGGGGACGTTGTTCAACTCCCGAACCGACGCAACGTTTGAACCGTCCAGATCGGCACGCTGGAT
>JAJEET010000106.1 GCA_022820835.1 Candidatus Poribacteria bacterium
TGTTTCACCTCAAAAACTTGTTGGATTTTAGGGTGAAGTATAACAGAAGTCGCGTGAAAAGTCACGCGACTTTTGCTTATCTAAAAATATTAACGCTTCAGAAAAATAAAACACAAAAAACCTACAATTGAATGACCCTGAGATTCGCTATTTTCATTGCACACGGATTTTTTTTAATTTGTTGACATATTATCGCGATTGTTATACAATTTTTTTAAGCTCAGAACCGAAATCGGATCAGAAATTGTTGAAACTGTTTTCAATTTTATTTCGTTTTTTTTAAGTTAAGCACGTCTTTCTTTGTGCGTTTTTTCAAGGAGACTCCGCAATGGCAAAACGCGTTAATAAGGTGATTGAACTACTCGAAGACGATATACCTGTTTTTTACACAGGCAGCCACACAGGTGCCAACCTGAACTATGACGCAGGTCGCGCAATGGCGAAAACCTGGGCAGACTACATCAACGTCGGCATGGAGCACGGGTGTTTCGATCTCGCTGGACTCGACGGTTTCATGCGCGGTCTTGTTGATGGCGGTCCAACGAATAGTGGACACAAAACCCCGGCAATTATCGTTGAGTTACCGGTAGACGGCATTAGCGCAGATGTCATTCGCGCCAACGGTTGGCAGATGCGACAGCTCCTTGCACGCGGTGTGCATGGACTTCTGCTTTGCCACGCTGAATCTCCAGAAGCGGTTAAAGCATTTGTCGAAGCGTGCCGCTACCCGTTCCAAACAATCGGTGTCGGTACACAGTTGGATGTCGGGAGACGCGGTTCAGCAGGTCAAGGTTCTGCTGCACCTATCTGGGGCATCTCTGCTAACGAATACCTCGATGTCGCCGACCCGTGGCCCCTGAACCCGAACGGTGAACTCTTCCTCGGACTCAAATTTGAAAACAGACGGGCATTAGCAAACGTTGAAATCACTGCACAAGTTCCCGGAATCGCCTTCGCAGAATGGGGACCCGGTGATATGAGCATGTCATTTGGCTACAAAAATCCGCCAAACCCGCGTCCACAGGAATTGCAAGATGCTCGTGATCGCGTCTATGCAGCTTGCAAAGCAGCTGGCATCAAATTTTTGGAAAGCACTTCCGCTGATACAATTGAAGCGAGCATTGACGCTGGCGTACGGATCACCGGTGGCGGCGAAGAAGCTGCACGCATCGGGCGCGCTTATGCCGGTAGAACAATGCCTGTCTAAAACCCATCTCTCGCTTAACCGCAAGGAAAATGAAAAAAATGGCATTAACAGAGCAGGAAATGTTGGCGGAACTGCGCAAATACGATACACCTTCAATTACAAATGTCGTTGCGACCTATCCGACGAGTCCATTATGCCTCGGACTCTACAACCCGTGGACAGAGAATTGGTATACCGATACAACGATCCATTGTATGTACCCCGAACTCGGTGCTGTTGCTGGGTATGCAGTGACGTGCGTCTACGGCTTACCAGACCCCAATTATTCGGAACTCTCCTTTATGGATGTCATTGATGCGTTAGGTGCCTCGAAACAACCAACGATTTTGGCGTTTGAGCAGAAGTTCCCACCCGAATTCGCAAATAAAGTCGGTCTCGCTGGTGGGAACATGACAGCAGCGATGAAATCAATCGGTTGTCTCGGCGCGATTTCAAATGGACCCTCACGCGACATCGACGAAATCCGTCCGATGGAATTTCAGTACCTCTTGAGCGGTATCACACCAGGACACGGTGCCATGGCGGTTCAAGCCGTTAATGTACCGGTCTCAATAGCAGGCATGGATGTCGCACCGGGTGAAATTATCCACATGGATGAGAACGGCGCATGCAAATTTCCGGGCGACAAGTTAGAAGCCGTACTCACGAACGTTAAAGCGTTACTGGCAGAAGAAGGCGATCGGATCGGAAAACTGCTCTCCGGTCCAAAAACAGCCAAACAGGTCCGCGCAATCTTCAGTGGACACTCTTATGCTGAGGATGATGAAGAGGCGTAGAAAAGGTTGTCTAACTTGCAGTGTCGGTTCCAATTTTGGAACCAATGTCGGTCTGAAAATGAACCGAAGTTGTCTTGACTTATGATGTGAGATTTATGGAAACGCTTGTGGTGTCTATAGAATGAAAAAACTCAGAAAAAATTGTTTGCAAGTGAGACTAAAATCTATTATAATTCTATGAAGCAAAAAATTTTAGTCAGAAGTCGTTTCCCAAATTTCTGTATTAGATTGCAGTCATAAATTTGTTATCATATTCCTATCGTATACCTTATACATTGGTCTGCGAACGGTGCGCTATAAGGTTAAGTTTGCAGGTTTCCGATATTGAGATGTGAACCGCACTAATCAAATTCCTTATAACAAAATAAATTCCAAAAAGTCTAAACCGAAACAGGATAAAAAATGTCCGACGTTTTTGAAACCCTAAGTGAACGCGGGTTTATTAAACAGACCACAAATGCTGAACAGGTCGCGAGCCTGTTGGCTGAAAGACAGGTCACCTATTACGTTGGTTTTGATCCGACAGCATCGAGTTTGCATGTCGGGAGCCTCGTCCCAATTATGGCGATGGCGCACCTGCAGCGCGCAGGACATAAACCGATCGCAATCATCGGTGGCGGCACAACCATGATAGGTGATCCGACTGATAAGACCGAGATGCGCCCAATGTTGTTAGCAGAACAAATTTCAGCAAACGGCACGGCTATCCTTTCGCAGTTGCAACGTTACTTAAATCTCGATAATACACTCACAAATGCCACAAACTCACAGACTCCGTCGAAAGTGGGCGGGTTCTTCAACAATGCTGATTGGCTGCTTTCTATAAATTATATCGAATTCCTACGCGATATTGGTAAGCACTTTCGAGTGAATGAGATGATTAAGGCGGAAGGTTACAAGCAACGACTTGACCGTGAACTCGGTCTCTCATTCCTCGAATTTAACTATCAACTGCTCCAAGCTTACGACTATCTATATCTTTTTCATGAATATGGGTGCCGACTCCAACTCGGTGGCGACGATCAGTGGGGCAATATCCTTGCCGGTGTTGATCTTATCCGTCGGATTGAAGGCGAGCGGGTTCACGCCGTCACTTTTCCACTGCTCACAACAGCCAGCGGCGCAAAGATGGGAAAAACCGCTGATGGCGCAGTTTGGCTCGACGCGGAACGGACCTCACCTTACGAGTTTTATCAATATTGGATCAATGTAGACGACCGTGATGTCTTACGATTCTTAGCCTATTTCACCTTCCTACCGATGGACGAAGTTCGACGACTCGGCAATTTAGAACATGAAGCGATTCGGGAGGCGAAAGAGGTCCTCGCGTACGAAGTCACACAACTCGCACACGGAAAGGCGGAAGCGAACAAAGCACAAACAACATCACGTGCTGCTTTTGGCGGCGGCAACCTCAATGATACCGAAATGCCAATGACACATATCGCAGCCGATCGACTTGATAGCGGTATTCCAATCATGACGTTGTTCCATGAAGTCGGTTTGGCGAATTCACGTAGCGAAGCGCGACGGCTCATCCAACAGGGTGGTGCCTACATCAATGAAAAACAGTATCGTGCGATAGATATGGTCGTTGGAAACGATCTGCTTGAGGACGACGCGCTGCTACTTCGTGCTGGCAAAAAGCGTTATCACCGTATTGTTCTAAAGGAAAACTAACGAAAATCGAAAAATATCTATCCACATTATATTCTAATAATAAGCGGGCATTCAGCGCGCACCATCTATGATAAAAAGGTTTCGTAGAGGTTCGTTCTACAAGGAACCAAAGGGGTATGAGTATGGCAATTGATAATCCAAAAGAGGTTGATAAGGGAGCAACCTCTCCAAAACCTCCTAACGGCGGTGATCGGACAGGGCTCACTTTCACACCTTATTTCACTACACCCGGTGTCCATCCCTACGATTTGTTGGAATGGGAACGCCGTGATGCGGTTATCTATAACGAAAAGGGTGATGTCATCTTTAAACAAGAGCAGGTTGAGGTGCCATCGAACTGGACACAACTCGCAACGGATATTGCGGCATCAAAATATTTCCGAAAAGCCGGGGTCCCTGAGGTCGAAGCAGAGGATAGCGTCCGTCAGTTGGTCACCCGTGTGGCGCGCACGCTCCGCAGCGTCGGCGAAGAATTCGGGGGCTATTTCGCGACCCCTGAAGACGCAGACGCGTTTGAGATGGAGTTGACGCATATTCTCGTCACACAACGCGGTGCCTTTAACTCGCCTGTCTGGTTTAACTGCGGTTTGTGGCACGAATATAATATCGAGGGCGGCGGCGGAAACTATTATTGGGACCGGGATGCAGAAAAAGTCAAGGTTACTACCAATGCATATCAACACCCGCAAAATTCCGCCTGTTTTATTCAAAGTGTTGATGATTCTCTGGACTCTATGTTAGAGCTCCAGAGGTCTGAAGTTCGGCTTTTTAAATACGGCAGTGGTACGGGTTCTAACTTTAGTAAGGTTCGTGCTAAAGGTGAACTGCTCTCTGGTGGTGGTGAAAGTTCGGGCGTACTCTCATTCCTTGAAGGTTTTGATCGGTGGGCAGGCAGTATTAAGTCCGGTGGCACCACAAGACGGGCAGCCAAGATGGTTATCCTCGATATGGATCACCCAGAGATTGTTGATTATATTGACTGGAAGCTTAAGGAAGAAGATAAAGCGAAGGCACTCATCGCCGCAGGCTACCCAGCCGATTTTAATGGAGAGGCATACGGTACTGTTAGCGGGCAGAACAGTAACAATTCCGTGCGGATTACCGATGAATTCATGAATGCTTATCTGCAAGGCGATTCTTGGAAAACCTTCTATCGGACGAGCGGCGAAATCGCCGACGAGTATGATGCCAGAACACTTATGGAAAAGGTCGCACACGCTGCTTGGGCATGCGCCGATCCCGGTGTCCAATTTGATAGTACAATCCAGAAGTGGCATACATGTAAAAATACAGACAGGATTAATGCGAGCAACCCGTGCAGCGAATACCTCTTCTTAGACGATTCCGCCTGCAATCTTGCGAGTATCAACCTCGTCAAGTTTCTCAACGATGACGGCAGTTTTGATATTGAGGGCTTCCGTGCCACTGTTCGTGTATTTGCCACTGCAATGGAAATCATAGTCGATCTTTCTTCATATCCGACAGAAAACATCGCACAACGCTCTCATGAATATCGTCCGCTTGGACTCGGTTATGCTAATTTAGGCGCGCTTTTAATGCGTTTAGGGATCCCTTACGACAGTGAACAGGCTTGTGCTTACGCTGGCGCGATGACTGCTATTTTGAGTGGACACGGCTATCGGACGAGTGCTGAGATTGCTGGAAGCATCGGCGCATTCGCTGGGTACGAGAAAAACCGTGATTCTATGTTAGACGTTATGCGGATGCACCGGGAAACTGCTTATAATATCGATCCAGCTGCATGCCCATCTGACCTCTTTGAAGCGGCAAAAGCGGATTGGGACCTCTGTGTTGAAAAAGGTGAGCAGTTTGGCTACCGGAATTCACAGATTAGCGTTATCGCACCGACGGGGACCATCTCCTTCCTCATGGATTGCGACACGACAGGAATTGAACCGGAATTCGCGCTCGTCAAGTTCAAGAAACTCGCAGGCGGCGGTTACATGAAGATCGTCAACCAGAGCGTCCGAGCTGCCTTAAACAACTTGGACTATACGCTCCAGCAGACCGAAGCGATTGTTACGTATCTCGTTGGAACAGGTACTTTTGAAGGCGCGCCGCACATCAACCCAGATACATTGAAACGGAAGGGGTTCATACAGGAAGATATTGAGCGCGTTGCGGAGATGTTACCGACTGCTTTCGACCTGAATCTCGCCTTCGCCCCGGGTTTCCTCGGAGATGAATGCCTTCAACGATTAGGTATCACTCAGGAAGAAGCGGCAGATCCGAACTTTGAAATCCTATCGGCAGTCGGATTCACTGAAGATGAAATCAGTAAGGCTGAGGAATTCATCTGTGGTACAGGCACTATTGAAGGTGCACCGCATCTTTCACCGACACACTACGCTGTTTTCGATTGCGCTGTACAGTGCGGTAAACACGGAACCCGTTATATCAACCACATGGGACCGTTGAAATTGATGGCAGCCGTGCAACCTTTTATCTCTGGCGCTATCTCTAAAACCGTTAACATTCCACACAACGCAACGGTAGACGACATCAAGACGTTGTACGTGGAAGCGTGGCAACGTGGGGTCAAATGCCTCGCCGTTTATCGTGATGGTAGTAAAGGGAGCCAACCGCTTTCAACCCGAAGCCAGCAGGATGCACAGAGCGAAACCGATGAAGCCATTACTGCTGATATCCTCGCTGAACGCCCCATCAGGAAGCGTCTCTCTGACACGCGTAAGGGTATTACACACAAATTCAGCGTCGGCGGTCATGAAGGGTATATCACTGTCGGTTTCTATGAAGACGGTAGCCCTGGGGAAGTTTTCCTCCGTATGAGCAAGGAAGGTACAGTCGTCTCCGGACTGATGGACTCTATTGCGGTACTCACCTCTATTGCCTTGCAGTACGGTGTACCGTTAGAGTCACTCGTGAATAAGTTCAGCCATGTCCAGTTTGAACCGTCAGGCTTCACATCGAACTCTGAGATACCGATGGCGAAGTCGATCATAGATTACGTTTTCCGATGGCTCGGTATACAGTTTCTCTCTCAAGAACCAGCAGCAGCTCCGGACATGCTGGGTTTAGGCGAACAGATGGCGGTACCTGAAGAACTCGATCCGTACGCCCATGGCAGCAACGGTGATACCGATTCTTGGGAGGCTCGTGAGAAGCAGGTGATGCTACAACATGCCGATGCCCCGCCGTGCCTTGAATGCGGTGCCCTTATGTTGAGAAGCGGTGTCTGCTATCGCTGTTCAAATTGCGGTGCAACGAGTGGATGTTCCTGATCTCTAATTCAGCAAACTTGCCCATGTAAGCGCGCTTTCATGAAGTTCAAGAAAATATTTTGGTAATTCTCTGTTTTCCCAGGCCCGGTAGGTTCGGTTTCCTAACCGAACCGGACATCCCTAAGAAATTACCAAATTAAAAAGTTAAGCTTCATCTAAGCGCGCCTTCGTCGGATGTGGAAAACACTCCATCAACTACAGCTTCAACTTTCTGGTAAAATGCAGATGTTGGCTGCTCTTATCGCGCCTTTTCATGAACAAAACACACAACAACCGCCATAACTATTAGATCAAACAACTACTTGAGAAAGGTCAGATGAGAAAGCATTAAAATCCGGTAAAATGAAAACAATATCTGCTTGTACCGAGTTGGTAAAAGCAGAGGCAAACAAGTGCCGCTATTGCGGCGAGAATCTATAAATCAAACCAACATCACCTTATCTTGCGAAAGGAAACGTTATGGCGAGCAATTTACTATCAGAACTTACGAATAATATTGATGAGATAAAAGGACATTTGGAACATAGGAACTACCCAAATGAATATGCCGTCCGCATTGGGATCGTGGACCCTGTACTTAGAATCTTAGGGTGGAAAGTTGGCGACCCGACAATTGTCAAGGTGGAGTATACAGTCGAAGGAAGAAGAGTTGACTATGCATTGTGTAACTTGGTATTGAGACCGCTGGTCTTTATTGAAGCAAAATCCGTTGGTAAAATTGATGAAGGACAGAGACAGCTTGTTGAATATGCTTACTACGAAGACATTCCTATTGCCATTCTCACAGATGGTGAAAGATGGCGTTTTTATGCAGCAGGTGGTGGAAATTACAAAGAGCGTCTTGTGCGAGAGCTAAATCTCCGAGGTGGAAACGCGGAAGATAATGCAAAAAGTATGATCCGTTACCTCAGGTACGATGCGGTCTGCTCGGGCGAGAGTTCTGCGGCAATCCGTGCGGACTATGAGCGTGTTCTCAAGGACAGAGAGGTTGAAAAACGGCTACCAGAAATCTGGCGCGAACTGCTGCAAGAAAAAGATGATGCTCTCTTACTTACCATAATGGAAAAATCACAAGAAAAGGGTATTGATCCAACAGAATCGCAAATCCTTACTTTCTTAGAAACCTTAGAAGTGAAAGTGGAAGATCCAACGCCACCGCCCGTGAATCCGCAAACTTCCCGTTTAACTAAAAGACCGAGTGAATCACATTTACGTGTGACGATGTCCGATGGAGAAGTTATTGAGAATCAAAATTCACGGATTGTTTTCACTACAGTTATAGAGAAGATAGGACTGGAGGATGTCATGCGTAAAGAGCCGAAAATTGTCTCAAGGACTCTGTTCCCCAAGGGTAACTTTCAAAGCGGTCAGTATTACATAAATACTAATAATGGAAACCCTGCAAAAGCATCCATTCTAAATAGGATTTCAAAAAAACTTGGAATATCAATGTCCGTTGAACTTATCCCCAATAGACAACCATAGATAAAAATGAAAAAATTTTGGATTCCGCTAAAATGAAAAGTATCTCGATTGTGAGATTGAAACTGGATTGTCATCTTAATTCATAAAATTGTCCAAACTATAGTATCTTTTATAAGGAAGATCGAACTAATGAAGCAAGCATATACCGCTGTTATCCAACAAGACGAAGGTTGGTGGATCGGCTGGATACAGGAAATTCCTGGTGTAAATGGTCAAGAACGGACTAAGGATGAATTGCTTGAATCACTACGAATTACGCTTCTCGAAATGATAGAATACAATCGTAAAGAGGCTATCAAGGCTGCGAAAGCTGAGCATCAGGAAGTCCCTATCCAGATATGAAACGAAGAGCGTTAGTAAAGATAAAATACCGGCGAAATACGAATCTTTCCGAATTGTCACATTACTTTGAGAGAAAATAATTGTGTATAAAAAAATAACTGGAATCTACTCGCCCAAAGATGAAACTACTTTGTGGCGATATTTAAGTTTCGAGAAATTCGTGAACCTTTTATCGGAAAAGTCTTTGTACTTCGCAAGAGCCGATAAATTTGATGACAAATTTGAAGGTCATGTTCCTCCACTGATAGAAGAATACTACGAAAAGGAAACCAAGCGTTTTGGGACAGACGGCAGTCAGGCAGTAATAAAATTATGGCATAAGTGGCGTAAATGGGTCATGTGTTCCTGTTGGCATCGAGGCAAGCAAGAATCAATGGGAATGTGGGGAAGATACGACTTGCACAATAGTGGTATCGCCATAAAAACGACTATACGCGGTCTAAGGGACAGTTTTTCCCATAAAGGAAGTGTGGATGTACATATAGGTAGAGTCTGGTACAAAGAATATCAAGATATAAAAGTCCCCAAAAACATTCGCGAGATACACACGATATATTTACCCTTTTTCTATAAAAGAAAAGCGTTTGAATTCGAGAATGAAGTACGTGCAATCATAGATGCTTCTCCGTATATAAAGGAACGTTTTTTTAGAATGAAAGAGGGTTTTTCTTTAAGTCGTAAAGGGTTTGATCTACCAACTCTTCTAAAAAGACTTGAAGATACCGATCCCCCTGAATGTAAACCCGGTCAGCCTTTATTACTTGATCTCAACACCTTGATTGATGAAGTCATCGTATCACCGTATGCTGAGAAATGGATAACAAAAACAGTTGAATCAGTTGTTCGTCAATATGGATTTAAGTTTCCTGTCAGCCGCTCAAAGCTTTTAGACTCACCAGATTAGTAAACACTTCCATATATACCCGATTGGAGATTAAGAGGAAGCATGACCCGTAAGTCAGAAGCGATGGATGTTTTGTTATCGCTCATAGAGAAGAGTCTTTCGAGTTCTCTCAAGTCTGAGATTCGGCTTGCAAAATGCACGAAGTTCAAGAAGAAACGTATCTTTCGCTGTTGGGTTGCGGATGGACCGAGTTCTTTGCCGGAAGTGTTTCTCGTCAAGATGGCGAGACACACTGAACGTGAACCGTATAATCCTAAATCGGATTGCGTTGGAAGTCCGGCTTGGAAACTTTTCAACGAATGGGCTGCGCTTCAATTTTTGAGTCAAATTGATAGTACCCGGACACTGGCTCCTCAATTCATCGCGGGCGATGTTTTTCACGGTCTCATCGCATTTGAGTACGTGCCGAAAGCGCACACCTTCAGGGATGTATTGCGTAACGCTAACGCACACGAGCGAAAGCATGCGCTACTTGCCTATGCTCAGACAATGGGACGTATGCACGGATCCACCTATGGTAAGAAAAACGAATGGCTTAGTATACGTACGAGTCTTGGAACATACCACCACGCAGATCTCGATGCATTTGATGGAATTCTCCGATCTTTTCGCAGGCTCGCGGCATTCGTTGAGCAACCCGTATCTGTCGCCGTTGAGACTGAACTGTCTGAATTAACGGAGACGCTGTCGGATACCGAACCTTTTGCCGCACTCAGACACGTGGATATTGCACCTCAGAACTATCTATTGCATAATAACGCTGTAAAACTTGTTGACTTTGAGTACAGCAATTACGGGCATTTTCTGCTTGACGCGCCCCTCGGCCCCTATTCTTTTTTAGTGCGTTGGGAATGTGATGAAGTGCTGACAAGAGAAATCGAAAATGTTTATCGGGCAGAACTATCCTCTAATTTCCGCGGGGCACTCGACGATTCTATCTATTACAAGGGTGTGCTGGCAGCTTGGACATATTGGTTGCTACGCCTCGGTCCCATCCCTAATAAGCGTGAGAGTGCAATCAAAGAGACTGATGCGTTAGCGCGTCGGTGTGAAGCGGTGGCACGTCTGAGCCGCGAGATCAATTACCTGCCACGGATAGGAAGTTTATTGGAACAAGTGGCAATCGTCCACAAAAGCCGTTCATGAAATGGAGATACTTTTACCACGAACATTTGGCAGATTACGCCGAACTGAAGGCAAAAGGACTCGTGTCAAGGGGAGAACTTTACGGGAATCCTAATGATTTCAGTGAGTTCTCTTTCAAACCCTTCTTAGAGGACTTTCAGCGGGAATATGTGAATCATCGACCAGCGCGATGTACGGGACAATTAAACTATGCAGCGTCTCTACGGTATATCGTTGGGAAGCTTGGGGGAAAATCTCCTGAAAGTACCATTAAGACACTGGCTGAACACCGCCAATCTGCTTTTACCGCGCATCTACGTTGTATAGAACCCGAAATTCTCGATATGCTCGATGAAATCACGGCTTCAGGTGTTAGACTCGGTCTCATCAGTAATACCGATGGATCTGAAGTCTTAGATTGGGCAAATAGCCCCTTGGTACGCTTTTTTGAAGTGACCATATTTTCTCATGCGGTCAAAATTGTCAAACCCGAACCTGACATCTATCAACACGCATGTAGGAATCTGGGCATTGCTCCTTCAGACTGTATATTCATAGGTGATGGCAATAGTGACGAACTTCGAGGCGCAGCTCAGGTTGGGATGTCGCCGTTTTGCGCTGCGTGGTTCCTCCGTCAACATACAGATTTACTCGGAGAAGATATTATGATGCGGCGAGCGGTAGGCTATCCAGTATTGTATCATCCATCAGAAGTGGCAGATCTAGTCAACGAGAAGGTTGTGCCACACACCGAAACCCAAGATAGTAACTCTGCTTGATCTTGCTATGAATTCGTGCTATACTTGTTGCATTATCTTTTCTAAGGAGGATCGAACTAATGAAGCAAGCATATACCGCTGTTATCCTAAGAGACGAAGATTGGTGGATCGGCTGGATACAAGAAATTCCCGGTGTCAATTGCCAAGAACGAACTAAGAATGAATTGATGGTTAGCCTTAAAAGCGGGCTTGAGGATATTTTGGAACTGAACCGGGAGGAGGCGATCGACAGAACGGAAGGCGAGACTTTTGAGGAAGTTACAATCGTTTTATGAAACGAAGATCCTTGATTCAACACCTCAAAAGGCACGGCTGTTATTTTATTCGCGAAGGTGGTAACCACTCAATATGGGGGCGTTCAAAGGGCAGAGCCAAGGCTGCGATCCCTCGGCACACTGAGATCGCGAATCGCATAGCGAAGGACATCTGTAAACAATTACGAATCCCACCTCCATAGCCAGACTGGCGCACTTCAGTAAACGAAACAATCACCCCAACATAATCCGATTTCTTTGCCTTTAAAATGTCAGGTGGGGTATAATAGGAAAGACTTGAGTTGAGTAGGTGGTCGCGTCTTGATCGGAATTGACCGGTCGGATGAGGAAAGTCCGGACTCCACAGGGCAGGATGCTGGGTAACACCCAGGAGCGGCGACGCTATGGAAAGTGCAACAGAAAGTAGACTACAATACCTGAAGGTATTGTACAGGTGAAACGGTGCGGTAAAAGCGCACCAGTCCGTAAGGCGACTTACGGAGCTTGGTAAACCCCGTCTGGAGCAAGGTAAATCAGGGACGGACAGAGGTAGCCCGCCTCGTCCCGAGGTAACCGCTTGAGGTGGATGGTAACATCCATCCCAGATGAATGATCACCACATACAGAATCCGGCTTATTCTCAACTCAAGTTTTTGTTTTCACACTAAGCGATTGTAACTTATAGGGCACTCTAAAAATAATAGGGCACATTTTGAAAGAAGGACGAGGGGACCTCGCCCCTACGAACTGTTTTTTCTTAAAGGAAAAGCGTCTACTTAATTGTAGGTTTCACTATAACGTGTAGGTTTTCGGTCTCCGGCAATCTATCCTTGATTTCGTCAATCACTTGCAGCTTCAGTGTCGGTTTCTTTTCCAATTTTAAATTTCCCCAGTTTAATGATAGCATTTTCCTAAATTTTGCATTTTATGCAACCTTTCTGTCCTCAATTCCTATCTTAACATTTTGAGAAACAACATATTTTAGGAGGTGTTGCATGAAAAATGATGACGTGCAATTGATTGAACGGATATTGTCGGGTGACGAGTCTGCGTTCAGCACACTTGTGCGGAAATACCAAAAACCGGTCCACGCGTTCGTACGCCGGAAAATCGGTGATTTCCACATCGCTGAAGAAATCACGCAAGATATATTCCTCAGAGTTTACGAAAAACTGCCGACGCTGAAAAATCCGAATACGTTTGCCGGATGGCTTTATGTGATTGCTGCCCGTCAGTGTTTCGCGTGGTTGGAAAAGAAGCGGATGCCGATGGAATCATTAGATGCAATGCCGCCAGAGGAATTAGAAGACCTGACCTATGCGCAATATCGCGCGAAACAACAAGAAGAATTCGCGAATGAACAGCAACGCGAAATCGTCGAACGCCTCCTGCAAAAGTTGCCGGAGGGTGAACGGAGCGTTGTAACGCTTCATTATCTCGATAGTATGACATGCGAAGACGTTAGCAAGTTTTTGGGTGTGTCGCCGAACACCGTCAAGAGTCGGCTCCATCGCGCCCGCAAGCGGTTGAAGAGGGAGGAACCTACAATTCGCGAGATTTGGGGTGGCTCCAAAGGAGATTTTATTATGTCGGATAAAGTGAAAGATATTCGTGGCAACTTCGATGCATTCATGGAACAAGTAAAATCTGACCCAGCATCAAGAGAGAATATTCTTAAGGATGCCTCTAATGAGATTGAAGATGCACTTAAAGGTGAAACCACGCCTGAGTTGGTGCATCTTGCCGTTGATGAGATATACCCGTGTATGGGCAAACTCGGAATGGAAAAACGGATACCTCTACTCCGTAACTATATGAATGACGCGCCAGATGATACGGAGCGTTATTGGTCGCATAAGTCGTTAGTAGAGAGCCTTGCATTTGTTGGGAGAAACCGAGAAGCTATTGAAGATCAGACGCGTCTTTACCGTTGGGCATGCCAACAGTCAGAAAAATATGCGTTAAGAACTATTTCTAATCTGAACGCTGCCGGATGTTGGAAAGCGGAAGGTCGTATTGATGACTGGATTCAACTTTATAATGAAGCATCTGAACGCTTAGAACACCCTGAAGTGAGTCAGGACAGTCGTTGCAATTTCCTCCGAGCCGGAGCAGTGATATTAGAAAGAAACGACCGATTAGATGCGGCACTTCTCGAAATAGAAAAATTAGAACGTGCCAATGGTAAACCCGGTTGGGGGTCTCATTTTAAATTCTGGTTGGCAGTGAGAGAGATTCGACTGCGATCGTATAGCAAACAGGAAAATTGGGATCGTTTCGATCAAGTCTACACCGAAACGAACACATTTATTGAAGGCGAGTTGAAAAAACTGGATGCAGGTTTTCCTGTAAATCTTTACGAGCTTTATTGCGTTGCTCACAATGTTGGTTGTTGTCTGGTATGGTCTAAGAAGTATAGTGCGGCGCGACGTCTTCTACAAGTCGCTATTGATTTGGGAAATTACACCGAATATAGCCACTTTCAGCTGGCTGTAAGCATCTGGGCATCTGAGAAGGATCGCGAGAAGACTTTACACCATTTGAAGATCGCTCAGGACGCTTATGTGGTTCGGGGCTATAATTATATGGATAGTTACTACCCGTTTTTCCTTGAGGCACCCGAATTTTCGGATGTAAAGGACGATCCAGAGTTTCTGAAGGTTCTCGGACAGAAGTAGGATAATATGCATCAACTTGGTAATTTAATCAAACACGAACTGACTGATAATCTCACGAGTGTTCGTTATATCCTTACCAGCATTGTGTGTATCGTCCTATGTGTAATTTCTATCGTTTTGATGTCACACGATTACCAACACCGAGAGAAACAGTCTAATTTGGCTCGTGGCATCTCCAGACCGCCACAGCCACTCAGCCTAATCGCGAAAGGGACAAATGAGGTCCGCCCAGTCATCCCAAATTTTCATCCTCGATATAATGTTATCGGACAGGTTTTCATGCGTTTTGGAGAGGAACGGCACATCTTTGAACTGTTTGAGACTCCCGACTTTGTCTATATTGTCAGTATAGTTTTGTCGGTCCTTACAATTTTTCTCTCTTATGATAGCATTTGTGGTGAAAAAGAGACGCATACCCTCTCCTTGGTGCTGAGCAATTCCCTTCGACGATCAACATTTCTGTTAGGCAAATGGATCGGCGGCTATATGAGTCTATTGCTGAGTTTCTCTCCGGCAGTGCTGCTCATGTTCATCTATATGTATACTTTCTCCGGCGTTTCACTTTCCAGTGAACATTTTCTGCGACTCGGTGGTATTATCTGCTTTACTTTAATCTATCTCTCTGTGTTTTTTACACTCGGTTTACTCGTTTCTACAGTGGTTCATCGAGAGGCAACTTCTCTCGTTTTGTGTCTATTTATCTGGATGCTTTGGACGTTATGGATACCAAGACTTGCGCTGCTAACAACGAGGACAATTGCCCCGGCTCCCTCTGAAGGCGAGCACAGACAAATGAAAGAAAAGGCTGTTACTGAACATGATATTACTGAGGAACAACGAGAGATATTGTGGTCAATGGACGATACCTATATTTCCAAAATCGACCGCCAAATTGCGTTAGGAAAAAACCTCTCTCGTCTTTCGCCGTTAGCATCCTATGTCCACGGTTCAACAACGTTGGCACAAACAGGCATACCAGATTATCAAGACTATCGTCGGCGGCTTTTCGCATGGCTTAAACGGAGCGTGAGACAAGAGGGCAATTGGTCCATGTTCGTTCATCGCCCGCATTCACTTGGGTCCAGCTTCTCTAAAGTTTGGGTCGATTTGCAACTCCTATTTCTGTGGAATATCTTGTTGTTCATGGGAGCGAACTTAGCGTTTCATCGCTACGACGTGAGATGACAACACGCATTGGAGGAAACATGTTCTGGACCTTGATTACGAAAGAAATACATGATCATATCCTCAGTGCCCGTTTTGCGGTCTCGATGATTTTGGCATTGATTTTCCTCATCGGATCAACGGCAATGTTAGCGATGGACAAGACTTGGGCAGGACGGCAATTATATACAGGGTACAAACTCAAAGACCATCTGTATACGAATAAATATAGTTGGTACTGGATGAACCGAGACCTTCCAACGTTACGGGTTTTGGCAACAGGATTGGACGAAGAACTCTCTTTGAATGCCAATAGTGAGGCGGCAGCAGGACCTCAATTTGAGAACAATCGACAATTTGTTAACAACCCAAATCGCTATCTCTTTTCCCAGTTGGATTTCGTTTTCTTCTTTAACATCGTTGGGAGTCTGTTAGCATTTGTGTTTACGTATGACGCTATTTCAGGGGAGTATCGTCGCGGGACCTTACGACTGGTGATGATAAATTCCATTTCACGTCCACTGCTTTTGGCTACGAAGTTCGTTGGGAGCTATCTCAGTCTAATAACTTCTCTACTACCAGCACTGATGAGTGTGATTCTGATCTTATACCTGATGCCTAACGTACACCTTCGTCCCTCCGATTGGGTAGCAACCTTATTTCTTTTTTTCCTCGCTCTGCTTTATCTATCTGTTTTTTGCGCGCTTGGGCTTTTTGGATCGTGTTTGACAAAACATCCGAAAACGACCCTAACGCTTTTGATGGCATTATGGGTTATCACGGTTTTAGTGATTCCCAACTTCAGTCCATTTTTAGCCGCCTATTTGCGCCCTATACCTACAGTGTATGAAGTCCATGAGAATATGCGAAAACTATCAGGAGATATTCGGCAACAGAGCCGGGCGGAGATAGAGGAATTCATACAGGAGCACGGCGGCGATCCAGCAGCTCTAAATGATACCGAAAAACAAACTATAGACAAAATCCGTGCGAAGGCGGAGCGGAGACAGATGAACCTAAGCGTGGGAAAGGCAGCAGAAATCCGGCAAGATTTTATCAACGCAGTTCAAGCACAAGCCGATATGAACCTGTCTCTCTCCCTAATTTCACCCTCCGCGGCATTTGTTTATTTAGCGACGGACGTAGCAAACACCGGAATTCTCAGCGAATGGAATTTCCGTCGTGCTGTTATTCGATACCGGCATCAATACGCCGAACACGTCAATAGATATATTGAAGAAACAGGAGACTATGAAATCCTACAACGCATTTTGAAAGCAGATCCGCCAGATTTTGTTCCACCGAAGTTTTTCCTGCCAGATGTAATATCAATGCATTCTCATCTGCTGTTGGTACTTTTGCTTTATAACGTTGTGTTTTTCTTTGCAGGTCAAATCGTGTTTATTCGCAGACCACTGACATGACGCACATAGTGAATTGATCCTACCAATTGCGTCAATCAGCACTTCCTATTCACCGATTTGATCAATGCGACCAAAATCTTTCAATGTTTTCAAAGTATCGACCGTGAACCGAGATTGCCATTCCCGCTTGGCTATTCGCCACGCCTCTGGATATTGATCACCCCAAGAGAAATTCGGGACCCAAGAACCATCCGCACCCTGCTGTTCGATCTCGAAGTCCAAGTTCATCTCCACTTCATCCTTGAGTTCAGCAGCCAAGGGTGATTCTGGAGAAGGCACCAACCACAGCGGTTTGAGGACATAGCCAGCCAACTGCTCCGCGTTCCGGGCAACATCAGGCACCGCTGCTTGAGCGAGTTTCGCCCAGACCTTTTCCCTATTTGGTAGCGTCTCCGTCTCCGCAAGCCTTACGAAGCAGAGCGCGTCGTGCATCTCCATTTCGTCGGGTAGCGAATCCAGATGCTCCAGAACAGTCGCAGTTAATGTCGTTAGCAATTTCGTCGGCACGCCATCACTAAATTCGTGCAAATATCCGAGAATCTCAGCACGAGGGTTGACCAGAAACTGACTAAAAGTTTCGGCACTATTCTCATAATTCCACCAAGGCGCGTGAGGCGCATGATCCACTTCGGGTGGAACGATATGCCATACCTGCTGAGACGCCTGATAGGTGGCAATAAAATATTGGATGCCCTTCCGTACCAATATGTGACTGGCAGGTGCCCGAATTTCTCTAAGAATCTGGAAACCTACCGTCGTCACAATCGCAGATGAAAACGGTGTCCTGATGTCAGGTTCCAGACTGTGGGCGAAACCCCCATCCTCGTTTTGATAAGGGGTTAGCGCGGCAAGAACGGCATCAGCGGATCCATCTTCAAAATGAAATTCAAAGCGTCTTTGGTCCAACGCTCTCCCGTGATCCATTATAAAGTCTCTTGCGCTCTGAAACGCTGATTGCGTCAGTTTTTTCATTGTCGCTCTCCGTAGTTTTTCTCTATTTGCTGCTGGAAATCGTGATCTGACCAAGTTGCTCCAGCACCAAAACCTTCTCATATTATTGATTAATACTATTTAGGTTATATATGATAGCATATTCAATTTAAAAATACCAATTATTTTTTATTTTTTGCGTGCAGCATTTCTTTACAGATGTCCCTGTTATGGAGAAATTAAGGTGGATAATTATAGGTGTCACTATAACAACGTTAATTGCTAAGACGAAAATCCGCCGCCACCGGGTGTCTCTATCCGAATAACATCACCTTCGCGCGTAGAAACGGAGACCTTACCAGCTAAAGAGTGTTCCTCTCCATCAGAAATTAGCACGTTACGTCCCGGTTCCCCTGACTCTCCGCCTTGTAAACCGTAAGGCCCTCGACTTCGACGTTCCGAAAGGATCGTAACTTCCGCATCTGTCAAAAGTTTCAATGCTCGGATAACACCAGCACCGCCTCGGAATTTCCCCGCACCACCTGTCCCGCGCCGAATCGTGTATGTCGCTACTTGCATCGGATAGCTCGTCTCAATCGCCTCTATGGGTGTGTTCATCGTATTCGTCATGTGTGTATGGATAGCATCAATGCCATCACGGTCCGGGCGCGCGCCCATCCCACCTGCGATGGTCTCATAATAGGTAAAGTCCTTTCCACGTGAGGCATCATAGCCACCTATTGTGAGGTTATTCATAGTCCCAGAACTGGCAGCCGGAATCTGATCCGGACACGCTTGTGCCAAGGCACCGAGCAGTACGTCAACGATGCGCTGCGATGTTTCGACGTTTCCACCGGCAACGGCTGCAGGAAACGTCGCATTCACAACGGTTCCCTCCGGCGCGATGACCTGAATCGGTTCCAGACACCCAGCATTAGCAGGGACATCTGCCCCAGCGATACATCGGAACGTATAAAAAACTGCAGAGAGGGTGATAGCATAAATCGCATTGACAGAACCTCGTGCCTGCGGCGCTGTTCCCGTAAAATCAACGATTGCCGTATCGTTTTTAATTTCAATTGCAACCCGAATTTCGATCGGATCCTCGGTGATACCGTCGTTATCAAGCACGTCAGTGTATACATAACGATCGTCTGGAATTTCTCGGAGACGTGTCCGCACCATTCGACTTGCGTATGCACAGAGTTCCTGCATGTATTCCCTAATTTCTGTTGTGCCGTATTTGTTTACCATCTCCTGCAGCCTACGCTCCCCAACGCGGTTCGCTGCGAGTTGTGCCTCCATATCGCCGCGACGTTCTTCCGGTGTACGCACATTCGCGAGGATTAATTCCCAGAGGTCGGTATCTAATTCACCACCTCGGATAAGTTTAACTGGTGGGATACGGATGCCTTCCTGAATCACGCTCGTCGCAATCGGCATCGAGCCGGGGGTCATACCGCCGACATCAGCGTGGTGCGCGCGGTTCGCAACAAAAAAGACAGGACGGGTCTCGCCATCACTCAATTCCTCATCTGAAAAGACAGGCGCGACCAGTGTAATATCCGGTAGGTGCGTACCCCCACAATACGGATCGTTGAGGACGATCATATCCCCGGGTTCGACCTTGGTACGTTCAATCGCTGCCAGAACGGAGAGCGGCATAGAACCGAGATGCACGGGAATATGTGCGGCTTGGGCGACCATCTGACCGCTGCCATCAAAAACAGCACACGAAAAATCGAGCCGTTCTTTGATGTTCGGCGAAAACGCCGTACGTTGCAGCGTTACACCCATCTCCTCAGCAACCGAGGTCAGGATGTTTTTGTAGAGTTCTAATTTGATAGGATCTGCGTTCACAATATCTGCTGTTACCTTATGGTGGGCATCTTTACGAAAAAAGAATCAGATGTTCGCTTTAGATTACGCATCAATCTTAGAAGATTATACTATATTTTCGGGAAAAAACCAATTTTATTTTTTAAATGCCATCATGTTTTATCTTGACATTCTCACAGTGTTGTATTATCATAATTTATTTAAAAGAGGATCCTGATTTGTGTATCCTACCTTGCTATAGTCCTATAACTGCCAAGGACATCGGAGTGGACATCGCTGCTTCATTCCATAACGACTATAAAAACGTTGAAGACTTTGAGACAAAAAACAGAGTGAAATTGCCAGAAGACATCGCAGTACTGTTGCGGGGAGAGTAACATTTCTTAACATGGAGAAAAGATGCCAACCCTCAACATCAAACCCTCTCACAAACCGATAAAAAACTACTACGTTGAACTCGAAAAATACGCACACCTCGGCGAACAAAACGAAGGCACCGTACGTGCCGCATTCCAAAGCCTCCTCCAACACTACTGCGGACAATCAGATCTAACACTCCTCTGCGAAAAGACACACTACACGCCAGAGAAAAGACGCGTAACACCCGACGGTGAAATCGTCGATACCTTCGGCTTACCACACGGACACTGGGAAGCAAAAGATACGAAAGACGATCTGCACGCCGAAGCAGCCAAGAAATTCGCCGCAGGATACCCCTCCAAAAATATCATCGTCCAATCCCCAACGCATGCACTCCTCTACCAACGCGGGCAGCTCCACCTCGACCTCGACATCACCGAACCGACAAATCTCGTGCGTATGCTCCAGACCTTCTTCGGCTATCAGGAGGAGAACATCTTGGCATGGCATACCGCAGTCGCTGAATTTAAGGAAAAGGTGCCGCAACTCGGTGAACAATTAGCGGCACTAATCGAAGCGGAACGTCAAAATAACACCCAATTTCAGGAAGCGTTCACGCGTTTTCATCAGCAGTGTCAAGCCTCTATCAATCCGAATCTCTCCATCGCCGCGGTGGAGGAGATGCTCATCCAGCACCTGCTAACCGAACGGATTTTCCGTACCGTTTTCAACAATCGCGACTTCACGCGCCGAAATATCATCGCACGTGAAATTGAGAACGTCATTGACGCGCTCACCTCACAGACGTTTGACCGCAACCAGTTTCTTGAAAGTTTAGACCCGTTCTACGTCGCTATTGAGCAAACCGCTGCCACCATCACCGACTTTTCCCAGAAACAGGGGTTCCTCAACACCGTTTACGAACAGTTTTTTCAAGGCTTCTCCGTCAAGGTCGCCGATACACACGGCATCGTTTATACACCGCAGCCGATTGTGGATTTTATGGTGAAAAGCGTTGAACACATCTTACAGACAGAATTTAACCGCTCGCTTGCGGATACTGGCGTGAACATCATCGACCCGTTTGTCGGCACCGGCAATTTCATTGTACGGATTATGCAGGAACTGGATCCGATT